>NZ_CP186327.1:634187-1268375 GCF_049332655.1 Sinomonas sp. P47F7 | reverse complement strand
TGCCTTCTCGCCACGAGCTGGTTGCGGGGTCCCTGCCACCCAGTTGCGGGGTCCCTGCCACCCAGTTGCGGGGTCCCGGCCACCCAGTTGCGGGGTCCCGGGCACCCAGTTGCGGGGTCCCGGCCACCCAGTTGCCTGTGGGCGCGACCGGTGCAGACCCGCTAAACCGGTGCTGGCCAGCGCCGGTTTAGCGGCCGAGGGCCGGTCGTGCCAAGCCCTCCCGCACAGACGGCCACGACTTGAGCACGCGCAGCACGTCCTCGTTCGTCTCGGCCCCGAGGGCGGCCTCGTAGGAGTCGCTGAGGATCTCGTCGAGCGCGACCCGGTGCCCCGCCGTCGTGCTTTTCACGGCGGCCTCGACCATGGCGAGGCTCAGGATGTTGGCGTGCACGCGCCCCATGGGCTCGGCGCCGGTGCGCACGGCGGCGACGAATTCGCGCAGCGAGCCCGCGATCTCCTGGCCGGGGTCGGCAACAGGACGGACGACGGCGCCGCCCTCCTCCGCGGCCAGCCCCGCCTCGGCCGACCCCGCCTCAACCAGCCCCTCGCCAGCGGCCAGCGCCACCGCGGGCTCGTGGTCGCCGTCCCAGAGGACAGTGCCGAGCTCGCCCGAGATACGCCAGGAGCCGTTCCACGAGGTCTCGAAGCCGGGGCTGCACCAGCTGCCGTTGAACACGAAGCGCGCGCCGCCGTCGAACTCGAACGTCGCGGTCGCCGCCGCGTTGCCGCCGAACCAGCTCCACGCGGGGTTGTACTCCTCGCACGTGACGGAGACGGGGTCTGCGTCGAGGAGGAAGCGTGCCATGTCGAATTGGTGGATTGCCATGTCGAGCAGGAGCGGGCTCGCCATGACCTCGCGGAAGCCGCCGAAGCGCGGGGCCTTGAAGAAGTCCACGGACAGGATGCCCACCCGGCCCAAGGCCTCGGACTGGGCCTTCGCGGCGAACAGGTGCCGGTTGTAGCGGCGCGACTGGCTCACCATGAACAGCTGGCCCGTGAGCTCGGCGGCGGCCGCGAGGGAGAGTCCCTCCGCGACCGTCGATGCCACGGGCTTCTCCCCCAGCACGGGGAATCCGGCGAGGAGCGCCGCCGTCGTCACCGGGTGGTGCGCGGCCGGGATGGTGACGTTGATGATCGCCTGCGCGCCGGAGCGCCGGGCGAGCTCGACGGCGTCCCGGCCCACCGGGAGGCCCTGCCCGACGAACTCGCCGGCGGCCGACTCCGCGGCGGCGAGGTCGAGGTCCGCGATCCCCGCGA
Source organism: Sinomonas sp. P47F7 (assembly GCF_049332655.1). Lineage (GTDB taxonomy): Bacteria > Actinomycetota > Actinomycetes > Actinomycetales > Micrococcaceae > Sinomonas. The sequence continues at coordinate 1,267,118 of NZ_CP186327.1, read as the reverse complement.
GTTCGACGTCGCTGTTCGCGGCGACCGCCCGCAGCCACGCCTTGCCCATCGAGCCCGCGCCGACCAGAACGACGCGCAGCGGCCCGCCGTCTGAACCGACGACGGCGAAGCCCGGCTGAGCGCTCATGCGTGCGCCTCTGCGTTGGCCCCTGCATTCGCAGCCGCAGCCCCTGCGGCTGCGCGAGCCTCGGCGATGTCCGGCGCCGCGTGCGAATAATCAGTGCCGCGGAAGAACTCGCCGGTCTCGTACCGCAGCAGCGTCGGGAGGGCGCGCTCGGGCCGGTCGGTAACCGCCCATTCGACGCCGTTCGCGATGACCCGCCGCACGTCGCGGTGGTGGTACACGGGGTAGTCCTGGTCGCCGGGGCTGAAGAAGAAGATCTTGCCGTGGCCGCGGCGGAACGTGCAGCCCGAGCGGAACACCTCTCCCCCGCTGAACGAGCTCACGAACACGAGCTCGTCGGGCGCGGGGATGTCGAAGTACTCGCCATACATCTCCTGGGCGGGGATGTCGATGGGGTGCGGGACGCCCTGGGCGATCGGGTGGGTGGGGTTGACGGTCCACACGAGCTCGCGGTCCTGCTCGCTGCGCCAGCGGAGGGTGCATGTGGTGCCCATGAGCTTCTGGAAGATCTTCGACCAGTGGCCCGAGTGCAGCACCACGAGGCCCATGCCGGAGAGCACGTGCCGGTGGACCCGCTCGACGACCTCGTCGCTCACCTCGCCGTGGGCCGCGTGGCCCCACCAGGTCAGGACGTCGGTCTCGGCGAGGACGTCCTCGGTGAGGCCGTGCTCGGGCTCGTCGAGCGTCGCGGTGCGGACAACGGCCCGGGAGCCGAGGTTCTCGCGGATGCCCTCGGCGATCGTGGTGTGCATGCCGTCGGGGTAGATCGCGGCCACGTGCTCCTCGCGGAGCTCGTGCCGGTATTCGCCCCACACGGTGACGCGGATGGGTGGTGTCATGAGAAATCCTTTTCCTCTCGGGTACGGCTACTTCACGGCGCCGGAGGCAGTCCCGGCGGCGACAAACTTCTGGGCGACCAGAAGAAGGACGACGGCGGGCAGCGAGGCGAGCACCGCCGTCGCCATGACGGAGCTCCAGTCGGTGACGTACGAGCCGATGTACTGGTACAGGCCGAGCGTCACGGGCCGAACGGCGTCGGTGGTGGTGAGTGTGAGGGCGAACAGGAAGTCGCTCCACGCGAACAGGAAGGTGAACAGCCCCGCCGTGATGAGCGCGTTCCGGCTCACCGGCAGCACGATCGACCAGAACACGCGCACGTGCCCGGCCCCGTCCACGCGCCCGGCCTCGATGATCGAGCTCGGCAGCGACCCCATGAACGCGCGGATGATGAGGATCGCAAACGGGATGCCGTGCGACGAGTCCGCGAGGATGAGCCCGCCGATCGTATTGAGCAGCCCCAGGTCGTTGTACGCCGTGTACAGCGCGTTCGCGACGACGATCCCCGGGATCATCTGGCTGATGAGGATCGCGAACAGCACAACATTTGTGCCCCGGACCTTGAAGTGGCTCAGCGCGTACGCGGCGGGCGCGGCGATCGCGAGGCTCACCACGACGCTCCCTAAAGCCACCACGAGCGATGTCCCCAGGTTCTGGCCCTGCTGCGCAAAAGCCGTCCCGTATCCCGAGAAGTCCGGGTGGATGGGGAACCACGTGGCCTGGATCGTGGTGCCGTTGGGTTGGAGCGAGGCGTTCACCATCCAGTAGACGGGGAACAGCATGATCGCGAGGAACAGCATCCCGAGCGCCGTGTACGGGAGGCCCGTGCGCTTGGCCCGCGCCACCCGGGCGGGGCTCTTGGCCGGACCCGGAGTCGATGCAGCAATGGTAGCCATGGAAATCCCTCCTTTCAGTCCTCGACGCCGCGCCGGCTGGCCCGCAGGTAGAAGAGCGCGAACACGAGCGAGATGAGCACGAGGATGTTGCCGAGCGCGGAGCCCTGGCCGAACTGGAACTGCTGGAAGGACAGCGCGTACGACTGGGTCGCGATCGTCTGGCTAGCGTTGGCCGGCCCTCCCCCGGTCAGGGCGAGGATGATGTCCAGGACCTTGAGCGTGTAGACCACGCCCAGCACCAGGACCACGTTCACCACGGGCCGGAGCATGGGCCACGTGACGTTCCAGAACGAGCGCCAGCCGGTGGCGCCGTCGAGCGCCGCGGCCTCGTAGAGCTCGTCCGGGATGTCCTGGAGCCCGCCGTACAGGATGGTGACGTTGAACGGGATGCCGATCCAGACGTTGACGCCGACCACCGCGACGAGCGCGAGCTGCGTGCTCGTGAGCCACGGGACCCCGTTCGGCACAATGTGCAGCGCCTCGAGGAACTGGTTGAGCGCCCCGGAGTCCTTGTCGAGGATCCACTTCCACACCGCGCCGCTCGCGATGAGCGGGATGAGCCACGGCAGCAGGAGCAGCGAGCGCAGCACGCCGCTCAGCGGGAACTTCTTGCGGAAGAACACCGCGAGCGCGAGGCCGATCACGAACTGGCCCACGATCGAACCCGCCGTGAACAGCGCCGTGTTGAGCGCCGCCGTCGTGAATATCGAGGAGCCGAGGACAGCGGCGTAGTTCGCGAAGCCGACCCACGGGGCCTCGCCCGTGTAGAAGGTCGCGGTGCCGTAGTCCTGGAAGCTCATGATGAGGTTCTTCACTACGGGGTAGCCGAAGAACAGCGCCAGGTAGACGGCCGCGGGGATGAGGAAGAGCCATTGATACAGGCTCTCCCTCCCGCGCCCGCGCTTCCCGTTCCGCAGCCCTCGGGTGCCGGCCGAAGCGGCGCGGCGGATGGGCGCTCGGGTGGTGGTCGTCGTCGTCATCTGGTGCCTGATCAGCCGTTCTGGGCTTGCTGGAGGGCGTCCGACGGCGTGGCCTTGCCCGTGAGGGCCGTCTGGATGGCCGTGTAGATCTTGGTCGCGGCCTTGGGCCAATCGGCGCCGAGCTCGCCGGTGCGGGCGCGGGCGGTCTTGATGAGGTCGGTGAAGACGGCGAGCTTGGGGTTGTCGGCCGCGAACTGGGACGCGAGCGTGGTCTTGGACGGGACCGTGTTGCGCTGCTTCGCCATCGAGGTCTGCATCTCGTCGCTGTTCATGCACGCCACGACCTGCGCGGCCTTGGCCTGCTTGGCCTTGTTGCCGGTCTGCGGGACGGTCCACGTCTCGCCACCCAGGGGCGCGACCTCGGTGTCCGAGGCGGACTTCACGGGGAGCTGGACGATGCCGTAGTTGAGGCCCTGGACCTTGTCGAGCGTGGGGAGCTGCCACGGGCCGTTGACCATCATGGCGGCCTTGCCGGCCACGAACTGGTCCTTGACGTCCGCCTGCTTCCAGTTCAGAACGCCCGACGACGCCGAGCCGGACTTCACGAGGTCCGTCCAGAGCTGGAGGGCCTCGGCGGTCTGGGAAGTCGCGATGTTCTTCTCGTCGCCGCCGTTGCTCCACATGAACGGGAGGAACTGCCACGTGCCCTCGTAGGTCGCATTGGCGTCGAACGCGATGCCGTACTGGCTGCCGCTCGTGAGCTTCGCGGCCGCGGCCTTGAGCTCGTCCCAGGTCTTGGGCGGCTGGACGCCGGCCTTGGCGAGGAGGTCCTTGTTGAAGAAGAGGGCAATCGTGTTGACCGTCGGGGCCAGGCCGTAGACCTTGCCGTTGTACGTGCCGGCCTGGAGCACGCCCTGCGCGAAGCCGTCCGTGCTGACGTTGAAGTCGCTCAGCGGGGCGAGCGCGCCGGTCGCGGCGATCTGCTGGAGGTCGGGGTTGTCGAGCATGAGGACGTCCGGGAGCGTCTTCGATGACGCCTGCTGGAGGACCTTCTGGATGAGCGACGAGCCCGTGATGGTCTGGCGGTCGAGCGTGACGCCGGCCTTCTCGGCGCACTTGTTCAGGGCGTCGCCGATGAACGACTTGTCCGGTTCGTTGTTGTAGTAATCGAGCACCGAGATCGTCTTGACGTCCGCGTTCGACGACGCGCTGTTGCTCGCGCCGCAGCCCGTCAGGACCGCTGGGATCGCCAGGGCCGCGAGGGCCAGGCCGGTGCGGACGGTGCCTGCGCGGGCGGTGAGGGAGGTTCGCTTCATTGGGTTCTCCTGATCGGATTGTCGATGCGTATCGACGATGCGCATCGATGTGGACGGGGCGTTGCTCTTTCTCGGGGGTACCCGCCGTCAGCGCTGCGCGCGGGGACGGATGGTGCTCTTCCGGCGCTTCAGCACGGGCCGGATGAGCTCCAGGGCCTCGTGGGGCCTGGACGTGGGATCGGTGAGGTCGCGAACCATCATGTGGACCGCGCGGCGGGAGACTTCGTCTGGTTCCATCCAGATCGTGGTGAGCGGGATGCGCTGGCGTTCGGCGATCCGATCGGGGCAATTGACGACGACGGAGACGTCCTCCCCGAGGACGAGCCCTAAGTTGTTGAGGGCTTCGACGAGGAGATCCTGGTTGGCGCCTTCGGGGGCGATGAAGGCTGGGATTCCCCTGTTTTCCTTGAGGGCCTTGGTGATGGCCTTCTCCATGCCGGCGATGGTGACGCGGCCCGGAGTGCGGATGACCTTGATGCCCGTGGCAGCCGCCGCCCTGTCGACGCCGCGGTGGAACCGCTTGACGTAGTTCACGTGGCGCGTGACCACGGTGTCCTGCCAGTCCACGAGGATCACGTTTTCGTGGCCCAGCTGTGCCAGTTCCTCGACGCACATTGCCCCGGCGAGCTCGAAGTCGGCGTCGATGCACTCGAGGCCGTCGTGCTTCTCGGGGATGCCGATGAGAATGCTGGGGACCGGGAGGTTGCGGATGACGGGGACACGGGCGTCCTCGCGCTCGACCTGCATGATGATGAGCCCGTCGACGAGCTGCTGGCCCACGACGCGCTCGAGGCCCTCGGGCCCCTCGTCGTCGGTGACGAGCAGGATGTCGTAGTCGCTCTGCCGGGCCGTGGCCGCGATGACGGAGATGAACTCCATGATCGAGCCCATGTGCAGGTCCGGAACGAACGGGATCGCGAGCCCGATGACCTGGCTGCGCCGGCTAGCCAGCGCCCTCGCGCCGGCGTTCGGCCGGAACGCGAGCTCCTCCATGGCTGCCTCGACGCGCTTCCGAGTCTCCTCGGAGATGGGCCGGCGGCCGCTCATGACGTACGAGACGGTACTCTGCGAGACGCCCGCCAGACGGGCCACGTCCTTGCTGGTCGGCATCGCGGGTCACCTCCTCGTGCTCGTCGAACCGCATCGTCGATGCGTATCGAGGACGAGTATGGCATGGGTCACAGGTGAGGGCAAGGGTCGCGATCAGCAGGACTAACACGGCCGGCTCACGCTGGGGTGCTCGCAGACTATTCGAAGCGTCCCCGCCCAAAACTGGCCCAGTTCGATGCCCTGGATACCGCCTTGGCCAGAGTGGCGGCGGACACCACGGCCAAACCGAGGACGAGGCCGGTGTCCACGCGCCAGCGCTACCGTCTCATCGATCGCTTCGGCCAGGCCAAGCTCGATGAGATCGTCGCCCGCTATGAGGCGGCGGACGTCCTGTAGCCGGATTGGTTGAAAGTAACCTGTCCTCGTCATACCACTGGGCCGCTTCTATGCTGACGCGAGCGTTCTTGACCCGGTGCGGCTCAAGTGGAACGCCTTGCCTCTCGGCTACTACCTGGGTATATGCGATCAGCCGACCCATAATGACGTTCGCAGTAGCATCTGAGATCCGATCGGCCCCAATCCCTTCGTTCAGGATGCCGATCTCTTCCTGGCACCTTCAAGCCGGCTGCGATAGCCACCGCGATCCCGTCGGCCATGCGGCTAGCGAACTTGTCCCCCGCGCCCGACCCACGAGTGCCATCAGAGCTGTAGCCAAGACCAATCTCGAACGGCTCGGGGAGGTGAGTAGTCGCCTGGCTGCTTTGGCCGAGACAGAGTCTTTGCCTGTTGACTTCGCCACCAGCGCGCAGCAGTGGATGAAGTGAGCGATCAGTTCCCGATGCGCTTCGGCCCATTCGTCGCCAGCTTCAAGCAGGAGGAGGGGGTCGATGAACAGCTCAGTGTCCACCGCTAGGTGAGGGTCGAACCAGTCGTCCTGCTCGGTCCGTCGGATACTGAAGTGCTCCGAGAATCTCATTCTTTTATGTACCGTCCTCCAGGCCTGCTCGCTACCGCCGCCGGTAGTTTCTCGCCCGGCTTACGCGTTTTACGGCACCGGTTGCATTTAGGCGACGCTGCACCATCTGCGTACTCACTCCGAAATGTGCTGCCGCGCCTTCTTTGCTCCAGCCCAGACGAACGATAGACAGCGTCGCATCCTCAGAGATGAGCAGAATACCGGCGAGCCACTCGGCTTCGTCTTCGATGTCCTGATTCCAATCACGGCAGCCACGAGCATCCATTGCTGGAGTTGGTGGGTGCTGCAGGAGGCTGTGCGCAAGCTCGTGGGAGAGGTTGCTGTGCTGCCGCACGGGACTGTGGGAGTCGTTGTGCACGATCGTGCGACGTCGGCCAGCGAAGATCGTCGCAGCAGAGAAATAGCTCCGTTCTCCGTTGAGCAGGCACAAGATGGCCGGATTCTCGTTCGCAAAGCTGCTCACTTCCCAGATCGGTATCTCGAGGTAGGCGGCTAGCCGGTAGGGATCGAACGCGTCCATTGAGCTCAGACCGAGCTCCGCGCGGATGTCTTCCGCCAAGGTGTTGGCTTCTGTCTTAAACCCGTACCGATACCCCATGTCAGCCCTTCGTGCGCAACCTCTGATACGTCGCCTTGATCAGCTCGTCCATTGCTGCTGCGGCTTCGCTGGTCAGGTTCTTGTCGCTACGAAGGTACGTCGAAATCATCGCCAGAGGCTCTGGTCCAGGCACCTCGGCGTCGCTGCGAACATAGTCATCCGCACGCAACCCCGACCACGCTGCCAGAGCGGCGAGTCCATCCACGTCTGGTCGGCGACCTTGCGCCATCCGCGTCAACGTCGACGCGCTCACACCCGACTCGGCCGCCACCTGCTTCCAGTTCAGCGTCCTGGCCACGCGCACAGAGTCGAGCGCCTCGTAGAACGCCTCAGCGTCAAACCACCCCTTCTTGTCCATCACTCTTCCTCCTGATTGCGAACTTGCAATCCAACGCCTAGTATGCAATGCTAGAGTAGCAAACGATCACCTATATTGCAATCATCACGGAGGTAGCAGCCATGGCCGAAGAAGCCGCACCGAAGCCTGACAAGAGCTTCAACATCATCGTCAACAACAACCAGGTCCCCGTCACCAACCACTCCTTGACCGGTCTGCAGATCAAGCAGGCAGCGATCAACGCCGGGGTGCAGATCGAGATCGGATTTCAGCTCGCGGAGATCAAGAACAAGAAGCGCAAGATCATCGGTGACAACGACACCGTCGGAGTCTCTGAGGGCTCACAGTTCGTGGCCACCGCAGGCGACGACAACTCTTAAGGAGTACCCGGTGGCAGTGACACCTGAAATCGAGACTGCGATCGCCGAGATCCAGGACCAGCACCCGGACGCGAACGTCTCCTTCATCGCTGACGGCGACGGTGGTGCCTTCGTGACCGTGGACACGGTGCCGCTTGAGTCTCAGTACTCGCAGGCTGAGACGTGGATTAAGTTCCACATCACGGTGAACTACCCGGTGGCCGACGTGTACCCGCACTTCATCGACCCTGCGGTGCGCATCAAGGATTCCACCCGTCCGGAGACCACTCCACTGGGCGAGGGGACGTCGCTGGGCAACTTCCAATTTGCGGGCGCGGAGCTTCGAGCGATCCAGGTGTCGCGCCGCTCGAATCAGTTGGACTCAGCCGTGGACAGCGCGGCGCTCAAGTTGGCCAAGGTGCTGTACTGGCTGGAGGCCCGGACGTGAGCGCGTCATTGCACATCCCGGAAGAGATGATGAGCGAACTGCACTCGCACCTTTTCCCCGGGGACCACGACGAACACGGGGCGGTGATCGCGGCATCCGTCATGGAAACAAGCCGCGGCACGCGGCTGCTGGCACACCGGCTATTTCTCGCGGTCGACGGTGTCGACTATGTCCCGGGGCAGTACGGATATCGCATGCTCACGGCCGATTTCGTCATGGACTGTGTCCTGGAATGCGCCGAGTTGAAGATGGCATATCTTGCCGCACATTGCCATGGCGGTTCGACCAGCGTGGGCTTCTCGCAGACCGATATGCAGTCCCATGAGCGCGGATATCCGGCACTGCGGGACATCGTGAACGGACCGCCTGTTGGAGGCCTGGTCTTCGCCTCAGATGCTGTTGCGGGCGACATCTGGTTCCCGGATGGTCACCGTTCTGACCTCGATGTGATGGTTGTCGCTGGATACCCGCGGCGCATCCTTCGTCCTGAACCAGAACTGGCACCTGCGGGTGCTGGCGAACAATTTGATCGTCAGGCCCGCCTTTTTGGCGACCGCGGTCAGGAGATCCTAAAGAATCTGAAAGTTGGCGTCATTGGTGCTGGCGGGGCCGGATCGATCATCATCGAAAACCTCGTGCGGCTTGGGGTTGGCGAACTCGTTGTCGTCGACCCTGACCGCATTGAGCCTTCCAATCTTCCGCGCGTGGTCGGAAGCAAGCGCGGGGACACGCTCCCGCAACTGACGCACCGTCGGCTGGGACGAGTCGGAAAGTTCTTCGAACGCTTCCGGGCGACCAAGGTCCGGATCGCAAAGCGTCATGCTCGCGAAGCAGGCCGCACCCGAATGGATGCTCTTCCCATTAGCATCATGGAACCCCGTGCAGCCGAAGCACTTGTCGACTGTGACCACCTCTTCCTTGCGGCCGACACCATGCAGGCCAGGTTGGTCTTCAACGCACTCGTCCATCAGTACTTGATCCCTGGAGCACAGATGGGCGTCAAGGTCCAGATCGACAAGGAATCGGGCGCAGTAGTGGACATGTTTGCTGCGAACCGACCGGTCATTCCGGGCAAAGGCTGCCTCTTCTGTAACGGGCTCATTGACGCTGGACGACTCCGCGAGGAAGCCACTGATCCTGAAGAACTGCGCCGACAGCGCTATGTCGACGACGACGATGTCCCGGCGCCGAGTGTCATCACGATGAACTCCGTTTGTGCATCGTTGGCCACGAACGGCTTCTTGATGTCGGTGACCGGCCTCCTAGACCCAGTCGACTTTGGCTGGACGAAACACGATCCCCGCACCGGAGAGTTCTTCGAGGAGGAGCCTCGCGCCGACGAATCGTGCCAAGAGTGCTCAGAGGAAGGTAGGCGCGGCCGTGGGCCAACACGTCGTCTTCCGACCTTCTACCGTGGATAGTGCTGATTCGTCAGCTTCACGCCACAGGACCCAACTTCGGTGTTCCATACGCTCCAGGTGAGAAATCCGCTGCCCCGCCTGCCTTGACATCGACGACCGGGCGCATGGGGCCAAGCACCGCGCGGAAACACGGCGGATCCTCTGAGCTCGAGCCTTGGAACCCGGCCGCGCGACTGTCACGCCATGGTGAAGCCTGAACGGCTCAGCCGTCGCCGGACCAATTATCGTCCACCCGCCACCAGCCTCCGCCCTAGCGCGGGGGATAGTATCAACGTCATGGTTCCGGTAACCGAAGCGGAAATTCGCGCGTGCGTACGTGCTCAGGAGACCGATGACACTGGCCGGAATCGGCTTGTCGACGAGTTCGTCATTGGAGATCAAGGACGAATCGACCTCGCTGTAATCGGACGATCCTTCCGAGGCTACGAGATCAAGAGCGATCTAGACTCTCTCTACCGACTGCCGAGACAGATGGAAGTATTCGAGCAGGTCTTTGACTACTGCACTCTCGTCGTCACGAAACGGCACCTTTCCGCAGCAAGAGAATCGATCGCTGCGGGTTGGGGACTCGCCGTCGTTGCAAGAACCGAGCAAGGTACCCTCACCTATCGCTGCGTTCGCCGAGCCCGCCTGTCGAAGCGGCAGAGTGAAATCGCTCTCGCGCGCCTCCTTTGGCGTGACGAAGCGCTTGCCGCACTGGACTTCCTTGGGCATTCTAAAGGTCTGCGCTCCAAGCCGCGCGACGTCCTCTGGGCCAAACTTGCTGATGTCGCATCTCTCGATGAGCTGAGAGCCCTTGTGAGAGATAGTCTTATGGTTCGCCGTGGGTGGCGAGACGGAACAGCACCACATGCAGATGACGGGACATCGCCGCCCGAAGGTGTGTCGTCGCGTTTCCTGGCCCGGAGGCTCCGGATGCCACGTCGATGATCTGCCGGTCCCCCGGACTGAACCGCGGGCCGCTGTAGTACGGCGCCGCGATGATGGCCTTAGCCTCGGTCTTTCATGTGTTCGGCTGGGCCGAGGGCCTCGCAGCTCGATCCTGATCGATGTCTTGTGATGCGGTCGTGGGCATGGCGGAGTGCCGGCTGGCGCTGCCGGGCTGCGGTTCTCCGGTTCCTTCGGTCGTGGGCGGACGGGTTCGCTCAGGCAGGTTTCGGGATGGCTGCGATGTTGGCGAAGACCGCGACAATCGCTGGGGCCCAGGGCCAGGTCTCGGGGATCCGGAGCCATCGACGCCGGGCGCCGTGGACCAGTCGGGCGGGGACGTGCAGGAACCGGTAGCGCAGGGCTTTGGGCTCGCAGGCCGCGAGCACTTCGGCGTCGCCGGTGAAGGCGAGCATGCGGGCCCACGCGGTCAGGTCCGCGGCGATCTGGGCGAGCATGAGCCAGGCCTGGTTGATCGCGAAGTCCCGGGACGGGAACCGGCCCAGGCCGGTGTCCTTGGCGTGGCGGATGCGGTCCTCGACGCGGGCGTGGGCCCGGTGGCGGGCCTCGAGGAACGCCAGCTGCCCCGTGGCCGTGTTGGTGGCGAAGGCCTGGTACCGCCACCCGTCGGCCTCTTCGAACAGGGACAGCTGTGCGCCGGGGTGGGGGCGTTCCCGGCGCACGATCAGGCGCATGCCCTCCGGCCAGCCGGTCAGGTCCAGGAGCCCGGTGAGCTCGGCTATGTCGCCGCCGTCCCTGATTCCGCCGTCGGCGTCCAGGGCCGGGGCCCATACCCGGGCCGGGATCTGGGCGATGGCCTCGCGGATCTTCTCCGTGATGGCGAACCCGACGCTGTATTCGACCCGGCGGCCCCGGACCCTGCCCTGGCGATCGAGCCAGTCCAGGAGCTGGTGGGAGGCCCCTGCCCCGTCGGAGCGGACCAGGATCCTCTTTCTGCAGGCTGCGGGGATCTGGGAGATCGCCTCGGTGAGGACCTCGATGTGGTCTGCGGCCGTGTTCGACCCGGCGTTGCCGGGCCGGAGCCTGGCGGCGAGGAACTCGGAGGTGTTGTCGCACCAGACCCCCAGCGGGTGGAACCCGAAGGTCCGCTTGAACGTCGGCGCGGCCTTCTCCTTCTCGGAGTGCGCGACCACGACCGTCGCGTCAACGTCCAGCACGACGGTGGAGCCGAGATCAGCTCCGGCGGCCTTCGACGACGGAATGCCGCCACGGAGTCCCAGCTGCGCCCACACGTTCCTGCGGACACGGGCCCGGGCAGACTGGATCTTCTTCAGCCTCGCGGCCGTGGTCTCGTCCAGCGCCCGCCACACGGTCGCCGGCGACGCGACCGGCCCGAGCACCTGGGACTGGTGGCGCAGCACGTCGATGTCTGCGATCGCCTCCCCGCCGTCGGCGAGCATCACCGCCACGTCCGTCAGGACCCGGCCCCGGTCGTGGCCGGGAATGAACGCCCGACGCGCCATCGCCTTGGACAGCTCGGCCGTGAGCCCGGTCCGGTCGGACAAGAGCCGCAGCGCGGCGCTGCCCGCGTGGGCCACCACGCCGGTGCCGTCAGCGGTGACATGCAGACCGGCCGACCACGAAGTACGCTTCACCTACGGAGTGCCTTCCATTCAGGGGTTCTTGAGACGTCGCAATCCCAAGTCTTCCCTGATCAGAGGGCACTTCCGTGTTTCTACGCGCCGATCATCCAGCCCTGCCGTGGAAGATCCGGGTTAGCCAGCGCTCTGTATTGAGGACTTGGACCAGTCTTCGAGTGAGCACGATGAACGCGCCACTCCCGATCAGTCGCATACTTGATATTCGGGATCGGTGCGAAGGGCGCATTGCCGTAGGACGGAAGGCCCACTGCATAGTCGCTATAGATTACCTCGCGTTCCGCGTCTGACTGAAGGGCGACAAAAGCCGCGGCATCGTATCGAGGAAGAACTCCCACCGAATCCTTGGCGACAACATCGCCCACCACTTGAGGGAACGCCGAGAACGCAACCGCGACGTTCCGCCACATCCCGAGGTTCGGCAGACTGGACAGCGCGCGGGCTGCAACAGCGGCAAGAATCGCGGGAGCCTCCTCCCGCAGCAGTCCACAGTCCACGAGAAGGTCGACGTGTGCTTCGACGACACCCAGGGCATCCAAAGTCGCTGCAATATTGCCCGACGTGTCAGCGTCTGGATCAACAATGTCCTCCACGTCAAGGCGAAGGACAACTCCGCGAGAATCACGGGCGATGACTTGGCGAACAGCCTCGAGGACTTCCTGGGTCTCGGTCTCCGTCACGACCGGTACTGCCTTCGTCCGTGACGCGAGAGCTTGAAAGAGCGAAAATATCCGGCCGGCAAAGTCATACTCGGTTTCTCCCTGCAAATTGACGCAATGCACCCAAACCACATCGTCGGCGTGCGGCCACGCCTTTGACAGCATGTCAGCGGTGGCCTCCATCTTGGCGACCTCCAAGAGTGGCACGAGCCGCTCAGGCGGCGCCGTCTGCAGTGCATCAAGTTCGGCCTGCTTGGCCTTGAGGATCGGTACGTACGTGTCGGACGAGAAAGTGCTCAGTGGTGCGGCCATGATCCCAGTATGGAACCTATACGCAAATGCTAGCGACATGACATGCGGCGAGCTCGCGGAGGTCTACGTCAAACGGGAGGGACTTCAGCGCAGCGCTAACGCAACCTTTCCAACAAAGTCGCGAGCATACACGGGGCGAAAACCAGCATCGCTGCCTTCTTGATCTGGCATGCTTTGGTCATGGGCGACCGTGATGAATCCTTCGGCATTCTCGACGCTGATGGCTGGGACGAACTGCAACGCGGCAATCGTGGCCTCGTCTCCAGCTTATGACGAAATACTCCATGAAGTGACAGATCACGCCCGCGCAACGAACAGCATCGGTAAGGCTGATGTGGGGGCTCTGCTGTTCTGGAAACGCCTTAGGGCTGATACGCCATGGGTAAGCGAGCTGATGATCATGAACGATTCAGAGGTGCGCGCAATCACCGCCAAGACGATGCTGGACGTACGAGACGAGTCCCCGAGTGTTCCGAAAGCAGCAAGGGCCGGGCGCCGGGCTCTTTCGCCCCTGCCGGGTTTCCAGAGCGGGGACGCGCTGGCGTCAGCTCTGCTGTTCGCGGCGGCGCCGGATCGCATGGCAGTGCACGACCGTCCCGCCCACGCTGGGCTGATGGAATTAGGACTGCCACTGAGCAACGCCCGTGGACGGTACGGCCGGTACATGCTCCTCGTTGAGGATCTGAGAGAAGCTGCCACAAAACGTGGGCACTGCTGGTCGGCACGAGACGTCGACCTGGCGCTCTATCAGCTCGGTGGGAAGATTCCTCGGCCGTAGATTGTCGGAGACCTGTGCTTCTATTCGGCGAACGGGTAGCCATAGCCGAAGGGGAGCCATGCCACTGGTTGCGGAGCTTGGGAACCGGATCGATTCGTCTAAGCTCGACGATGCGGCCTGGGCCAAGCTCAATGCCTCGCCGACTTGGCACGTATGGTGATGCCGGTGTGTAAGACGAGGGCTGTGGCGAAGACGTCTCCGCTCGGCCTTCACTATTTCGCCCATTGGCGGACCTGTGCACTTCAGCACAAACCGCAGTCGGAGCAACATCGCGCGATGACGGCAGCGCTGGCGACGACCATCGACTCGCAAGACGGTTGGCACGCCGTTATTGAAGCAGTTCATCTAGCTCGAGATTGGGTGGCGGATGTCCTGGCGGTCGGCGACGATGGCCAGCGCGTGGCCTTCGAGGTTCAGCGTTCCAAGTCAGACCCCAGCCGAGTATTTTCGGCGATCCGACCAGTACTGGCGTGACCGTGTGTTCCCGGTGTGGATTATCCCGCGCCTTCTGTTGGCCGGATAACTCTACCGCTCATCACCTCGGGGTCGGCAAGGCTTCCCAGATTGTCCCTGCGGGTGAGTTGCTGCGCCTTCCAGTCACTCACAATCTCGAGATTGGCGCCACTGAGAGCCTTGGGACAGTGGTAATCAGCCTCCTGAGCATTGCAATCGGCTGGCCCGGCTGGCAGCCCAGCTGCACAGCGGGCGCGCCTCAGTTCCGCCAGCAGACCCGCACACTTGTTCCCGCCGCCGTCACCACCCACCGCGCGTTGGCGTGTGTCCCCTTCGGGCGTCGTCGGGCATTGCCATTTCGGCCCGCAGGCCGAGGAGTCGAATCGGACGACCCGATTCGATTCCGGCGACGAGGTCCAAGGCCCGCGCGAGGATTTCGTTCCCGTCGAAGGTCTCGGGAATCTTCTTCCCATAGGTCTTGGTAATGAACGGCGCATACCGAACCTTGAGTGTCAGCCCAATCACGGGACGTCCTTCAGCCGCCACATCCTCGAGGACGTGCGCTGTTAGCTCCCTCACGGCGTCGTCCACCTGGGCAGGCTCGGTGAGGTCACGCTGGAAGGTCGTCTCGCGGCTATGCCCGCGGGCAACCCACGGCGTGTCGTCTACAACGCTGGCGCCGTCCCCGCGTCCAAGCTCCACATACCAAGGACCCATCCTGGGGCCGAACTCCGGGACCAAGTCTTGGGGGTTCGAGGCCGCGAGCTCGGCGACCGTGTTGATGCCGAGTTTGGCCAGCCGGCCCGACACTCTGGCGCCGACGCCCCACAGGTCCTTGGTCGGCCGACTGCCCATGACGTCGAGCCAGTTCCCGGCTGTGAGACGGAAGACGCCGGCCGGCTTGCCGAAACCGGTGGCGACCTTGGCCCGGACTAGCGTGTCGCCGATACCTACGCTGCAGTGCAGCTGCGTTCGCTCCAGGACAGCAGCCTGTAGCTGCCGGGCGTAGGCCTCCGGGTTCTCCGTCTCAATGCCCACAAAAGCTTCATCCCAACCCAGGACCTGCACGGTGGCGCCGGGCTGCGCGCGCAGGGTGGCCATCACTGTTTCAGAGGCCTCGAGATAGGCCTCGTGATCGACGGGCAGGATCACCGCGTCGGGCACCTTGCGGGCCGCAATGCGCAGAGGCATCCCGGAACCCACACCGAACGCCCTGGCTTCATAGGATGCCGTCGAGACCACGGCTCGTTCCGTGGGGTCGCCACGACCGCCGACAATGATCGGCTTACCCGCGAGCTCCGGACGCCGGAGCACCTCGACCGCCGCGATGAACTGGTCGAGATCGACGTGCAGCACCCATCGGGTTCCGCTCACGCCACCAGTGTGCCCCACACGCAGCACGGCTTGGCAATGATGCCGAGGCGGTCCTAAAGAACTACGCATCGCGGGGCGGGATCGAGGATCGCGGGGCGTTCCCCAGCGGCGCTGATGACGAACCTTCACGAAAGGTCGGGGCCGGCCCAGAACTTCCTCACGAATACTTGTGGGCCCCAGCGACAGCCAGACCGATTCAGAAATCGGAGTGCGCTTCGAATCCGAGCTTGCCGATGCGTTTGCTCACGCCCTTCCTCTGTGCCGCGCTTCGGTATCGCCGTTGAGAACGACCCCTACGCGGATCAACATCAGTTCAAGGCGCGATCTACCGACGCGCGCCCAAACCACTACTCAGGCACTCTGAAAGTGGGCGATCACCTTCTCAGTGAAGGGAAGCGTGCGGATTTGGTCACGCGAGAGGTCACCGCCAGCGAGACCATCGATATCGGCGGCCGCTTGGGTGAAGACGCGCTCCGCCTTCGTGGTATCCCAATAGACGTCAAGCAACGCTTCTGCCCATGGATCCGCCTCCCGGCTATTGAGACGCGGAACGGCACCAGACTTAATCAATAGCCGGCTCGCCAGGAGTAGATGGTACTTCGCCGACGAAAAACGCCGGTCGAGAGCTCCGTTTCGGAACAGGAACTCAAGTCGGTATAGCGATGAGGCCGAAGCGAAGTACACTGACGGCCTATGCTCCGGGTTCAGGATATTCGAAGGTATACGCTCCAATAGTTGCTTATAGTTTCGAGTTGCTCTATGTGGTTCCGCGAGAACCATGGATGCAAACGACCGAACCAAACTATTGAATGGGAGGATTCGCGTACGTTCAACGGGACTTCCGGCGTACTGCCTGAGACGTCTCTCGAGGTAGAGCCTGCGATCAATCGGCAATGTGTCGAAGTATGACTCAAGTTGCTTCAGGTAGTCGCTCGTGGCAAAAAACTGCTCTTCTTTGACCTCCGTTTGGCGATTGGTGGCTCGAATAATGTCGACGATTACATCCTCGTCGTCAGTGCTGATTAGTCGCAGAGGAACCAACACACTTTCGTCCAGCTTATTACGATTTGACCAGAGTACATTGCAGGTCTGGCACCCGTTGACGACTTGGAACCCTTGGATGGCGAATCTGGTGCCCGTTTGTCGCACTGATCGAGCAATGATAGTCACGCCATTGTTCATGAGCGGGAACCGACTCCGGCGATCTGTATCGAGCGTCTTCGCCATCTCACTGTTTACGGCGTTAGACTCGCCTTGAAAGTCGCGAACATTGTCGTAAAAGATGGTGGAGAGCAAAGTGCCGTCTTCGCCCGCAAGAATCCTGACTAGGTCAGTTCCGGAGATGTAGCCCAAATGGGATTCCGATACACGCGGAATTTCCGGAAACGAAACCCGATTCTGGAAAATAAACTCGCGTTCCACACCGGCGTTCAGAGACTGGTATCGTCGCTGAACTTCCCGGGCGTCGAGCGGAATGAAAGAAACCATTGAGAATAGGTTCAGTTCGTCAATTTCAGTGCGGGATGATGATATGCGACCAACCATGTTTTGATCACCAGCCCACCTCCCGGCCGTGGCATAGTAGACCGTGCATGTCGGGTTGCCATTTCGGAAGAGCCGGGCGTTACTTAGGATATGATGCGAGACTTCGGCCGCCGAACGCACAGCATCATTTCGAGCCAAAGTTGGCGAGTCAGAGAAGAAGTCCTTTACACCATATTCGATCTGTCCGACCTTAGAAGTAGAGAACGACGTCGCAGTTTCAGTTTGGACGAATATGTAGTTGACGTCTAGGGTCGAGCCAGAGGCTGCGAGGTCGTTGATGTCGTCCGGGTCTGTGACCAGCTGGCCATTGACCACGATTGCAATGGCATCGAGCCCGGTGTCCCCGCCGGCCCCCGTCATGACGTTGCTGTAGTCAATGGAGGCGTCGATCTGCGGTGCCACAACGACGTGGGTGACGAAACGCTCGAAGTCCTCAGCCTCTCCGTGGGAAGGCATCCCAGCTTGCTCGAGATACTCTTGAACGAACGCCTTCGTGATTTGGTCAAGTGCCATGTTGAAAAGCGTAGCGCCGGTGAATCGGTCCCGAGACGAAGCCGTTGACGTTGCGGTGCAGCTGGCTCAGCGCTTGGTGGTCTGCTGTCCGAGGATGGGACCGGCTCTTCCCCGCGATTCTCGAGTGCGTCTACCTCGGGTGACGCGATCAACAAGTAGCCCGCTGTCGGTGGTAGGGCGGTCTACCTTGGTGCCCAGCACCGAACCAGAGTCCAGCTTGTCTTGCCCAGCGGAGCGGGCATCCATCGCCCCGGCGCGCCCATTGTCGCGGTGAGCGGGGTCCGGAGTCAGCGGGGGTCCGGTCAGTTGTTTCAGACTCAAGGAACACCCGACTCCTTGCGGTGGAACGGCGTACCAGGGCGTCCCATTTGGCGGCGCCGAGCGATATCGTTCGGGCATCAGTCTCCGCTAACCGAGGATTGGAGGCAGCGCATGGGAATTCTGATCCGCGAGCGTGGCGGCAACTGGAGCGAGCCTGTCATGGGGTACGCGAGCGAGAAGAAGCTCCAGGACACCATCTATGCCCATCCCTCCCTCGTGACGGGGTTGCTCGGCCCCGAAACAGCGCCGGGGATCGCCTGCCGCGAATTCCAAAGCGGGGTCGGCCCGGCCGACGTCGTCGTTCTCGACGCCGAGGGGAATCTCACTTTGGTCGAGTGCAAGCTGGCTAGCAACCGAGAGGTGCGCCGCGAGGTGATCGGCCAGATCCTTGACTACGCCTCACGCATTTGGAAGATGAGTGCAGATGAATTCGAACAGGCGTGGAACAGAGCGGGCGAGGGTTCGCCGTTCGAGGCCTTGGGCGACGCCGATGGGCGGATCCGGGCGGCGCTTGAGGCCAATCTCGAATCAGCCAGGTTCACAATCGTCCTTGCCGTCGACGGCATCAACGACGACCTGCGCCGGATCGTCGAGTTCCTCAACCGGATCACGGTTCCTGAGACCGGTGTCATCGTCGTCGAATTCATGCACGCCAGCGCCGGCACCACCGAGGTTTTGATTCCGACCTCGTTCGGGACGGACTTCGTCGAAACCAAGGCAGTCAAAGGCCCAGACCGCCGAACGGAATGGACCCCGGACATGCTCCCGGAGGCAGTCGGGAATAGGTACCCGAAGGCTTCCGGCTCGTGTAGGGCGTTCCTGCGCGCCGCCGACGATTCCGGGCTCGCGGTCGAGAAGCGGAAGAGCATTGATCCCGGCTGTTCAATCAATGTCTTCAACGGCGAGGGAACGCTTGTCGGCGTCGTCAGGCTCATCGGCTACTCGACCTATCTCGGGCTGGAGCTGGACTTCGCACGCGCTCGGGAGCTCGTCGGCTCGGCCCGTGCACGATTCGAGGCCTTCCTCGATGACATGTCCACCCTCGACCCGCAGCTTCGGGGCAAAGCCGAAGACCTCCGACGGACTGGCTACAAGGACCGGAAGAACCCCGATCTTGCCGCGCTGCCGCCAGACAGTGTCTCAGCACTCGTTCGCTTGATCGCCGAATACAACCATTCTCGGGTCAACGATCCCGGGTAAGCACTCACAGAGCACCGGCTCGCCCCTTCTTTCAGAGAGGCACACCCCCACAATGTTAAAAACTGCCATCGGCATTGATGTCGGGCTCCTCGACGGAAAGGGGCTGGACCTTGTGGCTCTCGACGCCTCGCGCCAGATCCTCAGCCGGGTGCGCCATATCCGCAGCCTCGACCAGCTCAGATTTATGGTTGAGGCTCTCTCCCCCGAAGTCGTCTGCGTCGATTCGCCGTCGCAGTGGGCGGAACCGGGCGCGCGTCGCCCGGCCGAGCTGGATTTGGGGCGACGTGGAATTCACCTGTACGCCACACCGTTCGAAGACCGCGCCGGCCCCTTCCACCGCTGGATGCACGACGGGATCAGTGTCTACATCGCGCTCGCTCCCCTGTACCCGCGCTACACCGGCGGTGGGGTCAGGGGAACGACGGCCGAGTACTTCCCGCACGCGTCCGCTGTCGCCTTGGCCGGACGGATCGGCGATTTCGCGGACAAGGTCCAGTCCCGGCGACAGGTGCTAGCAGAGCACGGGGTGGACGAGTCGGAGCTGATCGGCCCCGACCAGGTAGACGCGGCCCTGGGAGCCCTCACCGGCCTGATTGCTCTGGAAGGGCAACATTCATGGGTGGGCGAAGGTAATGATGCGATGCTCCTACCCGTGCGCGAATTGCCGGAGAAGTTCCAACGCGACAACGCGGCCCTGCCCGCGATGAACCGGGAGCCCGCTGCGCTGGCGTCACTGCCCGGCCCCGGAGAACGCCCAACCTGCCTCTGCGGCTGCGGCCGGACGCCGGTGGGGCGCCGGTCACGGTTCATGCCCGGCCATGACCACAGAGTGAACCCCGCAACGGGCCGGCGGTGGAATGGGCTGCCGTGACTGCACCGCGGCCGTGCGGGATGCGGTAGAAGGAAACTCCGCGCAATGACGGACGGGCCCCAGGCCTGAATCATGAGGGGGCTCAGGCCCGGGGCCCCGCTATGGGTCCCATCAGGCTCCGGCCGCGCCCTCCCGCGGGTCTATCGCATCTCGCTGGTCCTAGCTCGTGACACCGTTGCTGTAGACGTGGCCGAGGTGTTGAACGCTGTAGGAGAACCACGGCCAAGCTACCTGCCACTTGTACAGAAGATCGCGGGAGAAGTCGGTGCCGGATTCGCTGCAGACTTCGGGATTGATTGTCAGCCCCGCACTGTAGTTGACGAAACAAGCGTGGTTCCCCTGGTAGCCGGCGAAGGACTCGCCAACCCAAGCCTTCCATCCGTTGTAGTAGAAGGTTCCGTTGTGCGTGACTGTGTACGCCCCGCCAGTTGTGAACCAAGAGAAGTTCTTCGAATAGACCGGGCCAGAGCTCATGGCAGTCAGAAGTGAACTGCGCTGGGCACTAGACAATGCCCTGTCCGAACTGACCTCTGCAGCGGTCGCCATCCGCCCTTCGGACGTGCGCGCTGTAGTGGTTACTCGGCAGTCCTCGCCACTTAGGTCGGCTCCGGACGCGGCTGCGAGAGCCTTCGCTTGGACGCAGGCGTCGACAACTTGAGACTGTGTTTGCTCGGTTGCCTGGTTGGTGACGTCGGGGCTCGCCGACGCGGACCCACCCGGAACAACCATGAGGTAAACAGCCGGGAGCAACGCCAGAATGGCGGAGAGTGATTTCTTTCTCATCGATCTTTCCTCCGGTTCGGAATCGAAATCTTTCATTTTTGGAGCGCGAAAAAGCGCCGCGCAAGCACGCCTGAAACGGGTCACGACATGTGCTACGGTTCAAATTCGAGACGCATGATGAAAGGGGACGTCATGAACGGCGTTGAAGCACTGGTTGTTGTGATGATCTTTGTCGGCTGGTGTGCGTTGCTCGTCAAGATCACGACCGACATCATCAAGACACAACAGAGCCAGGCTTCAAAGATTGCGTGGACGATCCTCGTCTGGACAATCCCATTGCTTGGACTCGTCGCATGGGCGTACTTCCGCGGGCGCCCTCAAGCTTGATTTTGGTCCGGCACCACCCCCAAAGGACCGACCTGAATGAGATCTATTTCGACCGTAATCGAGGGACTACTTAATTGTCACCAGGCCTCACCACTGAACTTCGGGAATTCTCCACTGAATTTGTAAGTCTCAGCACGGAGACGCGGGTCCCATCCGCGAGTGTCTAGGTCTCAGGCCTCGTGCGGGACGGGGCACCAGACCCTCTGCCTACCGCGACCGATCAGGAGATTCCGAGATCTACCGCAACAGCCTCCCTGTTGCACGACCCCCCTGGTTGCATTGGGAAGCAGGCAGCGCGGGCCTTCGCCGCGCACGAGGCTGCGGCCGCCGCAGCACTGGAGCTGCCGAAGATCCGCAGGGCCTCAGTCCCCACTACTCGGCGGCGAACGGCCGACCCACGGCTACAAACCGGCGAGATCCCGAGCGCTCGTCCACGATGCCCTCGCCGTCGGCTCATAGCTGTAAGCACGCCCGGCCCGTCGCCTGTGGCTGGGAATCTGCCCCGAGATGTCGATGGTGATGCGAGCCTGCTGAGTCATCTTAGGAGTACAAGTCGCCAACCACCCGTTGGATCACAGGATTCCAGCTTTTCGGAGTCGGGGAACCCGCTGGCGGAGCGGTATTGATTTTCCGATGGAGCGTCGAAAGGAACGAGCCCGGTGAATCGCACCCAGCTGGCACACGAAGAAACCAGCGATATCCTCGGGGTCGCGCGGGGATCCCGGCGTCGGAAAGATACTCGTCTATCGAATCTTCGGCTGTGACTCTGTCGCGATCAGCAAGAGGCTCGTAACGCACTTCTGTACCCCCTGCTTGCGACACAGTGACCCTGACCTTCTCCCCTTCACCGGATCTCGGTGCGCGACACACGTTTTCGGGACCCGCGAACCAGGCGATGATCGCGTCCCGACCTGTTTCCTCGAGAAGGACCCAGTTATCGTCTGGTTCAGCTATCTCAAAGTCATTCCACATCGGCTTTTCCATCCTGCCAGATCGGCGTCCGGGCCAGCCACCAACCCGGCTGCGCAAGTGGATCTTCTGAATCTGCTGCATGCCGATCTCGCGGCTGGCCGATGATGGA
Organism: Sinomonas sp. P47F7; assembly: GCF_049332655.1. Taxonomy (GTDB): domain Bacteria; phylum Actinomycetota; class Actinomycetes; order Actinomycetales; family Micrococcaceae; genus Sinomonas. The sequence goes on along the minus strand of NZ_CP186327.1, from coordinate 1,245,073 downwards.
CCAGCTTCAGCAGTCAGCTTCCCGATCTCGTAGCCCGCAGCGACATCGCAAGCGACACGATTGAGCCGACCACGAGGACAACTCCAGATACGACTGGCCATGGCGAGCCGCCACGGGCAGAAGAAAAGACGTAGACGGAGTAGAAACCGAGAATAAGTGCGATCAGAAGCCAGATAGTCGAATTACGATTCATGATGAATTTTTCCTTAGGACGCACTGCGATCTCCGGGCCGCGTCTGAATGACGAACATGGGAGCCGCTGCGCGATGCCACATCCAACGAACCTGATCCGGCTTCCCGAGGTCGACTGGATGCAGCCCGCTCTCTCATCCAAACCGCGCGAACGGCCAATGTCAAGTCAGAGTTGGTGGAATCGGAAGTAAAGTTAGGCACTTCTTAGGCACGTCTCCCGAACTCCCGCGGAATGGCGGCCTTCTCGGCACGTGAAAGTTAGGCACATCTTGGGCATCCTGCGGACCGATCGGGGGTGTCCAGGTCGCCTCCAGGCTCCCAGAGCGGTTCGCTTCGACGCTCCCAGCCACCCCCGGAACAATCCCCCCGCCCCAAACTCACCCGAACGTGAACGAATACAGCTCCAGCCCGGGGCCCGCCGTGACGTCGATGGTTCCCGTCTGCGGCGCGGTTCCGTCGAGCAGCACGTAGGAGCGCGGGGTTCCGTCCACGCTCACGGACCGGTCGCCGTCGGGCGCGTGCACGGTGAGCGTCCCGCGGCCGCCGAGCACGGCCTGGACCTGGCGCGCGTGGAAGTTGAGCCGGACGCCCGAGGGAGCGGAAGCGCCGCCGTCGTTCGCGGTGATCCGCTGGGAGTCGAGGGTCCACTGCCCCGACAGCGCGAACGAGTCCGCGCGCTGGCTCGACGGGTACGCGAACTGCCCGGTCCCGGACTTGTAGGGCTGGTCGCCCGCGTAGTTGACCTGCTTGGCGACGCCAAGGAAGGTCTCCGGCGTGGTGCTCCCCGCGGTCGGAGCGGAGTCCTTGCCCTCGACCGGGCTCGGCAGTGCGGCTCCCGGGTGGGCGTCGGCGAGCAGCTGCCGCACGAGGTTCTCCGTGTTCGCATACCCACCCTCGCCCTGCTGGATGTGCCGCACGTTGCCGTTGGCATCGATGAGGTACTGGGCGGGCCAGAAGCGGTTCCGGTACGCGGTCCAGGTTGAGTAGGCGTTGTCCATGGCCACGGGGTAGTCGATTCCGTGCTCCTTGACGCCAGCCTCGACGTTGCGCTGCTCGCGCTCGAACGCGTACTCGGGCGTGTGGAGGCCAATCACCTCGAGCCCCGCGGCCTTGTACGCGTCATTGAGCTGGACGATGTGGGGCAGGGAGCGCTGGCAGTTGATGCACGAATAAGCCCAGAAGTCGATCAGCACCACCTTGCCGTGCAGCGCGCTCAGGTCGATCGGCTCCGAGCCGATCCACGCGGTCGTCCCGCGGATCGCCGGCGCGGGTCCGCAGTCCTCGAGCGAAGTGGCACCTTGGGTGCAGCGGTCCAGGCCGCGGTTCTCGTCCGTCACGAGGCCCCCGAGGTCGAGCGGGCTCCCCGCCTGCGGAGCGAGCTTGTCCTGGAGCGCGGCCGTGTAGTCGGGGATGAGGCGCTGAAGCGCCGCCGGCAGGTCGAGCGCGAGGCCCGCCGCGAGGGCGATCATGAGCGCGCCGGCCACGATCCGGACGGTCTTCTGGCGCCGGCGGAACGCCTTGAGGCGCTCCGCGAGCCCGCGGCCCGCCAGGGCGAAGAATAGGAGCGGCACGGAAACGCCGAGCGCGAAGGAAAGGGTGAGCGCCACCGTCTCGGGGCCGATTCGTCCCGTCGCGCCGGAGACCGTGATGGCCGCGAGGACCGGCCCCGCGCAGGGCACGAAGACCGCGCCGAGCGCGAGCCCGAGGCCCAGGCCGCCGCGACGCGCATCGACCCGCCGCGTGGGGATCCAGGCGAACGGCTTCTCGAGCCACTCCTCGACCCGCGGCACCATGAGGCCGAGCCCCACGGCGGCAAGGACGCCGATCCCGGCCCAGCGGAACACATCCTGGGGGACGCCCACGAGTCCCAGGACCAGGGAACCCAGCAGCGTGAACGCGCTGAAGCTCAGCACGAGGCCCACGATCACCTGGTAGGGGCGCCAGCGCGAGGCCTCGCGCGGGGGGCGGGCGGCGCCGTCGTCGTCCGTCGGGGAAGGCGCGGACGACGGCGGCCGCTGCCGAGCGCTGTCCAGCCCGCCGGAGAAGAAGATCACGGGGAGGACCGGGAGGATACACGGCGAAATCCCCGTGATGAGACCGCCAAGGAAGCCAATAAGGATGTTCGCCCACATGCCTACCGTTCGGCGCCCTCCGGCGCTCCGGATTGGGGCGGATCCATTTCCTCCGCTGGGTCCGTTCATTCCCGGCGCGTCCAATCCGGCCTCTCCGCCGCTCCGAAGGACAGTCGCAACCACCCCCGCCACGCTCACCGAGAGCACCATCGAGACCCCCGGCGGGACCCCGTGAACAGGAGTGAAGCCATGAGAAGAATTCAGCGCACATCCGCCGCCGTCGGCTTGGCCGCCTTCGCCGCCCTCGGCCTTGCGGCCTGCGGCGGGTCGACGACATCCTCGGGCCCGTCGTCGGCCTCCTCGAGCGCCAAGCCGTCGAGTTCGCCGAGCGCCACCTCCTCGGCGATGTCCACCAAGGACCCCGCCGCAAACCTTGTCGGAACGGGCTGCGCCGCGTACGCGCAGGCGAACCCGAGCGGCCCGGGCTCGGTCAAGGGCATGGCGGCCGATCCCGTGGCGGTCGCGGCGTCGAACAACCCGCTGCTCACGACTCTCGTCCAGGCGGTCTCGGGCAAGCTCAACCCGAAGGTCAACCTCGTCGACACCCTCGATTCGAACCAGTTCACCGTCTTCGCGCCGGTTGACAGCGCGTTCGGCAAGATCGACCCGGCCACCATCACGAGCCTCAAGACCGACGACGCGACGCTCAAGAAGATCCTCACGTACCACGTGGTTCCGGGCCAGATTGACCCGGCGTCGATCGCCGGCGAACACATGACCGTCGAGGGCCAGAAGCTCACCGTGACCGGTTCAGGCAACAGCCTCAAGGTCAACGGCGCCAACGTGATCTGCGGCGGAGTCCAGACCGCCAACGCGACCGTGTACCTCGTGGACTCAGTCCTCATGCCCCCGGCCAGCTGACCTGCGGTTCCTCACTGCACGGGCCGGCCCGGGTGCCGGCAGCATCCCCGATCGCCGTCGTGGCCATGTCCACGGCGGCGATCGCCTCGTGAGCAGCGAACCAGATCTGGGTTCACGGCCGACCAATCCGACTTCGGCACCGCACCGAACCTTGGTCGGACGGCGCCCCTTCGGGTGGTCGCCGGAGTCCGCCGGACGAGCTGGGAGCCGAACGGAGGTGATGACAGTTCGACAGGCCCTAAGCCCCCTCTGTGTACTTCGATTCGCGCTGGTCGCAGCCATCCTGGGATTCGTCTGGCTGGCCTTCGGCGCGGGCACCGCCCGCGCGGATGACACCTCATCGACCGGAGACCTCCTAGGTTCCGTCAAAGGCGTGGCCGCGACCGTCCTTCCATCCGATGCCGGCCCAGCCGTGGGAGCCTCGGGGCCTCAGGCCACCAGCCCGGCAGGGCCGGCGCCGAGCCCTCATGCCCCTGTTGCCACCGGTATCGCTCCGCTCGGTGGGGCTGCCCTCCAGACCGTGAGCCAGGCGGCGCAGCAGGTCACGAATGTCGTTGCGCAGACCGCCGCGCCCGCTCTTCAACCGGTCATGCCCGTTGTGTCGGCTGTAGCCGAACCCATCACTACGCCTTTGACCGCGGTGGCGCCGGCACTCAAACCGGCGGCCCAGAGCCTCGGGCTTACTGCGCCCTCGCCCGTCCCAGCCGGCACGCTGCCGAGCCAGCCTCCCGGCCCAACCGGCAGCGCAACGGCGCCTGCCTCCCCTCCCCCGGTCTTGGCCCCGAATGCGTCTGCTTCGGATCACGCCGGCACATCCGCGGCCGGCGTCGCCACCCGGATCCCCCACACGCAGCAACCACCGTGGGAGCGACGGATGGAGGGCCCGCAAGCTGTTCCATCGATGTCCCCGTCCGCTCCGGTCCAGGTCACACCAACCGGCAGCCCGGGTGGCAGCCCTCGTTCGCCGCCAGCCCCTTCGGCGGTTGCTGCTGGAGCGGGCGGAAGCTCCCCGGTGCTGTCACTGATCGCAGCCGACGACCCCTCTCGGTTGATCTTGCCGCGCACCCGGGGCGGGGATACATCAGCCTTCGGCTTCGTACTTCCCCGATCTCCGATCAACGATCCACGCTTCTCGCCCGACTGACCTTGGCCGCGCTGTGCCTCGACGCACAGCATTCCGCAGCCAATTCGGCCCGAACCGGGCCGAGTCAGAAATCAGTCAGAGTGAGGAAAACACATCATGAAGTCTCTCGTTCGTAACAGCCTGTGCGCCGCGGTCTTCGCTGGCGGCGTGCTCCTCATCGGGGCCTCCGGGGCCTCAGCCGATACCGGCGCCACTCAAGCGGTCTCGTCCCAGGACAACGCCAGCGCGTGGTCGGTGATGTCCGGGACGACGTCCGGGATGACCGACTCCAACCTCGGTGCCGGACTCGGAATCAACGCCGGCCTCAACGCCACCACCCAGAGCACCACCACGGGCAGCGGCAGCAACTGGGTCGGCACCAACGGCGCCAGCACCGGCAGCGCCACCTCCGGGATGACCAACGCCAACCTCGGCGCCGGACTCGGGGTCAACGCTGGCCTCAACACCACCGCCCAGAGCACCACCACGGGCACCAGCCGGGTCGGCACCAGCGGGGCCGGAACGGGCACCAACGGCGCAACCTCCGAGACGACCAACGCCAACCTCGGCGCCGGTCTCGGGGTCAACGCCGGCCTCAACACCACCGCCCAGAGCACCACCACGGGCACCAGCCGGGTCGGCACCAGCGGGGCCGGAACGGGCACCAACGGCGCCACCTCCGAGACGACCAACGCCAACCTCGGCGCCGGACTCGGAGTCAACGCCACCGCCCAGAGCACCACCACGGGCACCAGCCGGACCGCAACCGGCACCAACGGCGCCAGCACCGAGACGACCAACGCCAACCTCGGCGCCGGACTCGGAATCAACGCCGGCCTCAACACCACCGCCCAGAGCACCACCACGGGCACCAGCCGGACCGCAACCGGCACCAACGGCGCCAGCACCGGAATGACCAACGCCAACCTCGGCGCCGGACTCGGAATCAACGCCGGCCTCAACACCACCGCCCAGAGCACCACCACGGGCACCAGCCGGACCGCAACCGGCACCAACGGCGCCACCTCCGAGACGACCAACGCCAACCTCGGCGCCGGACTCGGGGTCAACGCCGGCCTCAACACCACCGCCCAGAGCACCACCACGGGCACCAGCATTATCGGCGGCTAGCGCCACCGTCGAGAGGGGCCGGGCGTATTGCACGCCCGGCCCCTCTCGACCCTCTGGGTTCAGGCAGGCATCGTCATTGAAACGTTGAGCTCTGCCATCCTGGGCGCTATCGCCACCGTGCTCGAGCCAAGCCGCGTGCCGATCATGTGGGCGGTGGAGTCAATTGTCGGGGCGACCAGATCCGGTCTCGCTCCGCTGGGTGCAGTTCTGCTGGCAATCGGGATTGCCCTGCACTGGCTCCGGGATTATCTGCCGGAGGCGCCAACCACCTCCGATACGGACGCCGAGCAAACAAGCCCGTGACGCCTTGCTACCCTCCAACGCAGTGATGCCCACGACCAGACCTGGTCGCGGGCTTACTGTCAGCTGGCGGGATCGTACTGGAACTCGCGCAGCTCCTGCGCGCACCGGCAGGCGACCGCGATCTTCGCAGCCCACTCCAGTGCTGCGTCGCGGGAGGGCAGCTCCAGTATCGTGTAGCCGCCTTCGAGCTGCTTCGTCTGCGGATAGGTGCCCTCGGTCACCGTGCCACCCCCGTCGACAAGGACGGGCGGAACGGCCTCATTGATCCCACCGCCGAACACCCAAACGCCAGCCGCCTTCGCCTCCGCCACCACCGCGTGCGCCTCGTCCGAGACTGTCTGCAGGTCGTCGTGGGAAAGGTCCATGGCTCCACTCGGGAACGAGATCAGGTACTTCGTCATCGTCGACTCCTTCTCCCTTTTCAGAGACTGGACCATCCTCCCCGACCCCGCACTCCGCTCACAAGGCTCGCGCCCCCCGCAATGAACACGGGGTCAAGTCATCCCTGAGCGCCGGAATCCTCGGCGCCGTCATACGCCGCAGCGATCGCAGGGGCAGTTGCCTGGAAGACCGTACCGCCGCCCGGCAGGACCATGTAGGCCAGAAACTCCTCGTCGAAGGTGACGATGCCCGAGGCGACGGCATCGAGCTTGGCTCGGATCAACAAGGACAGTTGCCGCCAAGCTTGGCGGGCGGCTTCCTGAGCGGATTTGGATTCGTGAGGCCTGCTGCTCGGCTGTATCCAATCGTGCGCCCGCTCGGCCTGCGAATCGGCCTGTCCGAGTGGCGAAAGGAGCATGCGGAACGTCCGGCCACCCAAGCTGAAGAAGACGGCTGCCCTGCGGTATTCCGAAGCGATACGCAATCTGCTGGCACCGAACTCGGCGAGCATCTGCCGGATCTCCTCTTGAAACACCGAGGAGCTGAGCGAGGCGCCCCGGACGTAGTTGTGGCTCATAGCTCAGCTACGTCCAGTCGGTGCCTCGAGCGCCAGGCCATTACGCGCGCCGGTACCGGGCGGTGAGGGGGCACTCGAAGGGGTCGCGCGCCGCGAGCCCGACCCTGTTGAGGTACGAAATCACGATTCCGTAGGAGCGCCAGATGCTCGTCTCGGCGTACGGGACGGCGAGCCGCGTGCACTGCGCGCGCACCATCTTGCGAGCACTCGCCAGATGGGGGCGGGGCATGCTCGGGAAGAGGTGATGCTCGATCTGGTAGTTCAAGCCGCCCATGAGCCACGTGGCCCACCAGCCCCCGGAGATGTTCCGCGAGGTGCGCACCTGCTTGGAGAAGAAGTCGAGCTTCGCGTCCCGGGCGATCACGGGCATGCCCTTGTGATTCGGGGCGAAGCTGGCGCCCATGTAGATGCCGAACACCGCGAGCTGGACCCCGAGGAACGCGAATCCCATTCCGAGCGGGAGCAGCAAGAAGAGCGGAAGAACGACGACGGCGAAGCGCACCGCGAGCAGGCCCAGCTCGGCCCAGCGGGCCTTGACCGGCCCTCGGGAGAAGAGGTGGCGGAAGCTGAGGTAGTGAAGGTTCAGACCCTCGAGGGTCAGCAGCGGGAAGAACAGCCATCCTTGACGGCGGGTGATAAGGGCACGGAGGCCCCTCGCCTTCGATGCGTCTTCCTCGAGGAAGGAGATGGTGTCGACCTCGATGTCGGGGTCGCGGCCCACCTTGTTCGGGTTCGCGTGGTGGCGGGAGTGCTTCGAGTCCCACCACGAATAGCTCATCCCCACGGCCGCGCCCAAGATTCGGGCGAGGTGATCGTTCGCGCGTCCCCCAGCCAGAATCTGGCGGTGCCCGGCCTCATGGGCGAGGAACGCCACCTGAGTGAACAGGATGCCAAGCGCCGCTGCGATCAGAAGCTGGAACCAGCTCTCTCCGAGCAGAATCGAGCCGGTTACACACCCCGCGAGCCCCACCGCGAGGACGCCGCCGACCATCGAGTAGAACCACGGGGTACGGCCCAGGAGGCCCTTCTCGCGGACCGTCTGGGACAGCTCAAGGTACGCCTTGGTCAGGGGAGGGAACGTCTCCGCGCCCGCGTAAGTCTGAGGACTGGAAGTGACGTGGGGGGCGGGGCTGGAGACTGTTGTGATCAGAGCACCTTCTCTGGGAGCGCCCAAAGCGCTATGGGGAAGCGGGTGTGTCCGTGCGGGCGGAAGGCAGACCGCGATCCGCCCGCACGGCTCTTGAGATCAGAGGGGGCGAATGTTCGCAGCCTGCGGGCCCTTGGGGCCGCGCTCGGCGTCGTACTCGACCTTCTGGCCATCTTCGAGGGAGCGGTAGCCCTGCGTCGCGATCGCGCTGTAGTGGGCGAAAACGTCGGGGGTGCCGTCGCTGGGCTCGATGAACCCGAAGCCCTTCTCGGAGTTGAACCATTTGACGGTGCCAGTGGCCATATCGTCTTTTCCTTCTGTTGAGATCGGCCGTGAAGACAGCCGGGGTGTGCCGCGCCGACGGCGCCGACGCGGACGTGAGTGGGATGGATGAGCGAGTCGAATCCGTACCCTGCCCTTCGCGGAAAGGCGAGGGGCGAAAATCTGGGGAAGCCGTGCAGGGACGTCGCGGGAGGTGTCGGCCATGGTGCCAGAGACAGGCGGACGTGGGCCGTGGTTCCTCTTCAGCCACGGATCCTTGCATCGTGCAGCGGCGGCCGCTCGCGTCTCTGACGTAGACCGCTGCGGCGAATACGGGGGGCTTTCGAATCGAAGGCCCCGGTCGGACGACCATTTGGGAAGTCCGCGTTCGTATGAGTCTACAGGACGTCGAGATAGGTTCTCGTGCGCCGGCGGCCCCGCTCCGCGCTCACTGAACCCCGCGCCGCTGACTCAAGCGCCTCCCAAATCGTCGCACTCCCGGCCCCACGTGCCGCCCGCGCTCCCCCGCACGGCCGGCCCCCGCCGTCGTCCGTTCATTGTCCTCGGACCCGCGCAAGGGGACCTCTCGCAACGTCAGCACGAGGACGAAGGCGAGGGCGATGATCGGGATCGCGTAGACGAACATCCCGGTGAGCGCGTTGGAGAACGCGAGCTCGAACCCCTGCCGCAGCGCTGCCGGCAGCCGCGAGATCAGCGCCGGGGTGATGGAGTCCGTGCTCGGGAGGCGGGACGCGGCCACCGCGGGCAGGTGCTGCGCGAGCTGGTCGGTGAGGCGGCTCGTGAAGATCGAGCCGAAGATCGACACCCCGAGCGAGCCGCCCACCAGCCGGCCCAGCGTCACCGTCGACGTCGCGGTCCCCACATCCGGAATCGCCGCGGCGTTCTGGGCGATGACGACCATCACCTGCATCGTCAACCCGATCCCCAACCCGAGGATCACCATGTACAACCCCGAGGTGAGCCGATCCGTGGCCACGCCCATCGTCGAGAGCAGATAGAACGCCGTCCCCACGACGAGCGCGCCCACAATCGGCGACCACTTGTAGTGCCCGGTCCGGCTGATGATCTGCCCCGAGACCCCGGCGGCCACGATGAGCCCGGCCATCATCGGCACGAGCAGCAGCCCCGAATTCGTCGCACTCGCCCCAGAGACGATCTGCAGGAACAGCGGCAGGAACGCAATCCCGCCGAACATCGCGAAGCCGACGATGAAGCTCACGGCCGCGGCGACGTCGAATGCCGGGAGCCGGAACAGCCGCAACGGGATGATCGGCACGGCCGCCGCCCGCTCGGCGAACACGAAGCCGACCAGGAGGACCACTCCCGCGGCGCCGAGGGCGTAGATGGTGGGCGAGTTCCAGGCGACGGTCGTGCCGCCCCACGTTGTCAGGAGCACGATGCACGTCAGGGCACCCCCGAGCAGGACGGCGCCGAGGAAGTCGATGCGCCGCTCCCCTTCGCGGCGCGGCACCCTGAGCACTTTACTGACGACGGCGAGTGCCACCGCGCCGATGGGCAGGTTGATGTAGAAGATCCATCGCCAGGAGACGTAGTCGGTCAGGTAGCCGCCGATGAGCGGCCCGGCGACCGACGCGAGGCCGAACACGGCGCCCATGTAGCCCTGGTATCGCCCGCGTTCGCGGGGCGTGACGATGTCCGCGATCGTCGCCTGGGCGCCGACCATGAGCCCGCCGCCGCCCACGCCCTGCAGGGCCCGGAACGCGATGAGCTGCGCCATGCTCTGCGACAGCCCGGCCGCCACCGAGCCGATGAGGAAGACGACGATCGCGATGAGGAACAGCGGCTTCCGGCCGTACAGATCGCCGAGCTTGCCGTAGAGCGGCATCACGACCGACGACGCGAGGAAGTACGCCGTCACGACCCACGAGAGCTCTTGGAGCCCGTTGAGCTCGCCGACGATGGTCGGCAGGGCGGTGGCCACGATGGTCTGGTCCATCGCGGCGAGGAGCATCCCGAGCATGAGTCCGGACATCGCCGTGAGGACCTGACGGTAGGTGCGCGGCGCGGGGACGGAAGCGTCGAAAGCGGCTGACATTGCCTCGACCTCCAAACAGCGAGGAGCCTGTTCGGTCTCTCCGTTCAGGCTACGCTCGGCGGGCTCGGCTGTCCCCACGTTGGGCGGCCTCTAACGGCTCAGCGCCTGCGCCGGTGTGATCCGGGTGGCTCGCAATGCCGGGTATGTACCAGCGATCACCCCCGCGCCCGCTCCCGCGACAATCGCAAGAGCCGGGATCGCAGGATCGAGGACGGGCACCCATCTGTTGACCAGCGATACCGCGACGGTAACCACCAGACCAATGGCCGTGCCGAGGGCTCCCCCAAGGAGGCCAAGCGCTGCGGTCTCGCCCAGAACCTGAAGGAAAATATCAGTCCGGCGGGCACCAAGGGCGCGTCGGAGGCCGATTTCGTGGGTCCGCAGGACGACTCTCACAGCAGTGGTGTTCCCGATCGAAATTGCCCCGAGAGCCAGGATCACCAAACTGACAACAACACTCAGTTGCGTCATGCTGCCCTCGACCTCCTGTCTGAGGGTCTTCGGATCTGGAGGCGCGATGACGTCCACCAGGTCCGGCTGGGCGGGGGTGATGGCAAGGGCGGCCTGCCGCCCAACCTGAGAGGCGGCGCCGGGGACAGTCTCGAGGAATATCTGGCGGTTCGGGATCTGGTTGGCGCCGATCCCTGCCGCTTCTTGAGCCGTGATCGGCAGGACGATCCCTCCAATCGCCCCCGGCACTCGAGCGACGTCGCCGTAGATGCCGATGACCGTAAGGCCAACGTCGCCGATGAACACGGCGGCGCCGGGCTGGGCCACGCCGAGTTGAGCGGCCACCGGCTTGGACAGCATCACGACAGGATCCGCGCGACGCACATGTCCGTCATCGAAGGTCCTGCCCATAACTTGAGTGGGGGCAATGGCCGCGAGACTCTCCGCGTCCACCGCGTACACGTCGGCAGTCACCTTGTTGTCGGTTGGCGAGTAGAGACGTCGGACATCAACCGCCTTGACGGTCGCGATGCGCCCCGCGTGGACCACGCCGGCGATCGTGCGGGCGTTTTCGGCGGCTGCCGACGTGAACCATCGCCCTGTCGTCTCGGCCTCGTCCCCTACAGGCAGACCCAAGCCACGGGACGTAACGGTGACTTCGGTGGCCCGGCGTACATCGAAGGACGCCGAAACCTGGTGGCCGGCGGTTCCCGTGAGGCCGAGAGTCGCGACGAACGCCGCACAGCCCAGGAGCGCGCCCACTGCAGAGATCAAGGAGCGGCCAAACTCCCTCGTCACCGAGCGCCACGATTCCCTCACGATGTCCATCGCGCCGAGGCGGCTCCTCCTCAAGTGGAGGCGCTCGAATTCACCCGTGGTTCCCCTAGGCATTCGCCAGAGCCTCCTTCGCAGTCACGAATTGACCCGTTCGCTGACCATCCCGTCTCTGACCGAAACCGTACGCCGCATCAACTTGGCGAGCTCCAGATTGTGGGTGACCAAAACGATCGTCTGTCCGTTCTCGTGGAGGTCGGCGAGGATATCCATCACTATCCCGGTGTTATGGGAGTCGAGATTTCCGGTCGGCTCGTCGCAGAACAGAACCTCCGGGTTGAGGCATATCGCCCGAGCAATCGCGGTGCGCTGACGTTCGCCGCCGGAGAGTTCGCGAGGATCAGCTTCGCGACGGTGTATGAGCCCAAGGGTTTCGAGGGCGTTCTGGGTCCGCTCGCGTCGCTCGACGGCCGGGATCCTCGCGTACATCATGGCCAACTCCACATTCTCGGCGACCGTTCTGTGCGGCAGAAGATGGAACGATTGGAAGACGAATCCGAACTTCTGCCCGCGAACCGCGCCACGCGTAACTTCGTCGGCCGCCGTCACGTCCACCCCTTCCAGGAAATAGGCGCCGCGAGTGGGAGTGTCGAGAAGCCCAAGAATGTTGAGCAGCGTCGACTTCCCCGAGCCCGAGGGCCCAACAATGGCAACGGATTCGCCCTTGCCGACAAGAAGGTTCACCGGCTGGAGGGCGTGGACCGGAACCCGGCCGGCGTAGGTTTTCACGACGTCGCGAAGCTCAATGACCCGTGCAGGGTCGCTCGTGATCTTCATCCGGCAGACAGTGTTCCGAGAACGACTGCGTCGCCTTCTTTGAGTTCGGATCCGGGCTTGATTTCGACCCATCCATCGATGTTGGCTCCGGTGATCACCGTGATCCGCCGGTTCTGATCCGACGCAGGGATGACGTAGCTCGCCCCATCCTGAGTGGAGTAGACCGCGGTAATCGGCAGGACGAGCCCTTCGGCGGTCGAACCAGTGGAGATCTCGAGTCTTGTGGAGGTCCCGGCGGCCGAGACGGGAGCAATTCTGGCCGGGTCGACGAAGCTCAGGTCGATCCTCACGCCCTGGCCCAGGCCGGGGACCTCCCCAACCGAAGAAGCCACAGCGGACACTTTCACCGGGTACTGCTCACCGGCTGCTCCGGTGAGCGTCCCGGCCGCCCCGGGCTTGAGCTTCGCTGCACGGTCGGCAGTCGTAGAGGCCACAACGGTGCTTGCCTGCCCATCGAGCTTGGCTAGAACGGTGTCTCCACCGATCTTCTGCCCGACCTTGATCGGAATCGAGGTGAGAGTGCTCCGTGAGCTGGGCATGACCAGTACGCTGCGGGCCGGCAGGAACACCTCCTTCTGGCCAGCCCCGTTCGCTGATCCCCCACCACCGCCCGCGCGGCCACCGGCACTGCTGGGAGTAGCCGTTGCTGCAGCCCCTCCCCCAACGCCAAGCGGCGACTCGGCCGTGGGAACCTTGTAGCCAAGCTTCGCGTAGAGCTGCTTCAGGCCGCTGCGGGTGCGTGCGTCGAAGGTCCCGGTCCCGCCTGCGGCGTAGCCGAGATTCGCAAGGGTCTTCTGCAGCTGAACCACGTCGGGGCCGGAGTCGTCGGCGTGGATGTCGCGGTAGGCGGGAAACGGCCAGTTCATCGCAATGAGCGGCTCCCCGTTTGCCTCGACTACTACTGCCCCGGTCGCGACAGAACCCTCTGATGCAGCAGGAATCGCGGTGACGACCATTCCCGCCGCGACCAGGGCATCAGATGGTTTGAGATCGACCGTGGCGCCGGGCGCCACGATCGCCCGCACCACGACCTTTGCGGTGAGGGCGCGCCTCTCCGCCGTCGCCGTGATCGCGGACGACGACGGCGGAGCGGCCTCCGCTGCCACCTGCTGCGGTGTGCGGAGCTGGGGAAAGACGAACGCCACCAAGCACGCGACTAAGGCCGCAACGAGCGCGGAAACCCCGAACCAGACCCAGAGACGAGCATGGTTGCTTCTCTGCCGCACCGGATTACGGCTTCGTCTGCACAGCGGCTGCAGCAGACTTGGCCAGCTCTCTGATCTTTGGATTCAACTCAGTCAGCGTTGCCTCGTTCTTAGCCAAAGCGGCATTCTTTGTGTCATTGTTGGCCCTGTTCCAGTCGGTTTGGGCTCCAGTCTCCAAGGAGCACCGATACATCGCGGCGGCAGACTCCGACTCCTCCGCGGTGGGAAAGTAGTGCTGGGTCGGTTCTGCGGGAATCACTTTTGTGCCGGTTCCTTGGGTCAGGTCAACTGCCTCAGGCATTCGGGGAGCGACACCAAGCGGGACCCCGAAATCCACCCCCCACCTGATCGACTTATGAGGTCCGTTGGGATCAACGGGATATCGGCCCTTATCCATGCACTCAAAGACCCTCTTTGTCAATGCATCCTTGTTCTGACTCGGGCTGGTCGCGAGAGTTTCGGCAAGCACATTGCCTAGCTGTGAGTACGCGTTGACCACGTCCTCGTTGCCCGATGTCCGGCGCAGCGACGCCTGGCGACAGTCCTCGAACACCTTGAGGATGGAGCGGTCATCGGGGACCACCTGCGCATCGAGTCCGGGAATGCTGCTCCCGTACCCCGTCGCTCGGGCGTTCTCCTCCGACGTGAACCACGGGGATTCTGAAAAGGCCCTAAAGGTTGTCTCATAATCCGGGGTCGAAGCCGATGATCTAAACTCGTTAGCCTTCAGCGCAGGGAGCACCTCAAGATACTCCGGGTACCCGTTATCGGCATAACACCTGTATTCCAGCTCCCTCATCGCCGAATTGATACTCAGCAATTCGTCGGCCAAAAATGCGCTGTAAGGGTCGTTTGGATCGGGCATGGGCAACGAACCTGTGGGAACGGTCCTGCTGACGCACGCGGTCGAAGCTGCTCCGCAGAGTACGACCATGGCCAGTGACGCGATAATCTTCTTCAAGATCAGCCGGGCTACTAGAAAATTCGGACCGCCAGCGTGTTCACGAACGGATAATCGAACCACCCGCGATACTTCGGGTTGCGCACTATCGAATACCAATTTCGCCCATCAGCGTAATTGTAGTAGTAGATATTGCCCTTGTTGTTCCCGGTGTAAAGGGTGCGCGTGTTCCGCTGAAACGTACCGGTGTTGCCCGCATTGGCAAAACACTGGCTACCGCGATAAATGTCGGTGATCGTATAGAAGTCATCACGGCCTCCACAGTCAACCTGATTGATCGCGCTCGCCGCCGGCGCGGCAGCCAACGCAAGACCCCCAGCAACTGCAGTTGCCGCCATGGTGCTAGCAGCTTGCTTCCAGAACTTCATCTCTGAATCCCCCATTCCAACGATCATTCACTCACTCGCCGCGGGAGGGCTCAGCGCCCGAACTCCCGCACGAGCACTCATCCAAGCAACGAGAGACCCCCAGTGTCAAGTGAGAGGTAATCATCTAAGAAGCAAAGTTAGGCGAATCTTAGGCACCTGCCCGCAACTTCCCCGTCATTCCGGGCGACAGCGCCCCTCGAAGTTAGGCGCAGGTTAGGCGTCACGCGGACTCGGACCCATGGCGGACGGCCGACGATCGATCCGATTCAGGCCCACGAACCGACAGCTCGCCTCGTTAGGCTCGGAACCATGACCATTCAGCGCATGGACAACGTCGGAATCGTCGTCGACGACCTGGATGCCGCCGTCGCATTCTTCACGGAGCTCGGCATGGAGCTCGAAGGTAGGGCTCAGATTGAGGGCCTGTGGGCGGACCAGACCGTTGGGCTCGACGGCATTCGAAGCGAGATCGCAATGATGCGGACCCCAGACGGCCACGGCAAGCTCGAGCTAGCGAAGTACTACGCCCCCGCACTGGTCCACGCCGAACCGAAGAACCCGCCGCCCAATACGCTCGGCCTGCATCGCGTCATGTTCGCCGTCGACGACATCGACGACACCATCTCCCGGCTGCGCACCCACGGCGCCGAGGTCCTCGGCGAGGTGGCCCAGTTCGAGAGCATCTTCCGGCTCTGCTACCTCCGCGGCCCTGCGGGCATCATCCTCGCCTTGGCCGAACAGATCGGCTGACTCGGGGCCTGCTGCAGGCAACACCTTTCGCGATCAGGGACTAACGCTCGTCACTCGCCGCTCGGGCCGCCGCGTCGCGGATCATCCATCGACGGACAAGGATCACGTCGACCGCGGCTTCGAGAGCGACGACAGTCCAGAACAGCCAGATCGGAACTCCCGCGAAGATGGTCCCCAACAACAGGGTGACGAGGACCGCGGACGCTGCGATCTGGTAGATCGTTCTCGCCGGGGTGGCATTGCGCGCCTCCCCGTACTCCCTCAGAAGATGAAGGATCCTCACCGGCGCCACCCGCCCAGAGTGCCACCGACGCGAAGCGTCGACTCCCGTGCAAGCAGATTGTGCATGGATCCCCCAATTCCCACGATCGCTCATTCAGCTGCGGCGGCGGACCACCACGCCCCACCGAGACTTCAGACAAGCAACAGGGGTCGTCCTTGTCAAGCACGTCGTAACGAGCATAGAAGTAAAGCTAGGCGGATCTTAGGCCCCCCCCCCCCGGAACCCGCCCCGCCGGCTCGCCCCGGCGATCGGCACCTCGACGTCGTCATCAGCGCCGGACCCGCCTCCGCCGTCGTCATCCGCGCCCACCCCGCCAGTCCACACCACCCGCCTACTTCAGCGAAAAAATTGGTCAACCGGTTGACTATGTTATGCATCACACCCATACTCGATGCAGGCACGGTTCGAGACCTTGCTCCAGACGCCGGACCTCCCGGCGCAAGGGGGAACTTCGACAATCGGGGCGCCGATGCAGGCCGCCCTCAACAGAAAGGACGCAAGGATGCGTTGGTTCGCAAAGGCCGCCGCCGCGGTTGCGGCGGTTGCCCTGCTGGCGGGGTGCTCCGCCGGCGCCAGCAGCAGTTCGGGCGACACGACTCTGCAGTGGTGGGTCGTCAACCCGTCCAACCAGAAGGCGCAGGACGCCCTCAACAAGATCGTCACCGACTTCGAGGCCGCCAACCCCGGCATCAAGGTCCAGCTCACGGCCCGCGCCGTCGACGCGCACAAGGACGCGCTCCGCACCGCGATCGGCACGCCGGCCGCTCCGGATATCTACCAGTACTGGGCCGGGCCAGGCCTCGGCGGCGAGCTCGTGAAGGCCAACGCGAGCGCGGACCTCACCGACTACTACAAGCAGTACAACTGGGACTCCCGGTTCACCGACGCCGCCCTCGGGCCCGTCAAGCAGTACGGCGGCTACAACGGCGTCCCGTTCAAGCTCAACGGCCAGGCGCTCTACTACAACAAGAAGCTCTTCGCCCAGGCCGGCATCACCACGCCGCCTACCACGCTCGTCGAGCTCGACGCGGACGCCCAGAAGCTCAAGGACGCCGGGATCACGCCAATCGAGTTCGGCGGAACGGTCAACTGGCACGTCATGCGCCTGCTCGACACCTTCCTCGAGGGCAACTGCGGCTCGGCGACGTTCGACAAGCTCGTGACGAAGAAGGCCAACTGGGGCACCGAGCAGTGCGTCACGAAGTCCTTCACCGAGCTGCAGAAGTGGTCGAAGAACTACTTCAACCCGGGCTTCATCGGCATCAACAATGACGAATCGTCGGCCCTGTTCTACTCGGGCAAAGCCGCGATGGCCCTCGAGGGCGACTGGTTCAACGCCTCGATCGCAAGCAACAACATGAAGCCTGAGGACGTCGGGATCTTCCCCCTCCCCACCGGGACGGGCCGCCTGTACGGCTTCGAAGAGGCCGAGTACATCACCAAGGACAGCTCGCACAAGGACGCCGCCGCGAAGTTCGTCGACTACCTCACGTCGACCAAGGTCCAGCAGGACAACCTCGGAACGTTCGCGACCCAGTCGGTGGACAAGGACGTCAAGTCCACCGCGACGGATTCGCTGACCACGTCCTGGAACAAGGTCTTCACGGACGCCAAGGGCCTGTATATGAACAACGATCAGAACCTCTCGCAGACCGCGACCACCGAGTACTGGCGCATCCAGAACCTCGTGGCCACGGGCGGCATGGACCCCTCGAAGGCAGGGGCCGAGCTCCAGAAGTTCCTGGACTCCAACAGCTGAGGAGATCCGGCCGCGGCGGCAGCGCCGCTACGGCACCGCCGCGGCCGGACCCCATCGAAACTGTCAAAGGCGATACTTTGTCAAAGCTTCTTGCCGCCGGCCAGGCCGGCCATCCGACGCCGGCGATCGCACCCCGATCGCGCAAGGCACCGAGGATGCGGCGCATCCTCAAGGGCGGATTCATCGCCGCCCTCCCCTTCCTCGCCCCCGCGCTTGCCGCCTACGTCGTGTTCGTCATCGGGCCGATGGTGAGCGCGGTCCGGCTGAGCCTCTACAAGTGGTCCGGATTCAACTCCGCTCCGGAGGTGTTCGTGGGCTTCGAGAACTTCGTGCGTCTCGTCACGAAGGATCCGGTGTTCTGGACGGCCGTGCAGAACACGGTCGTGTGGGTCCTGCTCTCCTTGGTGATCCCCACCTCCTTGGGGCTCATCATGGCGCTCGCCCTCAACCGGAAGATCTTCGGCCGGAACCTGTTCCGCTCCGTCTTCTACATCCCCGGCGTCTTGGCCCCCATCGCGATCGCCAACATGTGGCGTTGGATGTACAACCCCAACTACGGGGCGATCAGCGACATCGCGAAGTGGCTGCACCTCGGCGACGGATCCGGCACCACGCTGCTGAGTGACCCGAAGACCGCCATCTATGCGATCTTCGCGGCCTTCGTCTGGCAGGTGGCAGGCCTGAACATGGTGTTGTTCCTCGCCGGCCTCCAAAGCGTCTCGAAGGAGCTCGTCGAATCCGCCCGCATGGACGGGGCGAGCGCCTGGCAGGTGTTCCGCCACGTGACCCTTCCCGCGCTGCGGCCCACGGTCGTCGTCGTGCTGGTCCTGACGATCGTCAACTCGATCAAGGTCTTCGACCTCGTGGTCGGCATGACGGGCGGCGGGCCGGCGCAGAAGTCCCAGGTGCTCGCGCTCTGGTCCTACACCCAGTCGTTCCTCAACCACGATTTCGGCATGGGCAACGCGGTCGCCACGGTCCTCCTCCTCATCACGATGATCCTCGTGATCCCCTACCTCATCTGGTCCACCAAGGGAGCTGACGACAGATGACCACCCTGACACTCCGCAGGACCTCGGCCGCCGCCCCCAGCCGGCGGCGCAAGGCCCCCGCTTCGCGCGACTACGTCCGCATCGGGCTCTGGATCACCCTCGCGATCACCATGGTCCTGTGGGCCCTGCCGCTGCTGTTCATGCTCGTCACGTCGCTCAAGAGCGAGAACGAGATCTTCTCGTCGTCGCCGTTCTCCCTCCCGAGCGCGGCGCAGTGGGAGAACTTCGCGAAGGCGATCCAGACGGGCAACTTCTTCAGCGCCGCAGGCAACAGCCTCCTCATCGCGGTGATCAAGGTCCCGATCGGGCTGTTCATCTCCGCGGCGGCGGCGTTCGCGCTCTCGAGGATCCGCTTCCGCGGCAGCAAGCTCCTGCTCGGGGCCTTCGCCCTCGGCTCCATGGTCCCGATCCAGGTGGCGCTCGGCCCGCTCTTCAAGACCATCCTCGGCCTGGGCCTGCTCAACACCCCGTGGGGCGTGATCCTCCCGTACATCGGCTTCGGCCTGCCGTACCAGATCTTCATCCTCTACGGCTTCTTCTCGTCGATCCCGCGCGAGATCGACGAGAGCGTGAGGGTCGACGGCGGCGGGAACCTGCGCTTGTTCCTCCAGATTGTCCTGCCGCTGTCGAAGCCGGCGCTCGCCGCGCTCTTCATCCTCGACTTCGTCTCGACGTGGAACGAGTACGCGATCGCGCTCGTGATCCTCCAGAGCAAGGCGTCGATGACCATCCCGCTCGCCATCCAGAGCTTCCAGTCGCAGTTCACGAGCTCCTACGGGCCGCTCAACGCCTTCACTGTCATGTCCATCCTCCCCGTGGTGATCGTCTACCTGCTCTTCCAGCGGTACTTCGTCCAGGGCATGTTCACCGGCGCGGTCAAGGGCTGAGCCCACACCGCCCCGCCGCGCCCCGCCCAGCCACAACCAGCCCGGCCGCACCGAGCAGAGAAAGCCACCATGCCGAACTTCACCCCCGAAACCCCGCTCTTCGAGGTCATGCGCGATCCGCGCGCCCACCAGGTCATCGCCGCCGAACTCCCGGAGCTTGCGGGGAATCCGATCCTGCACACGCTCTACCACTATCCGCTGGGGCTCATTCTGAGCACGGAGGATCGGCTCCGGGGCGACGTTCGCCGCCAAGCCGCGGTCCTGGCGCGGGTCGCCGAGGCGGGGGACGCGCCGTCGTCCGCCGCCCCGGCGGGCGACGTCCCGGCCCCGGCCCCGAACTACGACGACGAGGCGACGGCACGCGGGAGCGCCGTCGTCCGTCATGCGGACCTCGTGCCCACGTGGACCGCGTTCGAGGCGACCTTCGATGGCCCCTCGCACGGCAACCCCTTCACGGACGTCGAGCTCACGGCGACGTTCACGCGCGAAGGTGCCGTGCTCCAGGCGCCCGGCTTCTACGACGGCGACGGCCAGTACCGGATTCGCCTCCTCGTTCCCGCCGAGGGCGAGTGGAGCTTCACGACCTCGAGCAACGCGCGGTCGCTCGACCGGATCACGGGCGCGTTCAGCGCGGGGCCGGCGGCGTCGCGCGGCCCGGTGCGCGTCGCGGACACCTTCCACTTCGCGTACGACGACGGCACCCCCTACGTGCCCATGGGCACCACTTCCTACGTGTGGACCCATCAGGGCAACGACCTCGAAGAGGCCACGCTCGAGGCGCTCAAGACCGGGCCGTTCAACAAGATGCGCATGTGCGTGTTCCCCAAGTCGTATCTCTTCAACGAGAACGAGCCCGAGCTGTACCCGTACGAGGGCTCGCTCGAGGAGGGGTTCGACCACTTCCGGCCCAACCCCGCGTACTGGAGGCACTTCGAGTCGCGGATCGACCAGCTCGACGAGCTCGGCATCGAGGCCGACCTCATCCTCTTTCATGCCTACGACCGCTGGGGGTTCTCGACGATGAGCGCGGCCGCGGACGATCTGTACGTCAAGTACGCCGTGGCCCGTCTGGCCTCCCGCCGGAACGTCTGGTGGTCGCTGGCCAACGAGTACGACCTCATGTTCGAGAAGACCACGGAGCGCTGGGAGCGCTTCGCGTCGATCGTCACCGCGAACGATCCGAGCGGCCACCTCCTGTCCATCCACAACTGCCGCGAGTTCTACGACCACAGCCGCCCGTGGGTGACGCACTGCAGCATCCAGCGGCGTGACGTCTACAAGACGTCGGAGATGACCACCGAGTGGCGGGCCGCGTACGGCAAGCCGATCGTGATCGACGAGTGCGCGTACGAGGGCAATATCGACCAGGGCTGGGGCAACATCACCGGCGAGGAGATGACGCGCCGCTTCTGGGAGGGCGCCGTCCGCGGGGGCTACGTGGGCCACGGCGAGACGTATGTGGACCCCGACGACGTCCTGTGGTGGGCCAAGGGCGGGACCCTCAAGGGGACGAGCCCCGAGCGCATCGGCTTCCTGCGCCGCATCCTCGAGGAGAGCCCGCACGGTCACCTCGAGCCGCTCGACGGCCACTGGGACGCGCCGAGCGCCGGGATTCGGGACGAGTACGAGCTCATCTATTTCGGATTCAACCAGCCGACGTATCGGAGATTCGTGAAATCGCCGGAGATGGCCTACGTCGTCGACATCATCGACACCTGGAATATGACCGTCGAGACTCTGCCGGGGACCTTTTCGGGCCGCTTCCGCATCGAGCTTCCGGGGCGGCAATACATCGCGGTGCGGCTCAGGGCTTTGTAGAGGCCGACGACGGCGGAGCCGTTGACTCCCGCACGATGAGGGACGGCTCGATCGAGTAATTCGGCCTCGGGGCCTCGCCGCGCACGAGTGACAGGACGGTGAGCAGCGCGGCCTCGCCGATTTGCTCGAAATCGATTCGGGACGAGGTGAGGGGCGGGGTGAAATAGCGAGCCTCGGGCATATCGTCAAATCCGACGATGGAGAAGTCCCGGGGCGCAGTGAATCCCCGCGCGTGAAGCACGCTCGAGAATCCCAAGGCGATCTCGTCATTCGCCGCGAACACCGCGGTGAACTGCGCGGGGTCGATCGTCTCGGCGCACGCGGCGCCCGACGCGGCGTCCCACTCCGCGCACTCCAGAATGGGGAGCGGAGCGAGTCCCGACGAGGCGAGTTCGTCCTGGTAGGCGCGGCGTCGCGTGCGCGATTCGTTGCGGTTCGCCGGCCCGGCGATGTGCAGGATGTCGCGGTGCCCGAGCTCGATGAGGTGCCGCACGGCCAGGCGCGCCGCTGCGTAGGAACGAGAATGCACCGTCGGCGCGTCCCCCTCTCCGCCTTCCGAGAGCAGGATCACCGGGACGGCGTCCTTCACGTAGTCGACGAGCGCCTCGCCGCCGACGAACGGCGTCGCGATCACGAGGCCGTCGACTCGCATCGAGAGGAGCCTGTCGATGTCGCGGAATAGCTCGGCCTGAACGCCGGGGTCGTCCGGATCCGGTTCGAAATGGGACGTCACGAGAGTTTGGCTGTGAGCCCTCGCGGCGTGGTTGAGACCCATGAGAATGCTCGCGTTGCCGTAGTTGATCGGGCCCAGCGAAAGGAATCCGATGCTCTCGGTCCGATCCCCCCGCAACTGTCGCGGCAGGCGATTCTGGCGGTAGCCGAGGTCGCTTACCGCTGCCTCGATCCGCGAGCGCGACTCGGTCGAAACGTAGCCGCCGTTGAAATAGCGCGAGACCGTTTGTGCCGACACCTCGGCCCGACGCCCGACGTCGATCATGGAGGGCCGTTTGCGAGGGCCAGAATTCACCGATGCCTCCCCTTCGAATCGAAAGCGGGGGTGAGCATTCAGTCTATGGCGTGCGCCGCCGTCGTCCTTTCGCCTCTCGACGCTGCCGCCGCGCGGTGCCACCATGTGGTGGCATGAGACCGGGTACAGCGCTCGGAGCGGCGATCGTTGCCGCCTCGCTGCTCGTGGCGTCCTGCGGCGCCTCCGCTGGGTCGGGCGGCGGCAGCCCGACAGCGGGTGGCGGGAGCGCCACCGCGGCCTCGGCGACGGCGACGGTCAGCGCGGGGACGATCGGCCCCGGCTCGACGCCGCCCGCACCACCGCCGTCAAGCTCGACGACGCCGAGCCCCACCGCGGCGAGCACGCCGCCACTCTTGCCGCCGCACGGCGCGGGCGCCTACGGGTACGTCACGGCCGGGCCGACCTGCCCGGTCGAGCGGCCGGACCAGCCGTGTCCCCCGCGCCCGGTCTCTGCCGTCGTCGAGGCCCGCGACTCGGGTGGCAGCACGGTCGCATCGGTGACCAGTGACTCGTTCGGCCGCTACGCGCTCGGCCTCTCCCCCGGCGCCTACGTCCTCGTCGTCGTCACCGCGAACGACTGGCCACGGTGCTCCGACACCCACGTGACGGTGCCGCCGGGTTCGGCCGCGCGCGCGGACATCTCGTGCGACACGGGAATTAGGTGAGCGGACGTGCGATTGGCCCACGGCCGTTGCCAATACCCCGACAAGCTCAGCATGCCTACCGCGCCCCTTTCGCCTCCTGAAACAGCCGGCGCAGCGTGAAGAAACACCCCAGGGCTCCGAACAGGAGAGCCATGAGGAGGTCTTTGGAGATCACGCTGTAGAAGTTCGAATTGTGTGTCGTGTTGTAGGCCATGAGCCGCCACGGATCGGCCTTGAAAACCCACATAGCCGGGTTCCCGCCCAGAATCCGGGCGGCATCGAGCCAGACACCGCCCACAAACCCGAGCACGATAGTCGCCGCGCAGACGACGGCGATGACGGTCGCCCCCGCAATAGTGATCCTGGCAGCGCCGAGGACGTACAGTTTCGCGGCAAGGGCAGCGGCGATAAACGCCGTCAACGAGCTCATCCAGCCGACGCTCCAGAGCGCCATCCAGAGCACGACCCCGGCGGGAACCGCCAGGAGCGCGAACAGCGCCCCGCGCCCGGGACTTGCCAGGCTGAGGTCGAGCCGCGGTTTCGGTCGGCGCGAATCGGCAAGTTCCGGATACCCATCGGGCATCCTCTGTCCTAAATGGAGCATCGCACCGTACTCGGCGGGCGGCCATTCCCGCCTCGGATTCGCCGGATCGCTGGATTCGCCTGATTGATTGCGCACGGAAGTTCCCCCTTCTCAGATTGGCGCCGCTTCGCCGCACCGAGCCGAGACGCACGCATTCCGCCGAAAACGGGCACCAGGCCGAGCAGAATGACAGAGACGTCCCGAAAATGGGAACAGAAAACCGCGAGAGCAGACCTCACGTAAATCCCCCAACAGGTGCGAGCGACGGCGTCAGAAGCCCCGAAATCCCGCCTGACGCCAGCGACAGAGTCACTGTAAGGCCCGCCCCAGTTCGCGGACAAGACCCACACTATTTACGGCACCACGAAATTGCCCGTCATCATCATGTCCTCGTGCTCAGAATGTGGCCGTGGAAAACGCAGTTGCCTGAGCAGTCGCGGCCGCGACTGCGGCAAGCTGGCCGTCCCGGGCCCGGTGCCACAAGGCCGACGAACTGTCTCGGAAGGTCAGTTCAGCGCAATAGTCGGAGTTCTTGAAGATCGGCTCGAGCTGGTCGTGCGCCGCGGGCACGGGGATCGCCTCCGGCTCGCAGAAGTAGATGCCGGGCGGGAGGATGGTCATCCTCAGGTCGAGCCTCGGGATCGGAACCTTGTTGTTCCGCGAGCGGGACAGCGGCCGCTGGATGTCGAGGTCGTAGTCTCGGCGTGCGCCGTAGATCTGGCCACGAAGAACAGCGCAATGGCCGTCGTCGCGAGGCTTCCCAGCACTTGAAAGATGTCAACCCAATTCACGTGTTCCCCCTGGCGTTCGATCATTAGGCCGCGAGCAGCATGCCCGTCCGCGCATTCCGGGGACAAGTCAATGACACACCCACCCCGCCTCCGTAGCGAACCCGCGGCCCTAGCCCGGATCTTCCACGGCAGGGCTGGATGATCGGCGCGTAGAAACACGGAAGTGCCCTCTGATCAGGGAAGACTTGGGATTGCGACGTCTCAAGAACCCCTGAATGGAAGGCACTCCGTAGGTGAAGCGTACTTCGTGGTCGGCCGGTCTGCATGTCACCGCTGACGGCACCGGCGTGGTGGCCCACGCGGGCAGCGCCGCGCTGCGGCTCTTGTCCGACCGGACCGGGCTCACGGCCGAGCTGTCCAAGGCGATGGCGCGTCGGGCGTTCATTCCCGGCCACGACCGGGGCCGGGTCCTGACGGACGTGGCGGTGATGCTCGCCGACGGCGGGGAGGCGATCGCAGACATCGACGTGCTGCGCCACCAGTCCCAGGTGCTCGGGCCGGTCGCGTCGCCGGCGACCGTGTGGCGGGCGCTGGACGAGACCACGGCCGCGAGGCTGAAGAAGATCCAGTCTGCCCGGGCCCGTGTCCGCAGGAACGTGTGGGCGCAGCTGGGACTCCGTGGCGGCATTCCGTCGTCGAAGGCCGCCGGAGCTGATCTCGGCTCCACCGTCGTGCTGGACGTTGACGCGACGGTCGTGGTCGCGCACTCCGAGAAGGAGAAGGCCGCGCCGACGTTCAAGCGGACCTTCGGGTTCCACCCGCTGGGGGTCTGGTGCGACAACACCTCCGAGTTCCTCGCCGCCAGGCTCCGGCCCGGCAACGCCGGGTCGAACACGGCCGCAGACCACATCGAGGTCCTCACCGAGGCGATCTCCCAGATCCCCGCAGCCTGCAGAAAGAGGATCCTGGTCCGCTCCGACGGGGCAGGGGCCTCCCACCAGCTCCTGGACTGGCTCGATCGCCAGGGCAGGGTCCGGGGCCGCCGGGTCGAATACAGCGTCGGGTTCGCCATCACGGAGAAGATCCGCGAGGCCATCGCCCAGATCCCGGCCCGGGTATGGGCCCCGGCCCTGGACGCCGACGGCGGAATCAGGGACGGCGGCGACATAGCCGAGCTCACCGGGCTCCTGGACCTGACCGGCTGGCCGGAGGGCATGCGCCTGATCGTGCGCCGGGAACGCCCCCACCCCGGCGCACAGCTGTCCCTGTTCGAAGAGGCCGACGGGTGGCGGTACCAGGCCTTCGCCACCAACACGGCCACGGGGCAGCTGGCGTTCCTCGAGGCCCGCCACCGGGCCCACGCCCGCGTCGAGGACCGCATCCGCCACGCCAAGGACACCGGCCTGGGCCGGTTCCCGTCCCGGGACTTCGCGATCAACCAGGCCTGGCTCATGCTCGCCCAGATCGCCGCGGACCTGACCGCGTGGGCCCGCATGCTCGCCTTCACCGGCGACGCCGAAGTGCTCGCGGCCTGCGAGCCCAAAGCCCTGCGCTACCGGTTCCTGCACGTCCCCGCCCGACTGGTCCACGGCGCCCGGCGTCGATGGCTCCGGATCCCCGAGACCTGGCCCTGGGCCCCAGCGATTGTCGCGGTCTTCGCCAACATCGCAGCCATCCCGAAACCTGCCTGAGCGAACCCGTCCGCCCACGACCGAAGGAACCGGAGAACCGCAGCCCGGCAGCGCCAGCCGGCACTCCGCCATGCCCACGACCGCATCACAAGACATCGATCAGGATCGAGCTGCGAGGCCCTCGGCCCAGCCGAACACATGAAAGACCGAGGCTAGGTGCCGATCAAGCGCAAGCTCAGTGGCACACCGTCAGTCCACGCGCTCAAGGTGGCCGACGATTGCGGGGGCGGGCGGGCGCTGGGACGATGAACGCGTGGCCTACGACACTGAGCTTGCCGACCGGATCCGCGACGTCCTCGTGGGGAAGGCCGATTTCACGGAGAAGAAGATGTTCGGCGGTCTCGCGTTCCTGATCGGCGGGAATATGGCCGTGAGCGCGAGCGGCCAGGGCGGCATGCTCCTCCGGGCCGATCCGTCGGCGAGCGACGAGCTCTGCGCGAACCCCGGCGTCGAACGCGCCATCATGCAGGGGCGCGCCATGGACGGCTGGCTCCGCGTCGCGGACACCGCGATCGCCTCCGACGACGATCTTGAGCGCTGGGTCCAGGTCGGCGTTCTCTACGCGAGCTCGCTCCCGCCGAAGTAGGCACGGACTCAAGGAGGATCCATGGACTCCACGCCATATCAGCTCGACACCGTTGACCTCGAGGCTCGGGTCAAGTCGATCTACGAGTTGGTTGCCAATTTTCCGCAGCAGGAGTTCCATTTCGAGACCGGCAGAAATCTCGCCGAGCGTCTGGGCTATCTGCCGGACGATCTGGACCGCGTGCCGACCGAGGCCGTCGAGTCGTTCGCGGGCGTCGGCTACTTCCATGACCTCGCCGCTCTCCAACCGGGCGAGCGCGTGCTCGACCTGGGGAGCGGCTCGGGCATGGACACATTCCTCGCCTCGGTCGCCGTCGGCCGTGAAGGATCCGTGATCGGCGTCGACATCACCGCCGCCCAGATCGCGAAGGCGCGGCGCCTCGCGGAAGGCTTTGCCAACGTCGAGTTCCGCGAGGGCCGCTTGGAGGAACGCGCCGTGGACAACGGCGCGATCGACTGCGTCATCTCGAACGGGGTGATCAACCTCGTGCCGGACAAGGCCCGCGCGTTTGCCGCTGCAGCCCGGGCGGTCCGCCCCGGCGGCCGGCTGGCCATCGCGGACATCGTCGCCGACACAGAGATGCCCACCTCGATCACGTGCGACGCCTCCCTGTGGGCCGCGTGCATCGGCGGGGCAATGCAGCGGGACCAGTTCCTCGCCATCATCGAGGGAGCGGGCTTCCGCATCGAGACAGTGCGCCCGAACGAGGCGTACCAGTTCCTGTCCCGGCAAGCCCAGAAGGCGACGTCGAAGTACGGCGTTGCGAGCATCAGCGTCCTGGCCCGCCGCGAGTAGGGCGGCGTGGGGCGAGGACATCTCCCCCAGAAATGTCCCGCCCAAAGCGCGGCTTAGGGCGGGACATTTTCGGCGGCAGTCGACCCACGGTTTCGCCGTGGCAAGCACGACGGCGGGAGGCCCGCCCCACGTCCGCCGCGCCACGCCGTCGCCCGTCAGCGGGCGCCGTGTTAAGATTTCGTTTTGAATATTCAGAAGTTTGTGAAAATTGCGTACACTCACAGCCATGGACACTGTCATCCAGACTGCTGATCTTCACAAGAACTTCGGTCAGGTCAAGGCGCTCGACGGCCTCGACCTCGAGGTTCACTCCGGCGAGATCCACGGCTTCCTCGGCCCGAACGGCGCCGGGAAGTCCACGACGCTCCGGATCCTCCTGGGGCTGGCCCGCGCGTCGTCCGGCGCCGCGACCGTGCTGGGACGCAACCCGTGGACGGATGCCGTCGAACTCCACCGCCGTGTCTCGAGCGTGCCCGGCGATGTGAACATCTGGCCCAACCTCACCGGCGGCGAGACCATCGACCTCCTGTCCCGCCTGCGCGGTAGCACCCTCGACCGCGACTACAAGCAGCGCAAGCAGCGCCTCAGCGAGATCTTCGACTTCGATCCTTCGAAGAAGGGCCGCGCGTACTCGAAGGGCAACCGCCAGAAGGTCGCGCTCATCGCCGCCCTCGTCACGGACGCGGAGCTCTACCTCCTCGACGAGCCCACGAGCGGCCTCGACCCCCTTATGGAAGCAGTCTTCACCCGCGAGGTGCGCCGCCTGAGCCGGGAGAACGGCGCAACCGTGCTCCTCTCGAGCCACATCCTCTCCGAGGTGGAGCAGCTCGCGGACCGCGTGAGCATCATCCGTTCGGGCAAGATCGTGGACGGCGGCACGCTCGACGCGCTCCGCCACCTCACCCGCACCGAGATCTCGTTCGCGCAGGACAGCGTCGACACCCGAGCCCTCACGACCCTCGCGCAAGTCCACGATCTCACCGTCACGGACGGCAGGGTCAAGTTCGGCGCCGACTCCGACCGCGTGCACGAGGTCCTCCCCCTCCTCGGCAACCTCGGCGTCAAGGGCCTCCTCGTGGCCCCGCCGTCGCTCGAGGAGCTCTTCCTCCGGCACTACGGCGATACCGTCACCCCGGTTGCCGAGGCCGCGGACGACGGCGAAGCCCACCACCGGCGCCACCGCGCGGCGGCGAGGACGGGAGCCTGAGATGATCTGGGTCCTTTACCGGCAACGGCTCCGCCGCGACCGGTGGCAGCTCCTCAGCTGGGTCCTCTCGATCGGCGTCCTCGCGTGGTTCGCCGTCGAGGCGATCGGGAAGACGTTCGGGGACGAGGCCTCCCGGGCCCAGGTCCTCCAGCTCGCGACCGCGACCCCGGCAATCCTCGTGCTCCGCGGCCTGGCCCGCGGCCCCCAGCTGGACGCCTTCACGTTCTTCGAGATCTTCTCCTTCATCGCGCTCTTGGCCGGCCTCATGAACACGTTCATGGCGGTCCGCCACACGCGGGCCGAGGAGGAATCGGGCCGATCCGAGCTCCTCTCCGCCACGGCCGCCGGACGCTGGTCTCCGCTTGCCACAACGATCGTCCACGGCCTGGTCGCGGACGTGCTCGTCGCGGCCGCGACCGCGCTCGGGTTCATGGGCGGGGGGCTCGATCCTGCGGGCTCGGTCGTGGCCGGGCTCGCGACCGGCGCCGTGGGCTTCGCGTTCCTCGGTGTCGGCCTGCTGGCCGGGGAATTCTTCAGCACGTCGCGAGGCGCCAACGGGATCTCCGCCGCGGCCGTCACGGTTGCGTACCTCCTGCGGGGTTTCGGGGACGCGACCGGGAAGGTCGAGCCGGACGGGATGACCATGACGGCGGCCTGGCCGAGCTGGATCTCCCCCATCGGCTGGGGGCAGCAGACCTTCGCGTACACCGGCAACCGGCTGTGGCCGCTGCTCCTGCCGCTCGGGCTCGCGGTGGTGTGCATCGCCGCCGTCGTCGGCCTCATGGCGCGACGGGACGTCGGCGCCAGCGTCCTCGCCGGGCGGGCCGGGCGACCGGACGCCGGGCCGACGCTTCGCGGGCCGTTCTCGCTCGCGTTGCGCCTGCAGCGGGGGGCGATCATCGGCTGGTGCATCGGCGGCCTCGCAACAGGCGTCCTCACGGGCTCGCTCGGCTCGGCGATCCAAGCGTCGATCACCTCCAGCCCCCAGGTCACGTCGATCCTCCGGGCCATGGTCGAGGCGCAGGGCACCTCGATGACCCAGCTCCTCGTCGCGGCCCTGTTCGAGATCGCCGGGATCCTCGCCGCGGCCTGCGGGCTCCAGGCCGTCATCCGGCTACGCCAGGAGGAGGCCGCCGGCACGGCGGAGCTCGTGCTCTCGCGGCCCCTCGGGCGCATGCGGTGGCTCGGGAGCTTCCTCTCGCTCGGCGCCGCCTCGATGGTGCTCGTGATGTTCTTCACCGCCCTCGGCGCATGGGCCTCGCTCGTTGCCTCCGGTGACACGTCGAGCGCAGTCGGCGACGTGTGGCAGACCGCGCTCGACCAGCTGCCTGCCGCGCTCATCTACCTCGCGCTGCCCGCAGCGGTGTTCGTCGTGTGGCCGCGCGCCACGATCACCGCCGGGTGGTCGCTGCTCGGCGTGGGCGTGGTGCTCGGCATCTACGGTGGAATGCTCGGCTTCGACCAGAAGATCCGCGACATCTCACCATTCACGCACACCCCGGTCACCACAGGGACGGGCACTGACTGGAGCGGCGGATTCTGGATGCTCGGCATCGCCGTGGTCCTCGCCCTCGTGGCACTCGTGGCCATACGCCGCAGGGAAGTAGGAACAGCGTGAGCGAACCAGCAGCCAACCGAATGGCCGACGGCGCAGAGACGTCCGCGGCCGTGCTGACCGCCGCCGGCTTCCCCAAGATGCCTGCTCGGACGCTCATGGCGCTCGTCGTCTCCGCGGACGGATCCCTCACCGCCGCCGAGCTTGCCGAGATGCTCGGCGCGAGCCCGGCCGCGGTCTCGGGCTCCGTGCGGTACCTGCAGACGGTCGGCTTCGTGCACCGGGTTTCGCAGCCCGGGAGCCGACGCGACCGCTACGCGCTCCCGGACAACGCCTGGTACGTCGCGTCGCTCCGGCAGAACCCGGTCTACGAGCGGCTCGCGGACCTCGCCGACGCGACGGCGCTGCAGCTGCCCGACGGCTCGGCGGCGCGCGCGCGGGTCGAGGAAATGGGCCACTTCTACCGATTCCTCATGGCGCGGCTGCCCGAACTCCTTGACGAATGGGAGCACGAGCGGCTCGAGGTGTGAGGTTCGGGTACTCCTGCCCGGTTGAACTTTCCCAACCGGTGGGAGCGCGGCGTGTCGCGGCACGGCACACATTTTCCGGCGCGAGAAACGGGCCGGAGCAGAGACAGCGGCGGGTGGCCGGCAATGGGGGGCCACCCGCCGTCATCTGTTGCCGCGCAGGTTTCAACCCAGCGCAACCCGCACGTCATCTAAAGGTGGCAGGCTCCCCGCGGGGGACTACAGGAGAACTGAAGCCCACAGGGAGGACCCTCCATGCCAAACCTGAACCGCCGCCATTTCCTGCAGCTTTCGGCTGCGACCGCGGCCTCTACGGCCATCGCGGAAATGCTAGGGGAGAGCATCGCACGCGCCGCGACCATCCCCGCCAACCGGGCGACCGGCTCCATCAAGGACGTCGAGCACGTGATCGTCTTCATGCAGGAGAACCGCGCGTTCGACCATTACTTCGGCACGCTCAAGGGTGTGCGCGGGTTCGGCGATCCGCACCCGGCCGTCCTCCCGAGCGGGAAGAATACGTTCGCGCAGAACAACGGCACCCGGGACATCCTCCCCTACCACCCGACTGCGCCGAACCTCGGCATGCAGTTCATGGAGGACCTCGACCACTCGTGGAAGCTCACTCACGAGGCGTTCAACGTGGGCAAGTACGACAAGTGGCTCCCCGCCAAGTCGGAGGCCACGATGGCGTTCTACGAGCGCGGCGACGTCCCGTTCCACTTCGCCCTCGCGGACGCGTTCACCATCTGCGACCAGTACCACTGCTCGCTGCTCGGCCCCACGGACCCGAACCGCTACTACATGTTCACCGGCTGGGACGGCAACGACTACAAGGCCGGCGGGCCCGACCTGTGGAACGCCGAGGTCGGCTACTCGTGGAGCTCCTACCCGGAGGAGCTTGAGAAGGCCGGCGTGAGCTGGAAGGTGTACCAGGACGTCGGCGACGGCCTCACCGCCGCGGGCTACTGGGGCTGGACGGGCGACCCGTACATCGGCAACTACGGCGACAACTCGCTCCTCTACCTCACGCAGTACCAGAACTCGAAGCCCGGCAGCCCGCTCTACGAGAAGGCGCTGACCGGCACGAACGCGAAGGCCGGCGACGACCTGTTCCGGATCTTCCGCGAGGACGTGGCGAGCGGCAAGCTCCCGCAGGTCTCCTACATCGTGGGCCCGGAGGCGTACACCGAGCACTCGAACTGGCCGCCGAACTTCGGTGCCTGGTACACGGCGAACATCCTCAACATCCTCACGTCCAACCCGGACGTCTGGAGCAAGACGGCCGTGTTCTTCATGTACGACGAGAACGACGGTTTCTTCGACCACGTCGTCCCGCCGCACCCCAACACCTCGCAGATCCCCGGCGCTTCGACCGTCTCGACCGAGGGCGAATGGTACGACGGGCGCATGACGTTCTCCGGGATCGCCGACGTCCCTGGCCATTACGGCCTCGGAGTGCGCGTGCCGATGCTCGTGGTCTCGCCGTGGAGCATGGGCGGGTGGGTCTGCTCGGAGACGTTCGACCACACGTCGATCGTGCGGTTCCTCGAATCGCGTTTCGGCGTGAAGTCGCCCAACATCTCCCCGTGGCGCCGCGCGGTGTGTGGCGACCTCACGAGTGCGTTCGACTTCTCGTCGAACGGTGGCGCGGCCCCGGCGCTGCCCGACACCTCGGCGTTCAAGCCCGCGGACCACAACCGGCACCCGAGCTACGTGCCGACGCCTCCCGCCGTCAACGCGATGCCCGGCCAGGAGAAGGGCACGCGCCCGTCGCGCCCGCTCGGGTACGCGCTCGAGGTCTCGGCCTCTGTGGCGGGCGGCAAGCTGTCGGCGCACTGGTCGAACCCTGGGGCGCTCGGCGCGCACGTACAGGTCCGCTCGAACCTCCTTCCCGCGGGCCCGTACTCGTACACGATCGGCGCGGGCGCCGGCCTTGACGCGTCATGGGCGCTCGGTGCCGAGTACGACGTGCACATGCACGGCCCGGCGGGCTGGTACCGCCGCCTTGCGGGCACGACGGCGGCCGCGGACATCCGCGTCTCGGTGACCCGCGACGGGGTGGCCGGCCACGCACAGTTCCGTATCGAGAACGCCGGTTCGGCAGCGGCCGCGCTCTCGCTCACGGACGCGTACGGCGCCGGTTCGCAGGCCCTCGCACTCAACCCGGGTCAGGCCAAGACCGTGGTGATCCCGACGCAGGGCGGCTGGTACGACCTCAAGGTCACGGCCGCGGCCGATCCGAAGCTCGTGCGCATTCTGGCCGGGCGCCTCGACGACGGCCGGCCGCTCACGTCCGACCCGCAGCTGGGCCGCTAGTCCCCTAGGCTTCGGCCTCCTGGCGCGCCGCGCTCCTGTCCGATTGATACTTCTCAATCGGTCGGGGGCGCGGCGCGTTCTGCCCAACACGCAGTCCCGAACCCTAGAAGTGGACCCGAGCGCTCGCTACCGTGGCACGTGGGCCACCAGAGGAGGCTCCGCGGGCCAGGCTGGCCCCGCGGCGCACGCGGCACGCAGCACGGGAGGGAGGCGGCCCATGGCACGGATCGCCGTCATCGGAGGGCACGGAAAGATCGCGCTGCTGCTCGCGCCGCTACTCGCCGCGCGCGGGGACGTGGTCACTGCGGTCATCC
Source organism: Sinomonas sp. P47F7 (assembly GCF_049332655.1). Taxonomy (GTDB): domain Bacteria; phylum Actinomycetota; class Actinomycetes; order Actinomycetales; family Micrococcaceae; genus Sinomonas. The sequence goes on along the minus strand of NZ_CP186327.1, from coordinate 1,211,768 downwards.
GCAACCGGGACCACACCACGGACGTCACGGCAGCCGGAGCCCATCCGGTCGTGGCCGACGTCGAACAGCTCAGCACTGGGGAGATCGCGGACCTCCTCGCGGGGCACGACGCGGTCGTCTGGTCCGCGGGTGCGGGCGGCGGGAACCCGGCCAGAACCTACGCCGTGGACCGCGACGCGGCGATTCGATCGATGGACGCGGCCGCGAAGGCGGGCGTCAAGCGCTACATCATGGTCTCCTACCTCGACGCTCGCCCGGATCACGGTGTCCCGCCCGAGCACTCCTTCTTCCCGTACGCCGAGGCGAAGGCCGCGGCGGATCAGTATCTCCAGAACACGGATCTCGACTGGACCATCGTCGCGCCGAGCACCCTCACCCTCGAGGCGGGGAGCGGCGGGATCGCGATTGTGGACCACTCGAGCCCCGGGACCGTGAGCCGCGCGGACGTTGCCGAGGTCGTGGCAGAGGTCCTCAAGCGGCCCGTGACGGCTGCCAAGTTCATTGGCTTTGTCCAGGGCAGCACGCCGATCGCCGACGCACTCGCGGCGCTCTGACATGGCGAAGCTCATTTACTCCGCGATCACGTCGGTTGACGGCTACATCGCCGACCGCGACGGCCAGTTCGGCTGGGCGGAACCGGACGCCGAGGTGCACGCCTTCGTGAACGACCTCCTCCGGCCGGTCGGCACTCACCTCTACGGGCGCCGCATGTTCGAGGTCATGCGCGCGTGGGGCGATCCCGCCTTCGTCGAGGGCGAGCCGAGCGTCATGGTCGACTTCTCGGGCCTCTGGCGCGCGGCGGAGAAGATCGTCTATTCGAGCACACTCGAGGCGGCGGACTTGGAGCGAACCCGTCTCGAGCACCGCTTCGATGCCGAGGCCGTGCGCGCGCTCAAGGAAACGTCGGTCGCCGACCTCGCGATCGGCGGTGCCAGCCTCGCCTCCGCTGCCTTCGCCGCGGGCCTCATCGACGAGGTCCACTTGCTCCCAGCCCCGGTCTCGGTGGGCGGCGGCACGGCGGCTATGCCGAGCTTCCGAATCGACCTTGATCTCCTGTCGACGCGGCAGTTCGCGAGCGGCTTCGCGCACCTTCACTACCGCGTGCGGTAACCACATTGCCACGGACCGCGCGCCGACCCCGAGCTGACTGTCCTGGGCACCGACCACGGAGGCCACTGCGCCTCCCCTACTGAAATGGCGGCACCCAACCACGGACGACGGCGCGTGCTCACCTCTGCGGCGGCTCGCTCCCGAAGTGCGTTAGAGGACAGCTCAAGGGCGGTTCGGGCCCGCGAGTGACGGTCGGTCACGGTGGGATGATGTCCGCATGGGTACCGTCACGGACTACCTCGACACGCTCACCGGACCGAACCGCGAGACGCTTGCTCGAGTCGTCGCCGTTGCACTCGAGACGGCCCCCGAGGCCGTCGAGGGCACGAGCTACGCGATGCCCGCGCTCCTTATAGAGGGCAAGGGACTCCTCAGCGCCCTGGAGACCAAGAAGCACCTCGCGATCTATCCCTTCAGCGGCCGCGTCCTGCCCCAGCTCGCTGACGAGTTGGAGGGATTCGACTGGGCCGCCGGCACTCTGCGGTTCTCGGCGGAGCATCCCGTCCCGGACTCCGTGGTCCGCCGAATCATCGAGCTTCGCCTCGCCGAGATCGAGACGAAGCTCGGGCGTAAGTGAGACGCCCGCTCCCCGGTTGGACTCATCATCTGTTAGCCGCTAGGTCATTTTGACGTGATCTAATTCTCGGGTGCCCACCCCCCAGCACGATGCGCAGAGAGCAGGAAAAATGGCGGACGCGAGCGTTCCCGAGGGTCAGTACTGGTTCGTCGGGTCCTACTACTCGGACCGAGAACCCCAAGACCAGACGGAGAGGTTCATCGCCGAGGGGATCTGGGAAAACGGGTTTGAGGACCGGTATTTCGACACGGTGAAGTCGATGAAGGTCGGCGACCGCATCGCAATCAAGACCTCGTATGTTCGCAAAGACGCGGGCCTTCCGTTCGACGCTCGCGGCCATGCGGTCCCCGTCATGGCGATCTGGGCCACCGGCACGATCGTGGCCAACCCGGGGGACGGCCGCCGCATCGCCGTGGACTGGACCCGCCTCCCCCACCCTCGCGAGTGGTACCTCCACACCGGGCGCCACACCATCTGGAAGGTCACGCCCAGCAACTGGATGCGGGAATCGCTCATCCGCTTCGCGTTCTGGGATGGGGACCAGGACACCGAACGATTCCGCAACGATCCGGCCTGGGCCAAGCGCTTCGGGGACATCGACCCGAAGCCCGAGCAGCACTTCGAGTGGGCCGCGTTCTACGCGGAGACGGCGACGGCCCTGCTCGCCTACCGCGATCGCCGGGACGAGTTGCTGGCCCACCTTGCCGTCCTCCAGGAGCGGCATGAGGAACTCAGCTTCCTCGTGGACCGCGACCGCCGCGACAACCCGATGCCGCTCAAGGACATCTGCCCCTTCACGGTCATGGGCACGTTCAACCGAGGCGCGACGCCGGCCAAGCGCACGGAAATCGCGGCAGGCTGGGCCGAGCTGCTCGGCGTCCAGACCCCCGCGCCCACGAGCTTCGACGGCATCCCACTCCTCAATAACCAGAACTCGTGGTTCTTCCCGACCGCGGGAACGCGCCACAAGGACGACATCGACAGCCTGTGGGACGTGTTCGAGGCGGCCCTCGCGGCCGCGGACTCGAGCGAGGACTATGGTCGCCTCCGGTTCGCCGAGGCCTACAGCCGGGCGAGAGACATCTACCGCGTGGGCACCAAGCTCACCATGGGCCTCTTCTGGATCCGGCCGTGGAACTTCGTGCCGCTCGACGGACGCTCGCGGCAGTACCTCAAGACCGAGCTCATGCTCGACCAAGACTTCTTCGCGGCCGACGGGATCGCGTATGTCCAGCTGCTCGACACCCTCGTGTACAAGTTCGAGGATCCGCAGTTCGCCGTGCACTCCTTCCCGGAACTTTCGTGGACGGCCTACCTCGAGCGGGATGGTCGGGGCGCCCACACGGAGAAGGCCGAGGCGACCGAGATCGAGGACGACGACGATCCGACGCCCGTCTCTCCGCAGGCCAGCTACACGGTTCGCGACATCGTCACGGACGGCTGCTTCGTCCCCGAGCAGGCCCTCAACGGGTACCTGGCCCGGTGGCGGTCCAAGAAGAACCTCATCCTGCAGGGCCCTCCGGGCACGGGCAAGACGTGGCTGGCCCGCCGCCTTGCGTACGCGCTGATCGGTACGCGGGACAACAAGTCCGCCCTCCGGGCCACGCAGTTCCACCCGAACTCCAGCTACGAGGACTTTGTACGTGGCTGGCGCCCGGGGTCCGACGGCAGGCTCACGCTCGTCGACGGCCCGTTCCTCGAGATGGTCGAGCGCGCCAACGCGAACCCGGACGTGCCTCACGTGGTGCTGATCGAGGAGATCAACCGAGGCAATCCGGTCCAGGTCTTCGGCGAGCTCCTGACCCTCATCGAGGCGGGCAAGCGTTCGCCCCGCGAGTCGCTCCAGCTCGCGTACCCCCGCTCCGGCTCGGAGTCCGTTCACGTGCCGAGCAACCTGTACATCATCGGCACCATGAACCTCGCGGACCGTTCGCTCGCGATCATGGACCTCGCCTTCCGTCGACGCTTCGCGTTCGTCTCCCTCGAGCCGAACGTGAACGACGCGTGGGAAGACTGGATGGCGAAGCGGCACAACGTCCCGGCCAGCGACCTCGAACTCGTGAGGACTCGCTTCGAGGCGCTCAACGACCGCATCGCCGAGGATCCCTCCCTCGGCGGCGAGTTCCGTCTGGGCCACAGCTTCGTCACGCCGCCAGCCGAGGAACATGTGGCCTCCTTCCACGACTGGTTCCGCGGCGTGGTGGACACCGAGATCGTCCCGACGCTCGAGGAGTACTGGTTCGACGACGCCGCGAAGGCGAGCGCCGCGACCGAGGCGCTCCTGGAAGGCTTCGAGTGACCTCTTCGTCGGCGTGGACGACGGCGGAGGACGGCGGCCCGGGGGTCGTCATCGCGGGCGGGGTGGAGATCCCGCTCCGCAATGTCTGGCTCCTCCTCCTCTACGCGTCGGAGTTCTACCAGTCCGGCCCTGAGGCGTTCGACGGCATCGAGGAATACCCCGAGAAGCTCCCCGAGCTCCTGGCCGAGCTGCTCGTCGCGAGCACGGAGGACCGCCTCAAGCGACCGCTCACGCCGGCGTTCGCGTCGACCTCTCGGGACCTGAGCCGCGTCCGCGGCACGATCGACACCCTCCGCACCGAGTCGCACCAGCTCCTCTCCCGCGGGCTCGTCGCGTGCCGCTTCGAAGAGCTCACCGTCGACACCGCCCGGAACCGCATGATCCGCACGGCGCTCGATTCGGTCGCGCCGCTGTGCACCGCGGAGGAACTCTCCCGCCGGTGCCGCGCCCAGTCGCTGCGCCTCGGGAGCCTCGGTGTGGGCGTCCTCAACCTGCGCGCGGGCGAACGCGACCCGCAGCTGCGCCTGACCCGGAACGACGCTCGTGATCGGTCGGTGCTGCTCGCGGCGAAACTCGCCCTCCAGCTCGCCCTCCCCTCTGGATACATGACACCCGGGCACGGTCGCGGCAATCTCTCGGAACGCCAGTTCCGGCACCTGTTCGAACGTGCCGTCGCGGGGTTCTTCACGGCTCACGGCAGGGGCCGCGGCTGGAAAGTGCAGCGGGGCCGCAAGGTCGACTGGAAGGCGTCGGAGGCGACCGTCGGGCTCGCCGCCGTGCTCCCGCACATGGTGACGGAGGTCTGGATCGACCACCCCGCCACGGGTCGCCGACTGATTCTCGACACGAAGTTCACCGCCGCCCTCTCGAGCAGCAAGTTCGCGCGGGAGACCTTGCGCAGCGGACACCTCCTCGAGCTCTACGCGTTCGTGCGCGCTCAGGAGTCCCCGACCGATCCACTCGCGGCGGGAGCAGGCGGCCTGCTCCTGTACCCGGCGGTCAACGGCACGCTCATGGAATCTTTCGTCACGGCGGGCCATCGCCTGGGCGCGGCGACAGTCGACCTTTCGCTCTCCTCCGTGGAGGTCCGCGATCAGCTCATCACCGCAGTCAGGCCGTACCTGGGCTAGCACCGTCACTCCGACCGGCACTGGCCGAGCATTTCGCCGGCCTTGCGGTATTCGGCGTCCGCCATCGAGAGCTTGTACTTGGCCTTGATCTCGACGATCCGGACCGCGTACTCGCACCGGAACTGCTTGGCTGGAGGGAGCCACGCCGAGAGGTCGGAGTCGCCCTTCTGCTGGTTCGCGCCGCCGTCGACCGCGAGAAGATTGGCGGGGTCGTTCGCGAAGGCGAGACGCTGCTCCCCGGACCAGCGCTGGGCACCCTTCTGCCAGGCGTCCGAAAGTGGCACCACGTGATCGATCTGGACGTCCGCCGAGCGCTCGCCCCGGACGAAGGAGATCAGCCGACCGGTGTAGGGGTCGCTCAACGACCCCGAGGCCACGAGGCAGCTGGCCGTTCCCTTGACGAAGGCAAGGCCGCGCAGATCGCGGGCCAGCACGTCGTTGCGCGTATCGCAGCCGTTCCGGTCGACGTCGTCCCACGCTAGTCCGAAGCGCTCCCGCGAATAGCCGGATCTCGAGGGCCGGGTCTCGATGGCGAGCATCGCCAAGGCGCCCTTTGCCGACTCGAGACGCGACGCGGGCACGGCCCCGATCTGCGAAGCGGCCCACGGCGCGGGAGACCCTAGCCCGGGCGGGTCCACGAGCCCCACGAGCCACGCCATCACCACCGCGAGCACCGCGCCGACCGCGCAGGCGGCCACCCTGAGCGCCGGACGGTGTCGGCGCAGATTCGGCGACGCTCGCGGCATTGATCCCCCCAAAGACCCTTTGTTGTGGTCCTCCCACCCTAGAAAGGCGAGGCTGCCGCCGTCGTCCGCTGCTCGGGCGATGTGGACAGAAACCGCAGCGGTAAATCTGGGGAAGAACAATGCCCTCTCACGGCACCGCCGCCCCTGCGGGGTCGAACCCTGCAGAGGCGGCGGCGCGCGAGGTCAGGAGAAGACCACGTCCTTGGTGACGTGGTTGTACTCGATGGTCACGGACCCACCGTCGTGGTTGAGTTCGTGGTTCGCGCCGCCCGCAAAGCCGAACGCACCGTAGTTCTCGTCCCACGAACGGTCGATCGCGATCTTGAACGTGTACGTTCCCGCCGGAAGATCAACCGTCCGGCGCCAGCGGCCCGCCTCCTGATCCAGCTCCATCTGGACCGCGTCGAGGTTCGGCTCCCAGTCGGCCTCGGCGCCCAGATGGGTGCCGAAGTCCCCGGCGATCGCGACCGCGTGCGGCTGCACGACGTCCACGACCACGGCTTCTGCCAGAACGGGTTCAGCTGCAGTCGCCTCGGCGGCGGCAACCTCAACCGGAGCCTCGGCCGCCGCGCCCTTGGCGGGCGCCTTGGCCGCCTTCTTGGCCGGCTTCGGCGCGGGCGCCTCGGTCGGCACGGCGACGCTCTCGGGGATCGGCGTGCCCTCGACCAGCGCGTCGGACAGCGCCTCGACGGTCGGGAACGCGACGAGCGCCCGGAGGCCCTCGTCCGTGATCGACCAGCCCGACCGCCCCTTGACCATCCAGCTTGCCTTGACGAGCTTCGCGGTAGCGCTCGTGAGGGTCTTGTGCCCCCGCGGGATCCCGCCCGAGAGCAGGAACGCCTCGTGCTCATCGAACGGCACCAGCTCGACGGCCGCAGCCAGAACCGCGCCGGCGTTCGGGTTCTCCCCTGCCCAGCGCGCCTCGGCCAGGCCGTCAAGCACCGCCTTGAGTCGAGCTTCCAGCTTGTCGGATGCGTTCTTCGGCATCCCATCCCCTCTCGTTGCATGGATCGTCCTTGCCCACCCATGCTCGCGGGTTACTCGCGGGTCGGGGGGCACGGTGACTGACTGTGACGAGCGTCATCGGCCAGCTATTCAAGAGTCTGACATGCGGGTTTCCGGAACGTTAAGCCGCCGCAACGCTTCGGTACCGACGAGGGGGCAGAATTGTCGGAGCCCGGTGGTGAGATGGTCTTGGGCAGCTTTTCGGGGAACCATCGAAGCGCAAGGGGGTCTCGTGTTCTTCCTCGGCAACCAGACAGACTTGGTGGTCTCGGCGTCGGACATTGTGACGGCGGCGAAATGCGAGTTCGCGCTGCTGCGACAGCTCGACGAGAAGCTCGGGCGGGTGCCCAAGCTTGCCATCGAGGACCCCATGCGCGAACGCGCGGCGAAGCTCGGTGACCGCCATGAGCTCGCGGTACTCGATGACTTCCGCGCCCAGTACGGTCCGTGGCGGCCCGGGCGGACGGGCGGGGTCGCCGAGATCGAGCCCGCTGCGGCGATGGAACGCTCGGTGCTCGAGGCGAAGCACGCCGAGTCGCTCGACGCGCTGCGATCAGGGGCGGACGTCGTCTACCAGGCAGGCTTCTTCGACGGGCACTTCCATGGGCGCTCGGACTTCCTGGTCCGGCGGGGCGATGGGCGCTACGAAGTCTTCGACACCAAGCTCGCGCGGCACGCCAAGGTGGAGGCTCTCCTGCAGCTCGCGGCCTACGGCGAGCAGCTCGAGCTCGCCGGCTTCGACCCCGCAGAGCGCGTCACGCTCATCCTCGGGACTGGAGTTTGGGCCTCCTTCAGCCTCCCGGACCTCCTCCCGGCCTACCGCGAACGACGGCGCAGGGTCGCCGAGCTCACCGGCGCTCACCTTGCGGAGGCCAAGCCCGCGGAATGGGAGACTCCCGGGGTCGCGGCGTGCGGCCGCTGCGAATACTGCGCCGTCCAGGCCGCGGAGCAGCGCGACGTGCTGCTCGTCGCGGGCATGAGCCTCTCGCGCCGCAAGAAACTGCGGGACGCGGGAATCCGGACGATCGACGAGCTCGCCGACTCTGCCCCCAACCCGGCCGACGCGACACTCGCGCGGCTCCGCGAGCAGGCGCGCTTCCAGACGGGTCTCGAAACGGGCGACGGCGGCGCGACAGTCCCAGCGCACGGCGACGATCCCGAGCACGAGATGCGATTCGCCGTCCTGCCGGAGCACACGATCGCGGCGTTGCCTCGCTCGAGCCCCGGCGACGTGTACTTCGACTTCGAGGGCGACCCCCTGTGGCAGGAAGCCGCGACCGGCCTGTGGGGGCTCGAGTACCTCTTCGGGATCGTCGAGCCCTCGGTTGAGGGCGAACGGCCGCGGTTCCGCTCCTTCCTCGCCCATTCCCTCGCCGAGGAGAAGCAGGCTCTGCTCGACTTCGTCGCGTACATCGAGGAACGGCGTGCGAGGCACCCCGACCTGCACGTCTACCACTACGCCGCGTACGAGAAGTCCGCGCTCCGCCGCCTGTCCCAGAGACACGCCGTCGCGGAGGCAGAAATCGACTCGTGGCTGCGCGAGGGGCTCCTCGTGGATCTCTACGAGACCGTGCGGCACAGCATCCGCATCTCGGAGCGCTCGTACTCGATCAAGAAGCTCGAGCCGCTCTACATGGGCGCGGATCTCAGGACAGCCGAGCTCCAGACCGCGGCCGGATCCGTCGAGATGTACGCGGCGTTCTGCACCGCCCGCGATCTGGGCGATGCCGCGGAGGCGGATCGGCTCCTCGGGCTCATCCTCGAGTACAACGAAGACGATTGCGTCTCGACCCTCCGCTTGGACGCGTGGCTCCGCGGCCTCGCGTCCCTGCGCCCGGGCGCCATCCCGGCGGCACCGCGGCGCGAGGAACCGGCGCTCGAAGTGGCCACCGACCCCGCGGAGGCGCGGCTCTTGGGCTACCTCGGGACCCGCGGCGAGGACGGAACCGAGGCCGGGGACGGGCGGGCTACCGCAGACGATACGGCCGTAGCGCTCCTCGCGGCGGCGGTGCGGTATTGGCCGCGCGAGAAGAAATCGTATTGGTGGGCCCACTTCGATCGGCTCGAGCATCCGGTCTCGGATCTCGAGGGCGCACGGAACGCCTTTGTGGCCCGCTCGGCCGAGATCGTCACCGACTGGGCCCCCGATAAGCAGACGTTCGGCCGCACTCTCCGGCTCCGAGGCCAGATCACGCCCGGTTCCGACTTTCGCGAGGGCAGCACGTGGTTCCGGGAGTTCGAGCAACCGCTGCCGGAGCCACTCGAACCGACGGACTCGCAGGGGCTCGGTCGGAACGGATGGGACGGCACGCGCCTCCTCGAGATGGGTTCGGAGGACGGCGACGACGTGCTCATCGTGTGGGAGAAGACCAAGAGGGGCGTGCGACCGTACGCGCAGCTCCCCGTCGCCCTCACGGAGGAACAACCGCTCGGCACGAAGAGCATCGAGGCGGCCCAAGCGGAGCTCGCCGCGCGCGTCGCGGACCTGCTGCCCGCCATGCTCCACCAGCCGGCCGTAGACCTCCTCCGCCGCACCCGCCCGCGAACCAACGGTGACGCGCCGCTCCCCGCGGCGCCGAACACAACGAGCCTTCCCGACGCGATCGAGTCAGCCGTCCGCCTCCTCGATCGCTCCTATCTCGCCGTCCAGGGACCCCCAGGGAGCGGGAAGACGTACGTCGCGAGCCGAGTCATTGCGCGTCTCGTCGCGTCGGGTTGGAAGGTCGGCGTCGTGGGGAACTCGCACGCCGTCGTCGAGAACGTGCTCCGCCGCGCCATCGACGCCGGCGTTCCGGCCGATGCGGTCGCGAAGAAGCCGAAGGACGGCGCGGACTACGGCCTCGATCCGCTCCCGTGGCCGCTCGCGAATCAGGGCAACGAGGCCATCGAGTCGCTCCTCGCACGGTCCGGCGGGTGCCTCGTCGGCGGCACCACGTGGACCATGACGGGCTCGTCGGTTCCGCGTGAGTCGCTCGACCTCCTCGTCATTGACGAGGCAGGCCAGTTCTCCCTCGCGAACACGATCGCCGTGAGCCGTGCGGCGACACGCCTGCTCCTCCTCGGGGATCCGCAGCAGCTCCCGCAGGTCAGCCAGGGACAGCACCCCGAGCCCGTGAATGACTCGGCGCTCGGCTGGCTCGCGCACGGCGAGGCGGTGCTGCCCGCCGAGTTCGGATACTTCCTTCCGGAGTCGTGGAGGATGTCCGCGCCGCTCACGGCGGCCGTCTCCCGCCTCTCCTACGCCGGGCGGCTCTCGGCGGCGGCCGCGACCGAATCCCGGGCCCTCTCGGACGTTCCCGCAGGCGTCCACACCGTATACGTCGAGCACTCGGGGAACGCGACGGCTTCCCCGGAGGAGGCCCAGGAGGCCGTCCGCCAGGTGCGCGAGCACGTGGGCCTCACGTGGACCGATGGCGCCAGCTCGCGCGCCCTCGAGCCGAAGGACGTCATCGTGGTGGCGCCGTACAACGCTCAGGTCAACCTGATCCGGGAGGCGCTCGATGCCGCCGACCTCAAGGAGACCCCCGTCGGAACTGTCGACCGGTTCCAAGGTCAGGAGGCCGTGATCGCGATCGTCTCGATGGCGTGCTCCGACCCGGGCGAGGCGCCACGTGGCCTGGAGTTCCTGCTCAACCGGAACCGCATCAACGTGGCTGTGTCCCGCGCGATGTGGCGCGCCGTCATCGTCCGCTCTCCGCGCCTGACCTCCTACCTCCCGCGGAAGCCCGAGGCCCTCGAGGAGCTCGGGGCGTTCATCGGCCTCTGCGGAGGGTGAACGGGCCGGGCCGCAATGACGGGTCCTCGTCAGCGCTCGAACACGCCCTTCCCGACGTACGGCGCGAGACGCTCCCGCTGAACGCCTGTAAGCCGCAGCAAGCGGCCGGACGGCTCATCGACGAAGGCGAGCGCCGTCGTCGCCCGCACGCACTCGTGGCCGTCGACGGGGTCGTGGACCACGTAGTCGAGCGTGAGGGCGGCGGCCTTGAGCCCGCTCACCCAGACCTCGACCTCGGCGGGAACGTTGCGGTAGTCGAGAGGCTTGAGGTACCGGACGCGATGTTCGACGACGAGGGCAAGCGTTCCGGGCGGAACGTCGGAGAAGAGCGGAATCACCGGGTCGATGCCTGAGGCGCCGGTGCCGCCGGGAGGGCCGAAGGCCGCGATCCGGGCCTCCTCGAGCATGCGCACGATCTGCACGTTGTTGATGTGCCCGTAGGCGTCCATGTCGCCCCAGCGCATGGGGACCTGTACCCGGAGGCGTTGGCCGGCGCTGCCCGCTGATGCCGCGGGCGAGGCGCCGACGTGTTCCGCAGTCGTCATGCCGTCCGGTCTATCACAAGCCTGGCCGGCCGATGCCCCCGCGCATCGGGGCCGCGCCCGGAGCGCTACGTGCCCCGCAAGCACGGCCCCTGACGGGGGCCGTTCGGACCAAGCGCCGGGACCCGAGCTCGCTGCTCGGCCACCCTGGCCGGTTCGTTGAGTCCAGCCTACGGAGGCGAGCTTGCGGAGCGGTGTCACCGGTGTTTAATCGCCGTTACGCTCGCGGCCATCTCACAGTTTCCTGAGCCCGAGGGCTCCCTGGCCCCGCCATTCGGCGCGCATCCAGTCCAGCGCGGCGCGGATCACGGCCTCCACATCCTCGGTCGAATCCGCGAGCGCGCGGAGCGCGAACCCCGGCACCGCGAGCCGCGTCACCCCGACGAGGGGACGTCTGGGCTGCGCAGCGGGGCACTCGGCGAGGAGCCCCCGAAGGGCGACAACGGCGGAATCGTCCGCGCGCGGATCCACCACGAGCAGCGAGCCGACGTGCGAGTAGCCGCCAAGCATGAGCGGCCCCGCACCGCCCTCACCGGGACGGATCAGAAGGTTGTCGACGACGGCGAGCCGCCCGCCGACCCGAACGCGGGTCACGAGCGAGACCTCCTCGAACCGGAACGGCTCGCCGTCCGGCGACCAGCCGTGGGTGACGACCTCTGCAAGCGCGAGCGAGGAGTCCGGGGCCACGTCCGCGAGCGTGTCCTGGTGGTACGTCGCGTCGCGATACGCGATGAGGGCGTCCGGCACCGACTCGAGCCACGCGCCGGGCCCCAGCTCGATCACCTGCTCGGCGCGGGCCGGGCCCTGCGGCGTGCGGTACACCTTCGTGGCGGACTGCGTCGTCAGGACCGCGGACGCGCCGTCCCTGAGGGCCACCCGCGTTGAGTAGGCGTCCCCGCCGAGGTAGCCCCCGCCGGGATTCACCACCGTGAAGACTGGCTGGCCCGCGTCTGGGTAGTGAGCCCTGAGCAGCCGCAGGGACCCCGAATGGAACTGCTCGACGGCCACGCTCCGGCCGCCTCGGCGAGCGACACTCAGCCGCAGCTCGCCGGTGGGGCGAGGACTGGGGCGGGCACCCGCCGTCGTCCGCTCTTCCTGTTGCGCCGTCACGTCGGCGGGGTGCGACCCTGCGGAGGTGACGGCGCAACCGTGGGAAGGCTCGGCGGAAGGCGCGACGTACGCCGTCACGCGAGGTCCGTCATGAGCACGTCGCGGCGGATCCAATCGAGGACGTACTCGAGCCCCTCGTCCGTCTTGAGGTTCGTGAAGCAGAACGGCTTGTCGCCACGGAACGACCTCGAATCGCGCTCCATGACCCCGAGATCGGCGCCGACGTACGGCGCGAGGTCGGTCTTGTTGATCACGAGCAGATCCGACTTGATCATCCCCTGCCCGGCCTTGCGCGGAATCTTCTCCCCCTGCGCGACGTCGATGATGTAGATCGAGAAGTCCACGAGCTCGGGGCTGAACGTCGCGGAGAGGTTGTCGCCGCCCGACTCGACGAAGATGAGCTCGAGGTCGTCGTGCCGTTCTTTGAGCTCCTCGATCGCGGCAAGATTCATCGACGTGTCTTCGCGGATGGCCGTGTGCGGGCAGCCGCCCGTTTCCACGCCGATGATGCGATCCTCGGGCAGCACGCCATTGCGGGCCAGGATCTTGGCGTCTTCGATCGTGTAGATATCGTTCGTGATGGCCGCCATCGACAGCTCGCCGATGAGCGCGCGCGTCACGCGCTCCACGAGCTGCGTCTTGCCCGCGCCGACGGGGCCGCCGATGCCGACGATGATGGGGTCGGCCGCCCTCTTGCTCGCTGCGCCCGTAAGATGTCCTGCAGTCATCGAGGCTCCTTAGCTCATGAACATGCGGGCACGCTGGTGCTCGTGCCGCATCTGGTGGATTTCGAGGGCGGGCGCCGCGGCACCGAAGTGCCGCGGGTCCGCGGTGCGTGAACGGACGACGGCGGCGGGCACCCGCGCGCGCAGCGTCGCCAAGACGCGCTGGCCCGCGAGCTGCCCGAGCGGGATAGCCCGGACGGCGTTGTAGGCCAAGGACGTGAGCGTCGAGTACAGGTACGCCTCCGCGAGGGTCTCCTCGTCGAGGCCCTGGCCAGCACCCGCGAGCGCGAAGGCGATCGAGTAATGGCCCAGGCAGCGGCCGCTCGCCACGGCCTCCGCATACGCGACGACGCCCTCGGACGGGAAGGCCTGAGCCGCGATCTCGAGCACTCGACGGCCCATCTTGAGGCTCGCCGCGCGGATCTGCGCCGGGACAAGCAGCGCGGTGAGTTCGTCGTCGAGCGCGGCGATGGCCGCGAGATCCGCGGGACCCGGGCGCCGCCCGGCGGGCCGCCCGGCCCGGCGCCCGGCCCGCTGCCCGACGCGCGGACCGCGCGGCGGACCGCGACCGCGTCCGTGTGCGTGAGCTGCGTCGCGAGGAAGCCCTCGAGCCACGCGAGAAGCGTCGGCTCATCGTGGACCTCCCCGGACGCGAGGTACGCCTCGAGCCCGAAAGAATGGGCGAAGGCACCCGTGGGCAGGGCCGAGTCGGCGAGCTGCAGAAGTGTGGTGAGGGCGGGCGGGGAAAGCACAGTGAGCGCGGTCGGGGACACGGGCAGCGCGGGTGGACGGGACATGGCTGCTCAGTGCGTGTGCTCGGCGTGGCGGAACGGGACGGCCATGACCCGCTCCTCGCGCGAGAACGGAATTCCGTGCCTGTCCAGGAAATCCTGCACGGTGTGGTCATACTGGCACACCATGACCTCGGCCCCGTACTCGCTCGTGGCGTCGAAGAACTGGGCCTGGAGGTGCCGGTTCCCGAGCGAGTGCGCCGCGAAGAGCGCCTCCCCGATGGTGCGGGGCGCGATGACAAGCACGTCCGTTGCTTCGACCGAGACGACGATGACGTTCCCGCGCGAGTCGCCCTCAGGCGGCTGGGCAGCGAGGATGTCGCCGTCGCGCAGGTCCGGAGCGCCGGCCGGGAGCCGGATCCCGAGCTCCGTGCCGTGATCGGAGCGCACGCGCAGGATGCGCCTCGCGAGGTCGGCGCTCGGCAGGACGACCCGCTCGCGGTGGTGACCCTCGTACGCGGCGGAGGCGCCGCCGTCGTGCACGTTGCCGAGGATTTCGGTGACGATCATGTGCTCCCCCCGAGCAAGGTCAGAACAGGAAATAGCGTTGAGCGAGCGGCAGGGTGTCTGCAGGATCGCACGTCGCGAGCTCGCCGTCGACCCTCACCTCGTACGTCTGCGGATCGACCTCGAGGTGCGGGGTCTCTCCGTTGAACGGGAGGTCCGCCTTGCGGAGCGATCGGATTCCGCCGACGGCCCGGATCTGCTTGCGGAGGCCGAGCCGTTCGGGCACGCCGGCCGCAATCGCGGCCTTGGAGAGGAACGTGATCGAGGAGCTTTCGACGCTGCGCCCGTACGCGGCCCACGCCATGCGGAGGGTCTGGGGCTGCGGCGTGGGGATGGACGCGTTCGGATCGCCCATGACCGAATTCGCGATGGTCCCGCCCTTGACAACGAGGTCCGGCTTGACCCCGAAGAACGCCGGGTCCCACAGGACAAGGTCCGCGAATTTGCCGACCTCGACGGACCCCACAGAATCCGCGATGCCCTGCGCGATCGCGGGGTTGATCGTGTACTTCGCGATGTAGCGCTTGATCCGGAAGTTGTCCGCGGGGCCCGGGTCGCCGCCGCGCGCCGGGGCGAGCGCCCCCCGCTGCGCCTTCATCTTGTCCGCGAGCTGCCACGTGCGCGTGATGACCTCGCCCACGCGGCCCATGGCCTGCGAGTCGCTCGACATGATCGAGAAGACGCCGAGGTCGTGGAGCACGTCCTCCGCCGCGATGGTCTCGGGCCGGATGCGCGAATCGGCGAACGCGACGTCCTCGGGGATCTGCGGGCTCAGGTGGTGGCACACCATGAGCATGTCGAGGTGCTCCTCGGCGGTGTTGCGCGTGAACGGGATCGTGGGATTCGTCGAGGCCGGAAGGACGTTCGGCTGGCCCGCGATCGCGATGATGTCCGGCGCGTGGCCGCCGCCGGCGCCCTCTGTGTGGAACGTGTGGATCACGCGGTCGCCGATCGCGGCGATGGTGTCCTCGACGAAGCCGCACTCGTTGAGCGTGTCGGTGTGGATCGCGATCTGCACGTCGTACTCGTCCGCGACCCGCAGGGAGGCGTCGATCGCCGCGTGCGTCGCGCCCCAGTCCTCGTGGATCTTGAGGCCGATCGCGCCGGCCTCAATCTGCTCCGCGAGCGGCTCCGTGCGGCTCGCGTGGCCCTTGCCGAGGAAGCCGAAGTTCATGGGCAGCCCCTCCGCCGCCTCGAGCATGCGCGCGATGTGCCACGCGCCCGGCGTGACCGTCGTGGCCTTCGTGCCCTCGGCCGGCCCGGTGCCGCCTCCGATCATCGTCGTGACGCCGGACGCGAGCGCCGTCGGGACCTGCTCGGGCGAGATGAAGTGGATGTGGGTGTCGATGCCGCCCGCCGTGAGGATCTTCCGCTCCCCCGCGATGATCTCCGTCGACGCGCCGACCACGATGTCCACGCCGTCCTGCACGAGCGGGTTGCCGGCCTTGCCGATGGCCTGGATGTGGCCGTCGCGGAGGGCGACGTCCGCCTTGTAGATGCCCGTGTAGTCGATGACCAGCGCGTTCGTGATGACGGTGTCGGGGACTTCTGGACCGCCGCCCGAGCCCGAATCGCCCGCGCGCGTCACCTGGCCGTTCTGTCCCATCCCGTCGCGGAGCACCTTGCCGCCGCCGAACACGACCTCCTCGCCGTACGTCGTGAGGTCGCGCTCGACCTCGGCGAACAGGCCGGTGTCGCCGAGGCGCACGCGGTCGCCGGTCGTGGGGCCGTAGAGCTGCGCGTACTGCGAGCGCGGAATCTCGCGGTTGAGGAGCAGGCTGTGCGGTTCGGGGCCGGCGGACGACGGCGCGTGCTCGCCTTCCGCGGCCTGCCCGCCCGAAGCCTGCCCGCCCGAGGTACCCTCCGCCGTCGTCCGCTCGTCGAGGGGGCCGTTCGTGAGGTTCCGCAGCCCGTAGACCTCGCGCGCCCCGCCGAGCGGAACGAGGCGGACGGTCTTGCGGTCGCCGGGCTCGAAGCGCACCGCGGTCCCTGCCGGGATGTCGAGGCGGCGCCCGCGCGCCGCCACGCGGTCGAAGTCGAGGGCGCGGTTCGTCTCGGCGAAGTGGAAGTGGGAGCCCACCTGGACGGGGCGGTCGCCCGTGTTGGTGACGCTCAGCTCGGTGACGGGCCGGCCCGCGTTGAGGACGATCTCGCCCGGCGCCGTGACGGTCTGGCCCGGGACGAGGCCCTCCGCCGGATTCTGTGCTTCCATCGCTGGCTCCTAGCGGATCGGCTCGTGGACGGTCACGAGCTTCGTGCCGTCCGGGAACGTGGCCTCGATCTGGACGTCGTGGATCATCTCCGGCACGCCCTCCATGACGTCCTCGCGCGCGAGGATCGTGGTGCCCCAGCTCATGAGGTCCGCGACCGTCCTGCCGTCGCGCGCGCCCTCGATGAGCTCGTAGCTGATGATCGCCACGGCCTCGGGGTAGTTGAGCTTGAGCCCGCGGGCCTGCCGCCGCCGCGCGAGATCCGCGGCCACGACGATCATGAGCTTGTCCTGTTCACGCGGGCTGAGCCTCATGCTGTCTCCTCACCTCGGCGGGGCACCCGTGGCTAGGATGACACACGTGACCGATGCCCAGCTGCTCGAGTTCGACGACGTTGTGATTGGTTTCGGCAAGGGCGGTAAAACGCTGGCCGGTGCGCTCGGTCGTGCGGGGCGGCGAGTCGCCGTGGTCGAGCAGTCGGACGCGATGTATGGCGGGACGTGCATCAACATCGGCTGCGTGCCCACGAAGGCGCTCGTCCACGCGGCGCACCTCGCCCACGACGGCGGGGACGGTCCGCACTATGCGGCCTCGATCCGCGCCAAGGACGGCCTCACGGCGACCCTGCGCGCCGCGAACTTCGCGATGCTCGACACCATCGACACCGTCACCGTCATCACGGCCCACGCCGAGTTCGTGGGCCCGCGGCGCGTACGGCTCACAGTGGGTTCCGACGTCCGCGAGCTCACGGGCGAGCGATTCTTCCTCAACACCGGCTCGCTGCCGGTGGTCCCCGACATCCCCGGCGCGGCCGAGGGCGGCCGGCTCGTGAGCCCGCGCGTGCACACGTCCACGGAGCTCATCTCCGGCGACCTCCTGCCCGCCCGGCTCGCGATCGTGGGCGGCGGATACATCGCGTACGAGTTCGCGTCCCTCTACGCCGCGTTCGGCTCCACCGTCACGCTCCTGGACCGGAGCGAGATCCCGCTCAAGCACGAGGACCGCGACGTCGCCCCCGCCGTGGCGGGCGTCCTCGCGGGCGACGGCGTGCGCCTCCTCCAGGGCGCGCGGCTCGAGCGCGTCGAGGAAGCGGCGAACGACGACGGCGCCGGCCACGCGCGCCTCACCGTCGCCCAGGCGGGCGGCACCCAGGTGATCGACGTCGATGCGGTGCTGATCGCCGTCGGCCGCGCCCCGGCGACGCACGGCCTCGGCCTCGACGCGGCGGGGGTCGAGACGGACTCGCGCGGCGCCGTCGCAGTCGATTCGCTCCTGCGGACGTCGGCGCCGGACGTGTGGGCGCTCGGCGACGTCAACGGCGGCCCCCAGCACACGTACGTCTCGCTCGACGACTACCGGATCGTGCTCGCGCAACTCAACGGGGGCCCGGCGCGCAGCGCGAGCGACCGGACCACGATTCCGACCACAGTCTTCACGACCCCGCCGCTCTCCCGCGTGGGGCTCACCGAGACCGAGGCCCGGGCGCAGGCTGCGGAGCGCGGGTGGGACATTGGCGTGGCCTCGAAGGAGGTCGCCAAGATCGCGGCGATGCCGCGGCCCAAGATCGTGAGGGACCAGCGGGGGCTCATCAAGGTCGTCGTGGACCGCGCCTCGGGGAGCATCCTCGGGGCGACGCTGTTCTGCGTCGACTCGCAGGAGATCATCAATCTCGTGGCCCTCGCGATGGACCACGGAATCCCGTATCCCGCGCTGCGCGACCGCATGTACACGCACCCGTCGTCGAGCGAGGCGCTCAATGAGGTGCTCGGCGCGATCGCCTGAGCGAGGGAGACCGCTCACGGAAATGACCCGCGCCAAACCGCACAACCGGCGCTGGCCAGCACCGGTTAAGCGGGTTTGCGCCGGTCGAGCCGCGCCCCGTGCCGTGGCTGGCGCGTCAATGCGGCGGGAGCTCGTCGCGGCGGGCTGCGAGGAACTCGCGTTCTGTGTTGTTGCCGGCCAGGAGCAGGGCTTCGTCGTAGGCGAGGCGGGCCTCCTCGTGGCGGTCGAGGCGGCGAAGGTATTCGGCCCTCGCGGCCGGCAGATAGTGGTAGCCAGCCAACTGCGGCTCGGCCGCGAGGGCGTTCAGCGCGGCCAGCCCCGCGGCGGGACCCTGGGCC
This sequence comes from Sinomonas sp. P47F7, assembly GCF_049332655.1. GTDB lineage: Bacteria > Actinomycetota > Actinomycetes > Actinomycetales > Micrococcaceae > Sinomonas. The sequence continues at coordinate 1,193,121 of NZ_CP186327.1, read as the reverse complement.
TCCCCGACGGCGATCGCGCGGTTGAGCGCCACAATGGGGGACGGCCAGATCGCGATCAGCTCGCTGTACAGGGCGAGGATCTGCGCCCAGTCCGTGGCCCCGCGCGCTGGGGCCGTCGCGTGGGTGGCCGCTATCCCGGCCATGAGCGGGTACCGAGTGTAGGGACGGCGGCGAAGAGACTCGTGGGCCAGCGCAAGACCTTCGCTGATCTCGTTCCGCTCCCACAGCGACCGGTCCTGTTCGCCGAGCCGCAGCAGCCGCCCGCTCGCGTCGATGCGGGCATGGCGACGGGCGTCGGTGAGCAAGATGAGCGCGAGCAGCCCCGCCACGGAAGGCTCATCCGGCAGCAGGAGGCGAAGCATGCGGGCGAGGTCCAGGGCGCGTTCCGCGAGGTCGCGGCGCTGCAGGGCGTCCCCCGAGGGGGCCGTGTGTCCAGTGGTGAAGACGAGGTGCACGACGTCGAGGACGGCCGCGAGCCGTTCTGGCAGCTCGTCGGGCCGGGGCACCCGATAGGGGATCCGGGCGGCCGCGATCTTCTTCTTGGCTCGCGTGATGCGCGCGGCCATCGTTGGCTCGCTGGTCAGGAACGCGCTGGCGACCTCGGGGGTGGTGAGCCCGCACAGCAGGCGAAGAGTGAGCGCGACTCGCGCGTCGGGTGCGAGGGCCGGGCAGCGGCGGCGAGCACCCGCCCCCACTCAGTGCGGTGGGCGTCGGCCACCGCTGCCGCGACCACCGGATCCATCGTCTGGAGCCTCCGGTTCAGCTCGTCGGCAGCACCGGGCGTAGCTCGACGCCTCCGAACGGGGCAGGCACGTCTGCCGCGATCCGCAGCGCCTCGTCCAGGTCGGCGGCCTCGATCAGGTAGTACCCGCCGATCACTTCCTTCGTCTCGGAGAAGGCGCCGTCGCTGATGGCGACGCCTCCGTCCGGGGCGTGGTGCCTGATCGACGTGGACACGCTGCTGGGGTGCAGCCGACTTCCGCCGCGCAGCGCGGCCGCGTGCCGCCTCGCAAACTCGCGGTGCGCGGCCATGGTCTGTTCCACGATGTGCGGGTCGGCCCGTTCCAGAGCCTGCTCATCGCCCCAGATGAACACCATGTACTCAGCCATCGCCGCGACCTCCTCTGGGGTATTCGATGTCATGATGGCATGGCCCCGGTCAGCTGGGAACGACCTCGGCGACCTCGACGTCCACTGCACCGGCCAAGCCGGGGCAGCCGCCCGCGAGACCGGCAGCGGCGTCGAGGCTGTCGGCCTCGATGACGACGTAGCCGGTCAGCACGGCTGTGCCCGGCTCGCCGCGGTGCGCGGCCGTCAGGGTGCGTGTGACCCCGACCCGGTTGCCCCGGTCGCTGATTGCGGGGCCGAGCTGGCCGAACCAGGCGCCCCACGCCTGCTCCTCCTCGACGGACGTGGCTCGACCTGGTTGGCCGCGGAAGGCAACGACGTACTTGCTCATGGTGATGCTCCTTTCGGGTGGGGCCGGGTGGTTACCCTGCCTGCACCCTTTACGTCGCGCAGGACCCCTCGAAATCGACAACGGGGCACTCTGAACTTCGCGCCGAACAAACACGGCGGCCCGCCCAGGCTGTGCCTGGACGGGCCGACGCTATCGGTGCTGTGATGTGATGCGAGTGGTGCTACGTTGCGGGCGTCCCCACGCCCGCTGCCCCGCCCGCCGTGGCCGCAGCGGCCTCGGCGTCGAGATCTTGGCCGCCCGCGAATTGGCTCATGTACAGGGCGTGGTACGCGCCGCGCCGATCGAGCAGTTCCTCGTGGTTGCCCTGCTCGACGATCCGGCCGCGCTCCATGACGAGGATCGTGTCGGCGTCGCGAATCGTCGAGAGACGATGCGCGATGACGAACGACGTGCGATCCGTCCGGAGGGCCCGCATCGCCTTCTGCACGAGCAGCTCGGTGCGGGTGTCCACGGATGAGGTTGCCTCGTCGAGGATGAGCAGCGACGGGTTCGAGACGAACGCGCGGGCGATCGTGATGAGCTGCTTCTCGCCGGCGGACACGTTCGTGCCCTCCTCGTCGATGACCGTCTCGTAGCCGTCCGGCAGCGCGCGGACGAAGCGGTCCACATATGTCGCCTTCGCGGCGGCCATGATCTGCTCGTCGGTCGCGTCGAGGTTCCCATAGCGGATGTTGTCGTAGATCGTCCCGCCGAACAGCCACGCGTCCTGGAGGACCATGCCGACCTTGGACCGCAGTTCGGCGCGCGAGAGGTCGCGGATGTCGACGCCGTCGAGCGTGATCCGGCCCGACTGGATCTCGTAGAACCGCATGACGAGGTTCACGAGGGTCGTCTTGCCGGCGCCCGTCGGGCCGACGATCGCCACGGTGTTCCCGGGTTCTGCCGTGAGCGAGAGGTCCTCGATGAGCGGCTTGTCCTCCGTGTAGGAGAAGTTGACGTGCTCGAACGTGACGTGCCCGTCCGTGACCGCCGGGAGGTGCTCCGTGGCCGTCTCCGGCTCCTGCTCCTCCGCGTCGAGCAGCTCGAACGTCCGCTCGGCGGAGGCGACGCCGGACTGGAGCATGTTCGCCATGCCCGCAATCTGGCCGAGCGGCTGCGTGAACTCGCGCGAGTACTGGATGAACGCCGTCGCGTCGCCGAGGCTCATCTGGCCCGCGGCGACCCGGAGGCCACCGATGACGGCGATGCCGACGTACGCGAGGTAGCTCACCCAGTTCATGATCGGGAAGATCATGCCGGACACGAACTGCGCACCGAACGAGGCCTGGTAGAGCTCCTCGTTCTTCTCGTCGAAGCGCTCGACCATGTCCTCCTGGCGGCCGAAAACGGTCGCGAGCTCGTGGCCCGAGAAGGATTCCTCGATCTGGCCGTTGAGCGCGCCCGTGTTCTTCCACTGCGCCTGGAACAGCTTCTGGCTCCGCGAGCCGATCACACCCGCGACGACGCCCGATAGCGGGAGCGCGATGAGGGCGATGAGCGCGAGCTGCCACGACACGATGAACATCATGACGACGATGCCGGCCACCTGAAGCAACGACGAGAGCAGCTGCGAGAAGGCCTGCTGAAGCGCTTGCTGGATGTTGTCGACGTCGTTCGTCACCCTCGAAAGGATGTCGCCGCGCTGCCGCGTGTCGAAGTAGCCGAGCGGGAGCCGGTTGAGCTTCGCCTCGACGTCGCGCCGCAGCCCCGAGACCACGCGCATCACGAGCCGGTTCAGGAGGAAGCCCTGGGCCCACATGAAGATCCCGGCCACGAAGTACATGAGCAGGATCACGGCGATGAGGAACGTGAGCTCGTTGAAGTCGATCCCCTTGCCGGGAACCAGGTTCATGCCCGAGAGCATGTCCGCGAAGTTGTTCTGGCCTTGCGCCCGGAGGCCCTGGACCACCTGATCCTTCGTGACTCCGGACGGCATCTGCTTCCCGATGACGCCCGCGAAGATCACGTCCATGGCCTTGCCGAGGATCTTCGGCGCAATCACGGTGAGGACCACCGAGGCGATGATGAACGCGACGACCACAGCCATGAGCCCGGCCTCGGGCTTGAGCAGCCCCATGAGGCGCTTGGCGCTCGGGCCGAAGTTCTTGGCCTTCTTCGCCGGCATCGAGCCCCAGGCCCCGCCGTCGGCCTCGGTGGGACGGTACTCCTCCTCGAGGTCTTCGTGCGGGACGCCCTCGGGCGCAGCGCTTGGCTTCTCGGCGCTCATGCGACCTCCCCCGCCTTCTCGGCTTCCTCGGCCGTGATCTGAGACTGGACGATCTCCTGATACGTCGGCGACGTCTCAAGCAGTTCGTCGTGCGTACCGCGATCCACGATCCGCCCGTTGTCGAGCACCAGGATCTGGTCTGCGTCGATGATCGTCGAAACGCGCTGGGCCACGATGATGACCGTTGCGTCGTGGGTGCGCTCGCGCAGCGCACGGCGGAGCTTCGCGTCCGTGGTGACGTCGAGCGCCGAGAACGAGTCGTCGAACAGGTACACCTTGGGCTGGGCCACGAGGGCCCGCGCGATGCAGAGCCGCTGGCGCTGGCCGCCGGACACATTCGTGCCGCCCTGCGCGATCCGGGAGCCCAGAGCGTGGGGCTTCTCGCGGACGAAGTCGGCGGCCTGGGCCACCTCGAGTGCGTCCCAGAGCTCGGCGTCGGACGCGTTCTGCCGGCCGAAGCGCAGGTTGTGCTCGACCGTCCCGGAGAACAGATACGGCCGCTGCGGGACCATGGCGACGCGGGAGGTGATCTCATGCCGATCCATCTGCTGAACCGGCACGCCGTCAATGCGGACCTCGCCACCGGCGGTGTCGAACAGGCGCGGCACGAGGTTGAGAAGCGTCGTCTTGCCCGAACCCGTCGAGCCGATGATCGCGAGCGTCTCCCCCGGCCGGGCTGTGAAGGAGACGCCGCTCAGCACGGCCTTCTCGGCGCCCGGGTAGCAGAAGGAGACGTCGCGGAACTCGACGACGCCTTGCCTGTGGGCCGGCGTGACTGGGTTCGCGGGCTCCGCCATGGACGGCTCGACGTCGAGCACCTCGCCGATGCGGTCGGCGCAGACGGTCGCGCGCGGGATCATCATGGCCATGAACGTGCCCATCATGACGGCCATGAGGATCTGCAGAAGGTACTGCATGAATGCGGTGAGGGAGCCGACCTGCATCTCTCCCGCATCCACGCGCTGCCCGCCGAAGTAGAGCACCGCGGCCGTCGCGAGGTGGAGCAGCATCATGATCACGGGGAACATGAGGACGAAGATCTGACCGACCTTGACCGAAATGTCGGTGAGGGCCTTGTTGGCCTCCCCGAAGCGCTCCTCCTCGTAGGGCTCGCGCACGAAGGCACGGACCACGCGGATGCCGACGATCTGCTCGCGCAGCACGCCGTTGATCCCGTCGATCTTGGTCTGCATCCCGCGGAAGAGCGGCATGAGCAGGTACACGAGGTAGCCGACGACGGCGAACAGCAGCGGGACCGAGACCCACACGAGCCACGAGAGCCCCGCGTCCTCGCGCAGCGCCATGATGATGCCGCCCACGCACATGATCGGCGTCGAGACCATGAAGTTGAGGCCCATGAGGAGGACCATCTGCACCTGCTGAACGTCGTTCGTCCCCCGGGTGATCAGGGTCGGGGCGCCAAAGCGCTGAACGTCCTGGGCGGAGAACGAGGAGACCTTGCGGAACACCCCGCGGCGCAGATCGCGACCGAACGCCATGGACGTCTTCGAGCCGAAGTACACCGCGAGGATCGCGGTGGCGACCTGGGCCAGGGCCACGCCGAGCATGATGCCGCCGACGCGCCAGATGTAGTCCGTATCGCCCTTCGCGACGCCCTGGTCGATGATTTGGGCGTTCAGGCTCGGGAGGTAGAGTGTCGCGATAGTTGTCGCGAGCTGGAAGACCGCTACGGCCAGGATCCATGGCCAATAGCGGGCGCCGTAGCGCCTGAGCAGTGTGACGAGCATCGGTGTCCTTCGGTCGGGCCCGATTTTCGGGCAGCGCTCACCAAAGTCGGCTCGGTGGAGCGGACTCCGTAGAGCACGATCCAGACTAGACCCGGAGCCGCCCCGAGGGATCCTCCCTAGGGAGTAATCCGGCAGGCCTGCGGACAGCCCCTGTCCGCAGGCTCCCAGTCCCCCGTCGTCAGTTGGCGCTGTGCCGCCCCCGGGTCGCGAGGTACAGCGCGGCCTCCTTCTGCAGCTCCCGCTCAGCGTCGAGTTCGCGCTGGATCTGGGCGAGCTCCGCCGCCGTCGCCTCCTGCCGCTCGGCGAGCGCCTGCTGCTTCGCGGCGAGCTGCTGCTGCTCCGAGAGCTGATCGGCCAGGCGGGACATGAGTCCTGTGAGCTGCGACTGCTGCGTCGCGAGGAGCCGCTGGGTCTCCTGCAGCGCCTCGATGGCCTGGGCCGTGCTCGGTTGGACGACGTCAAGCGAGCGCTCACCCATCTCCGCGAGGAGGAGCTGCAGCTCCGTGTCGAGCTCCGAGCCGTCCGCCGACCGCGCGGCGAGCGCTGCCCGGGCGGCGGCACGGCGCGTCTGGCTCAGCTCGCGCTCCCCCGCCTCGCCGTCCACGGACGACGGCGCGCTGGGCGCCTCGGGCGAGGGGCCGCCGTCGTGCGCGGGAACCAAGGCGAGCTTCGCGACAGGGGCCGCGACCCCCTCAGGCGTGGCGACGCCGTCGGCCGGCTTCGCCATGTGCACGGTGCGGCGCAGCGGAACCTCCTTGATGAAGAGGACCGCGAGGAACGCGACGATACCCACGATGCCCGAGATCAGGAAGGCCTGCGCGGACGCGTCGCCGAACGCTGCGCGCACGACGTTCGCGATGGGTGCCGGCATGTCCTTGAGGTCGAGGCTCGCACCCCCGCTGCCTGCCGGCGCGTGGATCCCCTTCGCCGCGAGGCCCTGCGTGATGAGGTCGCCCGAGCGGTTGTTGAGCACGGCGCCGAGCACCGAGACGCCGATCGCGCCGAAGACGGAGCGGAAGAACGCGACCGTGGAGCTCGCCGCCCCGATGACCGAGACGGAGACAGTGTTCTGGACGGCGAGGACGAGGTTCTGCATGGTCATGCCGAGGCCGAGGCCGAGCATGAAGGAGTAGACGCCGGTCACGGTGAGATCGGTCGAGTGGTCAATCGTCCCGAGGAGGCCCATGCCCCCGACGATGAACACGGTGCCCGTGACGAGATAGGCCTTCCACCGGCCGAAGCGCGTGATGAGCTGGCCCGTCACGACCGAGCCGAGGAAGTTGCCCGCGATCATCGGGAGCGTGAGCAGGCCGGCCTCGGTGGGCGTCGCGCCGCGGGCCACCTGGAAGTACTGGCCGATGAACGACGTCGACGCGTACATCGAGACGCCGACCGCGGAGGACGCGATGATGCTGAGGGCGGTAGTGCGGTTCGCGATGATCTTGAGCGGAATGATCGGCTGCGAGACGAGCGACTCGACGACGATGAGCAGGATGATGCCGACGAGCGAGCCGCCCACCATCGCGGCACTCTGCCACGACCACCAGTCGTAGTAGTCGGGCTGGCCCGCGAACGAGACCCAGATGAGAAGCGTGCTCACCGAGGCCGTGAGGAGGATCGTGCCGAGCCAGTCGATCTTCGCGGGGCGGCGCACGTGCTTGAGCTTGAGCGTGGCCTGAATGACGATGAGCGAGATGATCGCGAGCGGCACGCACACGAAGAACGTCCACCGCCAGCCGAGCGGCGAGTCCACGATGAAGCCGCCCAGGAGCGGCCCGCCTGCGGTGCCGACGGCCATGACCGCGCCCATGTAGCCCGAGTAGCGGCCGCGATTGCGCGGCGGGATGAGCGTCCCCAGGATCGCCTGCGCGAGGGCCATGAGGCCACCCATGCCGATGCCCTGGATCACGCGGGCCCCGATCATCTCGGGAATGCTCTGCGAGAGGCCGGCGCCGACCGAGCCGATCACGAACACGATGATGTTGAGCTGCGTGAGGAGCTTCTTGTCGAAGAGGTCAGCGAGCTTGCCCCACAGGGGTACCGTCACGGCGCTCGCGAGCAGCGAGGCTGTGATGACCCAGGCGAAGTCGGTCTGGTTGCCCTTGAGGTCCGCCATGATCGTGGGGAGTGCGTTCGAGACGATCGTGCTCGAAAGGATCGCCGTGAAGAACGCAGCGAGGAGGCCCGAGAGGGCCTCCAGGATCTGGCGGTGGCTCATTTCGGGAGCCGGTGCATCAGCGGGCAGCAAGCTCTTCCCCCTTCTGGGATTTGGTCTGGTCAAGGGAGGCCCCGGACTTGAGCGTGTGGCTCCGAGCCCGCATGGTTTCGGTCAGGCGGCAGATCGATGCCGCGCAGGCCTCGACTTCCGACTCGTCCCAGCCCTCGAGGAGCTCGAGGATGAGCGCGATGCGCGCCTCTTCGATCTCAGCGAGCCGGGCCTTCCCCGTGTCCGTGAGTTCGAGCAGCTGGGCGCGGCGGTCCTCGGGATCGGCGCGTCGCGTCACGAGTCCGCGATCGTGGAGCTCGGCGATGTGCCGGCTCAGCACCGGAGCGCTCACGCTGAGCTTCTCCGCGATGTCCACGGCGCGGCCGCCGAATTCGCTGATCATGCGCAGCACCCCCGCTTCCGCGGAGCCGACCTCGGTCGATTTGTGCTCGTGGGCGAGGCATCGAAGAACGCGCTGGAGGTCAAAGACACCGTGGATCAGCGCTCGGACTGATTGCGGTTCGACGGCCATGGTCACTTCCCTTGTTTGATTGCTTACCGCAACTATATATCCGAAACGGTTGCCTAGGCAAACTAATGTGAGGGACGTCATCCAGTTGCGCCGTCACGTCCGCAGGGTGTGCACCCTGCGGAGGTGACGGCGCAATGGGGAAGAGGGGCAATCGGGCCCGGCAACGAGTTGAGCCGTCACTTCCGCACTGTGCGGAGGTGACGGCTCAACGTGAGAGAGGGAGAGGCGGGCGGGTTGGACTGCGCGCGCGGCGGGCTGGGAAGGGCGGGTGGGTCTAGACGCCCAGATGCGTCGGGGCGAACATCCGCAGGAGCGTCTCGACGACGACGACGTTCGGCCCGTCCGCCGCGAAGCCTGCCTCGAGCGCCTCCCGCACGTCCTCGGGCGCGACCCTGCGCGCGGGAACCCCGAACGATTCGGCGAGCTTCACGAAGTCGGGCCGGGCGAGCTCGGTCGCGGTCGCCTGCCCGAACGCGCCGACCATGTACTCGCGGAGGATCCCATAGCCGCCGTCGTCGACGATGAGCCATGTGACGGGAACGTTGTGCTGTCTCGCGGTCGCGAGCTCGCTGATCGAGTACATTGCGGAGCCGTCGCCCGAGACGGCGAGCACGCGAGAGGGCTTCCCGATCGTCTCGAGCCCCACCGCTCCGCCGATCGCGGACGGGAAGCCGAAGCCGAGCCCGCCCGCGCCCTGCGCCGAGTGGAACTGGCCCGCGCGCGAATCCCAGCAGCTCCAGCCCCAATACGCGGCGATCGTCATGTCCCAGAACGTCTGCATCTCGTCCGGCACGGCGGCCCGGATGTCCGCCATGAAGCGGAGCTCCTTGCCGAGATCCTGCGCCTCGAGCCGCGCGCGGACGGCGTCCAGCGAATCAGCAACGAGGGCCTCGGGGGTCCGGCCATGCCAGTCGGGCACTAGCGGCATCCCGGCCATCGCGGCCTCGAGCGCGCCCTGGATCGCCGCGAGCGCCTGGCCCGCGTCGGCGCGAATGCCGAGGCCTGGCCGGTTCGACTCGAGGACGCGCGGCTCCGCGTCGATCTGGATGATGCGGCCCCGCGGCTCGAACGTGAAGTAGTTCGAGGTCACCTCGCCGAGCGAGGAGCCGATGACCACGAGCACGTCCGCGTCCTCGAGCACGTCGGTCATGTGCCGGTCCTCGACCCACGACTGGAGGGAGAGCGGATGCGTCCACGGGAACGCGCCGTTGCCCCCGGGCGTGCAGATCACCGGCGCTCGGAGCAGTTCGGCGATCGCGAGGAGCGGCTTCTCGGCATGGCCGCGGCGCGTCCCGCCGCCCGCGATGATTGCGGGGCGTTCCGCGGCGGCCAGCCACGCGACCGCCTCCCGCACGAGTTCGACGCGCGGCGGGTTGTCCGCGGCGACCGCGAGCGCGTCTTCGACGGGCGGGACCATGATCGGGTCCAGGAGCACGTTCTGTGGGATCTCGACCCAGACCGGCCCCTGCGGGGACGAGATCGCGTCCGTCCACGCATCCTGGATCGCCGACGGGATGCCCGACGCGTGCTGGATGAGCCGCTGGCTCTTCGTGACGTTGGCCGCCGAGGCCTTCTGGTCGTCGAGCTGGTGCAGCATCCCCTTGCGCCGTGCGCCGAGCCCCTCGAGCGGGATCTGGCTCGCGATGACGACCATCGGGACGCCCGTCGCGTACGCCTCCTGGAGCCCGGCGAGCGAGGTCAGGGCGCCGGGACCGGTGGAGAGGAAGAGAACCCCGACCTCGCCGGTCGCGCGCGAGTAGCCGTCCGCCTCGAACGCCGAGTTGTTCTCGACGCGGCTCGAGACGAACTTGAGGTTGCCGCGCCCCATCGCGTCGAACAGGCCAAGGGCGTGCTGGCCGGGGATGCCGAACACCGTTTTCGCGCCGAGCGCCTCAAGCGTCTCGACGACGAGGTCGCCGCCGTTGCGCTGGTGACCCGCGGCGCTAGCCGCCGCCGTGGCGCTCACTGGGCACCCGCCGTCGTCCGCTCGCCTGCCGCGGCGCTCGCGGAGGATACCGTGGGCTGCTCGCTCAGGAGGGAGACGAGATCGTAGGCGACGTGGCTCGCTGCGATGCCGGTGAGCTCGGCGTGGTCGTAGGCCGGGGAGACCTCGACGACGTCGGCGCCCACGAGATTGAGCCCGCGGAGGCCGCGGATGATCTCGAGGAGCTCGCGGCTCGTGATGCCACCGGCCTCGGGCGTGCCGGTGCCGGGTGCGTGGGCGGGGTCGAGGACGTCGATATCCACAGAGACATAGAGGGGACGCTCGCCGATGCGGTCGCGCAGCTTCGCGACGACGTCGCGCACGCCCTCGTAATAGACGTCGGAGGAGGTGACGATGCCGAAGCCGAAGCGGCGGTCGTCCTCGAGGTCCTTCTTGCCGTAGAGCGGGCCGCGCGTGCCCACGTGGCTCAGCGCGTCGGTGTCGAGGATGCCCTCCTCGACGGCCCGGCGGAAGGGTGTGCCGTGCGTGTATTCGGCGCCGAAGTACGTGTCCCACGTGTCGAGGTGTGCGTCGAAGTGGAGCAGCGCGACCGGCCCGCCAGCGCGCTCCGCGGCGGCGCGGAGCAGCGGGAGGGCGATCGTGTGGTCGCCGCCGAGGGTCACGAGGCGCGTGCCGCCGGCCGTGAGGTCGAGCGCGTCCTGCTGGATCGTCTCGATCGCCTCATGGATGTTGAACGGGTTGACGGCCATGTCCCCCGCGTCGGCGACCTGGGCTTCCGCGAACGGGGAGAGGTCGAGCGCCGGGTTGTACGGGCGGAGGAGGCGGCTCGCCTCGCGGACGTGGTTCGCGCCGAAGCGCGCGCCCGGGCGGTACGACACGCCCGAGTCGAACGGGACGCCCACGATCGCGACGTCAGCGTGCGCGACCTGATCGAGGCGCGGGAGCCGCGCGAACGTCGCGGGGCCGGCGAAGCGCGGGACGCGGGAGGAATCGATGGGGCCGAGCCGGCCGTTGTCCTCGATCCGGAGCTCTTTCAAAGGGGTGCCCTCCATAGCTTGTTCTGTTGTGATTCAGGCTACAGCAATGTTTCCTTCTATGCACCTATTGTTTCCACCCACCCTCCCGCGAACGACGACGGCGGCGCTCGCCTGAGCGCGCCACGTGTGATGTGATCTTTGTGAGGCCGCCAACACCGGCTGTTAAGAACGCATCAAGAATCAGGTCCCTCCGAGTCTGCGCGACTACTCTCCCTGCAGGACACCGGAAGATCAGGGAATCATGACAACTCTTACTCGACCGCCGGCCGAACCTTCGGACCGGAAGAAGCGCACCGGCCACGGCTTCCGCCGCTGGCTCCTCGAGGGAATCCCCGAGGTCTCGGGGCAGCACCAGGGGCCGCACGGCGTCCCGAAGGAGCACCACAAGGCCCAATCGTGGTGGAAGGTCATGTGCCTCACGGGCGTCGACTACTTCTCGACCCTCGGCTACCAGCCCGCCATCGCCGCCGTCGCAGCCGGCCTGCTCTCCCCCATGGCGACCGTCATCCTCGTGGCCGTGACCCTCGCCGGCGCGCTCCCGGTGTACCGCCGCGTCGCGAAGGAGAGCCACAAGGGCGAGGGCTCGATCGCGATGCTCGAGCGGCTCATGCCGCGCTGGACGGGCAAGCTGTTCGTCCTCGCGCTACTGGGCTTCGCCGCGACCGACTTCATGATCACCATGACCCTCTCCGCCGCGGACGCCAGCGCCCACCTCATCGAGAACCCGTTCGTGCCGCAGGCGCTGCACGGCCAGCAGGTCGCGATCACGCTCGCACTGCTCGCCGCGCTCGGCCTCGTGTTCCTGCGCGGATTCCGCGAGGCCATCAACGTGGCCGTGGTGCTCGTGGGCGTGTACCTCGTGCTCAACGCCGTGGTCGTGGTGGTCGGCTTCGGACACCTGTTCGGCGAGGGCGTCGCGGTGGTCGACTGGTGGAAGGCCCTCACCACCGAGCACAGCGACCCCTGGATGATGATCGGCATCTCGCTCCTCGTGTTCCCGAAGCTGGCCCTCGGCCTTTCGGGCTTCGAGACGGGCGTCGCGGTCATGCCGCAGATCAAGGGCGATCCGAGCGACACCGAGGAATACCCGGCCGGACGCATCCGCGGAACCCACCGCCTCCTCACCACGGCCGCGACGATCATGTCCGGGTTCCTCATCACGACGAGCTTCATGACGGTCGTGCTCATCCCGCAGGCCGAGTTCCAGACCGGCGGGAAGGCCGACGGCCGCGCCCTCGCATTCCTCGCGCACCAGTTCCTGGGCGACGGCTTCGGAACGGTCTACGACGTCTCGACCATCGCCATCCTGTGGTTCGCGGGCGCGTCCGCGATGGCCGGCCTGCTCAACCTCGTGCCGCGCTACCTGCCGCGGTACGGCATGGCGCCAGGCTGGGCCCGGGCCGTCCGCCCGCTCACGCTCGTGTTCACGGCCATCGGCTTCCTCATCACATGGATCTTCGAAGCGAACGTGGACGCCCAGGGCGGCGCGTACGCGACCGGTGTCCTCGTGCTCATGACCTCGGCGGCCATCGCCGTGACGCTCTCCGCATGGCGCAAGCGGCAGCGCGGGCTCACGTGGGCGTTCGGCATCATCAGCGCCGTCTTCCTCTACACGACCGTGGCCAACTCCCTCGAGCGGCCCGACGGAATCCGGATCGCGGCCCTCTTCATCCTGGGCATCGTCGTGGTGAGCTTCGCATCCCGCGTGCGGCGCTCGTTCGAGCTCCGCGCCACGCTCGTCCGGCTCGACGAGCAGGCGCTCGAGTTCCTCGCCGAGGTGGACCAGGGGCCCATCCGCCTCATCGCGCACGAACCCCAGCGCCTCGACTCCGAGCGGTACCGCACGAAGCTCGAGCACGCGCGCGCCGCGAACCACCTGCCCGAGGATGCGGACATCCTGTTCATCGAGGTCGTGGTGGACGACAGCTCCGAGTTCGAGCAGGAGCTCGACGTGCACGGGGTCAAGCGGCACGGCTTCAAGGTGCTCGAGGTCCATTCGAACAACGTGCCCAACACGCTCGCCGCGATCCTCCTGCACCTGCGCAACGTGACCGGCCTCATGCCGCACATCTACTTCCGCTGGACCGAGGGCAATCCGGTCACGAACCTCACGAAGTTCCTGTTCTTCGGCGAGGGCGAGATCGCTCCCGTGACGCGCGAGGTGCTGCGCGAGGCCGAGCCCCGCGTGACCGAGCGGCCCTGGGTGCACGTGGGCTGACGCCGGCCTCTCCGGGCCGCATCTCCCCGCACCGGTGCCTTCGCCACCCCGCGCCGCCCTCTGGCCCGGTTGATTGATCCCAACCGGTCCGAAGCGCGGCGCGTCGGCGGGGCGCGCGGTCACGGGACCGGAGAAGCGGGCTGGATCGCGGAGACCCGGAGCGCCCAAATCTCCTCCCCAGAACCGGCAACGGCCCGCCATCCACATAGCCGCCTCGCGGGCGTTCACGCCGGGTGACCCGTGGCTAGCTGGGGAGATGGACCCTCTTCAGTTACTTGATTCGCTCGGGGGCGTGGCCCGCGCGTCGACGCTTCTCGAGGCTGGGCTCAGCAGCAATGACCTCGCTTCGTTGGCGCGGCGGGTCCGGCGGCCCAAGCGCGGCGTCTACGCCACGGCTGACTGCCGTCGCGACTTCCTCGCGGCAATCATGCGCAACTCAGTCCTCACGTGCGCCTCGGCGGCCCGCGACCACGGGCTCTGGATCCGGGTCCAACCGGCGAGGCATCATCTCGGGTGCGGGCACGGCCACGCGAATGGCTCGCTCGCGCTGGCATCGCGCCTCGACGCGACGATCCACCGGGGGCTCAGGTACCAGCCACACCACACGTTGCCCTTGGCCGCGGTCGAAGACGTCGTACTGCATGCGCTTCGCTGCCTTCCCGAGCAAGCTGCCGTGCCACTCGCGGCGTCGGCGATCAAGCTCCACGGCCTGCGCTTCGAATTCCTCGAGGAGGATCTCACGGCCCGCAAGTCAGGACGTGTTCTGCAAACGCTCCGGAAGGTCGACCTCCGGGTCGAGTCGCTCCCGGAGGCCGAGGCCCTGCTGTTGCTGTTGCCGCTAGCCGAGGCGCTTGGAGTCGATGTTGAGCCCCAGGCCTTCATTCCGGGCATTGGCCGCGTCGACTTCCTGATCGCGGGCTTTCTCATCATCGAGATCGACGGTGTCGCGTTTCACTCCGACCGGACCTCGATGCTGCGGGACCGCGAGCGCGACAACTCGGCCACGCTCAGCGGCTACGTGAAGCTCCGCTATCTGCCTGATGTCATCTGGAATGCGCCCGAGCGGTTCGTCTCCGAGGTCACCGCGGCTCTCACGGGGCGGATTCGTGGGTGATCGCAGGCCTACCCGTGCTCCGGCCCGATTGATTCTTCCCAACCGGTCGGAAGTGCGGCGCGTCGGGCGAGGCTCGCACTCACGGGCCCGAGAAACGGGCTGGACCAGCCATAGCTCCCCGCGTCCGGCGCTCCCGCGCGGGGTCAGCGGCTCGCGGCCGGGACCAGAACCCAGAGGACGGTCGCGGGCTCATCCGCGGGATTGACCCACGTGTGCGGCTCGCGCCCGGGGAACGTGAGGGTGTCGCCTTCCTCGAGCTCGTAGCGATCGTTGGTCATGACGAGGTGGATCCGCCCGCGGACCACGTGCAGCACGTCCACGTCGCAGTCCACGGCGTACAGCTCCGACTCCCCCGTACCGCGCGGCGCGATCTCGGCCTGGATGACCTGCAGCCGGCGCTCTGAGCGCGCGGTCAGCAGCCGCTCGACGATCCCCTCGCCCCCGAGCGAGATCTTCGGTGCCTCGCCGGCGCGCGTGAGGTGGGTCTCCGGCGTCGCGAAGAGGTCGCCGATCGGAAGGGAGAGCACCTGGCACAGGGTCACGAGCGAGGCCACGCTCGGCGATGATTCGTCCCGCTCGACGCGGCTCAGGAAACCCTTGGAGAGGCCGGCGGCCTCGGCCACCTGCTCGATGGTCATGCGCTGCGATTCGCGCGCCGCCCGAATCCTCGAACCGATCGCCACGGACACGTTGCTGGGCTCGACCGGCAGGGCTTTCATGGGCCGCCTCTCTGGGACTCGCGCGGCCCGACGAGCGTCGGCCGGATCACAACAGTCTAGTGGAAACAGCCGATGCCCGTGAGGAATCCCCCTCCTCGCCGAGCGCCCACCAGGGCCGCGGACGACGGCGGCGACCGGCCCCCGCGGCCAGCGCGCAGCCGCCGTGGCCCGCCCGCCAGATTCAGGTGAGCCGAACTCCGATGCTGGGGTGGACCGGCCGAAAACCCGCGGAAATCCGGGCTAGAGTGCTGTGGGCAAAGGCGCCCGACGACGATCCACGCCAGCCCAGGAGCATCATGCCGACCCCCACCCCGGCACCAGAACAGCGCCCCCAGCCCACGCACGCCGACTACCGGCGGTGGCGTCAGTACCTCGCCGACGAGAAGGCGGAGGCGGGGATCTACCGTGCTTTGGCCGAACGGCGTGAGGGCGAGGAGCGGGAGATCCTGCTTGGCCTCGCCGAGGCCGAGGGCCGCCACGAGGCGCACTGGAAGGGGCTGCTCGGCGAGCAGCTCGGCAGGCCGCGGCCGGCGTCCCTGCGCAGCCAGCTGCTCGGATTCCTGGCCCGGCACTTCGGTTCGGTGTTCGTGCTCGCGATGGCGCAGCGCGCCGAGAGCCGCTCGCCGTACTCGGCCGATCCGTTCGCGACGCCCGCGATGGCTGCCGACGAGCGCATCCACGAGGAAGTGGTGCGCGGGCTCGCGGTCCGCGGCCGCACCCGGCTTTCGGGATCGTTCCGGGCGGCGGTGTTCGGCGCGAACGACGGGCTCGTGAGCAACCTCTCGCTCGTCACGGGCATGGCCGCGTCCGGGGTCTCGAGCCACGTCGTGCTGCTCTCAGGCGTCGCGGGGCTCCTCGCCGGCGCGCTGTCCATGGGCGCGGGCGAGTACATCTCGGTGCGGTCGCAGCGGGAACTGCTCTCGGCCTCGCTGCCCACGCAGATCACGCTCACGGCCGCGCCCGCGCTCGACCTCAATCAGAACGAGCTCGTGCTCGTGTACAAGGCGCGCGGCATGAGCCAGGCGGCCGCGGAGCACCGCGCCGCGGAGCGCCTCGGCTACTTCACGTGCGACTGCGACCCAAGCCTCTCGCTCCAGCCCGAGAAGGCGAACAACGCGGACGAGCACGAGGCGATCGGCTCCGCATGGCAGGCGTCGGTGAGCAGCTTCTGCTTCTTCGCGTCCGGCGCGATCGTGCCGATCCTGCCGTTCATCTTCGGGATGGTCGGGGTCCCGGCGCTGGTCCTCGCGGCGGTGCTCGTGGGGCTCGTGCTCCTCGGGACGGGCGCGATCGTGGGCCTGCTCGCGGGGGCGTCGCCGCTGTGGCGGGCCACCCGGCAGCTGCTCATCGGCTTCGGCGCGGCGGCGGTCACGTACGTGCTGGGCTGGATCTTCGGCGCGGCGGTCGGGTAGCCGCCTCCCGGCCAGCTAGGCGAGGGCCGCGACCGCCTCCTCGACTGAGTCGACGAGGTACACGCGCCCGTCCATGCCGCGATCGCGCGCGAGGCACGAAAGCAGGGGCCACGCGGGCAGCTCCTCCGTCCAGTGCCGGCGGCCTACGAGGACCATGGGCGTGATGGTCTCGGGCGTGCCGTAATAGTTCTCGCACGCGTCTTGGAACACCTCTTGCACCGTTCCCGCCGCGCCCGGCAGGAACACGACTCCCCCGGTGCACTTCTCGAGCAGCACCGCCTCCCGGACGGCATTCGCGAAGTACTTGGCGATGTGCGTCGCGAACAGGTTCGGCGGCTCGTGGCCGTAGAACCACGTGGGGATGCCAAGGCTCGGCGTCCCGCCCGGGTACAGTCCCAGGACCGCGAGCGCGGCCCGGGCCCACGCGCTCACCGACGGCCGGAAACGGGGGACGACGGCGACGCGCCGGAGCGCGTCGTCGAGGGCATCCGTGGGGCTCGCCGAGAGATAGGCGCCGAGGTTGGCGGCCTCCATCGCGCCCGGCCCGCCGCCCGTGGCGACCACGAACCCGGCCGCAGCGAGCCCGCGCCCGAGGCGAGCGGCGTCGTCGTACGCGGGGCTCCCCCGCAGGCCCGCGTGCCCGCCCATGACGCCCACGATCCGCCGCCCCGCGAACGGGCCCTCGAGCGCGTCCAGGAGCGACTCGCCGATGTGGTGGTCGTGCAGTGCGGCGGAGAGCGCGCTCTCGACGCCGGCCCTGCCCTGGCGCCGAGTCCACGCGTAGATGCGGGCGTCGGGCGTCTCTTCGTACGGCTCGAACTCGACGCCCTGGTACAGCTCGGGGCCGGTGTAGAGCGACGGCCGGTAGGGATCGAACGGCAGGCCTGGGAGCGCCGGGAAGACGAGCGCCCCGCGCGCCCGGAGCGACTCCTCCATACCGGGCGCGAGCGTGCAGCCGAGGAACATCGCGCCGGCCGGGTCCATGGCCTTGAGCTGGGCGGATCGGCCGCGGAAGTCGATGGACTGGAGCTGCCATCCCGCCATGCGGTGCGCTCCCGCGGAGGCGAGCTCGTCGAAGCGCTCGAGCGATTCGACCTCGAGCGTCCGCGGCATGGGGTTGAGCGCGGGCGTCGCATTCATGGAGTCAGGGTAGTCGCGGTTCCGTCAGGATTCCCTTGAACGAGTTCAGGGCGGGTTTCGCCGGGCTTCAGCCTGGGTTCATTCCGCGGGCCGAGCATGGCCCGATGACTTCGATGACTATCGCCGGTCGCCTCGACCCCGGCGCGGCCGACTTCGTCTACGTTCCCGTCGAGGTCCCGGCCGGTGTCAACCGGATGAGCGTCTCCTACACGTACAGCCGGCCGCCCGTCGAGCCCGGCCTGCCGTCCAACTCGTGCTGCATCGGCATCTTCGACGAGAAGGGCATCGAGCTCCACGGCGAGGGCTTCCGGGGCTGGTCGGGCGGGGCGCGCACGGAGTTCTTCCTGAGCGCCGGCGAGGCGACGCCCGGCTACCTCCCGGGCCCGATCGGCGAGGGAACCTGGCACGTGGTGCTCGGCCCGTACCAGGTGTCGGAGCAAGGCCTCGACTACGCGGTCACCGTGGCCTTTGGCTTCGGGCCTGATGGCGGGGCGCCCGAGCAGCAGTACCCGCCGCTCGCGGTCGAGGGCCGCGGCCCGGGCTGGTACCGCGGCGACGCGCACCTCCACACCGTCTACTCCGACGGCAAGCGCACCCCCGCGGAGGTCGCCGCGGAGGCCCGCGCCGGGCGCCTGGACTTCATCGTCTCGACCGAGCACAACACGTCCGCCTCGCACGGCGCGTGGGGTCCGCTCGCGGGCCATGACCTCCTGATCCTCACGGGTGAGGAGGTCACGACCCGCAACGGCCACTTCCTCGCGCTCGGGCTCGGGCCGGGCACATGGATCGACTGGCGGTACCGGGCGCGCGACGGCGAACTCGAAGACGCGGCCGAGCGCATCCGCTCCGCCGGCGGCCTCGTGGTCCCAGCGCACCCGTACTGCCCGTTCGTGGCGTGCCGGTGGAAGTTCGGCTACGACTCCGCCGACGCCGTCGAGGTGTGGAACGGCCCGTGGACCGCGGACGACGAGTCCGCGGTCGACACGTGGGACGCCATGCTGGTCTCCTCGACGCGGACCGAATCTGGGCGGACTTCGGGCCGCTGGCTCCCGGCGGTCGGGAACAGCGACGCCCACAGCGCGCCCCAGCCGGTGGGCCTCCCGCACAACGTCGTGAACGCGGCGGCGCTCTCCCGCGACGCCATTCTGGAGGGCCTCCGCAGCGGGCGGTCGTGGATCGCCGAATCCGCGGACGTCGCGGTCGACTTCACGGCCGAGGCCGGCGGCACGGTCGCCGGGATCGGCGAGCGGCTCGCGGCGGACGACGGCGCGCCGGTCACGGTGACGGCGACAGTGGTCGGGGTGCCGCACGGCGTGGTGCGCTTCATCACCGACGAGGGCCAGACGCAGCAGGTCACGCTTCCGGGGTCCGGCGAGGGCACGAGCTCGTGGGTCACGACGCCGCGACGCTCCGCCTATGTGCGCGTCGAGGTGCGGCACCCCAGGCCCGACGGCACCTCGGGCAGCGGCACCGCGATGGGCCCCGACCTCCCGCTCGGCCCCATGGCGGCCCTCACGAACCCGATCTTCCTCGGGCGGTAGACGGACGACGGCGCGGGGTCACCTCGCGTGGCGACGACCCCGCCGTCGGCCGCTCACCTCGCGTGGCGACGCCCCGCCGTCGGCCGCTCACCTCGCGTGGCGACGCCCCCGCCGTCGTCGGACGCCGGTTTCCCGGACTCCTCCGCCGGTTTCCCCGACTCCTCCGCAGAAATCCCCTGCTTCTGACGCCTCGTCGCGCTGGAGACCCGTTGTTTCCGGCACTTCGGCCGGGAATCGCGACAGATGCTGGGGCACTCGGTTCAGAAGCTGGGAAAGCCGGTTCAGAAGCTGGGGACGGCGGATCGGAAGTCGGGGAAGCCGGAGGGCGCCGCCCCGCCGCCGGGAGCCTCAGGCTCGCGCCGGGACCTCGACGCGCACCGGCCGGCCGGTCTCGAGCGACTCCTGGGCGGCGTCCGCGACGCGCGAGGCGGCGACGGCGTCCGCGGGAGTGCAGGGGTTCTCGCGCTCGCCGAGCACGAGCTCGACGAAGGCCGCGAGCTCCGCCCGGTACGCGAGGTCGAAGCGCTCGGCGAAGGTCTTGTGCGTCTCCCCCGCGGGGAACGCGACGCCCGGCTCGGTCGAGCGGAGCGCGGTCTTGTCGTCGAGGCCCACCATGACCGAGGACTTCGAGCCCTGGACCTCGAGGCGGACGTCGTGTCCGGCTCCGTTGTAGCGGGTCGCGGAGACGGTGCCGACGGTGCCGTCGTCGAACGTCACGACGGCGAGCGCGGTGTCGACGTCGCCAACCTCGCCGATCGCCGGGTCGCCGTTGTTCGAGCCGCGCGCGTAGACCTCGACGATCTCGCGGCCCGTGAGCCAGCGGAGGATGTCGAAGTCGTGCACGGAGCAGTCACGGAAGAGGCCGCCGGACGTCGCGATGAACTCGACGGACGGCGGGAACATGTCCCCCGTCATGGCGCGGAGCGAGTGGATCCAGCCGATCTCCCCCGCGTCGAAACGCCGCTTTGCCTCGAGGTAACCCGCGTCGAACCGGCGCTGGTGGCCGATCTGCACGAGCCCGCCGCGCTCGGCGATGTACTCGAGCACGGGCAGCGAGTCCGCGACCGAGCCCGCCACAGGCTTCTCGCAGAACACGGGAATGCCCGCGTCGACGCCCGCGCGGATGAGCTCGGGGTGGGTCGGCGTGCCGGTCGCGACGACGAGCGCGTCGATCTTGGAGGCAATCAGCCCCGGCGCGCCGCCGGGCACGAACTCGGCCCCGACCTCGGCGGCGACGCTCCGCGCGTGCTCCTCGGCGACGTCCGTGAGCTTGAACGCGAGGTCGATACCGCGGGCGGCGAACGGTTCCCGCAGCGCGGCGATGTTGCGCGCGTGCATGACGCCGATGCGCCCGACGCCGACGAGTCCGAGGGTCACTTGCTTCATGGGGCACTCCCTTGTGGCAGGTCTTATGGAGAGGGATATGGGAACGTTCCAAGGTTTCCCCTAGAGTATCCATGTGACCGATGCCGCGGTCAAGGTTTGTACTGACAATCCGCCTTTCTGTCGCGAGAAGGAGCCCCGATGGCGAAAGCTGTGACGATCCTCGACGTCGCCGCGCTCGCGGGCGTCTCCAAGTCCGCGGCATCGCTCGCCCTTCGCGGCACGGGGTACGTGAGCGAGACAAAGCGCCGCGCCGTGCTCGACGCTGCGGCCGAGCTCGGCTATCGCCCCAACGCCGCCGCGCGGGCCATGGGCTCGCAGCGCAGCGGAATCGTGGGCCTCATCCTCGACGATCTGCGCAATCCGTGGTTTGTCCCCGCGGTCGAGGGCCTGTCCGACGGCCTGCACGGCGCAGGGCTGCGGCCACTTCTGGGTGATTGGCGCCTCGAGGGCGGGCCGCTCGTCGAGCGATTCATGGAGCTGCGCGTCGAGGGGATCGTGCTCGTCGGCACGCTCGACGGCGCCGAACCGGCGCTCGCCGGCATCGGTCCCGTCCCGGTGGTCCAGGTCGGCTCGCCGCGCGCCCAGGCTCGGGCCGCTTCAATTGTCACCAACGACGACGCCGAGGGCGCCCGCCGCGTGGTCCGTCACCTCGCGGCACTGGGTCACCGCGACGTCGCGCACCTCGGGGCGCCGGGGACTCCCGTGGGCGACGCGCGGCGCGAGGGCTTCGAGGACGAGTCACGGCGGCTGGGCCTCACGTTCCGGACCGTCGACGCGGGCCTGACCGAGGAGGCCGGATACCGCGCCGGGCGGGGGCTCCTTGCCGCGGCGGGCCGGCCGACGGCGATCTTCGCCGTCAACGACATGGCCGCCCTCGGCGCGCTGTCCGCGGCGGAGGACCTCGGGCTCGCCGTGCCCGACGACCTCTCGCTCGCCGGCTACGACGACACCCCCGCCGCGCGCCTCCGCGCCGTGGGGCTCACGAGCGTGGACAACGCGAGCCGCGAGGCCGGGCGGGTCGCCGCTCGGCTCCTCGCGGAGCGGATCGCGGGACGCTCGCCCGTCGCCGAGTCAGTCCTGCTGGCCCCGGAGCTCAAGGCGCGCACCAGCACGGCGCCGCCGCCCGCCGTCGTCCGCTAGGCGCCAGACTCAGCCGCCGAAGGCCGCCCGGAAGGCCTTGAGGGCATCGTCGGAATCGCCCGAGGCGTACGCCTCGAGGCCCACGGTGCCCTCATACCCCGCGTCGGCGAGGGCCCGGTGCACGGCGGCGTAGTTGATCTCCCCCGTGCCCGGCTCGCAGCGGCCCGGGACGTCGGCGACCTGGATCTCGCCGACCCATGGCAGCGCCTCGCGGACGAGCTCGATGAGGTTCCCCTCCCCGAGCTGCGCGTGGTACAGGTCCAGCATGAGCCGCGCGTTGGGATGGTCGACGGCGCGCACGAGCGCGAGCGTGTCCTTCGCGCGGGCCAGCGGGATGCCCGGGTGGTCGAGGATCGTGTTGAGGTTCTCGAGGCAGAACGTGAGCCCGTGGCGCGCGCCGAGCTCGCCGAGGCGCTCGAGCGTCCGCGCCGCCGTGAGCCACATCTCGCCGTCCGAACGCCAGTGCGGGCGCGCCGCCTTCCCGTCGACGAGCTCGGCCGAGTGCACCACGAGGCGTTCGACGCCGAGCTCGAGCGCCGCCGGAACGAGGGCCTCCGCGGTGCTCACGACGCGGTCCGCGGAGTCCCGCTCGACGAGCGATCCCGCCGAATAGCCGGTCATCGACGAGAATCGCGCGCCCGTCGCCTTGAGGGCGGCGATGTCCTTCGTGCGCGAGTCCCACAGCTCGACGTCGAACCCAGCCTCGTCGATGCGCCGCGCGCGCTCCGCGAACGGCAGGTCCGTGAAGACCATCTCGGCGCAGACGGCGAGCCTCATGCGCGGGCCCCCGCCCCTGCGGACGAACCAGCGACGGCGGCCGTCGCACCCGACTGCGCCGACTCGATGCACGCGCGGGCGACGGCGAGCGCCCGCCGCGCGTCGTCGAGGCCCGGCGTGAGCGGCATGCCGTGGTCCGGGGCGGCCGCGCCGTCGCGGCGGGCGCGGACATGCTCGGCGAAGTCGGCGAGCTCGGCGGTGTACGCGTCCGCGAACAGCTCGATGTTGAGGCGCGGCGTCTCGGCCGAGAGCCCTGCGGCGCCGTACCGCACGGCCGCGGTCTCCGTGGCGCGGCCCGCCTGGACCATTCCGGCGGAGCCGAAGACCTCGCCGCGCACGTCGTAGCCGTAGAGCGCGGAGAAGTTGGCCTCGGCGACGGCAATCGCGCCGTTCGTGTAGCGGACCGTCACGACCGCCGTGTCGAGGAAGCCCGCGTCCCTGAAGCTCGGCTCGACGAGGGCGTCCGCCGTGACGTGCACGCTCACGGGCTCGGCGCCGGGGTTGAACCAGTTGAGCGCGTCGAAGTCGTGGATGAGCGTCTCGAGGAAGATGGTCCACTGCGGGACCCTCGCGGCGTGCGGGATGCTGCCGGTCCCCGGGTCGCGCGTGAGCGACCGGAGGAGCTGCGGCGTCCCGACCGCCCCCGACTCGACGTCGCGACGGGCCGCGAGGAAGTCTGCGGCGTAGCGGCGGTTGAAGCCGATCTGCCAGTGCACGCCCGCGGCCGCGACGGCCTCCTCGACGCGCGCGAGCTCGGCGACGTCGATCGAGCCGGGCTTTTCGCAGAACACGTGCTTGCCCGCACGGGCCGCGGCGATGGAGAGCTCGGCGTGGAAGCGGGCGGGCCCCGCGATGACGACGGCGTCGATCTCGGGGTCCGCGAACAGATCCGCGGGGTCGGGGGTCACCCTCGCGACGCCGAGCTCGGCGGCGAGCTCCTCGGCGACGGCGAGCGCCGGATCCGCGATCGCGACGAGGCTCGTGCCGGCGATGCGCAGGGCAAGGCTGCGGGCGTGGAACGCGCCCATCCAGCCCGCGCCGATGAGGCCGACGCGGACCGGCTCGGGCCGGGCCGAGGCGACGGATTGGTAGCTCATGACAGTCCTCTCGGGAGAAGCTTCGCGCCCGGTCCTAGAACGTTCTAGCGGGCGATATCAGCAGTCTGGCATGGCGTCGTCGCGCTGTCTAGATCGTTCTAGTAAGGTTGGAGCAGAATTCCCCCAGGAGGTCACATGGCCAAGCGCGCCACGCTCGCGGACGTCGCCGCGGAGGCGGGGGTCTCGCGCGCGCTCGTCTCGATCGTCATGCGCAACGCCCCGGGCGCTAGCGACGCGACGCGCGAGCGGGTCCTCGCGGCCGCCGCGAGCCTCGGCTACCGGCCCGACGCCCGCGCCCGGCTCCTGCGCAGCTCGCGCAGCCACCTGCTCGGGGTGGTCTTCGCGCTCGACGGCGCGTTCCACGCCGAGATCGTCGAGGCCCTCTACCCCGCGGCGTCGAAGTCTGGCTTCGACATCGTCCTGAGCGCCCGCGGCCCGCGACGCCCGGAGGGCGAGGCGCTTCAATCGCTCCTCGATCTCAACGTCGAGGCCATCCTCGTCCTCGCACCCGAGTCCGAGGACGTTGAACTCCTGGACCTGCCCGTTCCGGCGGTCTCCGTGCTCCAGCCGCAGTACCGGCCGCGGCTTGCGAGCGTCGCCACCGACGAGGCCGCGGGGATAGGCCTCGCCGTCGAACACCTCAGGCGGCTCGGGCACCGGCGCATCGCCCACGTGGACGGCGGCTCCGCGGTCGGCTCGGACGCCCGGGCGGGGGCCTTCGACCGCCTCCTGAATGAGGCCGGGGAAACGCCGATCTTCGTCCCGGGCGGACCGACGGAGACGGATGGCATGACGGCCGCCGGCCCGCTCGCGGCGCTCGTGGAAAGGCCTCCCCCCGGCCGCCCTCCGCTCACGGCCGTCGTCGCGTTCAACGACGTGCTCGCGGTGGGCCTCATGCACGGGCTCCGCGAGCGCGGGATCCGCGTCCCGGAGGACCTCTCGATAGTCGGCTATGACGACTCGCGGCTCGCCGCTCTGGCCCACGTGCAGCTCACGAGCGTGCGGCAGGACCCGGACGCACTGGCGGCCGCGGCGGTCGGCGCCGCGGCGGCCGCCCTCGACGGGCACGTGACCCATTCGCTCGTCCCACCCTCGCTCACGGTGCGGTCGAGCACGGCGCCGCCGCGCGCCGTCGTCCGCTAATCTCCGGCCGCCCGCCGTCGTCCGTCAATCTCGTTGCGCCGTCAGCTCCGCAGGGTGCGAACCCAGCGGAGGTGAGGGCGCAAGTCGACCCGGCCCCCTCCTCACGCCTCGGCGAGAACGCCCGCCGAGCGCGCGGCCTCGAGGAGCACGCCCGCGGCAACCTCGAGGCCCTCGATCCGGCCGAGGGAGACGTCCTCGTGCTCGATGTTGACCATCATGCCGGCGTCTACCTCGTACAGGGCGCGGAGGAACTCGGCCCAGTACGCGGCGTCGTGCCCGCGGCCCAGGGCCACGAAGTCCCACGCCGAGCTCTTGGGCCACTCGTTGGCCCACTCGTCGCCGCCGAGATTCGTGCGAGCCTCGTCCGGGGAGAGCCGGCGGAACCGGTTGTCGAGGACGCCGTACAGGCGCGCGTTCTCGGTGTTCACGCGGACGTCCTTCGCGGCGGCGTGGAACACGAGCGGCCCGAGCTCGCGGACCACCGCGACCGGGTCCATCTGCTGCCAGAACAGGTGCGAGGCGTCGAGCTCGACGCCCACATTCGTGGCGCCCGTGAGCTCGACGAGCCTGTAGACGTCCGCCGTGTTGAACACGATGTTCTGCGGGTGCAGCTCGAGGGCGACCTTGACGCCGTGCTCGGCGGCGAGCCGATCGGTCTCGCGCCAGAACTTGACGGCGAGGTCCCACTGGTAGTCGAGGACATCCAGCGCCGCGGAGTTCCACGCGTTCACGATCCAGTTCGTCACGGTCGCGCCAGGCTCGCCGCCGGGCAGGCCAGACATCGTCACGACCCGGTTCTGGCCGAGGCGCTCGGCGAGGCGGATCGAACGGCGGATGTCCTCGGCGTGCTTCTCGCCGATCTCGGCCTTGGGGTGCAGCGGGTTGCCGTTGCAGTTCAGGCCCGCAATGCCCACCCCCGTGCCCTCGAAGATCGCGAGGTAGTCGTCCCGCGCGGCGTCGGAGACGAGGATGTCATCGAAGGTCGGGACGTGCACGGCCGGCAGGAAGCCCCCGGTGTTGATCTCGATCCCGGTCAGGCCGAGGTCTCCGATGACCTTGAGGGCCTCAGGCAGCGACCGGTCGTGCAGGATCGCGTTGTAGACGCCGAGCTTCACAGGGAGACCTTCTTTCCGTTGTTCTGGGCTGATTCGGTGACGGCCGCGAGGACCTCCATGTTGCGCACGCCGTCGTCGAACGTCGCGCAGCGCGGGAGCGACTCGTTCTCCGGCAGCCCGGCGACCTCCTCGAGGAAGGCGCGCGCCTGGTACGCGAACGCCTCGTTCTGGCCGAAGCCCACGCTCGGCGCGTCCATCGGGAGCCCGCCGGCGAGGTACGGGTGCTCGGGGCCCAGGATCACCTGGCGGTAGCCATTCTGCGCCGACGGGCCCTCCGAGAGGAACAGGCCGATTTCGGCAGGTCGGCGCTGGTCGAACAGCGCGGCGCCCTTCTCGCAGAACACCTCGAACATGAGCGAGTTCGCGTGGCCCGCGGCGACGCGGGAGACCTCGATGCTGCCGATGCACCGGGCGAACTCGGCGGAGAAGGCGGCGACGTCGTCGTTCTCGACGGCCTCGAACGTGTCGCTCACCGCCGCGTGGTCGTGGCCCATGACGGCGCCGAGCGGAAGCGGGCGCTTGGCGATCGCGGTGGAGAGCTGTCCGCCCGAGACCGCCTGGACGTCCCCGCACAGGAACTCGCCGACGTACGTCATGTGGCTCCCGACATCCGCGAGCGCGCCCGAGCCGGGGCCGCCCTTGTACCGCCAGCTCATGGGCGCCTGCGGGCTGCAGCCGTAGTCCGTCCAGTAGCGGCCGGAGAAGTGCAGCGGCCTGCCGAGCGTGCCGTTCTGGATGAGCTCGCGGATGGCCGCGATGCCGGGCGCACGCCGGTACGTGAAGCCGATCCGTGCCAGGTTTCCACGGGCCTCGGCGGCTCGCGCGGCGTCCGCCATCGCGCGGGCGTCCGCGAGTGTGTCCGAGAGCGGCTTCTCGCACAGCACGTGCTTGCCGGCCGCGAGCAGGCCCTCGACGACCTCGCGGTGCAGCGAGTTCGCGATGACGACGCTGACGACGTCGATATCGTCCGCCTCCGCGATGGCCTGCCACGAGGCGTCGTGCCGCTCGTAGCCGAAGCGCCGGGCGGCGGCCTGGCCGAACTCAGCGTTGACGTCCCCGATCGAGACGAGGCGGATCTCCGGGAGGGTCGGGCGGTAGAGCGCACTCGCGGTGCGGTAGGCGGCCGCGTGGGCCTTGCCGGCCATGCCAGCGCCGATGACGGCGACGCCGAGGGACTCGGGCATGATCTCTCCTTTGAGGGGTGGGGTGGGTGGGGCCAAGGGCCGCTCCAGAGGTCTTTGCGGACCGTCCTAGAATTTGGAGCGCTCCACAATTCGAGAATAGAGACGCGTATTTGTCCTGTCAATGAGGTGTGCCGGAAGGCCGCCTCGGCCCCCCGCGGGGTGCATGATGGAGCGGTGGCAGCCCGAGACACCCCCACTCCCCGCCCCACCATCTACGACGTCGCCCAACGGGCCTGCGTCTCGAAGTCGCTCGTCTCGCTCGTGCTCCGGGGCGCCCCGCACGTGAGCGACGCCAGGCGCCGGGCCGTCCTCACCGCGATCGCCGAGCTCGGCTACCGGCCCAGCCGGGCCGCGAGCGTCCTCGCGAGCCAGAAGACCAGGGCCGTGGGCGTGCTCATCGACGACTTCCGCAACCCGTGGTTCGTCGAGCTCCTCGCGGGCCTGCGCTCAGTCCTCGACCCCGCGGGCTACACCGTGAGCGTGGCCGACTTCCAGCTCGAGACGGCCTCCGGGCTCAACCCCGTGGACGGCTTCCTCGCCCAGCACGCGGATGCGCTCGTCCTCGCGGCGGAGCCCCCGGCGGAGCTCCTGCGGAACGTCCCGGTCCCCGTGGTCGTCGCGGGCACCCGAGAGCTGGGCGAGGGCACGCTCCCGGGTGCGGACGTCGTAGCGGGCGACGACGAGCGCGGCGGCGAGCTCGCCACGCGCCACCTGCTCGACCTGGGCCATACCGCCGTGGGTCACGTGAGCGGACTCGGCGGCCCGGCGGCCCACCGGCGGCGCGGCTACGAGCGGGCCATGCGGGCCGCGGGCCTCGAGCCGCTCGTCGCGGGGGCCGACGGGAGTACGTCGGAGGAGAACGGGTACGCCGCGACGTCGGAGCTCCTGGCCGGGCACCCAGGGCTGACGGGACTCGTGGTCGCGAACGACGTCATGGCCGTGGGCGCCCTCGCCGCCCTCAGCGAGAGGGGGCTCGCGGCGCCCGGGGGCGTCGCCGTCGTCGGCTATGACAACTCGCCGCTGGCCGCCTACCGGCACCTCGCGCTCACGAGCGTGGACCCGCACAACCGTGAGATCGGCGCCGAGGCGGCCCGCACGCTCCTCGCGCGGCTGAGGAACCCGGGGCGGCCCCCGCAGCATGACCTCGTCGAGCCCTCGCTCGTAGTCCGCGCCTCGACCGCGATCTAGCCTGCCGGCGAGGGCGCACCCTTTCAAGCGAGAGCGCACCTTTCAAGCGAGAGCGCACCTTTCAAGCGAGAGCGCACCTCGGAACGCGTTGCAACGTGCGCCCTCGCGACGAACGTGCGCCCTCGTACGGAACGTCGGCTCTGGGCACACTAGCCGCGCGCCGCTCAGGCCTGAGGCTCCCCGCCCTCAGCCTGCCCCGGCTCCTGCACGTCCTTCTTCTGCTTGAACTTCGCCATGAGCCGGCCGAGCTCGAGCTTCTCGTACTGGTCCTGGATCTCCTGCGCCTTGCCGTAGGTCGACTCGACATCGATGCCGTACCGCCGCCGCAGCTCGACCCGCATGGTCGCCTCGGCCTCGGCCGCAGCTGGCTCGAAGTCCTTCCAGGCCCTGGCCGTCATGTAGGCGTGGCCGATCGTGTGGGGGTCGGCCCTCTCCCACCAAGCATGGGTGTGGACTTCCCGGAGCACCGCGACCGCGGCCGCGGCGCTCGACTCGAAGTTCTCGTACAGCTCCGCGAGCTCGAGGGGCGCGCGGTCCTCCATGTCCAGGAGCTCCTGCGAGCTCGCCTTCGCGAGCTTCTCGCCCAGGAGATCCGCGGCCGCGACGGCAATCGTCACAGCCTCGAGGACGGTCTTCTCTGCCATGTTCGTAGCCTCCGGCTCCCCGGGGCTGGATGGTCCGCCCCGTCGCAAATCAGAAAGGAACCTACCTCATCAAGGCTACGCGCGCAGCGACGGCGCCCCGAGATCATGGCCAATTCGATGCCCGAGCTGCCGCAGTAGCTGAGCCGAGAGCCGGGGATCGGCGGACGTGTCGCGCTCGCTCAGCGCGCTGAGCGCCCACACCCGCTTGATCCCGTGCTCCGCGAGCGAGTCCCGCCCGAGCGCGTTGTGGCCCACGACGGCGGCCACCGGCACGGTCACTCCCCTGGATACACGATTCCGGTCTGCCGGCGGAGTTCATCCGCGACCCGCAGCGCCCGGACGCTCATCTCGAGCGGGCGCTCGTCGACCTCGAGCCGCCCCGCGGCGATGGCCCGCGCGGCCGCGGCAGCCTGGAAGTGCAGGCCGTCCACGTGCGAACCGGGCGTGCCCTCCCAGCGGTGCGTGGCGCCGTCGGCCGTTGTCACGGTGAGCCCGCCCGGCGAGTTGAACGGCCCGTCGAGCGTGAGCGCGGCCTCGGTTCCCACCACGGTGAGCTGGGCCGGCGTGAAGCCGAGCATCGTCGTCGTGAGCGTGGCCTGGGCGCCGCCCGGGAAGCCGAGGAGCGCGGAGAGCTGGCCGTTGACGCCGTTCGCAAGCGGCGCGCCGAGCCCCAGGATGCGGTCGGGCTCGCCGAGGAGGTCGGTCGCGAGCGCGAGGAGGTAGATGCCGAGGTCCAGGAGCGGCCCGCCCGCGAGCGCCGGCTCGTGCGCGCGGTGGCTCGGCGGGAGGTACTCGCCGTAGTCGCCGACGACGGCGGTCAGCTCGCCCAGGCGACCGCCGCGCACGAGCTGCCGCACGACGTCGTACGAGGGCAGGAACGCCGTCCACAGCGCCTCGGCCGCGAAGAGCCCGCGGGCCCGCGCCGCCTCGGCGATCCGCTCTGCCTCGCGCGCGCTGAGCCCGAGCGGCTTCTCGACCAGCACGTGCTTGCCGGCCTCGAGCGCGGTGAGCGCGACCTCGACGTGCGCCGTGTGCGGCGTCGCGACGTAGACGACGTCGACCTCCGGGTCCGCCGCGAGCTCGCCGTAGGAGCCGTGGGCGCGCAGTCCGCGCGGGGCCGCAAACTCCTCGGCGCGCGCGAGCGAGCGCGAGCCCACCGCCGTGACGCGCTGCGAGCCGTGCCGCGAGAGGGACTCGGCGAAGCGCTCGCCGATCCAGCCGGGCCCGGCGATGCCCCAGCGCAGGCTCGGCGCGTCGGCGGGGTCGGGGACGCGGGAGGCGGGGAACTCGAAGCCCCTCACGCGTGGACAACCGGGACGAACGCGCCGCCGGCCTCGATCGACGCCGCGAGCGCCGCGCCGATCTCCGACGCCCGCAGGCCCTCGCGCGCCGTCGCGAGCGGGGAGGCCTTGCCGTCCCGGAGCGCGTCGATCCATGCCTGGAGCTCGATCCGGTATGCGTCCGCAAAGCGGGGCCGCCAGTCCGCGGGGTACTCCGTGGCGCGGCGGCGCTCGAGGTTGAGCTCGAGCAGCGGCGCCTCCGTGAAGCTTGCGGTGCCGCGCTCCCCCACGACCTCGCAGCGCGTCGAGTAGCCGTACTCGGCGTTGAGGAACAGCTCGAGGGTCACGAGCATGCCGTCGGCCATGCGCAGGAGCATGAACGCCGGGTCTTGGAGGCCCGCGGGGGCGAGCCCGCTCGTCTTCCGACCCGAGACCCACGCGACCTCGGCGACGTCCGTGCCGAGGAGCCACGGCATCGAGTCGAGCTCGTGGATCGCGGAGTTGGTGATCGCGGAGACGTTCGTGGCGTCCGGCACCGAGCGCACGTTGCGGCTCACGCAGTGCACGGCGAGGACCTCGCCGAGCTCTCCGGCCTCGATCCGGCGCTTGAGCTCCGTGTGGGCTGGGTCGAAGCGGCGCATGAAGCCGAGCGACACGAGGCTCCGGCCGAGCTCCGCCGCGACGCGCTCCTCGGCCTCGACCACCGCGCGACCGTCCTCGACGGCGGGCGCGAGCGGCTTCTCGCACAGTACGGGCTTGCGCTCGGCGAGGCACGCGAGGATGAGCTCGGCGTGCGTCGAATCGTGGGAGGCGATGACCACGGCGTCAACCTCGGGGTCCGCAATGAGCGCCTTCGGGTCGGTGGTGCTGCGCGCCCCGGCCGCACTCGCCGCCTGCGCGGCGCGCTCGGCGTCAAGGTCCGCGACGAGGGTCACGGACGCGCCGCTCACGGCGCCCGCGAGGTTGCGCACATGGTCCGCGCCCATGATGCCGGCGCCGATGACGCCCACTCGGATGGTCATGCTGAGTCCCTTCTCAGTGTTGTGGGAACGTTCCAAGATCGCCCCGCCCACACTCTAGTTCATCGACTGCTGAGTAGGTGTCGTTTTGAGGCCCCAAAACGACAGTTACCCAGCAGTCGATGCAGGCGGAAACAAACGACGACGGCGCCGCCCGGCTGGGTGCCGGGCCGCGCCGTCGTTCGTGGAAGCCGAGGTGAGACGTGGCCGCCTCCCACGCAGGCTCAGGCGGTGGCGCTGTCGATGCCGACGGTCTCGATGTCCGCCTTGGCTTCCTCGAGGGCCTCGCTGTGGCCGCCGAGCTGTTCGAGCTCGTGCGCAAGCTCGGCGAGCTCGGCGCCGCCGGCCATCTGGGCCGTGAGCTCCTCGAGGGTGATGTCCTTCTTGTCGTAGTAGCCGATCGAGCGCCCGCGCTTCAGGAGCAGGAAGCGGTCCCCGACCGGGAAGGCGTGGTGCGGGTTGTGGGTGATGAAGATGACGCCGAGGCCGCGGTCGCGGGCCTGGAGGATGTAGCGGAGCACCACGCCGGACTGCTTCACGCCCAGAGCGGCCGTGGGCTCGTCCAGGATCAGGACCTTGGCCCCGAAGTACACCGCGCGGGCGATCGCGACGCACTGGCGCTCGCCGCCGGAGAGCTGGCCGATGGGCTGCTCGACATCGCGCAGGTCGATGCCCATGTCGGCGAGTTCCTTCTTGGTGATCTCCTTCATCCGGTTCACGTCCATGCGCTTGAACGGGCCCCAGCCGGTGGTGAGCTCGGAGCCGAGGAAGAAGTTGCGCCAGATCGGCATGAGCGAGACTACGGCGAGGTCCTGGTACACGGCGGCAATGCCGGAGTCGAGGGCCTCGCGCGGGCTGGAGAGCTTGCGGGGCTCGCCCATGATGCTGAAGGTGCCCTCGTCGTGCTGGTGCAGGCCGGCGATGATCTTGATGAGCGTGGACTTGCCGGCGCCGTTGTCGCCGAGCACGCACGTGACGCGGCCGTTGTCCACGGCCATGGTCACGTCCCGCAGGGCGATGACGTTGCCGTAGTGCTTGCCCACGGCGTCGAGCTTGAGCAGGTGGACCGCGCGGTCGGTGAGCGGGTCGGTCTCCCCAGACCCGGCCCGCAGCTCGGCGTTGCTGATGTTCCGGGCCTTGGCCTCGGCACGGGTCTCGGCCTTCGCCTCGGCGGGAGAGCTGTTCTGGGCTTCCATGATGCGACCTTCCTTGGTGCCGTCCGTCATTTCCGTTCCGCCCGGTTCTTCACGATGAGGTTCACGATCGTGGCCAGCAGGAGCATGAGGCCGAGGAAGAACTTGAACCAGTCCGGGTTCCACTGGGCGTAGACGATGCCCTTGTTGGCCATGCCGAAGATGAACGCCCCGATTGCCCCGCCCACGGCCGAGCCGTAGCCGCCTGTGAGGAGGCAGCCGCCGATGACCGCGGCGATGATGTAGAGGAACTCGTTGCCCACGCCCTCGCCGGACTGCACGGCGTCGAACGCGAACAGGTTGTGCATGCCCAGGAGCCAGCCGCAGAAGCCCACGCCCATGAACAGGCCGATCTTGGTCCGAGTCACCGGCACACCCACGGCCCGGGCGGCGTTCGCGTCCCCTCCGGACGCGAAGATCCAGTTCCCCACGCGGGTGCGCAGCAGGATCCACGAGGCGATGAGCACGAGGACGATCCAGTAGAAGACGGTGACCTTGATGTCGACGCCGGCGATGTTCACCGAGGAGGCGAAGATTGCCTTCGCGGCGCCGAATCCGTCCATCTGCGCGATCGACGGCGAGGACACGGCGCCGCCGATGAGGCGCGTGAGGGCGAGGTTCAGGCCGGTGAGCATGAGGAAGCTCGCCAGGGTGACGATGAAGGACGGGAGCTTGGTCTTGACCAGGATCCACCCGTTCACCAAGCCGATGCCGAGCGAGACGACGAGGGCCAGGAGCACCCCGACCCACACGTTGACGCCGAAGTTCCACGAGAAGAGGGACGCGGTCAGGGCGGAGGAGATGACGGCGACGCCGGCGGAGAGGTCGAACTCGCCCCCGATCATGAGCAGCGAGACCCCGACCGCCATGATCCCGATCGTGGAGGACCCGTACAGGACCGTCGCGAAGGCGTTCGGCTGCAGGAACGTGCTCGAGACCGCGGAGAAGAAGATGAACAGGACGATCGCGCCCACGAGCGCACCGACCTCCGGGCGCCCCAGGAGCTTCTGGAACGGGCTCCGGCGCCCGATCCTCTCGTCCGCGGAAGGTGCCGGGGCAGGGGCCGACGGCAGGGTTGCTGTTGCCATGGGAAGACTCCTTGTCGGTCGGGCCGCGCGGCGAGGTGCCGCGCGGCCCTTTCCTGATCTAGCGGACGCCCTGCTGGGCGAACTTGAGGACGTCGGCCGCGTTGGACTTGTCGACGATGGTCGGCCCGGTCAGGACGGGCTGCCCACCACCGAGCTTGAACCCACCGCGCTTGTTCTGCCAGAGCGCGTCGACCGACATGTAGCCCTGGAGCCACGGCTGCTGGTCGACCGTGAAGATGACCTTGCCGTCCACGATGTCCCGGGCGAGCTCGGCGTTGAGGTCGAAGCTCGCGACCTTCGCGGAGCTGCCCGCATCAGTGACGGACTTGAGAAGCGTGATGGTGATCGGGGCGCCGAGGCCCACAATCACGTCGGCGTCCTTCGAGGCCTGGAGCTTCGCGGTCGCCGTCGACTGGACGGACGTCATGTCCTGGCCGTTCACGTACAGGATCTCGGTGCCCGGCACCTTCGACTTGACGCCTGCGCAGCGGTTCTCGAGGCCAACGTGTCCCTGCTGCTGGATGACGCAGATCGGGTGCTTGAAGCCCTGCGAGGCGAGCTTCGTGCCGACCGCCTCGCCCGCGAGCTTCTCGTTCGAGCCGAAGTGGGTGAACGCGCCGAGCTTGGCGGAGACGTCCTCGCCCGCGTTGAGGCTCACCACCGGGATGCCCGCGTCGGTGGCCTTCTTGACCACGTCCTTGAGCGCGTCGGGAGTCGCGAGGGTCACGGCGATGCCGTCGACCTTCTGGTCGATGGCCTGCTGGACGAGCTGGGCCTGGCGGCCAGCCTCGGGATCGTTGAGGTACTGAAGGTCCACGTTGTCCTTCGAGGCCGCCTCCTCCGCGCCCTTGCGGACGATGTCCCAGAACGTGTCGCCCGCCGCGGCGTGCGTGATGAGGGCGACTTTGATGCGGGGCGTCGACGCGGCCTGCCCGCCGCCGCTGTTGCTGCTGACTTCTTGCTTCCCCCCGCCGGAGCAGGCCGAGAGGGCGAGCATCGGGACGGCGAGTGCCGCGATCGCCGCGTGGCGCCACGAGAATTTGGTCACGAGAATCTCCTTCGATCCATGGCCTGGCCGGACCGCTCTCCGCGGTCTCTCAGCCTTGGCTAGATCTTGGGTGATGCGCGTCACTCATGTCAATACTTTGTCCACACATAAGTACTTTTACGTGGAACGCTCCACGACGAATCGGCTCATTTGTCACCTTGGGCATACTTTCGCAACACCCTCGCCAAAGAGCCGCAATCCCTCACGTGACGCGGGTCATAGTGTTAGGATCAACCTAGGATATTTGTCCTATCAAATAAACATACGAAGCAGGGCGTAGGCCCACCGCCAGCCCAAGGAGGGGTCATGGCCACCAGTCTCAACATCCCCATCGACCGCTCGTCCCCCGTACCGCTCTACCATCAGGTGGTCCAGGGCATCGAGGCGATGATCCGCAGCGGCGCCCTCGAGGCGGGATCCAAGCTCGAGAACGAGATCGAGCTCGCGGCCCAGCTCAACCTCTCGCGCCCCACGATGCGCAAGGCCATGGACGAACTCGTCCGCGCAGGGCTGCTCGTCCGCAAGCGTGGCGTCGGGACCCAGGTCGTATCGAGCCAGGTGCGCCGGCACCTCGAGCTGTCGAGTCTGTGGGACGACCTCTCGCGGGGCGGCCAGGAGCCCACTACGCGGGTGCTCGCGTTCCGGCACGGCCCGGCCGAAGCCGAGATCGCGGGCACGCTCCAGCTCCCGCCCGGCGTGGGCGTCTACCACTTCACGCGCCTGCGCTCGGTGGGAGACAAGCCGCTCGCCCTCATGGAGAACTGGGTGCGGGACGACGTCGCCGAGCTCACCGAGGAGGGCCTGCGCCAGCGCGGCATGTACCAGATCCTGCGCGAGGCGGGCGTGAACTTCCGGCTCGCGAACCAGCGCATCGGCGCGACCGTCGCGGACGAGTACCAGGCCGAGCTCCTCCAGACCTCGGCGGGCTCCGCGCTCGTCACCATGGAGCGCACCGCTGTGGATGACACGGGCCGCAACGTCGAGACCGGCCGGCACGTGTACCGGGCCGACTCCTACAGCTTCGAGATGACCCTGGTCCAGCGTTGACGGCAGGCCGGGACCGACCCGAAAGGTAAACACATGGCAGAGTGGGTCTACCCCCTCGGCAGCGCCGCGGACGGCGCTTGGCAGGTTTCGCTCGGCGCGCATGACAGCGCGACCCCCGTGCGCGGCTGGGAACACACGGGCCTCAAGGTCGCCGAACTCGCCGCCGGCGCGAGCATTCGCCTCGAAGCCGCCAACGAGGAGCGCATCGTCGTCCCGCTCGAGGGCACCTTCGCGGCAACGGCCGACGGCGATGCCTACTCCCTGCGCGGGCGCACCTCCGTCTTCGCGGGCCCGAGCGACGTGCTGTACACGGGTATCGGGAAGGCCGTGGAGATTTCGAGCGCCAGCGGCGGCCGGGTCGCCGTCGCCCTCGCGCCCGCCAAGGTGGAGTACCCCACCCGACTTGTGCGCGCCGAGGAGACCCCCGTCGAGCTGCGCGGCGCGGGCAGCTGCTCGCGCCAGGTGCACAACTTCGGCACCCCGGCCGCGCTCGAGGCGGACCGCTTCATCGTGTGCGAGGTCATCACGCCTGCGGGCAACTGGTCCTCCTACCCGCCGCACAAGCACGACGAGGAGAAGGACGGCGAGACCTCGCTCGAGGAGATCTACTACTTCGAGACGCGCCTGGCCCCTGGCTCACCCGTCGGCCACGGCTCCGCGGGCGACGCCGCCGGGCAGGACCCCGTGGGCTACGCCCGCGTCTACGCCTCGGACGCGCGGCCCATCGACGTCAACGCCGAGGTGCGGACCGGGGACGTCGTCCTCGTCCCGTATGGCTGGCACGGCCCCGCGATGGCTGCCCCCGGGTACGACCTGTACTACCTCAACGTCATGGCCGGTCCCGGTCGGGTGCGCGACTGGCTCATCAGCGACGACCCGCACCACGGCTGGATCAGGAGCACCTGGGAGGGCCAGGACATCGACCGGCGCCTCCCCTTCACGGCCTAACCCGGTTGCGCCGTCACCTACGCAGGGTGCGCACCCTGCGTAGGTGACGGCGCAACGCAATGTCGGACCTCATACGGCGACGGAGACCGCCTCGCGCACGGCCGCGCCGTCGTCCAGGCTCTTGAGGATGTAGTCGGCGAGGTCAGAGCGGCGCGTGCTGTAGCCGCGCGGAAGGTTCCTCCCGATCTGCACGCGGTACGCCCCACGCGGAGCGTCGAGGAGGCGGGACGGCCGGACGATCGTCCAGTCGAGGCCGGACTCCCGGACGATCTCCTCCATACGCTTCAAGTCCGCGAAGTTGTACGCGAGGATCCGCTGAAGAATCGGCTTGGCGACGTACCGCGTGAGGAGGTCGTCGACGTCGTCCGTGACCATGCCGCTCGCGCTCACGACGGCGAGCCGGCGGACACCCGCGCCCTTCATCGCCGCGATGATGCTCGCGACGCCGCCCGAGCACACCGTGCTCGGCCGGCGGATCTCTCGGTTGCCAAGC
The DNA here is from genome assembly GCF_049332655.1 of Sinomonas sp. P47F7. Lineage (GTDB taxonomy): Bacteria > Actinomycetota > Actinomycetes > Actinomycetales > Micrococcaceae > Sinomonas. The sequence goes on along the minus strand of NZ_CP186327.1, from coordinate 1,156,033 downwards.
GCTGATACGACGGCGCCGGCGTCAGCGAGCGCTGGCGCGATGCTCGCCGGATCCATGACGTCGGCGCGGACGACGGCGACGCCCGGCACCGGGGCGAGGCGCGCCGGATCCCGCACGACGGCGGTCACGTCATGACCCGCCGCAGCCGCCTGCCGGACGACTTCGAGCCCGGTACCGCCGGTCGCGCCGAACACGGTGATCTTCATGTCTTGTCCTCCCTGTTGGTGAGCACTTACTAACCGGATGGTCCGCTACCATGGTGAGTGAGTAATTACTCACCTGTCAATGGAGGCCCATTCGAAATGGAGGCGCCGATGGACACGCGAGGCAAGATGCTCGACGCCGCCGAGCACGTGATGCGCACCAAGGGCCTCGCGAGGGCCACGACCAAGGAGATCGCGCGCGAGTCCGGGTTCTCCGAGGCGGCCCTCTACAAGCACTTCCGCGACAAGACGGACCTCTTCCTCGCGGTGCTGCGCGAGCGGACGCCCGGGCACCTCCCGGCGCTGCTCGCCGAGCTCGCCGAGCGTCCGGGTCGCGGCAACCTCCGCGTGAACCTCCTCGAGGTCGTGCAGACGGCGATCGAGTTCTACGGCGAGACGTTTCCGATGGCGGCCTCGACCTTCTCCGAGCCGGCACTCCTCGCGGCGCACAAGGACGCGCTCGTCGAGCGGGGCGCGGGGCCGCAGCACGTGCGCGACGCACTCACGCAATATCTCGCACGGGAGCAGGATCTCGGGTGGCTCGCGGCGGAGGCAGACCCGGCCGCGGCCGCGGCGCTCCTGCTCGGCGCATGCTTCATGCAGGCCTTCCTCGGAAACTTCACGGACCAGGCCGGTCCAAGCCCCGAGTCACTCGTCGACGCGCTCCTCGCACGCGTAGCGTGACTCGCCTTAACCGTTCAGGGGTCAGCTCCCGTGGGTCGTTACCCACGGGAGCTGACCCCTGAACGGTACGTACTGCCGGCCTAACGGCCCGGCGAGGCTTTCGCTACGCGCTCCCGCATCGTGCGGAGCTGGTAGCGCGAGACCTCGTGCGCGTTCTCGTTCTCGGCGAAGACACTCGAGACCATGACGGTGTCGTCACGGTCCAGGAAGCCGATCTCGTCGAGGCCGCCGAAAAACTCGTCCCAGTTGACGTCGCCGTCGCCGATCTTGAGGTGCTGGTGCACACGCACCGCGTTGCCGGGCGGGTTCGTGATGTACCGCAGGCCGTGCGAGGCGTGGTGGTTCATCGTGTCCGCGACGTGGACCACGCGGAGCCGATCCCCGGCGGCCCGCATGATGTCGAGCGGCTCGTCCTTCATGTGGAACGTGTGCGAGGCGACGTACACCATGCCGACGTTGGGCGAGTTGAGCCCGCGGATGACGCGCAGCGCCGCGAGGCCCTCCTCGACGAAGTCGTCCGGGTGCGGGTCGATCGCCACGTTGATGCCCTCGCGCTCAAGGATCGGCAGGAGCTCCTCCATGGACTTGTAGAAGCAGGCCTCCGACTCCTCGGGCTTCTCGGGCCGGCCCGAGAATTCCGTGTTCATCTGGTTCACGCCGAGGTCCACGGTGATCTGGATGGCACGCTTCCAGTACCGCACGGCCGCCTCGCGCGCCACCTCGTCCGGACCGGACCAGCGCAGCACGGGTAGGACGGACGCAACCTCGACGCCCGCGTCGGCGCAGGCCTTCCGGAACTGGCGGACGAGCTCGTCGTCAGCCTTCGGGTGCGTGAAGAACGGGATCATGTCCCGGTGCGGGGTGAGCTGGAGGTATTGGTACCCGAGTTCGGCCGCGAGAGCCGGGAACTCGAGCAGCGAGTGGGTGCTGTGGAACGGGGTGGGGTCAAGAGCGATTTTCACGAGTAGAGCTCCGGCTTCTCGCGGAGCTCTACGGCCACCTTCTCGCCGCTCTTCTGCGCCTCGACGCCCGCCTCGCAGCATGCTGCCGTCGCGTAGCCGTCCCACGCCGTGGGCCCGCCGATCTCGCCGCGGAGGGCGGCGTCGATCCAGGCCTGCACCTCGACGTCGTACGCCGTGCCGAAGCGCTCGATGAAGCTGGGCGTGACCACGCCGCCCCACCGGCCGCCACGCCGCAGGTAGGCCCCGCCGTCGCCGCCGATGTCGACGATGCCGTCCTCGAACGCCGCCTGAGTCGAGACCTCGTAGCCGAACTGCGCGTTGACGAAGATCTCGACGTCGGCGAGCACGCCAGACTCGGTCTCGATCAGCACGTGCTGCGGGTCGTGCTGCCCGCCCGGCGCCTTCGAGGACGCCTTGCCGAGTCGCACCTGGACCGAGGTGATCTCCTCGCCCGTGAGGTAGCGGATGACGTCGAACTCGTGCACGACCGAGTCGTTGATGAGCATCTCGTTCGTGAAGCCGGGAGGGGTGTCCGGGTTGCGGTGGCGGCAGTGCAGCATGAGCAGCTCGCCGAGCTCCCGTGAGCTGATCATGCTGCCGAGCTGGGCGTACTCAGCGTCGAAGCGACGCATGAAGCCCACCTGGACGCGCTTGCGACCCGTCGCGACCTCCGCCTCGACGATCCGCCACGCCGACTCTGCGTCCGGCGTGAGCGGCTTCTCGCACAGGATCGGGATGTCGAGCGCGAGTGCCTCGAGGAGCGCGGCCTCGTGCAGGAAACCGGGAGTGGCAATGAGGACGGCGTTGACGTCGCCCGACTCGTATGCCTCGGCGGGCGTCGCGAACGCGCGCGCGCCGGGGATGTCCGCGACCGCGGCCTGGGCGCGCTCGACGTCGATATCGACGACGGCGGCCACCTCGGCGCCGTGGATACGCGTGTGCAGGCGCTGGATGTGGTCCGCGCCCATGCGGCCGGCGCCGATGACGGCGACGCGCAGGATGTCAGCCATGTTGTGAGCCTTTCAGGAGACGCGCGTGCGGGAGCCGCACGAGAGGAGGTAGTTGCGGGTACGCGTGGCGATCGGGAGCGGGACGTCAAACGCGATGGGGTACATGTCCTGCTCGACGATGCCGAAGATCGGGCGGTCGAGCGCCTCGACGGCCTCGATGACCTCCCGCAGGTCCGGGAGGCCGGCCGGCGGCTCGGTCATGACGCCCGCCGCGTTCGCGGCCGCGAACGTGAGGTTCTCGGCGCGGACCTTCGCGAGGACGTCCGGATCCACCTGCTTGAGGTGCAGGTACCCGATGCGCTCGGGATACTTCCGGATGAGGTCCACGCTGCTCGCCCCGCCGTACTCGGCGTGGCCCGTGTCGAGGCACAGGTTGAGGAGTTCAGGGTCCGTGTTCTCGAGCAGGCGCACAATGTCCGCCTGGGTGAGGACGTGCGAGTCCGCGTGGGAGTGGAACTGCTGCTTGAGCCCGAACTGCTCGCCGAGGCGGCGGCCCAGCTCGTCGTGGCCCGTGAAGAGCGAGTCCCACTGCTCGGGCGAGAGGACCTCGTTCTCCACAGCCTCGCCCGTGACGTCGTCGCGCCACATCGCGGGGATGACGACGATGTGCTCGCCGCCCATCGCGGCCGTGAGTTCGGCGACGCGGCGAGCGGGCTCCCACGCCTCCTCCCACTGGTCGCGACCGCGGTGGAACGCCGTGAACACCGTGCCCGCCGAGACCTGCAGGTCGCGGGCCTTGAGCTCGTCCGCGAGGCGCGACGGGTCGGACGGGAGGTAGCCGTACGGGCCTAGCTCGATCCACTTGTAGCCGGCCTCGGCCACCTCGTCGAGGAAGCGCTCCCACGGGGTCTGCTTCGGATCGTCGGCGAACCATACCCCCCACGAGTCCGGGGCCGTGCCGATGATGAGCTTGTTCTCGATATCGCTCATGATGCTCCTTAGGGCTGGCGAGCCGTCGCTCCCGTTGCGCCGTCACGTCCGCAGGGTATGCACCCAGCGGAGGTGACGGCGCAACGGGATGAGGGCTAGTTGGAGGGGAAGTTGTAGGAGGCGCCGGAGGCGTGGGTGGGCTCGGGCCAGCGCTGGGTGATGACCTTGCCGCGGGTGTAGAAGGAGACGCCTTCTTCACCGTAGATGTGCTTGTCGCCGAAGAGCGAGGACTTCCAGCCGCCGAACGAGTGGTACGCGACCGGGACCGGGATCGGGACGTTGATCCCGATCATGCCCACGTGCACGCCGCGGTGGAACTTGCGGGCGTTGGACCCGGAGGAGGTGAAGATCGCGGTGCCGTTGCCGTACGGGTTCGAGTTGATCAGCTCGATGGCCTCCTCGACCGTCTCGACCCGCACCACCCCCAGGACCGGGCCGAAGATCTCCTCGGTGTAAGCGCTCATCTCGGTCCCGACCCTGTCGATCACGGTGGGCCCGAACCAGAAGCCGTTCTCCTTGCCGGGGACGGTGAACTCGCGCCCGTCCACGACCAGGTCCGCCCCGGACTCGGCCGCCGCGGTCACGATGGACCTCATCCTCTCCTTCGACGCCGCGGTGATGACCGGGCCCATCTCCGCGCCCGGGTCCGTGCCCTCGGCGACCTTGACCGCCTCGGCGCGCTCGGCGACCTTGCCCACGAGCGCGTCGGCGACCTCACCGACCGCGACGGCGACCGAAATCGCCATGCACCGCTCCCCCGCGGAGCCGAACGCGGCCGCGGCGAGGTGGTCCGCGGCGTTGTCCAGGTCCGCGTCCGGGAGGATGATCGCGTGGTTCTTCGCCCCGCCGAGGGCCTGGACGCGCTTGCCGTGCGCCGTGGCCGTCTCGTGCACGTACTTCGCGATCGGGGTCGAGCCCACGAAGGAGATCGCGTCCACGTCCGGGTGCCGCAGGAGCCCGTCCACGGTCTCCTTGCCCCCGTGCAGGACCTGGAACACCCCATCCGGCAGGCCTGCGGCCTTCCAGAGCTTGGCCAACAGCAGCGAGGCAGAGGGGTCCCGCTCGGAGGGCTTGAGGATGAACGTGTTCCCGGTCGCGATCGCCACCGGGGCCATCCACAAGGGCACCATGACGGGGAAGTTGAACGGGGTGATCCCGGCCACGACCCCGAGGGGCTGGCGGTAGGAGAACACGTCGATCCCGGTCGAGGCCTGGTCCGAGTACGCGCCCTTGAGCAGCTGCGGGATCCCGCACGCGAACTCCACGACCTCCAGGCCGCGCCCGATCTCGCCCTTCGCGTCCGAGAGGACCTTGCCGTGCTCGGCCGTGATGAGCGCGGCGAGCTCGTCGATGTGTGCCGCGACGAGCTCGCGGAACTTGAACAGCACCGCGGTGCGCTTCGCGAGCGAGATGTCGCCCCAGGTCTCGGCGGCCTTGCGCGCGTTCGACACCGCCGTCTCGAGGTCCGCCACGTCGGCGAGCCGCAGCTCCCCGGACTGCTCGCCCGTGGCCGGGTTGAACACCGGCTGCGTCCGCGCGCCGATGCCATTGGTCTCTTCACCGTTGAGGAAATGCGGAATGGTCCTGACAGTCATGATTGCTCCTTCGCAAGGGGAATTGTGGCTAGTGGGCGGGCATGCTGGCCCAGGGCGGACGACGGCGGGGCCCACCCGAGCGGCTCAGCCGAGGAGGGGCCTCTGCCGGGACTTGTGCTCGACGTAGGTGGCGAACGCCTGCTTCGTGGACTCGAGCTCGGAGGCGCCGGAGACCGGCACGTCCCACCACGACTCGGAGCTCGGGGCGTCGATGAGCGGGTCGGACTCGATGTGGATCACGATCGGTCCCGAGCCCTCCGGCGCGGCCTTGGCCTTGGCGACGGCGGCCTCGAGGTCGGCGATCGCATCCGGGCCCGGCTCGATCCGGTAGACGGTGACGCCGAGGCTCTCGGCGTTCGTGGCGAGGTCGATCGGGAGCTTCTCGCCGTCGTCGAACGTGTGGTGCTCGCGGTCCAGGGTGCGGTACTTCGTGCCGAAGCGCTGCGAGCCGAGGGACTCGGAGAGCGCGCCGATCGAGGCATAGCCATGGTTCTGGATGAGCACGACGATGAGCTTGATGCCCTCCGCGACCGCCGTCACGAGCTCGGTGTGCATCATGAGGTACGAGCCGTCCCCGACCATGACGACGACGTCGCGCTGGGCTTCCCGCTGCTCTTCACTGGCCTGCGAGGTTGCGTCGAGCGCGGCGCGCTTGACGCCGAGGCCGCCGGGGATCTCGTAGCCCATGCAGGAGAACGCGTACTCGACGTGGTAGCCCCACGGGTCGCGCACGCGCCACATCTTGTGCAGGTCGCCCGGGAGCGAGCCGGCGGCGCAGATGACGACGTCGCGCGGGTCCATCGCGCGGTTGACCGCGCCGATGATCGCGTTCTGGGAGACGAGCGGGGAGTAGTCCTGGGCGAACGCGGCGTCGACCGTCGCGTCCCAGCGGCCCTTCTCCGAGGCGACCGCGGTCTCGAGGTCCGCGCCCACGCGGTAGCCGCCCAGCGCCGTCGTGAGCTGCACGAGCGCCTTGCGCGCGTCGGCGACGATCGGCAGCGAGGTGCCGTGCTTGTAGGCGTCGATCGCGGCGACGTTGATGTTCACGAAGCGCACGTCCGGGTTCTGGAACGCGGTGCGCGAGGCCGTGGTGAAGTCCTCGTAGCGCGTGCCGATGCCGATGATGAGGTCCGCCTCGCGGGCCAGGGCGTTGGCCGCCGTGGTTCCGGTCGAGCCGATCGCGCCGAGCGCCTGGGGGTGGTTCCACGGCAGGACGCCGACGCCGGCCTGGGTCCAGCCGACCGGGATGCCCGTGGCCTCGGCGAACTCGGCCAGCGCGTCGTGGGCGAACGCGTACAGGACGCCTCCGCCGGCCACGATGAGCGGGCGCTTCGCGGCCCGGATCGCCTCCGCGGCCCGGGCGATGTCCTCGGCCTCGGGCTCGGGGCGGCGGATGCGCCACTCGCGCTCGGCGAGGAACTCCACGGGCACGTCGAAGACCTCGGCCTGGACATCCTGCGGCAGGGCGATGGTCACGGCGCCGGTCTCGGCCGGGTCCGTGAGCACGCGCAGGCCGTGCAGGAGCGCGGAGAAGAGCTGCTCGGGGCGGTTCACGCGGTCGAAGTACTTGGAAAGGGGCCTGAACGCGTCGTTGACGGTGATGTCGTAGCCGTGCGGCTGCTCGAGCTGCTGCAGGACCGGATCGGCGGCGCGCGTCGCGAACGTGTCCGAGGGCAGCAGGAGCGCCGGGAGCCGGTTCGCGGTCGCGAGGGCCGCGCCCGTGAGCAGGTTCGACGAGCCGGGGCCGATCGAGGTCGAGATCGCGAACGTCTGGCGGCGGCGCGTGTGCCGGGCGTAGCCCACGGCCTGGTGCACCTGGGCCTGCTCGTTGCGGCCCTGGTAGTACGGCATGAGCGTGGGGTCCGCGACCTGCCACTGCTTGAGGGCCTGGCCCACGCCCGCGACGTTGCCGTGGCCGAAGATCCCGAACATGCCGGGGATGAGACGCTCCCGGTAGGCTCCGCCAGAACCAGAGCCGCCCACGGTATCAACTGTGTACTGCCGGCCCAGGAACTCCACGAGCACCTGGGCGACGGTCATCCTGCGGGTCTTGGTCCCAGAGCTGATGGTCACTGTGCGGCCTCCTTGAGGTGCGCTCCCGCCCCGGCGGGGATTACTTGGGTGTGCAGAAGCGATGCCGCCGCGGCGACGGCTCCGGCGACGTCCCCGTCCGCCGGGTACAGCAGAGTCCGGCCCACGGTGAGGCCCTGGACGCCCGGGAGCGCGAGCGCCGCGCCCCACGAGGCGAACACTTCGTCCTGGTGCCCGGTCGGATCGCCGCCCAGGAGCACGGTCGGCATGGTCGTCGAGGCCATGACACGTTCCATCTCCTCGACCACCGGCAGCTTCATCCACGTGTACGCGCTCGTTGACCCGAGGCCCGAGGCGATCGCGACCGACTTGATGACCGCGTCCGCGGACAGATCGTTCTTGACCTTGCCGTCCACCCACGAGGACAGGAACGGCTCGACCATGGCCACGAGCCTGCGCTCGGCAAGGGAGTCGATGGCCCGCGCGGTGGCCTCGAGGAACGGGGCCGTCGCCGGGTCGCCGAGGCAGATGCGTGTGAGCATCTTGCCGCCGGTCGCGCCGATCGCCTCAAGTGCCGCCGCGGTGTGGCCCGTGAAGCGGTCGTCGAACTCGTTCACGAACCCGGCGAGGCCGCCGCGGTTCATCGAGCCGAACAGGAGCTTGCCCTCGAGCGCGCCGAGCAGCAGCAGATCGTCCATGATGTCAGGGCTCGCGAGGACCCCGTCCACGGCAGGGTTGGCCAGCGCGATCTGGATCCGGTCCAGCAGCTCGCGCCGGTCGGCCATCGCGTCCGGGCGGCCCTGCGCGGCGAGCGCGCCGCGGGCCGGGTGGTCGGCGGCGACGATGAAGTTCTGCTTGCCGAGGACGACGCCGGGGTGCGGCTTCCGCTCGCGGGCCGCCCGGGCGATGGCCTCGGGATCCTCGAGCCGGATCCTGGTGAGGCGCTCGTAGCGGCGGGGGTCGTCGTCGAGCGTTCCCTTGGGGAGAGCCTGGGGTGCGGTAAGGGTGGGTGCCGCGTGCGGCGATGCGGGCGGGTAGGAAATGCTCACTGGGCCACCGCCTCGGGGACGAGGCGGCCGCGCTCCGCGAGGAGCGAGGTGACCTCGGCCGGCGTCGGCATCGCGTCCGCGCACGAAAGCCGGGAGGCGACGATCGCGCCCGAGGCGTTCGCGTAGTCCAGGACCTGGGCGAGCGGCCAGCCCGAGAGCAGGCCGTGGCAGAACGCGCCGCCAAACGAGTCCCCGGCGCCGAGGCCGTTGAGCGTCTCGACCGGGACCGGGGCCGAGACCACGCGCTCCGTGCGCGTCTTCGCCATCACGCCCTCGGGCCCGAGCTTCACGACCGCGATCTCGACGCCCGCGGCGAGGAGACGGTCCGCCTGCTCGTCCGGGGTGCCGTGCCCGACCGCGACCGCGCACTCCTCCTCGTTGCCGATCGCGACCGTCACGTGCGGCAGGACCTTGGCGACCTGCTCGCGGGCGGCGTCCTCGGAATCCCAGAACATCGGCCGGTAGTCGAGGTCCAGGACCGTGAACTGGCCCTCCGCGAGGCCGGCGCGCGGGCGAGCCTCGTGCGCCGCGATGTGGGCGGACCGGCTCGGCTCCTGGCACAGCCCGGTCACCGTCGACCAGAAGATCCGGGCCGTGCGGATGGCCTCGGTGTCGAGTTCCTCCGCCTTGATCTGAAGGTCCGGTGCCGTCGGGAGGCGGCCGTAGAAGTACAGCGGGAACTCGTGCGTGGCGGGCATGATCGCGCAGAAGGTCGCCGGCGTCTGGAGGCCCGCGACCGGAGTCACGAAGCGATCGTCGACGCCGAACTTGGCCAGCTCCCGGTGGAGGTACTCGCCGAATGGGTCGTCGCCCGTCCGGGTGACGACGGCGGTGCGGCGCCCGTGCCGCGATGCCGCCACCGCCACGTTGGACGGCGAGCCGCCCAAGTACTTGCCGAAGCTCGTGACGTCCGCGAGGCCGACGCCGATATCGTTGGGGTAGATGTCGACGCTGATGCGCCCCATCGTGAGAACGTCGTAGGTCACGATTGCTGTGCCTTTCGTGCTGATGTCCCGGGATCCCGGGCCGGCTGCGCTGCCTGTGGCGGCGGCCACAGATCAACTCTGCTACAGAATTAATGTCCTGTCAAAGGTTTGTGCTGACATGCCGTGCGCGCGCGGCGAGGGCCCTAACGGGCCGGAACGGCGAGCTCTCCCGTGACATACTGCGCCCGCCCGAAGCCGAAGGACCAGTCCCCCGCGCCGTTCTCGACGTAGCCGATGAACACATCCTCGCCGGGCACGCCCACATCCGCGAGGTTCGCCGCAATCGCCGCAAAGAGCGCCTCCTTGGCCTCCTGCGTGCGCCCGCCCTGCGTGAAGATCTGGATCATGACCACGCCGCCCGTGCGCTCGAAGCCGAGACCCGCATCCTGGGCCACGATCTGACCCTGCACGTGCTCCGTGACGACGTGAAAATAGTCGCGCTCCGGAATTCGGTACTCGGCGAGGATCGCGTCGTGGATCGCGCGGCTCAGGCGCGTGATCTCATCCGAGGTGCGGCCGGCGTTGACATCGATGCGGATCAGGGGCATGGGAAGCTCCTTCGATTGATTTTGTCCTGACAACTTTACAATATCGCCTTCAGTGAAGCGATGCAATACTTTGTCCTAACAAAGTATATGGGCGACGTCGGCACACTCCTAGCGTGCCGACGTCGCCCATGCTGGTGCCTTCCTAGGAAGGCATGGCGCTTGTGCCTAGGAAGAAACGGCCTGCTTCTTGTGGACGAGGTAGATCGCTCCGGTCGTGACGTCCTCCTCGAGCGCCTCGAGCGTGCGGCCACGGCTCTCCGGCACTTGGGTGATCACGAAGATCAGGGCCAGGGCGCCAACCACCGCGAACAGGAAGAACGTCCCGGTGATCCCCATGGCGGCCACCATCGACGGGAAGTACAGCGAGAGGAAGCCGTTGACCACCCACAGGGCGAACACGGCCACGCCGATGCCGAAGCCGCGCATGTGCAGCGGGAAGATCTCGGAGAGGTAGACCCAGACGGCGACGTTGAGGAATGTCTGCATCGAGCCGACGAACGCGACCACGAGGAACAGGATCACGAAGGGACGGGCCGGATTGCCCACCGGCAGGGCCATCGAGGCGATGCCGATGAGGATGTGGCAGGTCGTCGTGAGCGAGAGACCGGTGATGAACGTCTTGCGACGGTCGAGTCGGTCCATCATCCGCAGCGCGATGATGCCGCCGATCACGGCAATCACGCCAGGGGCAATGTTGGCGATGAGGGCGCCGTCCTTGCTGAAGCCCGACTCGGTGAGCACGGTTTGGCCGTAGTACATGATCGAGTTGATGCCGGTGAGCTGCTGGGCCACGCCGAGGCCGATCGCCACGAGCAGGATGCGGAAGAGGTTCTTGTTCGAGAAGATGGCGCGCCAGCCGATCTGGTGGCTCTCCCGCTCCTCCTGGGCGATCTGCTCGACGTCGGCGAGCTCGGCGGCCGCCCGGTCGACTGAACGCACGGTCTGCAGGACCGCGAGGGCCTCCTGGCGGCGGCCCTTCTCGACGAGCCAGCGCGGCGACTCGGGCATGCGCAGCATGCCGAAGAAAAGCGCGAGGGCGGGCAGCGCGCAGATCGCGAACATGATGCGCCAGACGCCGCCGACGTTGCCGAAGACGTTGCCGATGATGGCGTTGACCACGAACGCGGCGAGCTGGCCGACCACGATCGCGAGCTCGTTCCGACCGGCGATCGAGCCGCGGATTTCGAAGGGCGCGAGCTCCGCGAGGAAGACCGGCACCACGGTCGAGGCGCCGCCGACGGCGAGGCCCAGGAGGATGCGGCCGAAGACGAGGACCTCGAAGTTCGGCGTCGCCACGACGGCGACGGTGCCGGCGAAGAACAGGACGGCGAGCAGGATGATCGTCTTGCGGCGGCCCCAGGCGTCCGAGAGGCGCCCGCCGAAGATCGCGCCGATCGCGGCCGCGAAGACGAGGGAGGCGGTGACAACGCCCTCGGTGATCGGGGTCAGCCCGAGCTCCGTGGACATCGGGCTCAGCGCGCCGTTGATCACGCCCGTGTCGTAGCCGAAGAGGAGGCCGCCGAACGTCGCGACGAGGGCGACGAGGCCGAGCCGCTGGCGGTGGGGGCCGTTGGTGAGGGGCGGGAGCGGTGACGAACTCGACGTTCCGCTCTGCGCAGATGCGGTGGCCATTCAGGACTCCTTTGTCGTGCTGGCGGGCCCCTTGGTGACCCGCCTCCACATAAGACTAACGCGCGAAAGATTCAAATGTAAGGTCAAACGGACAAAATTTCCTGGGATCCCGCCCGTGCGACGATGTTGGAGTGAATCGCCCCGCCGCGACCGGACGGCCCCGACCCGTCACGCAGGAGGACGTGGCACGCGCAGTCGGCGTGTCCCGGACCCTCGTCTCGTTCGCGTTCAGGGGCACCCCCGGGGTGAGCGAGGAGACGAAGCGGGCCATCCTCGAAGCCGCGAAGCGTCTGGGCTACCGGCCCAATGCGGTCGCCGCCGATCTGGCGAGCAAGCGCTCCTCCGCCGTCGGCCTCTACCTCCTGGACCTCCGCAACGAGGTGTACGTCGACATCTTCAGCGGGGTGCGCGAGGCCCTCGGCCAGGGCCGGAACCGGCTCATCCTGAGCGTGTCCCACTCCACGAGCGGAGTGGACGAAAGCTCGGTCGGCTCGCTCATCGAGGCGCGCGTGGGGATCATCATCGCCGCGACGCTCGTCGACACGGATCCGGAGATCCAAGAGCTCGCCCGGAGCGTGGCGCTCGTGAACGTCGCGCGGCGCGTGGACGGCGTCGACAGCGTGTACTCGGACGATTGGGGCGGGGCGCGGGCCGCGACGGAGCACCTCCTGGCGCTCGGGCACACGCGGATCGCCCACGTGACGGGCCCGCGGAACGAGAGCCACGAGGTGCGGTGGCGCGCGTACGAGGCCACGATGCGCCACGCCGGCCTCGCGCCGCGGGTCATCTTCGCGGACGACTACACGCAGGCGGCCGCGGAGCAGGCCGCGGTGTCCCTGCTGAGGGGCCCGAACCGCCCCAGCGCCGTGTTTGCCCACAACGACGAGCTCGCCCTCGGCATCCGCGAGGCGGCGTGGAAGCGCGGGCTGACCGTCCCGGGCGACCTCTCGCTCGTGGGCTACGACAACTCTCGGCTCTCGCGGCTCCACGGCATCGACCTGACCTCCGTGGACCTGCGCGCGCTCGAACTCGGGCGGGCGGCGGGCGCCGCGGCCCTCGAGCGGCTCGCCAATCCCGAGGCCCCCGTGGTGGACCGGCGCCTCGATTCCCGCCTCATCGTCAGGAGCTCGACCGCGCCCCTCTGACGGGCTCCGACCACGCCTGCGGGTTCACGGCGTGCTCGGGGGTCTGGCCCGCGGCCATCGCGATCGCATTGAGGGCGCTCAGGCGGGACATCTCGGCGCGCACCGGCACCGTGGCGCTGCCGATGTGGGGCAGGAGCACGGTGTTGGGCAGCTCCGCGAGGCCAGGGGCCAGGAGCGGCTCGTCCTCGAAGACGTCCAGGCCCGCGGCCGCGATCGTGCCGGCGCGCAGCGCCTCGACGAGCGCGGCCTCGTCGACCACCGGGCCGCGAGCCGTGTTGATGAGGATCGCGGAGGGCTTCATGCGGGCCAGGACCCGGGCGTCCACGAGGTGATGCGTCTCCTCGGCGAGCGGCACGTGAAGCGAGAGGAAGTCGCTCGACGCGACGAGCTCGCCCCACTCGACTTTCCGTACCCTTCCCGCGAACTCGCCGAGCTCGGCGTCCTCCACGGGGCGGTCGCCGGGCGGCCGCGGAGCGAAGAGCACCTCCATCCCGAAGCCGAGCGCACGGCGGGCCGTGGCGCGCGCGATGCGCCCGAATCCGGCGAGGCCGAGCGTCCGGCCGGACACGTCGGCGCCGAGCAGGAGCTCCGGCTCCCACCCATGGAATCGGCCCTCGCGAACCATGCGGTCCGCCTCGACGACCCGGCGGGCCGTGCCGAGGATGAGCAGCATCGCGACGTCTGCCGTGGCGTCGGTCAGGACCCCGGGCGTGTTGCCCACCACGATCCCGCGCTCGGTCGCGGCGGCGACGTCGATGTTGTTGTAGCCGACCGCGAAGTTCGAGACGCCCCTGACCTTCGCGCGGCCCAGCAGCTCGGCGTCGATGCGGTCCCTCAGCTGGGTCAGGACCACGTCGTAGTCGCCGCTCGCGCACAGCGCCGCGAGCTCCGCGTAGGAGGGAGGCGCGTCCAGCACGGTCACGTCCGCGGCCGCCGCCAGGAGCGAGGGGCCGGGCTCGGGGATCGGCGTGGTCACGAGGATCCGGGCGCGCGTCACAGGGCACCCTCGCACGAGGGCTCAAGCTCGCTCGGGATGACCCATTCGAACGCGCTCGCCTTCGATCGCGCCCCCTGGGCCGCCTTCGAGCGGTTGGGCTCGCCGAGCTCGCCGAGGAGCGCTTCCGAGCGGCCGACGACGGCGGCGAACGTCGCGGGGTCGAGCCACCCCGGGCGCGTGGCGAAGAGGAGGTCCTCGCTCGAGGTGTTGCCGCTCGCGCCCGGCGCGAACGGGCATCCGCCCAAGCCGCCCAGCGCGCCGTCGACCACGGCGGCGCCCGCCTGTGCCGCGGCGAGGGAGTTCGCGACCCCCTGCCCCCACGTGTCGTGGCCGTGGAACACGATCCGGCGCGCCGGGGTCTCCGCGGCGACCCGGGAGACGAGGTCCGCGACCTGCCCGGGGAACGCCTGGCCCAGCGTGTCGCAGATGACGACGTCGTCCGCGCCGTGCGCCCGCGCGTCGTTCGCGATGTCGATGACCCGCTGCGGATCGACGGGGCCCTCGAACGGGCAGGTGAAGGAGGTCGCGATGCACAGCTGGATCCGGCCGCCCGCCTCCTTCGCGAGGGCGATCGCGTCCGGCATGGCCGCGAGGCTCGCCTCCGTGCTCCGCCCGATGTTCGCGAGGTTGTGCGCGTCCGAGGCGGAGAAGCAGTACTGGACGTTGCGGGCGCCCGCGGCGATGGCCTTCTCGACGTGCCGCGGCGTCGCGACCCAGATCCAGCAGCGCTCGAGCTCCTCAGGCGTGAGGCCCGCGACGACCTCGAGCGTGTTGGCCATGGGCGGGACGAGGTCGGGCCGGGCCATCGAGCCGATCTCGAGCTCGGGCACGCCGAGGCGCAGGAGATCGCGGGCCAGGCCGATCTTGTAGTCGGTGGGAAGGAGCTTCCCCGTGAGCTGGAGCCCATCGCGGAGCGTGACGTCCCGCAGGAGGGGGCCGCGGGAGGGCCTCTGGGCGAAATCGTAGGTCACAGAAGCACTCCTTCGGCGGGTGTTCCTTCGGTCTGCGCGATCGTCGCGTCGATCTGGTCCTCGCTCATGCCAAGGACGTCGGCGAGCACAGTGCGCGTGTGTTCCCCCAAGTCGGGTCCGAGGCTGCGGATCGGGAGCGACTGGCCGCCGATCACGGGGACGATGCCCGGGAAGCCGACGTTCTCGAGCAGCTCCTCGCCCGTCGAGACGGGGAGGCGCTGGATCATGTTCCGGGCCGCGTACTGCTCGTCGCGGCAGATGTCCGCCGCGGTGTAGATCGGACCGCTCGGGACCCCTGCCGCGTCGAGGATGCCGAGCGCCTCGGCCTGCGTATGGCGCGCGGTCCACGCGCCGATGGCCGCGTCGAGCTCCTCGCGCCGCGCCCACCGCGCGTCGTTGTTCGCGAGCTCGGGATCGTCGACGAGGTCCGGCCGCTCGATGACCCGCATGTAGCGCTGGAAGATCGAGTCGCCGTTGCCGGCGACGACGATGCTCGCCCCATCGCTGCACACATACGCGTTCGACGGCGCGATCCCCTCCATGCGCCCACCCGTCCGCTCGCGCTTGAGGCCGTACGCCTCGTAGTCCGGGACGAGGGACTCCATCATCGAGAGCATCGCCTCGTTGAGCGCGACGTCGATGATGCGCTCCCCGAGGACGACGGCGGGTTGGCCAGCGCCGCGGCGCGTCTCGCGCTGGTAGAGCGCCATGACCGAGCCGAACGCCGCGTACAGGCCCGCGATCGAGTCGCCGATCGAGACCCCGACGCGAACGGGCGGGCGGTCGGGGTCGCCCACGAGTTCGCGGAAGCCGCCGACGGCCTCGGCGACGGCCGCGAATCCGGGCCGGGGCGAGAGTGGCCCGGTCTGGCCGAACGCGGAGACGCGCGTGATGATGAGCTCGGGGTTCGCCTCATTGAGGACGTCAGGGCCCAGGCCCCACTTCTCGAGCGTTCCCGGCCGGAAGTTCTCGAGCAGGACGTCGCAGTGCCGGGCGAGCTCGAGGACGAGTTTGCGGCCGGCCTCGGTCCTGAGGTCGAGGACGATCGACTTCTTGTTGCGGTTGATCGTCCGGTAGAGCATCGACGTCGTTCCGGTCTGGAGGCGCCAGTTCCGCAGCTCGTCGCCCGTGCGCGGCCGCTCGACCTTGATGACCTCGGCCCCGAAGTCGGCGAGCAGTCGCCCGGCGGTCGGGGCCGCGATGTAGTTGCCGAGTTCCAGTACGCGGACTCCGGCGAGCGGGGCGATCTCGTGGTCTTCGTGCATGGTGCTCCCTTGCGCAGGCTTTCCTACATTATGAGCAGCAACCCACAAAGTGGGCAAGCCTTGTCGGTCACCCGCCGCCGGCGGCCCGCGAGGTCAGCGCGGGAGCCGGCCGCCGATGAGGCGCGTGGCCTGCTCCGCCGCCGCCACGAGCGGATCGATCCACGCCCGGCATTTCTCCGGGGTGACGCGCAGCGACGGCCCACTGATGCCGAGGGCACCCATGAGGTCCCCCATCGAGTCGAAGACGGGCGCCGCGAGTCCCGTAGCACCCTCGTCGCGCTCGTCGGACGTCATGGCGTATCCGTCGCGCCGCGTCTGGTCGACGTCCGCTCGCAGCTTGGCCGGATCAGTGATCGTGTGCTCGGTGAGGCGCTCGAGCGTCGTCGAGAGGGCGGTGGCCGCGGCCTCGGGATTCCACGCCATGATGACGCGCCCCGCGGAGCCCGCATGGAGCGGGAGGATCTTCCCGACGTGCATCTCGCGGCGCAGGCCGTGACGGGTCTCTGCCATGGCGACGCACACGCGGAAGCCCTCCTCGAGGCGGAACAGGGTGACCGTCTCCCCCGTCGCGTCGCGCAGCCCCTCGAGCACTGGCTTGACGATCTCGAGCTCGTCGAGACCGCGCGTTGCGGGCGCCGCCCAGTACGCGAACTTGACCCCGATCCGCACCCGGTCGCCCTCTCGGTCGAGGAACTCTTCCGCGACGAGATTCGCGACGAGTCGCTGGACGGTCGAGGTGGGGTAGCCCGTCGCGGCGCGGATCTCCGAAAGCGTCAGGGCCGGTCGGGAGAGCGTGAAGGAGTCGAGGATGCCACGGATCTTCCCCAGGACGAGCAGCGGCTTGACGCCGCCCGAGAGCTCTCGGGCCCCGTCCCGACGCGCGGGAGGCTCGGTCCCGCCCTCGTCGTCGTCCCAGGCTTCCCGGCCGGATGCGGTCACGGCGGACCCCTTTACTGTCGAAGCTGTCCTCTTGCGGAGTCTAGTCGGCCCGCGCGGGAGCCATCCGGGCAGTTCCGGGAAAGGGTCTACCCAACTCGTGTGACGTGGGTTATATTCGTCCTTGGCTTCACATCGTGGTTATATAACCACTCTGTAGGTCGGCGGACATCGGGTCCGGACGGCCTTGGCCGATGGCCAGTCTTCAAAGGAGAAAACCATGGCGTCAGTGCCATCCACTACCGCGCAGGCGGGCAGCGTCGGGTTCGCCCTCGACCGCCTGCCCGTGGGCAGGGTCCACTGGAGGGTCGTCGTCGCCGTCGGCCTCGGGCTCTTCTTCGACATGTACGAGGTCTTCCTCTCAGGCACGATGAACGTCGCGCTCGACAAGGACTTCCATCTCTCCGGGCTCGAGCTGAAGCTCCTGCTCGCCTCGGCGTTCCTCGGAATGTTCCTCGGTGCGGCCACCCTCGGCCGCCTCGCGGACCGCATCGGGCGGCGCAAGGCGTTCCTCTTCAACCTCGCGTGGTACTCCGTGTGGTCGATCGTGGGGGCCTTCTCCCCGAACGCCTGGTTCCTCGTGTTCGCCCGGTTCATGGCGGGCATCGGCGTCGGCGCCGAATACCCCGTCGCGGACGCGTACCTCTCCGACGTCCTCCCGAAAGACAAGCGTGGCCGCCTCGCCACCTGGGCCTACACGGCCTCGTTCGTCGCCGTCCCGGTGGTGGGCTTCCTGGCCTTGGGGCTCAACGGCACGACCGTCCTCGGCGTGTCCGGCTGGCGGTGGCTCCTCGCCCTCGGAGGCGCGGGCGCCGTCGTCGTCCTCTTCCTCCGCCGCTCCCTCCCGGAGTCGCCGCGCTGGCTCGAAAGCGCTGGCCGGAAGCAGGAGGCCGTCGCGGCGCTCGAAGTCTTCGCGCAGGGATCCGGCGTGGGCGTGGGCGAGCTTGAGGCGGCGGCGTCCGCCCCCGAGGCCCCGGCCGGCGCAGCCCTCGACGCGAAGCGCAGCCTCGCGCGCCTCGCGAAGGCGCCCTACCGCAACCGCCTCGCGATGCTCGTGGTCTTCCACCTGTTCCAGACGTTCGGCTACTACGGGTTCGGAACGCTCGCCGCGACCGTCCTCGTGGCGAGCGGGCACACCGTGACGAACTCGCTCCTCTTCACGGCGCTGTCCTTCCTCGGCTACCCGATCGGCTCGCTCCTGTCCACGCCGCTCATCGCGAAGTTCGAGCGCAAGCACCTGCTCATCGCGTCGATCCTGGCCCTCGGGGCGAGTGGCGTGGCGTTCTCCGTCTCGCAGTCCGACGTTCTCATCGTCGTGTTCGGGTTCCTCACGACGCTCATCAGCAACGTGTTCTCGAACGTCTTCCACATCTACCAGGCCGAGATCTTCCCGACCGCGCTGCGGGCCACGGCCGTCGGCTGGACGTATTCGCTCTCGCGGATCTCGAGCGGTGCCCTGCCGTTCGTCCTGCTCCCCGTGCTGGACGCCTTCGGCGCACTCTCGATGTTCAGCGTGGTCGCCGTCGCGCTGCTCATCGTCGCGGTCACGGTGGCCGCGATCGGGCCGCTCACCACCCGCAAGAGCCTCGCCGAGATCAACCCCCTGTGACGCGCCTCAGCCCTTCCTGCCCACTGCGGCATCGACGCTGGGCGGGGCTCCCTCACGGGGTCCTCGCCCGCCGTCGTGCGTGCGGATCGCCGCGAGGCCGCACACGGCCATGACGACGACGGCGCCGAGGACGAGCAGGAACGGCGCCGTCCAGCCGCCCGCGGCGTCGCGCAGGAGGCCCATGAGGATGGGCCCGGTCGAGGCGAAGCCGTACCCGACCGACTGGATGAACGCCGTCATGCGCCGGTTCTCGTCGAGCGTGCGGGCGCGCTGGATGACCACCGTGAAGAGGACCGTGAACGTGCCGCCCTGGGCCACCCCGCCGAGCACGGCCCACAGGGGCCAGAGATCGGCTGCGACCAGGAGCCCGGCGGGCAGGATCACCCAGCAGACCGCCACGACGAGGAAGAGGGCCTGCGGCCCCCACCCGAGGACGCGGGAGAGCGCGGGAATGAGCAGCGGGCCTACGATCGCGAAGAGCTGGAAGAGGCTCGCCGCGAAGCCGGCCTCGGACGGCGTCATGCCCCGGGTCTGGACGAGGAACGTGGGAAGCCACAGCGTGATCGCGTAGTAGCCGAGATTGTGCAGCGCGAACGCGACCGTGAAGAAGCGCATCATCCGCCGGTTGGCCGGGCTCAGCTTGGCGCCCGGGACGGCGGGCAGCGAGCCGGTCTGCGTCCCCGGCTGGCCCTGCGCGGCGCGGAGCTCCGCACGACGGCGCGCGGCCGCCCTCGCGATCGGGCCCGGGAACTCGGCGTCGGACCAGCGGGGGCCGTCCTTCGACGGCGGGAACACGAACAGCCACGTTCCGGCCGCAACCGCCGTGATGCCGAGCCACGAGACGAGCGACCACTGCCACCCAACCATGCCCGCGAGCGGCGCCGTGAGCGCCGAGGCGAGGGTCGTGCCCACGTTGACGGCCGCCGTCGTGAGCCCGGTCATGAGCGCGGCGCGGTGCGGGAAGTCGCGCCCCACGAGCAGCGGTGTCGCGACGTTGACGATCGTCATCGCGACGCCGATCACGATTGTGCCCGCGAGCGCGCCGGGCGCGCCGCCGAACGAGCGGAGGGCGATCCCGGCGGCAAGGCCTCCGAAGAAGTACACGACCGCGTGGTTGATGCCGATCCGGCCGATGAACCACGCGGCCGCGGGGGTGACGAGCCCGAAGCACAAGACCGGGATGGCCGTGAGGAGGCCCGCGAGCGCGGCGCTCAGGCCCGTGTCGTGTTGGATCCCACCGAGCACGGGGCCGAGGCCCACGAGCGGAGCGCGCGCGTTGAGCGACATGAGGCCGACGGCGACGAGGCCCAGGGCGGCGGCGCGGCTCATCCGGCGATTCACGGGGGTCCTTTCGAAGGGAAATCGGTCTCCAGCCTCTCACGCGGGGGCGCCGCGCTGCACAGCCGTCCGTCGCGCGGCCCGGCCGTCCCCTCTGCGGCACAGCCGTCCCGGAGAGGCATGACCGTCCGGCGTGCGGGGCGGTCGTGCCTTCTCCGGGCGGTCATGAAGCGAGAGGGACGGTTATGCTCTCGCCCATGACCTCGGACTCGAGCTCCTCCCCGACCCCCGCCGCCGTCATGTCGGCCCACCCCCGCGCTACAGCGGATCTCGAGGCGCGCCGGGCCGCGGCGACCGACCGCTCGGGCTACGTCCCCGCATCGCCGCCGGACGCCGTCGTCCGCTGTGAGTCCGTGGATGACGTCGTCGAGGCGCTCCGCCTCGCGCACGCCCGCGGAGTTCCCGTGGTTCCGCGCGGTGCCGGGACCGGGCTCGCGGGCGGGGCGAGCGCCCACGCGGGGCAGGTCGTGGTGGACGTGCGCGGGATGAACCGGATCCTCAGCATCGATCCCGTGGAGATGGTCGCGGTGGTGGAGCCCGGCGTCCTCAACGCCGAGGTCAACGCGGCCGCGGCCGAATTCGGGCTGTTCTACGCGCCGGACCCGGCGAGCACCGCGATCTGCTCGATCGGGGGCAACATCGCGACCAACGCGGGCGGGATGTGGTGCGCAAAATATGGCGTCACGCGCGAATCGGTGCTCGGGCTGCGGGTGGTGCTGCCTGACGGGCGCGTGCTCCGGACCGGGCGGTCCACGATCAAGGGGGTCACCGGCTACGACCTCACGGCGCTGCTCATCGGGTCCGAGGGCACGCTCGGGATTGTCGTCGAGGCGACGGTTCGACTGCGGCCGCGCCCGGTGCGGACCGAGACGCTCGCGGCGTACTTCCCGGACGTCGAGACCGCCGGAAGGGCCGCCTCGGCCATCACGGCCGCGCGGATCCAGCCCTCGATCCTCGAGCTCATGGACGGGCCGACCCTCGGCGCAGTCGACCGCGCCGAGGGGACGCGGCACCGCGAGCTCGGCGGGGCTTTCCTGCTTGCGCAGACCGATGGGTACGGCGCGCACCTCGAACTCGACGAGATCGTGCGGGCCATCGAGCCTTTCGCGACGTCGATCCACCGGGCGGCCGGAGCCGTCGAGGCGGCCGCCCTGGTCAAGGCACGGCGCGATGCCATCCCCGCGCTCGAGCGCCTGGGCCGCGTGTCGATCGGCGACATCGCCGTGCCGCGCAATCGGCTCGCGGAGGCGTTCGCCGGGCTCAACGACATCGCGGCGAGCACGGGCGTGCGGATCTTCAGCGTCGCGCATGCGGCGGACGGGAACCTGCATCCGATGATCGTGGTCGGCCCCGACGAGTCGATCACGGAGGGGCCGGCCAAGGTCGCGCTGGGCGAGATGTTCCACCTTGCGCAACGGCTCGGAGGGACGCTGACCGGGGAGCACGGCGTCGGGCTGCTCAAGCGCGAGTGGGTCGCGGAGGAGCTCGGCGAGACCTCGCTCGCGCTGCAACACGCGATCAAGGCGGCGTTCGACCCCGCGGGGATCCTGAATCCGGGAAAGGCGATCTGACGGGTGCCCGCTCTCAAGGCCGCGACTGCCGAGATCGGTGGCGGGTTACCGCGGGCACTGACACTCGGCCCTGCGTCGCCCCTCCCCTCACCCGGCCGCGCCGCCTAGCATCAGGGGGAACCAAGGGGCCCCGACGGAAGGAGCCGGCCATGCTGCCGGAGTCAGTCCAGAAGTTCATCGACGCCGAGATCGCCGCCAATCCCACCGACTTCACGGACCTCCGCGCGGTCTACCTCAACGGCACGCTCAAGCCAAGCCCAGAACAGAGCCACACGGATGGGCTCCTCGCAGTGAGCAAGCATGTGCTCGAGGGCGTGGGCGCGCGGGTGGACGTGGTGCGCGGCGTCGACCACGACATTCCGCCCGGCGTCTACCCGGACATGCGCGAGCACGGCTGGGCCACGGACGAGTTCCCCGAGATCTACCGGAGCCTCATCGAGCCCGCGGACATCGTCGTCATGGCCACGCCGATCTGGCTCGGCGACCAGTCCTCCGTCACGCGCAAGCTCGTCGAGCGGCTGTACGGCTGGTCGGGAGAGCTCAACGCGGCCGGGCAGTGGTCCTATTACGGGAAGGTCGGGGGCGTCATCGTGACCGGCAACGAGGACGGCGGGAAACACTGCGCGGCCCAACTCCTGTACGCCCTCAGCCACATCGGCTTCACGATCCCCCCGCAGGCCGACTCGTATTGGAACGGCGAGGCCGGCCCGGGTCCGTCATACCTTGACGACAACCGCGGCGCCCAGAACCACTGGACCACGCGCAATACGGTCTTCGCCGCCTGGAACATGCTCCACACGGCCCGGCGGATCAAGGATGCGGGCGGCATCCCCGTGTACGGCAACGTCACCTTCAACTGGGACCTCAGCAGCCAAGACCACCCGAACCCGGAGTACCGCGGGTAGGGACGACGGCGGCGATCACCCCAGCGTCGAACCGCCCCGGCTGGTTCAGGGCGCGGTTGCGACGGCGAAGACTCGCCGGACGCGGTCGAACCCCGCGAGGGTCCGGAGGGGGCCGGGAGCCCGAGGTGGCGCTGCTTGAGTTCGTCGCGGCGCGTGCTTCCGGGCATGTTGGCGTACCAGCCGTCAAAATATTCCGCTGATCCAGATCGAGCCGCGTTCACGGGGACCACGATGCCACAGGACCGCGACGGCGCTTGAGGATCGGGGCGCCTTGTCCGCACCGGGGCGGCTTCCCCGCATTGGGTCGGCGGGCCCGCGGCCCCAGTGCGGCCAAGGGCGCCCGAAGTCCCCAAGCCCCGGCGGCAAACGCCCGCCAAGCGGTCCGCGCCCCGGCCACGCAGCCCCGGAGGCGGCGCGCCCGGCTCAATCCGTGTGTCCCAAGCCAGGCGCGCCTGCGCGAGCGCGGCGGGAGGCCTGAACGGCCCCGCCATCGACGCGCGGCACGAGCAACTACTTCCGTCCCCAGTGCGGTCGGTATGCAACGTGCCTTTCACACCCTAAGCAGCTCAGGGGACGGATCCGCAAGTCATGTTTCGGCAATGTCCTCGGCCCAGAGCTCCGGTGAATCCCGCTGAAAGTCCTCCATGAGCCGGACGCAGCGCTCGTCGTCAAGCACCACGACGTCGACCCCACGCGACCTCAGCAGCTCGAGCTCGCCGGGAAAAGTCCGCTCCTCCCCCACGACCACGCGCGGGATCTTGAACTGGATAATGGTCCCCGCGCACATCGCGCACGGCGCGAGCGTCGTGTAGAGAACCGTGTCGCGATACGTCCCCTGCCGGCCCGCCGCCCGGAGCGCGGACATCTCGCCGTGGGCGATCGGGTCGCCGTGCTGCACGCGCTCGTTATGGCCGACGGCGATCACCTCACCTCCGCGGACGAGCGCCGCCCCGATCGGGATCCCGCCCTCGCGGAGCCCCTCGCGCGCGGCTTCGAGGGCCGCCTCGAACCCGGGATCGAACTCCTGATCAAGACCGAGCTCCCCCGAAGCGACCATCAGCCGACCCTCGCGGGCCGCAGCATGACCTTGATGGCGCGCCGCTCGTCCATTGCCGCATAGGCCTCCGCCGCGTCCTCGAGCGGCATGACGGCATCGAACACGAGGCCGGGCTCGATTGCCCCGGACAGGACGTCCGCCAGCAGCTCCGGCAGATACGCGCGCGTCGAGGCGGCACCGCCGCCCACGGAGATGTTCTTCGAGAACAGCAGCCCGATGGGCAGCTCGGCCCCGCCCGCAGGCACGCCCACGAAGCCGAGGCTTCCGCCGGGCCGCGTGCAGCGGAGCGCCTGGTCCATGGACTCTGACGTCCCGACGCACTCAAGAACGGAATCGGCCAGCACGCCCCCGAGCAGCTCGCGGACCTTCTCCGCCGCAGCCTGGCCGCGCTCCGCGACGACGTCGGTCGCGCCGAACTGCCGCGCGATCTCGGCGCGGTCCTCGTGCCGCGACATCGCGATGATGCGCTCGGCTCCCAGACGCCTCGCGGCGAGCACGCCGCACAGTCCCACGGCGCCGTCGCCCACTACCACGACGCTCCGGCCGGGGCCCACGCGCGCGGCGAGCGCCGCGTGGTGGCCCGTGCCCATGACGTCGGAGAGCGTCAGGAGGCTCTTGAGCAGCGGCTCGTCTGGGTCGCTGACACCGGGAACAGGCACGAGCGTGCCGTCCGCCATCGGGACGCGCACGCGCTCGCCCTGCCCCGCGTCGACGGGGAAGCCATCCTCGTCCGAGCCACCCCACGAGGCGCGATGCTCGCACGCGACCTGGACTCCGTTGCGGCACTGCGGGCACTCGCCGCACGAGACCGCCCACGGGGCCACGACGAGATCGCCCACCGCGACCGTCGCGACGTCCGCCCCGACCGCCTCGACGACGCCCACGAACTCGTGGCCGATCGCGTGCGGGTGCTCGACGGCGCGCACCCCGCGATATGGCCACAGGTCCGAGCCGCACACGCACGCGGCGGTGACGCGCACCACCGCATCCCCGGGCAGCCGCAGCACGGGGTCGGGCCGGTCTTCGACGCGGATGTCTCGGGGCGCGTGGATAATCGTGGCTCGCATACAACCTCCTGGATCGCGAGGTGGGACCGTCGGGCCCGGGTGTTCAGCTCCCAACCTACTGCGGTCTATGCTCGTCAGCGAGGTGGTCCGCATGCCCCAGACCCTGCCCGACGACGGCCGTCGGCTCTACGACGCCCACTCTTGGACCGACGCGCTGACGGCGTTCGAGCGCGCCGACAGTGCCGAGCCGCTCCCCGCCGTCGACCTCACGCGTTACGCGTTCAGCGCATTCCTCGTGGGCCGCGAGCAGCAGTGCATCGACCTCCTGGGCCGCGCCTTCCGCGGCTTCCTCGACGCGAACGACGGCGCCGCTGCCGCCCGCACCGCGTTTTGGCTCGCTGTGACGCACTCCACGCGGCGCGATGCGGCCCGCGCCGAGTCATGGGGCCGCCGGATGGCCGGGATCGTCGACGACGAGGGCCTCGACGCCGAGCGCGCTCTCGTCGCCACGGGACTGGGCCGCGTTGCGCTCGAGTCCTCGAATCCGGCCGATGTGAAGCACGCCCTTGACCTGTCCCGCGAGGCGATCGTGATCGCGCGCCCGGCGAGGGACACGGACACCGAGGTGCTGTCGCGGCTCACCGCGGGCTGGGCCCTCCTGCGCCTCGGCAGCACGTCGGAGGGCCTTGCCGAACTCGACGAGGCGATGGCAGCCGTGACGTCCGGCGAGGTGCGGACTCCCCTCGTCAACGGGATCGCATACTGCTCGGTGATCGCGGCGTCGCTCAAGGCGTCCGACGTCGCGCGAGCGCGCGACTGGACCACGGCCGCGACCGACTGGTGCGCCCAGCACCCCGATCTCGTGCCGTTCCGCGGACTGTGCCTCGTCCACCGCTCTGTCGTGAAGATGTTCGACGGCGACTGGCAGGGGGCCCTCGATGAAGCCGTCACCGCGAGCCAGCGGCTCTTGCCGATCGACACCGGCCATGCGCACTATCAGCTGGGCGAGCTTCACCGGCTCGCGGGCCGGTTCGCCCAGGCCGAAGACGCCTACCGGCTCGCGAACGCGGCCGGGCGTCGGCCCGAACCCGGGCTCATGCTCCTGCGTCTCGCGCAGGGACGCACGGACGCGGCCGCCGTTTCGGCGCGGCGGCTCAACTCCGAGCTGAGCCTGCCCGGAGAGCGCGCCGAGTTCCTCCCCGCCTTCGTCGACGTCATGGCCGCGGCCGGCGATCACGCCGCTGCGGCGGCGGGCGCCGAAGAGCTGGCCCGGCTCGCGGACTCGAACGGTTCGGCGTTGCCGAGGGCCCTTGCGCTCACGGCCGCCGGAACAGCCCTCTGCGCGTCCGGCGAGGCCGCCCTCGCCGTCGCGAAGCTTCGCGAGGCGTCCCTCGCGTGGCACGACCTCGGAATGCCCTACCCCGAGGCGCGGGCTCGCGCGACTCTCGGCCACTGCTATGCGGCCCTCGGCGACGACGACGCCGCCGCCCTCGAGGTCGAGGCTGCCCGCGGGACGTTCGAACGGCTCGGCGCCCAGCCCGACCTCGCGGCGCTCCCCGGCCACGCGCCGTCGTCCGGGCCCCTCACCGCGCGCGAACTGGACGTCGTGCGGCTCGTGGCCAAAGGGCTCACCAACCGGGCCGTTGCCCAGGAACTCGTGCTGAGCGAGAAGACCGTGGCGCGTCATTTGGCGAACATCTACACGAAGCTCGGGATCGCCTCGCGCGCCGCCGCGACGGCCTACGCGTACGACCACGGCCTCCTCGCGCGCCCCTGACCGTTGCGCCGTCACGTCTGCAGGGTGTGCACCCTGCAGACGTGACGGCGCAAGCCCGGGGCTGCACAGAATTACCCACGCCCGCGCGCGGCGATTTGCACGATCCGCCCGACGCGGCGGCTCACCCGCCCGCCGTACCGTCGAATCAGTGGCCCGAACGGCGGGCCCTTGGCTCAGGAGGGCATCATGACCAGCATCGAGCCCCTCGCGCGGGACGCTGAGGCCGGCGGCGGCGATCGCGTCGAAACCGTCGTCGTCGGGGGCGGACAGGCCGGACTCGCGAGCGCGTATTGGTTGGCCCAGGCTGGCCGGGAATGCGTCGTCCTCGAGAAGCGCGATCGGATCGGCGACCAGTGGCGCGAGCGATACGACTCCCTCCGCCTCTTCACCCAAGCCCGCTTCAACGGGCTCCCCGGGATGCCATACCCCGGCCGCCGCACGGCGTACCCCACGGCGGCGGAACTCGCGGATTACCTCGAAACGTACTCGAGCCTCATCGGCGTTCCGGTGCGCACAGGCGTCCGCGTGACGTCGGTAGACACCGACTCAGGCGGCGGCTTCGTGCTCGAGACGAGCGCGGGCCGGCTGACGGCGAGCAATGTCGTTCTCGCGATGGGCAGCGACGCGGTCCCCAAGATCCCCAGCGTGGCAGCGGAGCTCGACCCGGGCATTCGCCAGCTGCATTCAATCGGGTACCGTCGGCCGGGCCAGCTTCTCCCGGGTCCCGTGCTCGTCGTGGGCGCAAGCCAGTCGGGGGCGGACATCGCCCTCGAGGTCGCGCGGGCCGGGCACGAGACGTGGCTTTCAGGCCGGCACCACGGCGAGATTCCCGTGGACGAGCGGATTGGTGGGCCCATCATGTGGTTCTTGGCGAATCGGGTGTTCACCCTCAAGACGCCGATCGGCCGCACGATGCGTTCCAAGATCCGCGGCGGGGGCTCCCCGCTCATCCGCACGCGGCGTGCCGACCTCGACGCCGCGGGCGTCCGGCGGACGCAGGCCCGCACGGTCGGCTCGCGGGACGACCTGCCTCTTCTCGACGACGGAACCGTCCTCGACGTCGCCAACGTCGTGTGGTGCACGGGCTATCGCCCGGACTATTCGTTCGTTCGCCCGCTCCGCGCCGGCGACGACGGGTACCCGGCCGAGACCGAGGGCGCGGCCAACGGCGTGCCGGGCCTGTTCTTCGTCGGGCTCATCTTCCAGCGGGGCTTCTACTCGCACCTCGTGGGCGGCGTCGGGCGGGACGCGCGCTTCATCGCGGATCGGATCGCTGCCCGCGCTGCCAAGGGTCGCCTCCCGCGCGCCAGCTCCCTCGGAAGCTGACCCCCAACACGTGCGACGGCGGCCGGCCCCTTCCCCGCGGGAGGCACCGGCCGCCGTCGTACGTTTCGTTGCGCCGTCACGTCCGCAGGGTGTGGACCCCGCGGACGTGACGGCGCACGCAGAATCAGAGGTTCGACTGCACCTCGTGGGTCGGGTAGACCGTGCGGAGGAGGTGCGCGGTCTCGGACGGGGTCTTGCCGACCCTGACGCCCGCGGCCTCGAGGGCCTCCTTCTTGGCCTGGGCCGTGCCGGAGGAGCCGGAGACGATGGCACCGGCGTGGCCCATCGTCTTGCCCTCGGGCGCGGTGAAGCCGGCCACGTAGCCGACCACGGGCTTCGTGACGTTGTTCTTGATGAACTCGGCCGCGCGCTCCTCGGCGTCGCCGCCGATCTCGCCGATCATGACGATCGCCTTCGTCTCGGGGTCCGCCTCGAACGCCGCGAGGGCGTCGATGTGCGTCGTGCCGATGACCGGGTCGCCACCGATGCCGATCGCGGTCGAGAAGCCGAGGTCACGGAGCTCGTACATCATCTGGTAGGTCAGCGTGCCGGACTTCGAGACGAGGCCAACGCCGCCCTTGCCCGTGATGTTCGCCGGTGTGATGCCCACGAGCGCCTCGCCCGGGGTGATGATGCCGGGGCAGTTCGGGCCGATGATGCGCGTGATCTGCCGGCCCTCGACGTCCTTCTTGGACTGCGCGAGCGCCCAGAACTCGGCGGAGTCCTGAACCGGAACGCCCTCGGTGATGACCACGACGAGGCCGATCTCGGCCTCGATCGCCTCGACCACAGCGTCCTTCGTGAACGCCGGCGGGACGAACACGATCGACGTGTCGGCGCCGGTCTCGGCCATGGCCTCCTTGACCGAGGCGAACACGGGGAGCTCGATCTCGGTCCCGTGCTGGTCGGCGTGCTTGACGGTCGTGCCGGCCTTGCGGGCGTTCACGCCGCCCACCACGTTCGTTCCGGCCGCGAGCATGCGGGCGGTGTGCTTGGAGCCCTCGCTGCCCGTGATGCCCTGGACGATGACCTTGTTGTTCTTGTTGAGGAAGATCGACATGATTCTTCGTCCCTTACTTCGCAGCGTAAGCGAGCTCGGCGGCCTTGTCGGCGCCCTGGTCCATGTTCTCCGCGAGGGTGACCAGCGGGTGGTTGGCCTCGTGGAGGATGCGGCGGCCCTCGTCGACGTTGTTGCCGTCGAGGCGCACCACGAGCGGCTTGTTCGCCGAGTCGCCGAGCTTGGCGAGGGCGCCCACGATGCCGTTGGCCACAGCGTCGCACGCCGTGATGCCACCGAAGACGTTCACGAACACGCTCTTGACCTGCGGGTCGCCGAGGATGATCGAGAGCCCGTTCGCCATGACCTCGGCCGAGGCGCCGCCGCCGATGTCGAGGAAGTTCGCCGGCTTGACGTTCCCGTGCGCCTCGCCGGCGTACGCGACGACGTCGAGCGTCGACATGACGAGGCCCGCGCCGTTGCCGATGATGCCGACCTCGCCGTCGAGCTTGACGTAGTTGAGGTCCAGGGCCTTGGCCTTGGCCTCGAGCGGGTCCTCGGAATCCTTGTCGGAGAGCTCCTCGTGCTCCTTGTGGCGAATCGCGGCGTTCTCGTCGAGCGAGACCTTGCCGTCGAGCGCGATCAGGTCACCGGAGCCGGTCTTGACCAGCGGGTTGACCTCGACGAGCGTGGCGTCCTCACCCTTGAAGACGTCCCACAGCTTGAGGATGACGTTCGCGACCTTCGCGTGGAGCTCGGGGGCGAAGCCCGCGGCCTCCGCGATCTCGGCGGCCTTGGCCTGGTCGATGCCCGTGCCCGGGTCGACCGCGATCCGCGCGAGCGCCTCGGGGCGCTCGACGGCGAGCTGCTCGATCTCCATGCCGCCCTCAACCGAGCACATGGCGAGGTAGTTGCGGTTCGAGCGGTCCAGCAGCACGGAGAAGTAGTACTCCTCGGCGATGTCCGCGCCGGCCGCGATCATGACCTTCTTGACCGTGTGGCCCTTGATGTCCATGCCGAGGATGTTCTGCGCGTGCGCGAACGCCTCGTCGGGGGACTTCGCGACCTTGACGCCGCCGGCCTTGCCGCGGCCTCCGACCTTGACCTGCGCCTTGACGACGGTCACTCCGCCGATCTTCTCGGCAGCAGCCTTGGCTTCCTCAGGGGTGTGCGCAACGATTCCGGCCAGCACGGGCACGCCGTGTGCCTCGAACAGATCGCGCGCCTGATATTCAAACAGGTCCACGGTTCAGTGTCCTCTACGTCGAAGTAGTTCTGACATCGGATCACCGTGGTTCGCCAGCGGGAGCTCCCCCGTCGGCGGGCCCAGTGCTCCAAGGGGAAACTCTAGTCCCTCCCTGGGGGCGCCGTCCCTCCGAGCCCGGTTTCGTGACCAACCGCACAGCTCTACAACCCGTAGAATCCGCGGACGACGGCGCGGGGTGCGACGGTGGGTCAGCCCACCTTCGTCAGGGGTGCGTAGCGCAGGAGGAGCCGCTTCTCCCCGACCGAGAACGTCACCTTCGCGACGGTCTTGTCTCCCGAGCCCTCGACGCCGATGACGGTCCCGTCGCCGAACGCCGTGTGGTTGACCTTGTCTCCGACCGAGACGGAGATGACCTCTTTTTGCGGCTGCACGCGATTGGCGCGCACGGACGCGAGCGGGGAAGAGATCGCGTCGAACTGCGCGTTGCGGCTCGCCCCCGAGCCCCAGTAGGAGCCCGAGAATCGCGACGAGGAGCGGTCCCCCGCCGTCCCCACCGCGGGCGGCCGCGCCGAGCCCTCGCGCTTCCAATCGATGAGCTCGGCCGGCACCTCGCCGAGGAACTGGCTCGCGGGGTAGTACTCGCTCTGGCCCCACAGGCTCCGGACCTCCGAGCGCGTGAGGTACAGCCGCTCGCGGGCCCGCGTGAGGCCCACGTACGCGAGGCGCCGCTCCTCGGCGAGCTCCTCGGGATCGGTCGCGGAACGCCGGTGCGGGAACACGCCGTGCTCCATGCCGGTGAGGAACACGATCGGGAACTCGAGCCCCTTCGCCGTGTGCAGGGTCATGAGCGTGACGACGCCCTGCCGCTTCGCCTCCGCGACGGCCGCCTCGACCTCGGCAGCCGTGGCGCCCGGCGCGTCGGGGATCTGGTCCGCATCCGCGACGAGCGAAACCTGCTCGAGGAACTCCGAGAGCGAGCCCTCCGGATTGTCGCGCTCGTATTCGCGCACGACCGCGACGAGCTCGGCGAGGTTCTCGACGCGCGACTCGTCCTGGGGGTCCGTCGAGTTCCGGAGCGCGGCGAGGTAGCCGGTCTGCTCGAGGACGGCCTCGAGCGCAGCCACGGCACCCGAGCCCGCAGCGACGACGGCGAGGTCGTCGAGGAGCTTCACGAAGCCCTTGACCGCGTTGACCGAACGGGTCGCCATCGCGGGGGCCTCGTCGGCTCGGCGCATCGCGGCCATGAACGAGGTGCGGTCCCGCTCGGCGAGCGCGGCGATCGCGCCCTCCGCGCGGTCCCCGATCCCGCGCTTGGGCTCGTTGATCACGCGGCGGAGGTTGACGTCGTCGTCCGGGTTGACGAGCACGCGCAGGTAGGCGAGCGCGTCCTTGATCTCCTTGCGCTCGTAGAAGCGCGTGCCACCCACGACCTTGTACGGCAGCCCGACGCGCATGAGGATTTCCTCGAGGCTTCGGGACTGCGCGTTCGTGCGGTAGAACACCGAGACGTCACCCGGGCGGTAGTCGCCCGAGTCGACGAGCCGGTCGATCTCGCCCGCGATGAAGCGGGCCTCCTCGTGCTCGTTCTCGGCCGCGTAGCCGATGATCTTCTCTCCGTTGCCCGCAGCCGTCCACAGGGTCTTCTCGGGTCGATTGGGGTTGCGCGAGATGACCGCGTTGGCTGCGGAGAGGATGGTCTGGGTCGAGCGGTAGTTCTGCTCGAGCTTGATGGTCCGGGCTTCGGGGTAGTCCTTCTCGAACTCGACGATGTTGCGGATGTCCGCGCCGCGGAACGCGTAGATCGACTGGTCGGAATCGCCGACCACGGTGAGCTCCGATGCCCCGGGGCCCTCCCCCACGAGCTCCCGCACGAGCGCGTACTGTGCGTGGTTCGTGTCCTGGTACTCGTCCACGAGGATGTGCCGGAACCGGCGCCGGTAGCCGTCCGCGATCGCGGGGAACGCCCGGAACATGTAGACGGTCTGCGCGATGAGGTCGTCGAAGTCCATCGCGTTCGACTGCCGAAGCCGCTCCGCGTAGCCCTTGTAGACCTCGGCGACGCCGGCCTCGAACGGATCGCTCATGTTGGCCCGCGACGCGAAGTCGTCCGCGTCGATGAGCTCGTTCTTGAGCGCGGAGATCTTGTGCTGCACGGCCTTGGGCGCCACGCGCTTCGGGTCCAGCTCGAGCCCCTTGTGGACGAGGGTGATGAGCCTGAGCGAGTCAGCCGAGTCGTAGATCGAGAAGTTCGAATTGAGGCCCACGGAGGAGGCCTCGCGCCGCAGGATCCGCACGCACGAGGAGTGGAACGTCGAGATCCACATGCGCTTGGCGCGCTCGCCCACAAGGCCTTCGATGCGCTCCCGCATCTCCGCGGCAGCCTTGTTCGTGAACGTGATCGCGAGGATCTCGCCGTGGTGCGCGCGCCGGGTCGCGATGAGGTACGCGATGCGATGCGAGAGCACGCGCGTCTTGCCGGAGCCCGCGCCGGCCACGATGAGCAGCGGGCTCCCAGCATGGATCACCGCCTCGCGCTGCTGCGGGTTGAGCCCGTCGAGGAGCTGCTCGGCTTCCGCCGAGGGCTGAACGGCCGACGGCGGCACGAAAGACTGTGCGGCGGCTTCGGGATCGCTCGAGGCCCACGCGGGAGGCGCCATGCCTCCGCGATCCGGGGGCGCGCCGTGACTCTCGTCGCCGCCTTCCGGCTCTTCCGCGCCCCCGGGCGTGCCGGGCTTGGGCAGGTCAGCGTACGGGTCGAAGAGCATCTCCATGATGAGAGCTATTTTAAGTCCTCACCCCGGCACTCCGGCGCACCGCAGATTCGACTCAGTCCCGACACTCATGGCCCAACCCGCCCGCGCCGCCCTATTCGGCGGGAGGCTCCTTGCGCACGCCGTAGTGGTGGCCCTCCGAGTCAGTCTTGACGTCGATGCCTTCGAGCTCCTCGAACTCCTTGACGTCCTCGGGATTGTGCCCGTGCGCCTCGGCCTCGCGTGGATCGCGGTGCGCGGCTGGCCCGTAGACGCTGCGGAGACGGCCCATGGTCCGCATGAAATGGCCCACCTTCGAGTGCGGCGCGCCGGGCTCCTGCCTCGTGTGCCGCGGCGCCCCGTCCGCCGGCTGGATCGGCTCGCGCCCACCGTCGGGGTTCTCGACCCGCGGCTCGCCGTCGGTCGTCGATTCACTCATGGTTTCCTCCTCTCGACCTTCCGTCACATCAGTCCGTGGTCGCCTCGACCGTCTCGCTGCTCGCAAACACCTCGCGCGTCAGATCGAGCACGCGGTTCCGCGCGGACAGCAGGTCCACGAGGATCTTCTCGAGCCGGGACGCGATGCCCTCGTCGAGCCAATCCCGCGCGTAGTACGCGAGGGGCTCGTACGCGGCGAGCGCGCCGTACACGACCTCGAGTGCGAGAGGCAGGACGGCCAGGTCCATGATCGAGTTGTCCGTCTTGCGCAGCACGACGTGCGCCTCGTGGTCGAGGCCGTCCGCGGTGTGGCCCGCGGGCACCGCGACGTTGCGCTCCAAGTCGGCGAAGATGTCCTCCAGGACGGCCGCGTGGGAGCGCGCCGCCTCCTGAAGATCCCGCATGAGGGCGTTGACCTCGCGGCGCTGAGCGTGTTGCTCGAGCGTGCCAAGCGTCACGATGTTACGGCGGCTCGTACCGCGGGCGATCCCCAGCCGATAGACGAAGAGCTCATGAGCTTCAGTGAAGTACTCGAACACAGCGACCTCGCTTTCCGCGGCAGTGCCACGAGCGCGAGCACCAGGGCCGCCGGGCCCCGTCCAATGACTTCGTGCCGGGCATTGCCTGGGTCAATTTTCCCGCGAACCGCCAGAACCGGGCAATGCCCGGCGCTGTGGGGCCGCTCCGTGCCGCCGGCTAGGCTTCGGCGCTCCGATGCTGCTCGACCACGTCGGCCTCGTCCGCCTCGATGACCACGACCTCCTCGCTGTCGATGAGGCCGTCCTCCTCGTCCCAGATGGGCATGTCGGGCTCTACCGAGTAGTCCAGCGACGGGTCCTCTTCCTCGGTGAGGGCGTGGACCGGATCCTGGCCTTCTACGCTGACCATCGTGCTCCCTCCTTAGCCTTCGCCTCCGGGGTCACTCCAGCACAGCACCGCGCGAAGTGCAGGTCAAGGGCTCCCCGAGTCAGGCGAACTGGACCTCGGCGAGCGCGTCGAGGATCTCCCCGACCGCCGTCGTTCCGCCCGCGGCAAACCATGTGAGGCCGTTGACCACCACCGTGCCCGTGGTCCCGCCCGCCCCGCGGACGATCGCCTTGCCGGGCAGCCAGTCCCATTGGGGGCATGAATGCTGGAACCACGCGCCGATCTCGCCCTCTGCGACGCGGGCCAGATCGCACGAGCCCGAGCCGAGGATCCGGATCGAGGCGGCCTTCACGGCGGCGTTGTGCCACGGCATCGCCGAGAGCGGCTGCTCGAGCCACTTGGGCTGGATCGAGGTCGCCGTGCCGAGCAGTCCGAGGCGCGCGTCGTCGGGGCCCGCGAGCGGCTCGCCGTTGAGCGTCGACGGCGTACCGTCCCCGCCGACCCACAGCTTGTCCTCCTGCGGCTGGTAGATCGCGCCGAGTTGGACCTCGGGATCGGTCTCGCTCGTGCTTGCCTCGCCGCGCAGCGCAATCGCGGAGCACCAGTAGCGCGAGCCCGAGAAGAAGTTGTATGTGCCGTCCACGGGGTCGATGACCCACGTGCGGCCGGAGGTCGAGGGCACGGATGCGCCCTCCTCGCCGAACACGCCGTCGTCGGGGCGGCAACGCCCCAACTGCGCGACGACGTAGGCCTCGGCGGCCTTGTCGGCGGCCGTGACGATGTCGGAGACGGAGGTCTTCCGCTCCGCGGACAGCCCCTCGCGGCGCATGCGGAGGGCGAGACCCCCGGCGTTGCGCACGAGGGCGGCCGCGAGCGCGGCGTCGTCGAGGGAAGGGTCGAGGGCCAGGTCATGCGTCAGCTCGGGCACGGTAACCAGCCTACGATAATGGGAGCATGTCCAAGACCCCCGCCCAGCGCGCCCGCAAGCACGGTGACCGGGCCGCCGTCGCCCCTTCCGCGCGTCCCGGCGCCCGCGTTCCCGCCCAGCCGGCCGCCCCGAAGCCGCAGCAGGCGGAGGGCAACCCGAAGCTCATCATCATCGCCGCGCTCGGCGCGACTGTGTTCATGTTCTGGTATTTCCACCTGCTCACGCTCCCTCAGATGACCCAGCTCAGCGGCGGCCTTGCCATGCCGGACTCGATGGTCGCGGGCTTCACGCCGGCCTATGTCGAGCAGCTCCGCGGGGCGATGAACGCTGACGCACTCGGGCAGCTCAGCTACGTCCACAAGACGGCCGGCACGATCTTCGCGCTCGTGTTCGGCCTCGCGTTCGCCCTCGTGTTCGGCGCGTGGGTGCGCGAGCGGGCCGCGCGGTGGGCGGGATTCGCGCTCGTGGGGGCGTTCGTCGTCGTCCGCGTGGGGGGCAACGTGGCGATCGACACGGCGCTCGGTTCGCAGCCGTTCAGCGCGGGGCAGGCGATTCTGGCCGCGGTGCTCGTGGTCGCGGGCTGGGTCCTGTTCGCGCTCGTGCCGCTGCTCTGGGCCGCGTCCGCGGTGCTCAGCTCGCGCCGGAGGAGGGCTGCGGCGTCGCAAGCCGCCTGATCTCGGCGCGCGTCCGCCGCGCGCCGGATGCGATCACGGAGCCCATGATCGCGATCCCGAGCGTGATCGGGTAGACGATCGCGCGCTCGAGCGCACCCGGGTACGGGACCTGGAGATGCGTCACGACGAGGGCCACGGTGGCCACCGCGGCGATCCCGCCGAGGACGATGAGCACCCAGCCCGCGCGCGTCCGGCGCCGCCACTGCGCGCCGAGCACGATGAGCGCGAGCGCGGCGCTCGCGAAGTAGGCCAGCGCGGCGCCCCCGTGGATCCACTCGACGATGTCCTCCTGGACGAGCCCCACGACGATGAGCCCGACCCCTCCGACCCCGAAGAGGATGCGGACCGCGAGCGCCACGATCCCGCCGCGCCGCACGGCGGGGTGATCACGCGCAACCCGCGCCGTCCCTGCCGCCGAGACCGCCGCGGCGAGGCGAGCGTGCGCGCGGACGGACGGGCCGTGTGCGGCGACGCGCAGCACCGCCGTGGTGATGAGCAGCGCCGCCACGATGAGCCCGAGACCCTGGAGCACGAACGAACCGTCCATGAGCCAGTTGAGCGGCGAGCAGACGTACCGGCCGTAGTGGATGGCGCAGTGCGCCGCGCCGAGGTCGCTGATCACGTTCATGGCGTAGTTGTAGGCGCTCTCGCCCGCCCACGCGAGGGCCACGGCGGCCTCCGCGACGAAGAACTGGACCACGCTCACGGCAGACCAAGCGCCCAGATAGTGACGGACGTCCGCGGGGGCGGGGAAGGCATGCCTCGAGCGCATGAGGCAACCATAGCCGGGGGCACCGACGGCGTAGCGCAGCGTGCCGGTGCCGCGACCCGATATGCTTGAGAGCGTGCCCGGGAACCCCGGGCGGGCCCCCGTAGCTCAGTAGGATAGAGCGGCCCTCTCCTAAAGGGCAGGCCATCGGTTCGATTCCGGTCGGGGGCACTTGTCGTATCAGGTGGCTGATCTGGCGCTGTTCTTGCGCGGCACGTGGACGGTCGAGCGCACCATGCTGGACCGCTCGAGCGGCGCGCGCGGCAGCTTCTCCGGGACCGTCGTCTTCGAGGACGCGGACGACGGCGCCGCCCTCCTTCAGCGCGAACACGGCACCGTGCGCTGGGGAGACCACGAGGGGCCGGCGAGCCGCGAGTATGTGTGGCGGCCCGGCGACAACCCCAACACCATGGACGTCTTCTTCCCCGACGGCCGCTTCTTCCACCCGGTCCGGCTCGGCGGCACGGACTCCGGTCCCTCCGACGCCGCGGACTCCGAGCCAGCGGGATGGCACGCCGAGCACTGGTGCGACCCGGATCGCTACCGCGTCACGTACGCGGCCCTCGGTCCGGACGAGTTCCGCTACGAATGGGACGTCACGGGCCCGGCGAAGGATCTGCTCCTCACGAGCCTCCTTCGCCGGGCCCTCCACGGTGACCCGACGCCGGGGTGGACCCTCCCCCTGACGAGGGGCCACCTCCCACCCGGCGAAGGGTCAGCTCTCCCTCAGACGCCCTTGTTGTAGACGTCGAGGCCAAATCGGTTGAGGCCCGGGGTGCCCGCGTAGCCGAGGTACGGGAGGCCGAACAGGTCCTCGATGCTCGCGAGCAGGCTGTAGTGGTTGTAGGACGTCGTGGACCACGTCCCGCCCGCCGTGAACGGCGAGAGCACGAGCGCCCCGACCCGGCCGCCGCCGAGCCCCGTGATGCCCGGCAGCGGGGAGTTGGGCCCCGGTCCCTCGCCGCAGCACGCACTCGCATCCTGCTGGGGCCCGTCGGACTCGTCGAACGTGATGACGAGGACGCCGTCCTGCTTGAACGCCGGGGAGTTCGTGATGGTCGGCACCCAGTTCTTGAGCCACGCGTCCGCGGACGCGAGCCCGCCCGGTTCGCCGTTGACGCACGGCGCATCGTGGCCGTCGTGGCACAGGTTGGGGGTGATGAAGGAGACGCTCGGGGTCGTCGAGGCGGAGGCGAGATCGCCGCTCAGGGCGGAGAGGTCGACGTCGTTCGCGGCGCACGCCGGCGAGCCAATGATGCTCTGGAAGTACACGAACGGGTTGTGCCTGGCCGCGTACTGGTCGCCCACGCGGGCCTTCTGGGTGTCATCGACGGCGCCGAGCTGGGGGTGGCGGCACGGCGTGCCCATGTCCTCCATGTAGCCCTTCCACGTCTTCCCGGCCCCCGTGAGCTGGTCAGCCACGGTCGTGACCCCCTGCGGGTAGACGCAGCCGCTGCCCACGGCCTGCCCCTGCGGAGCCGTGCCCGTCTGGGCGAACGGCGAGTAGACCTGGCAGTCGCCCTGCGTTTGAGGGTTCGGGCCCTGGCCCGAGACCTGGGCGATGTAGTTGTCGAGCGAGTTGTGCCCGATCCCGTAGTACGAGTTGAGCAGCGCGCCCTGCGAGCGCAGCGTCTGCGAGAGGTATGGCGCCTGCGACGCCGGCCCCCACGTCTCGTCGAAGCCCTTGTTCTCGAGGTTGATGACGAACACGTGCGCGCTCGGCGGGAGGTAGCGCGGCGCCTGATCGTCGGCGGAGGCCTGCCCGAGGCCCGTGCGCACGAGCGCGACGGATGCGAGGGCGAGCACGGCGATGGCCGCGAGGACGACGGCGAGGGGCCGGCGCCGCGCGATCGCGGTGAGGGTGCTGCGGGTCATGAGAGCTTCCATCCTTCCGCGATGGCCTTCGCTTTGAGGGGGTGCCATTCGTCCTCGGGGTCGCCGCCGGGGAGCGGCGTGCAGGCGGCGCCTGCGACGAACGGAGGCACGAGGTACTGCGGCGCAGAGAGGTTCGGGGCAGACGCGAAGTCTAGGACCTCGGCGAGGTTGTTCGCGTTCGCGTCGCGGGGCGTGAGCGCGGGGAGGCCCCAGCGCCACTCGATCGCCTTGAGGACAGACGTGTGGTCGTAGACGCCGGAGGCCACGTTGGAGCGCCGGGCGTAGGGGGAGACCACGAGGGCGGGAACGCGGAAGCCGCGCAGGGCCGTCGTCGGGCTCGTGTCGGGGGCCGTGCCCGGGGCGACGTGGTCGAAGAAGCCGCCCCACTCGTCGAAGTTGACCACGAGGAGGGTACGCGACCATGCGGGCGAGGTCGTCACGGCGTGGTAGACCTCATTCAGGAACAGCTCGCCGGACCGGATGTCCGCGTGGGGGTGGTCGTCGCCCGAGGTGCCGGACCCCTCATCCATGAAGCGCGGATCGACGAAGCTCACCGAAGGCAGCGTGCCGGCCGAGCAATCGCTCAGGAATTGGGCGTACGGGGACGAGATCGGCAGGTACTTCGTGCCCCACAGGGCGAGGAACGGCACGTCGGAGAAGTAGTAACGGCCCGAAACGCCCGCGGCAGCGAGGCTGTCCCAGATGGTGGGCATCGTCGCGGTGGCCGTCGAATTGTGGGTCCGGTCGGTCTGCGCCGAGTGCTGGTAGAAGCGGTTCGGGTAGGTCTCCGCCATGACGGCGGCGTAGTAGTTGTCGCACACCGTCCATCCCGGGGCGGCTTGGGCCCAGAACTTGAGGTCGTCTGCCGTGTAGTAGCCGATCGCGAAGTCGTCGTTGTCGCCGGCGCGGAGCCATCCGTCGCATTTGCCCTTGTTGAACTCGATCCGCCCACCCTCGTACGAGTGGTCGGGGTCCGGATGGCTGCAGCCCTGGTAGTCGGTGAGGTGGTGGGTCCCGTGCGGGACGCCGTAGCGATCCACGTAGGTGAGCCCCGATTGCCGGCCGTTGCTTCCGGGAAGCCAGCCGGCGAAGTGATCGAACGAGCGGTTCTCCATCATCACGACGACGATGTGGTCGATCCCGGAGGCGGCCGGGGCGGGCAGGGCCGTGGGCGCGACGTTGGCCGCCAGCTGCGGTGCGGGGCCTTGGGCTGCGGCCGGAACGGCGGCCGCGCCCACCGCGGCCACGGCGGCCGAGGAAATGAAGTTGCGGCGAGAAATGGTCATGGCCACCTAGGTTACCGGTCAGTACGGCCTTTCGGGCCTGGTGTCACCAAGCGTTCACTCGGGGTTAGCGGACTTCTCACTCGGCTCCCAGCCGCGAGCCGAGGCGAGCGCGGGGAGAACGTGGTCGGTGAGGAGCGGCGCGAGGTCGGCGGGCAGCTCGGCCCCGAGGTCGAGCCACCGAAGCTCGGCGATCTCGGCGGACGCGCTGATCTCGGCGGGATCGTGCACGCCGGGGGCGCTGAAGACGGTGGCCTCGATGTCCGTGCCGGCCTCATTCGCGGCGCGTGCCACCCAGAAGCCAACATATTCCAGCGCGTCCGGCTCCACGTCGATCCCGACTTCCTCGGCAAGCTCGCGGCTCGCCGCCTCGGCGGCGCTCTCGCCCTGCTCGGGCTTGCCGCCTGGGTGCATGAACCGCTCCGTGCCACGCTTGCGCACGGTCAGGAGCCAGCCCTCACGCGAAAAGACGCAGACGGCTGAGACGACAATCCGGGAAGTCACCCCTCGAGGCTAGCGGCTTGCGCCCCGGGCGCGGGCTCCAACCGGCGGCGGGTCAGCTCGCGAGGTCAACCCCTGCGTCTTCCGCGATGGCGACGGCGTGGGCGAACTGGGTGTTGTACAGCTCGGCATAGCGGCCGTCGGCGGCGAGCAGTTCGCCGTGCGTGCCGCGCTCCACGATCCGGCCATCCTCGACCACGAGGATCTGGTCCGCGGCGCGGATCGTCGAGAGGCGGTGGGCGATCACGAGCGCCGTGCGGCCGTCAAGGGCCTCGGTGAGGGCGGCCTGGACGGCCGCCTCATTCGTCGAGTCGAGCGATGCCGTCGCTTCGTCGAGAATGACGACGCGCGGCTGGGCGAGGAGGAGCCGCGCAATCGTGAGTCGCTGGCGCTCGCCGCCCGAGAGCCGGTAGCCGCGCTCCCCCACGACTGTCTCGAGTCCGTCCGGGAGCGCTCGGACCATCGCGTCGAGCCGTGCACGACGCAGCGCGTCCCACAGTTCGTCGTCCGACGCGCCGGGCTGCGCGAGCCGCAGGTTTGCCTCGATCGACTCGTGGAACAGGTGGCCGTCCTGGGTGACCATCCCCACGGTTCCGCGGAGCGATTCGAACGTCGTGTCGCGCACGTCGACCCCGCCGATCCGCACGGCGCCCTCATCGACGTCGTACAGGCGCGCGATGAGCTGCGCGGTCGTCGACTTCCCGGCGCCGGAGGAGCCGACGAGCGCGACGGTCTGCCCCGGATCGACGCGGAACGAGAGCCCGTGGAGCACCTCCTCGCCGCCGCGCGCGTCGAGGACGGCGACCTCCTCGAGCGAGGCGAGGGAGACCTTGTCCGCGGAAGGGTAGGAGAAGCGCACGTCATCGAACTCGAGGGAGACCGGCCCGCCCGGGAGGGCCCGCGCGTCGTCCTTCTCTCGAATGAGCGGCACGAGGTCGAGTACCTCGTACACGCGCTCGAAGCTCACGAGCGCGCTCATGATGTCCACGCGCGCGTTCGAGAGCGCCGTGATGGGCGCGTACAGCTTGGTCAGGAGGAGCGCGAGGACCACGACGTCGCCTGCGGCCATCGTGCCGTTGACGGCAAGCCAGCCGCCCACGCCGTACACGAGGGCGAGCGCGAGCGAGGACACGAGCGTGAGGGAGGTCAGGAACACGAACGCGAGGACCGCGGAGCGCACCCCAATGTCCCGCACGGCCTTGGCCTTGAGCGCGAACTCGGCCGATTCGTCGGCCGGGCGCCCGAAGAGCTTGATGAGCGTGGCCCCCGGCGCGGAGAAGCGCTCCGTCATCTGGTTGCCCATCGCGGCGTTGTACTCGGCCGCTTCGCGCCGCATCTCGGCGATCTTCGCGCCCATGCGCCTCGCGGGGAGGAGGAACAGCGGGAGCAGCAGGAGCGAAAGGAGCGTCACGAGCCACGACTTCTGGACCATGACAGCGACCGTGAGGATGAGCGAGACGCTGTTGCTCACGATCCCGCTCAGCGTCCCCGCGAACGCGGATTGTGCGCCGATGACGTCATTGTTGAGGCGGCTCACGAGCGCGCCCGTGCGGGTCCGCATGAAGAACGCGATGGGCATCTTCTGCACGTGGTCAAACACCGCGCGGCGCAGGTCGAGGATGACGCCCTCGCCGATCACCGCGGAGAGCCAGCGAGCGAGGAGGCTCAGAGCGGCGTCCGCGATCGCGAGAATCGCGATGAGCACGGCGAGGAACGCGACGGGGCCGAGGCCACTTCGCGCCACGATCGCGTCGATGACCTGCCCCGCGAGGAGCGGCGTGGCGACCGAGACGGCCGCGCCGAGGATCGACACGACGAGGAAGACCAGCAGCCGCCATCTGTACGGTCTTGCGAAGCGCAGCACACGCCTGAACGTGGCCTTGTTGAACGGGGTGGGCCCTTCCTTGGCCTTACCCATCGCGTGCATGTAGCCCCATGCAGCCCGATCCATGCTCATGCGCCGGTCACCGCCCTTTCGCGAGTAAGGATAGGGCCCGGGCCCGACAATCCTGCGCGCGGTTCACCGAAGGCTGAGCGCCTGGCCCTGCCGGAGCGGCTGATCGGAACGGCTGGCCGGAGAAATTGAAACGCCCGCCGGCTCGCGATTGGGGGGTGCGCGAGCCGGCGGGCTTGTGTTCAAGCATAGACCACGCCCAGCGCATCGTAAAATCAAAGCCGTCGACATGCCGCTGCCCCGGGGACCCACCCCGGCGGCCTGAGAAAAGGTCCTGAATGTCCGTTTCCGCGATTGCTTTCCAACACTGGGTGAGCCAGCTGGCCCCCGGGTCGAGCACCGCGGACGTGTGCAGGCAGTCGGGGGTCAAGCGGAGCACGCTCGCC
The DNA here is from genome assembly GCF_049332655.1 of Sinomonas sp. P47F7. Lineage (GTDB taxonomy): Bacteria > Actinomycetota > Actinomycetes > Actinomycetales > Micrococcaceae > Sinomonas. The sequence goes on along the minus strand of NZ_CP186327.1, from coordinate 1,113,870 downwards.
CAGCAGCTCGTCCGCGGCAAGGTCGCGGAGACCACGGTCGTCGCCGTCGCCCGCGCGTACGGGCGCAACCCGGTACTCGGGCTCGCCGAGTTCGAGCCCTACACCGAGCTCGCGGCGAGCCTCGCGCCGCCCACCGACGCCGAGGTCCTCAGCCAGACCCCCACGGCGCGGCTCCTCCGCGAGATCCTCGTCCGGGCCGGGAGCCAGTCCCCGCCGACCCCCGCCGGGCTGGTCGGCGAGGCGGCGGGCGTGCGGCAGTGGGTCGAGGCGATTGACGACGGCGAGCTCCGCCAGCGCGTGAGCGCCGCGGCAGGTATCGCCCCCCAGAACTACTCGGCGCAGCTGAGCGCGAACCGCCTCGCCCCCGAACTCGCGGTCCGCACCGCACGCGAGGCGGGGGTCGGCCTGCGCAATGGGCTCGTGGTCACCGGCCTCGTGACCGCCGAGGAGGCGGGGTGGCCGCCGTCGGCCGTCGAGGACGCGCTGTCCCGCCTGAGCGACGCTGAGCTCACGCTCCTCGCGGCCGAGCGCCTCGCGGCCCTGGGCCGCGGGCTCAAGCGCCAGGAGCACGACGACCGCGCGGACCGCCGAGCTTGGGAGCACCTCGGATGACGTGGCTTGCCTGGGCGACCTTCGCCGTCACCGCCGTCCTCGCGCTCGTGCGGGTCCCGGACGCCGTCCGCGGGCGGAACCGCTCGCTGTGCGCGTTCTTCGCGCTCCTCGCCTTCGCGATCCTCCTGAGCCTCCCCGGGCCGTACGTGGCCACCGATGCGTTGCTCGGCGGGCAGAACTTCGCGAATCTGCTGCTGCGCTTCATCATCTACGGCGTGGCCCTCCTGCTCGCACTCCGCGTCGCCGCCGCGTTCGCGGCCCGGCGGGCGGCACGCCTGCTCACGGGGCCGTGGGGGCTCGGCTTCCTCGCCGCGTGCTCGGCCCTCCTCGTGGTGAGCTTCGTCCTCTCGGGGCCCGGCGCCTCCGCAGCGGGCTTCATGGGCCACGACGTCTGGCCGTGGACGCCCCTGTACGGGACGCTCGGCCGCGTCTACCCCTCCTTCACGGGAATCGCGGTGCTCCCCGCGCTGTGGGGCGCCGCCGGCCGTCCTGGCCGCGCGTCCCTCAGAGTCGCGGCGGCGCTCCTCTGGGCGGGCTATGTCCTCCTGGCGATCTCCAACATCATCACCGTCCTCCCCGCCGAAGCGCTGTCACTGGCCCAGGCCATCAACTACGGAACCATCCTGTTCGTGTGCGCGGGGCTCGCCCTCGTGTGGCTTTCCTCGCTCGCGGCGCGACGTCGAGAAAAGGTTTCGGTGGGCCGTAACCGCGTAAAAAATCCACACTCTTGAGTAACGGGTTCACAAAATCATTACCGTGTGCCAGAATCATGAATGTGTGAACACGACCTGTCAGGGGGATGGGCGGTTCTGCATTGGGGGGATGAGGGGCGGCGGCCTACGGGCCGCCACCCCTCAGCCGTTTTCCCACACTTTGGGCGCCTAAGACCGGCCTTGGGTTGCCTAAGACTGGCCCTGGGCTGCCTAAGACCGGCCCCGAATCCGCCTAAGACTCGCGGCGGAATCGCAGGGTCACCAGCTGGAACGGCCGCAGGCTCATCGCCACGGAGCCGCCCTCGAGCGGCTCGATCCGGGCGCCCACCGATGCATCCGAAGGCGAGAGCGGGCGTTCGAGCAGGTCCACCGATTCGGCGCACGCGGCCTCGAAGCCCGGCGCCACCGTCACGGCGGCCCGCTCCCCCAGCGCCTCGTACAGGCGCACCACCACGTCGCCCGAGCCGTCCTCGGCGAGCTTGACCGCCTCGACCACCACGCCCGGGTTGTCGACGACGACGAGCGGCTCGACCTCACGGCCCCCGCGGACGATCCGAGGCTCGAGGTTGGTGCGGTAGCCCTCCTCGACCGCGTCCGCGATCGAGGCTCCCGGGCGCACCGTCACGGTGAACTCGTGGCGGCCCTGATCGGCCTGCGGGTCGGGGTACGTGGGCGCCTTGAGGAGCGAGAGCCGCAGAGTCGTCGTCGTGCCGCCGTCGGCCCGAACAGCCCTCGTGACGTCGTGCCCGTACGTGGACGAATTCGTCACCGCGACGCCGTACGAGCCTTCGCCCACATGCGTCCAGCGGTGCGCGCACGTCTCGAAGCGGGCCCAGTCCCACGAGGTGTTCGTCGGGATGTCACGGAACACGTGGCCAAACTGGATCTCCGACGCCGAGCGCTCCGCCCGGAGATCGAGCGGGAAGCCGAGCTTGAGGAGCTTTTCGTGTTCGTGCCAATCGACCACGGTTTCGATCCGGATCGACGCTGCGCCCGGCGCAAGCACGATCCGCTGCACGATCGCCGACGAGCGGAACTCGCGCCGCACCTCGACGATCGCCTCCCCCTCGCCCCCCATCGACGCCTCGACGGACGTCGCGTCGCTGAGCTCCGTGACCGTGCGCCGGTAGAACGGGTCGATGTCCCACGCATCCCACTCGTTGGGCGTGTCACGGTGAAGCTCGAGCAGATTGCCCGCGGCGCCGGGCGCGATGGCCTCGCGTCGTGTCGCCAGGTCCTGCAGCGAGACGAGCAGGCCGCGCTCGTCGACCGCCGCGCGAACCAGGCCGTTGTCGAGGACCCAGCGCCGCCCGCCGTCGTCCGCTGTCCACTCGCCGAGCCTCGCGTCGCCTGAGGAACGCACGACGGCGGCCGCGCCCAGAGCGCGCACCCCACCCCTGGTGTGGGGCGCCGAGTTGAGCAGGAGCTCGGTACCGCCCTCGCCGACGAGCGCGCCCACCGCGCCCGCGATGAGGCCCTCGAGCTCGGCCGCGACCGTCTCGTAGTTCCGCTCAGCGTCGCGATAGACCCACGCGATCGAGCTCCCGGGCAGAATGTCGTGGAACTGCTGGAGCAGGACGATGCGCCAGAGGCGCCGCAGCTCGTCGGCCGGATAGGCCACGCCAGCGCGGACCGAAGCCGTGGCGCACCACAGCTCGGCCTCGCGGAGCAGGTGCTCGCAGCGTCGGTTGCCGCGCTTGGTGCGGGCCTGGGACGTGTACGTGCCGCGGTGCTTCTCGAGGTACATCTCCCCGGTCCACACGGGCGGATCGCTGTACTCGGCCTCTGCCGCCGCGAAGAAGTCGCGCGCCACGCCTAGCTCGACGCGCGGCGAGCCCTCCACGTCGCGGGCGCGGCGCGCGGCCGCGAGCATCTCGCGCGTGGGGCCTCCGCCGCCGTCGCCATAGCCGAACGGGACGAGGCCCAGGGTCGCGCGCCCCTTGTCGCGGAAGTTGCGCTCGGCGTGGGCGAGCTCGGAGGCCGCGAGGTCGGAGTTGTAGTTGTCCGTCGGCGGGAAGTGCGTGAAGACGCGGCTCCCGTCGATCCCCTCCCACAGGAAGCTGTGGTGCGGGATCCGGTTGACCTGGTTCCAGGACGTCTTCTGGGTGAGGAAGTAGCGCTCCCCCGCCGCTCGGACAATCTGCGGGAGCGACGCCGAGTAGCCGAACGAGTCGGGAAGCCACGCCTCCTCGCACTCGACGCCGAACTCCTCGAGGAAGAAGCGCTTGCCCTCGACGAACTGGCGGGCCATCGCCTCGCTTCCCGGCATGTTCGCGTCCGATTCGACCCACATGCCGCCCACGGGCATGAACCGCCCCTCGGCGACCTTCTCCTTGATCCGTTCGAAAAGCTCCGGATAGCCGTCCTTGATCCACTGGAGCTGCTGCGCCGACGAGCACGAGAACGTCAGCTCGGGGTCCTCGTCCATGAGCGTCACGACGTTGGAGAACGTGCGCGCGCACTTGCGGACCGTCTCGCGGACGGGCCACAGCCACGCGGAGTCGATGTGCGCGTGGCCGGTCGCGACGAGGCGGAGCGCGCTGTTCGAGGCCGGGGCGGAAAGAACGGGCGCAAGCGCCTCGCGGCCTGCCGTGGCGGTTCCGGAGACGTCGTCGGGGTCCACGAGATCGCAGACGCTTTCGAGCGCGCGGAGGATCTCGTACCGCCGCGGCCGGTCCATGGGGAGCTCGTGCATGAGCCCACGCAGGCTCAGCACGTCCTGAAGGAGCTCCCACACCTCGACATCGCGCTCGGCGAGCGCCATCGCGCCGAAGCGGTAGAGGGGCTCGGGGCTCGCCGTCTCGGGGTCGCCCTGGGCCGTGGGGATGAACTGCCAGCCCTGCGTGACGTCCGGGTTCGCCGCGGCCTCGACGTAGAAGTCGACGCCGGGGCCGCCCCCGAGCGCCGCGACCGGGATGTACGCGTTTCTCGGGTTGAGCGCCTTGATCGGCGCGCCGTCGGGCCGCCAGGCCTGGCCCTCGCATTGGAAGCCCGGCTGCTGAGCCGTGAAGCCCAGATCCACGAGGGCCTCGACCGCGAAGCCCTCGGCGCCCCAGCCCTCGGGGACCTCCCCCGTGAGACGCAGCCACGTGGTGCGCCAGGCCGGCCCCCAGGCCTCACCCCGGCCCGTGGGCACGTACTCCTGGGCGATCGCCTCCTTCGCCGGGACCGGCTCTCCGGGGGCGTCCCAGCGCTCGGCCCGCAGCGGCACGGTCCGGCGATAGACACTGGCCTCGAGGCGGTCACGAACGAACCTGTCGATGCGGGCTTCGGTGATGAGCCTGTCGTCGTGCACAGACACTCCGATCCATCAAATCGTTAGAGTAATAGGCGCATTCCAAGCTACCCGCGCGTAGCGCGGAGCGGAAGCGGTTGCCATGGGCTTGGCCAAACTGTTGTACGAGGCTCAGGCGAGGAGCCGCTCGTGCCCCGCGTACACGTTGAAGCCCGTGCCCCGGCTGAAGCCCACGAGCGTCACCCCGGACTCCTCGGCGAGTTCGACGGCGAGCGACGACGGCGCGCTCACCGCCGCCAGGACGGGGATCCCCGCCATCGCAGCCTTCTGCACGAGCTCGAACGAGGCGCGCCCCGAAACCTGCAGGACGGTCCCGCGCAGCGGCAGGAGCCCCGCGCGGAGCGCCCAGCCGACCACCTTGTCCACGGCGTTGTGCCGCCCCACATCTTCGCGGAGGCACACGAGCTCGGCCGAGGTTCCGCCCTCGCCCACGCGGAAAAGCCCCGCCGCGTGGACGCCGCCCGTCTTCTCGAAGAGCGCCTGAGCCTCGCGGAGGCGAGCCGGCAGGCCGGCGACGAGCTCGGGAAGGAGGCGCACGCCGTCGTCCGCGGGGCTGTGGTGACCCGAGCGACGCACGGATTCGATCGAGTCTGTGCCGCAGATGCCGCACGAGCTTGAGGTGTACACGGCCCGCCCGATCTCGGGCGCGACGACATCGGGGCGCAGCTGCGCTTGGACGACGTTGAACGTCTGCTGCCCGTCGGCGTCCTCGCCCCCGCAGAAGCGCTCGGACACGATCTGCCCGGGCTCCCAGACGACGCCCTCGGACACGAGGAAGCCCGCAACGAGGTCGAAATCGTCGCCGGGCGTGCGCATCGTGACGCTGTAGGAGAGGATGCCGAGCCGAATCTCGAGGGGCTCCTCGACGGCGAGCACGTCCTCCTTGTCGCGGACGGGGTGCTCGCTGTCCAGAACGTACTTGCGCACCTTACGGCGCTGGCTCAGCCGACCCATGACGGCCTCCTTCCACGCTGGCCGCGCCCGCGCCGTCGCCCGTTTCGTGGCGCTCGAAGCGGACGGTGAGGGCCTTGAACCCCGGGGTGTTGGATTCGCGCGCCACGAGGTCGCGGTGCACGAGGGCGTTGGCCTCGGGGAAGTATGCGGCCGCGCAGCCCCGCGCCGTCGGGTACGCGACGAGCCGGAAGCGGTTGGCGCGGCGCTCTTCGCCCCGGAACACGCTCACCACGTCCACGAGCTCGCGGTCCTCGAGCCCGAGCCCCGCAAGGTCCTCAGGGTGGACGAGGATCACGCGGCGGCCGTCGGAGATGCCGCGGTAGCGATCATCCTGGCCGTAGAACGTCGTGTTGTACTGGTCGTGGCTGCGGACCGTCTGGAGGATGAGGTGACCCGCGGGCGCCTCGAGGTACTCGAGCGGGCTCACCGTGAACTGTGCGCGGCCGGCGCCCGTCGCGAACGTTCGCGTGTCGCGCGGCGGGTTGGGGAGCTGGAAGCCGTTTCGCTGCCTGACGCGCCGGTTGAAGTCCTCGAAGCCCGGAATCACGCGGGAGATGTGGTCGCGGATCACGTCGTAGTCCTCGGCCATCGCACGCCAGTCCACGGCATGGTCGTCGCCGAGCGCCGCGACGGCGAGGCGCGCCACGATGACCGGCTCGGCGAGGAGATGCTCCGAGACGGGCTCGAGCCGGCCCTGCGTGGAATGGACCATCGACATCGAGTCCTCGACGGAGAGGAACTGGCGGCCGGACGGGTGCTTGTCGTCCCGGTCCGTGCGGCCGAGGGTCGGGAGGATGAGCGAGGTGCGGCCGTGGACCACGTGCGAGCGGTTCGGCTTCGTCGAGATGTGGACGGTGAGCCCGGCGCGCTGCATCCCGGCCTCGAGCGCCGCGGTGTCCGAGTTGGCCTGCGCGAAGTTGCCGCCGAGCGAGACGAACACGTCCACATCGTCGCGCTCGAACGCGGCGAGCGCCTGCGTCGAGTCGAAGCCGTGCTCGCGGGGCGAGTCGATGCCGAACTCGGCGTCGAGCGCGGCGAGCAGCGATTCGTTCGGCTTCTCCCAGATGCCCATGGTGCGGTCCCCCTGGACGTTCGAGTGGCCGCGCACCGGACACGCGCCCGCACCCGGCTTCCCGAAGTTGCCCTGGAGCAGAAGCAGGTTCACGATCTCCCGGATGGTGTCCACCGAGTGCGGCTGCTGCGTGAGGCCGAGCGCCCAGCACACGATGGTCGCCTTCGAGTCGACGAGCAACCGCGCGGTGGCCTCGATCTCGCCGCGCGTCAGTCCGGTCGCGCGCTCCGTCACGTCCCAGTCGAGCGACGCGCGCGCCGCGGCATAGGCTTCGAAGCCTTCCGTCTGCGCCTCGACGAACGCGCGGTCGACGACGGCGCCCGGCACCTTGCGCTCTTCCTCGAGGAGGAGGTGGCCGAGGGCCTGGAACAGGGCGAGGTCGCCGCCGACCTTGATCTGGAGGAACTCGTCCGCGATCGTCGCGCCGTCCCCGATGTAGCCGCCCACCGTCTGCGGGTCCTTGAAGTGCAGGAGCCCCGCCTCCGGGAGCGGGTTGACGGCCACGACCTTGCCGCCACGGTCCCGGCATTCCTTGAGCGCCGAGAGCATGCGCGGGTGGTTCGTGCCGGGGTTCTGGCCGACCACGAACACCAGCTTCGATTCGTGAATGTCCTCGAGGGACACGGTCCCCTTGCCGATCCCGATCGTGGGGTTGAGCGCGGACCCGGAGGACTCGTGGCACATGTTCGAGCAATCCGGGAGGTTGTTGGTGCCGAGGCTCCGGGCGAACAGCTGGTACATGAAGGCCGTCTCGTTGGCCGTGCGGCCGGACGTGTAGAAGACGCAGCGATCCGGCGTCGTGGCGCGGAGGTGCTCGGCCACGAGCTCGAAGGCATCGGTCCACGAGATGCGCCGGTACCGGTCTTCGCCGGGTCGGAGCACAACCGGCTCGGCGATGCGGCCCTGCTTGCTCAGCCAGTAGTCCGTCTTGTCCAGAAGGGTCGCGACGGGATGCGCGTCCCACCACTCGGGCGTCACGGCGCTCGTGGTGGCCTCCTCCGCGACGGCCTTCGCGCCGTTCTCGCAGAACTCCGCGGCCTTGCGGTGTCCGTCAGGCTCGGGCCATGCGCAGCCGGGACAGTCGAAGCCGCCGCGCTGATTGATCCGAAGGAGCGAGCGAGCCGTCCGCACCGGACCCGCCTGCTCGAGTCCCCGCTCGAGGGCAACCGCGACTGCCTTGAGGCCGGCGGCCGAGGTCTCGGGCGGGCCGACGTGCAGGGAATCCTCGTTGATGTCCTTCACTCGCGACTGGGAGCTCATGGCTCCATCCTGCCCTTCCTGTGGCGGAGAATGCACCCATGACGGATCTCAGCGACCCCAAGACGGCCCTCCGGCACTATCTGCAGGACGGCCGTGACGCACTCCTGTGGAAGCTTGACGGGCTCACCGAGCGCGAACTGCGGCTGCCGCGCACGCCGACGGGGACGAATCTCCTCGGCATGGTCAAGCACATGGCCAACGTCGAGATCGGCTACTTCGGCGACACATTCGGCCGCCCGTGGCCCACGCCGGACGAGCGAGTCTCAGAGGCCGAGCTCGACGCCGACCCGCAGGCGGATTGGTACGCGACCGAGAATGAGTCCGCGGCGGGGGTCATCGACCTGTACCGCAGGGTCTGGACCTTCGCCGACGCCACGATCGAGGCTCTGCCCTTGGACGCACACGGCCGCGTTCCGTGGTGGCCGGACCACCGGAGCCACGTGACCCTCGGCCGGATCCTCGTTCATGTGCTCGTCGACCTCACCCGACACACCGGCCAAGCCGACATCCTGCGTCAATCGATCGACGGGACCGTGGGGATGCAGGCCGGCAACAGCAATATCCCGGACGAGGATTGGCCCACGTACGTTGGAAAGCTCACGGCACTGGCGGAGCGCTTCTGATCGTGCTCAGTGGTGGTCCGGGCCCGTAACATGAGGCCCATGGCCACTGGGGGCAAGCGGAAATTCAACTGGATCGTCTTCGTTGTGGAATTCGGACTGTTCAGTCTTCTGTGGCGAAATATCGGGGTCGTGGACGCTTTTCTCGCCGGACTGGCCGGAGCCCTTGTAGTTCTCATGATCCAACGGTCATTCAGACGAGAGACGCCACGATTCTGAATGACGGCTGATGCGCGTGGCAAGGCCACATGCCTGCCGGGCGCATCAGTCATTCCCGAAGAGGGCCCCTGCCCCTCCGCGTGCGAAGATGCCCTACGCGTCCAGGCCGCTCCAGTCCACGGGATCCTTCGAGCCCACTGAGCGGCGCTTTGGCTTGGACCCAGGCTTGGCCGCCGACGGCTCGGTGAGCGGCCGGCCCCATGGCAGCGGGAACACCTCGATCGGCTCCCCGAGTTCGACGCCGTGCGGCGGCACGACCATGATCCCGTCCGCCCGCGCGAGCCCCCGGAGCATCCCCGAGCCGCTCGCGCCCGCCGGCGAGGCCATGCCATACATGCGCCGAAACGGCACGAGCCGCGTGCGCTTGAGCTCCGGCTCGAACACGGCGCCAGAGGGCAGTTCGACGGCGGAGAGCGGCGGGCGTCCCGACATCGCCGCGAGCAGGGGCTCGCCGACCGCGAGGAATCCCATGATGGCCGCGAGCGGATTGCCGGGCAGCCCGACGAAGAACCGCCCGTCGGGCAGCTCCGCGAGCACCGTGGGGTGCCCCGGCCGCATCGAGACCCCGTCCACGACGAACCGCCCGCCGAGCTCGGCGACGATCTCCCGCAGGTGGTCCGACTCCCCCCGGCCCGTCCCACCCGTGGTGATGACGACGTCGGCCGGGCCCTCTCCTGGAACCCCCGCGGCGCCGTCATTCGTCGCCGCGTCGTCGGCGAGGGCCGCGCGCCACTCGGCGCCGTCGTCGCCAATCTTGCGCTGCCCCGCGAGAACGCCGCCGTAGGCCGCAACGAGGGGCGGGACGAGGAAGCTGAACACGTCGCGGACCTGGCCGGGGGCGGGCGAGCCGGACTCGATGACCTCGGCGCCGGTCCTGACCACGCGGACCCAGGGGCGCCCTTCGACGGGGAGCTCGTCGTAGCCCGCGAGGGCCGCGAGCGCGAGCTGCGCCGGGCCGAGCTCGGTTCCGGCCGTGAGGAGGACGTCGCCGGGCCGGGCCTCCTCGCCGGCCGGGCGGATGTCGGCCCCGCCGGACGGCGAGCCGGGCGGAGCGGCCGCGCTCAACCGGAGATGCGGCAGTCCGTCCTGATCAGGCGCGATCTCGCCGTGCTCGCGCCGCAGCACGGCGCGCGTGCCTTGAGGCAGGGCGCCGCCAGTGACGATCGGGCTGGCCTGGTGGGCTGTCAGCGGCTCCCCCGCGCCAACAAGGATCCACGGCCCGCTCCCGCTCACGGCCCAGCCGTCCATCGCGGACGAGGAATAGTGCGGCATGGCGGTGAGCGCCTCGAGGTCCTCGGCGAGGGTCCGCCCGGCGCAGCGCGCGAGCGGCACGCGGGCCGGAGGGATGCGCGCACCCGCCGCAGCCGCCGCGGCGCGCGCCTCCGACCAGGAAAGGTGCAGGGGGTGCGGCGCGCTCGCGGCGCCGTCCGTCATTCTCCGGTTCCGGCCTGCGCGGCGCGTGCCTTCGCAAGCCGGCGGGCCACGTCCATCGCGGACTCCATGGCCGCAGTCTCCCCGGCCTGCCCGCGTCCGGCGGCCAAGCCAGCGGCGTAGGCGGCGAGGAACGTCGTGAGCGGGGCGGCCGGGCGGACGACGGCGTGCGCCGCCACTCCTGCGAGCCCCAGGACGGCGTCGATGTCCACCTCGAGCCCGCCGAGCTCGAGGGCCTCGATGAGCTCGGCGCACCACGCGCGGAGAATCTCGTCCTGCGCGTCGCTGGCCGGCGGGGTGCCTTGATCTGCGCCGGGCGCTGTCTCAGACATCGTTGGCTCCTCCGGTTCGCTCGGCGCGCCCGGGCCCTCCGGACGGCGAATGCCCCAGCGCTCCGCCGCCGGCCACGTGTCGACGTCGTCGGTCACGCCCGGGGGCAGGCGCAAGGACTGCACAGTCAGCCTAGCAACGAGGTGCCGCAGCGGGCGGTCGGCGAGGCCGCCGTCGTCCGTCAGCGTCGCAAGGGCGCGTTCGAGCGGCCCTCTCCGATAGAGCGCGAGGAGCGGCTGCTGCCGCCCGCCCGCGTCTTCGGCAATCAGGGCCTCGGACGAGACCCCCGCGGCGACCGCGCGGAGCAGCGGCGCGAGCGCCTCGTCGGCGCGCGGGAGGTCCGCGGCGAGCACGGCGACCCACTCGGGGGCGCCCCGCCACTCCGCGAGGGCAGCGACGCCCGCGGCGAGGGCGGCGAGAGGCCCCGCGAAGCGCGGCTCCTCTAGCGTGAACACGACGCAGGGGTGTGGGGACTCCCCCGAGCCCGGCTCGGGGCCGACGACGGCGACGCGCCGCGCCGCGCTCACGGCACCCAGAGCGCGGTCGAGGAGCGTGACGCCCTCGTACACCAGGCGGGGCTTGGGATACCCTCCCAGGCGACTCGAACGACCGCCCGCGAGCACGATCGCGTCGAAGGCGAGCCTGGTGCCCCCGAACTCGGGCGTGTCGCTGTTCAGGCGGCCGACTCCGGCGCGAGGAACGGACTCCACTGGGCCACGGGCTTCTCCAACTCCTTGATCTGCCACACGGTCCCGACCGGGGCCTGAGGCGTGAAACGGAGCTTCCACCCCATCTCCGCTGGAGTCTGATCGCCCTTGACGTTGTTGCACCGCAGGCAGCACGCGACCAGATTCTCCCAGCTGTCCGCGCCACCGCGGGACTTGGGCAGGACGTGATCGATCGTGTGGGCGGTCTTGCTGCAATACGCGCACACATGCCCGTCGCGTCGCAGCACGCCCCGTCTGCTGACGGTCGCCGCGTGCGTGCGGCGCGGTCTGATGTACCGGTTGAGCAGGATGACGGAGGGACGCCCCAGGACATCGCGGGGGCCGACGACTGGATCGCCGTCTTCGGCCACGATGCTCGCCTTACCGGCGAGGACAAGGACGAGCGCCCGGCGGAAGCTGACTACCGCCAGTGGTTCGTATCCGGCATTCAAGACGAGTGTGCGCATGCGCGTGCCTCTTCACGGCCGCACCCGGTCAGGGGCACAGGGCCGGCTGCCCTGTGCTTGGCCGGGCTGATCGACTCTCTTAGAGTACTGAACGGATTTGCAGTTAACCGAACGGACCCTGCACCACGGCGCAACGTGTTTGCCATTGTTCACGCCTCAGACACCTGTGCCGACGCCTGCGGGCCTCCATCTACGCCGCCCACGCGCCGGCTTTCACCACCCCGGAAACGACAAGGCGCCCCTCCCGGAACGGGAGGAGCGCCTTGCCTGAGCTGTGGTGATCAGCCGCCGACGCGGATGAAGACCGGACCGGAGCCCACGTTCACGCTGTAGAGCGAGGTCGTGTTGCCGTTCCAACCGCCGTGCACGGCCATGCCGTTGCCGACGTAGACGGCGATGTGGGCCATGCCCATGCCACCGTTCTGGTAGTAGGCGAGGTCACCGGGCTGAGCCTCGGCGGCGCTCACCGTGCGGCCGAGCGAGAGGTAGCCGGCCGGCCAGCCGTGGTAGTAGATCCCGACCGCGGCAAGCGCGTTGGTCACGAGCGCGGTGCAGTCCTGGTGGACACCGAGCTGGGCGTACGCGGCGGCGGCGATCGCGGCGCCGAGGCCCGTCGAGGCGACAGGCTTCGCAACGGCCGTGGCGGTCTGCGCGACCGCGTTCGTCGTGGTGGCAGCGGTCTGAACGACCGGCGCCGGGGCCACAACCGGGGCGGCGGTCGACTCCACAGCGGGACGCTCGAAGCTCACCTGAGCACCGGCGTCGGCAGCCACGTTGGCGTCGACAGCCGTCTGAACCTCAAGAGCGGTCGGGGCGGATGCCTCGCGCTGCGTAGGGGCTTCAGCGGCGTTAGCAGCAACACCGCTGGTGAGGACGAGACCGGACGCTGCAGCAATAACGGCAGCCTGGCGACCCATGCCGCCGGCGTTCTCCGTCACCGCCTTCGCGATCACGGCGATGGAGGAAGTGTTCTCGGCGCGGTGCCGAGCGATTCCAGCGCGAGTGGACATCTGGGGCGTTTCTCTCTTTCGTCTCCCGCGCACCATGGGTCTCGGTGCGCGGATGAGGGCACGGCCACTGGGGGAAGCCGTGAGCCTCTCGATCAGGGGGTCAGCGGAGCGTGTAGAAGGCGGAGCTTGCTAGGTGCGGCGAGTTCGCCTTCTTTGACGCGACCACGCACGGGGCGCGGAATGCGTCGGAGAGGATCGCGGCCTTGCGCTGTGCATCCTCGATCACGACGGGCGAGCCCGACATGACGGTCAGATGCATTCCAGCAACAAACACGCCAGCCTGACGGCTGGCGCTGTCCGCGTTACCCGACGCGGCCTGCACAGCATCCCTGACGGGAATACTGCGGACCGGCGCGGCCCGGTGACGCGCAATGACGTTGCGTGACGACACAGAGGTAGCCTCTCCCAATGCCTGCGAGGTGAGCTGTCGGGTTCGGACTGGAAGTATCCGGCCTCCCGGTGCAAGCACCGGGCTGCTTTACCCCAAGGACCTCCCTTGTGAGGAGGACCGAAAGTGGTTCCCCCGCCCCTGCCAGACGGTTGTGCGAACGGATTCCGGACGGTGGCAGAGCTAGGCAATCCGACCGGATGTTCCAACTTGGTTGGAGTTGGAACAGGATCGAGCGTACCCGACCTCGCACCAAAAGTCACATTCGGATCACAGCGGGATCTCAGACAGTCACGGAGGGGATACAGCGGATTTCCAACTGTGCCCGAAACCACTGTAGCGGCGCGGAATTCGGGACATCTGGCCCTCCACGGGCCGAAGGGGGCTGCTCCTGGGTCAGATCAACCCCTCAGCCAAGCCCCTGCGCCGTAATCATCCCGTGACCATTATTGAGAGATGCGTCACACCTGACCGCGCTCTCAGTTTATCCATGGAGTGGATATTTGTGCGAAGACCGTGTTCGTTCGTGTGAATTTGCTGCTAGCTGATCGAAACGAAGACGTGGGCCGCGACCTCGACCGGCAGCTCGAGCGCGCCGTCGACCTTGGATGTCCGGACGGAGATGTAGTCGCCCACGCGCTCGAGCGCGATTCTGGCGCCCGGGCGGATCCCGCCCTCGTCGAGCTGGGCGAGCAGCTCTGGGTCCACCTGGATGGGCTCGGCGAGCCGGCACACCACCACGCGCGAGCCCGGAGCGTAGTCACGCATCGCGTCGACGAGTGTCACGACGCCCTGGGTGAAGCCCTCGGACGGCTCACCGCCGAGCGCCTCGAGGCCTGGGATCGGATTCCCGTAGGGCGACTCGCTCGGCTTGCCCAGGAGGTCATAGAGCCGCCGCTCGACGCGCTCGCTCATGACGTGCTCCCAGCGGCACGCCTCGTCGTGCACATAGGCCCAGTCGAGCCCGATGACGTCCGAGAGCAGGCGCTCGGCGAGCCGGTGCTTGCGCATGACCTCCGTGGCCCGCTTGCGCCCCGCCTCGGTGAGCTCGAGGTGCCGGTCACCCGAGACGACCACGAGCCCGTCGCGCTCCATGCGAGCCACCGTCTGCGACACGGTCGGCCCCGAGTGCCGCAACCGCTCGGCGATGCGCGCCCGCAGGGGAACGATCCCCTCCTCCTCGAGCTCGAGGATGGTGCGGAGGTACATCTCGGTGGTGTCGATGAGATCGGTCATGCGGTCAGCGGCTCCTCGTGACGAATGGCTGCGGCCCAGCCGGAGGCGATGCGAGCACTGGACACAGTGCGCAACGCCACTCACAGTCTAGCTTATTTTGAACTGCTCAGATTAGCGGCGTGCGACGGCGGCGCTTCTCGAATTCGCACGCCGCCGAAGCGTTGCGGCAGACTGTTTCGGGGGCGGAAGGGAGCCTACCGCCCGGAATCGCAAGCAAGGAGCCTTCTGTGAGCGCAACGACCCGATTGGACATCCCCGCCGACCTTCTGCCGGCCGACGGTCGCTTCGGCGCCGGGCCCTCGAAGGTCCGCAAGGAGCAGGTTGACGCGATCGCAGCCGCTGGCGCCAAGCTCCTGGGCACGTCTCATCGGCAGGCTCCCGTCAAGAACCTCGTGGGCTCGGTCCGCGAGGGGCTCTCAGCGTTCTTCCAGGCTCCCGAGGGTTACGAGGTGATCCTCGGCGTGGGCGGCTCCACCGCGTTCTGGGACGCGGCCTCGTTCGGGCTCGTGCGCTCGAAGGCGCAGCACCTCTCCTTCGGCGAATTCGGATCCAAGTTCGCGAAGGCCACGGACAACGCGCCGTTCCTCGAGGCCTCGAGCATCCTCACGTCCGAGCCCGGCACCCGTCCTGAGCCTGTGGCGGAAGCTGGGGTCGACGTCTATGCGTGGCCGCAGAACGAGACGTCCACGGGCGTCGCAGCCCCCGTGCGCCGCGTCCAGGGCGCCGACGAGGGCTCGCTCGTGGTGATCGACGCGACGAGCGCCGCTGGCGGCCTCGACGTAGACGTCGCCCAGAGCGACGTCTACTACTTCGCGCCCCAGAAGAACTTCGCGTCCGACGGCGGCCTGTGGCTTGCGCTGTTCTCCCCCGCCGCGCTCGCGCGCGTCGAGGAGATCAAGGCGTCCGGCCGCTGGATCCCGGACTTCCTGGACCTCAAGACCGCGGTCGACAACTCGAGGCTCAACCAGACCTACAACACGCCGAGCCTCACGACGCTCGTGAGCCTCAAGGCACAGGTCGAGTGGCTCAATGCGCAGGGCGGGCTTGCATGGGCCACGAAGCGCACGGCGGACTCCGCGAGCCGCGTCTACGCGTGGGCCGAGGCGTCCGACTTCGCGACGCCGTACGTCGCCGACCCGGCGGACCGTTCGAACGTCATCGCGACGATTGACTTCGACGAGGCGATCGACGCCGCCCAGGTCGCCAAGATCCTGCGCGCCAACGGCGTGGTCGACACCGAGCCGTACCGCAAGCTCGGCCGGAACCAGCTCCGCATTGCGACGTTCGTCGCGGTCGAGCCGGACGACGTCACGAAGCTCACGCAGTGCATCGACTACGTGGTGGGCCAGCTGCGCGGCTGAGCCAGCGCCGACCCTCGATCAAGGTTCAGGGACCAGCTCCGGCGGGTGGAACACCCGCGGGAGCTGGCCCCTGAACTGTTGGAGCCTGCGCTGTCAGAGCCTGAACTGTTAGAGAGAGTCCCCGTCAGTCGAGTTCGTCGTCGATGTCGGTGACGCCGGCCTCCTCGGCCTCGGCGTCGTCGTCATCCGCTTCGCCGGCGTCGTCCGCTTCGTCGGCGGCAGCCTCGTCGTCGTCCTCGGCCTCTTCGACCGCGGGGGCCTCCTCGTCACGGTCCTCAGGCCGCACGCGCTCGGACCACGGCACCCACTCGGGCGCGAGGACGGAGTTCTCGCTCGGGAGGATGCCCAGCTCGCTCACGGTCGGCGTCTTGGACCGCGACACGCGGGCGAGCGTCACGTACCACTGCCAGCCGCGGTAACCGGGGCGAAGGCTCTCGAAGAGGTGGGTGACGAGCCGCTCGCCCTCGCTCTTCGCGGCGACGTGCTGGCCGACCTGGGCAGGTTCGACGGCGACGAGCAGCGCCGCACGGGCGAAGTCGACGGAGCCGGCGAGGAACGCATCCGGCTTGCCCACGCGCCATACGGGCACGCCGGCGCGGCGCTCGGGCTTGGCAGAGGGGGCGGGAGTCACGTCGGGGCCCATGTCAGGCGTCGAGCTGATCCGCGACGCGGCGGAGGGCGGCCGCGATCACGGTGCCCTTCTCGGGATACGTGCCCTTCGAGAGCTGGCCGGACAGGTTGTCCAGGACGCTCACGAGATCCTGCACGATCGGGGCGAGCTCGCGCGCCGGCATGCGCTTCGCGCGGGCGACCGACGGGATCTTGTCCAGCACGCGGACGCTCAGGGCCTGCGGGCCGCGCTTGCCCTCGGCGACGCCGTACTCGAGCCGGGTCCCGGTCCTGATCTCCCCGGCATCGACGGGCACGGCGCTGCCCGGCAGGAAGACCTCGTGGCCGTCGTCGCCTGCGATGAACCCGAAGCCTTTCGCCTTGTCGAAGAACTTGACCTTGCCAGTGGGCACTGCCCTGACCCCAATCTGTCGATGCGGGCGAACCCAAGAGCCGCCCGCAGAAGAAACGCGCGCGCCGGACCCGGCGCCGCTACCTTCTAGGTTACTGGCTGGCCCGGCACGCCACTGCCGCGGTTCGCCTGAAGCACAGTGCGACTCACGTGACTATCGGACCGAGCAAGGAACCGCCGTCGCTGTTAGGTTTGGAAGCATGGCGCCAACATTCCGCCGCGCCGCCTCATGGGGCGGCGCCGCCGTCGCGGTCTTCTCCCTCGCCATGGTGGCGCTTGCCATCGGACTCGCCTCGTCGGGGCAGACCCCACCCGGCTGGATGGCCGGCGTCGTGCTGTACGGGCTCCCCGTCGCCTTCGCCCTCCTCGGCGCCGCACTCGTGGCGGGATTCATCGATCGGAGGAAGCGCTAAGGGCATGTCGTCGATCCGCGCTCTCGCCGAGGAACTCACAGCCCGGGGCAACGATTCCCTGCGCAGGCTCTTCACCTCCAGACCAGACCTCATCATGCCCGGCGTCCCCGACTTCGCTGCCCTCGCGGCCCGGGCCTGCGCGAGGGTGAGCCTCCAGCGCGCGCTCGAGACGCTGTCGAAGCCACAGCTCGAGGTCCTCGAAGCACTCGTGCTCACGACCGATGAGGACGAGGGCCGCAGCGGCAGCGCCGTCGAACTGCGGCACGCCGTAGGCAGCGCGACGCTCGGCACCCTCGACGCGATCCTCGCCGAACTCTCCCAGCTCGCACTCATCTATCGCGCCGATCCGCCGGACTCGATCCATTCCGCGTCCGGGAGCCGCCGCCGCTATTACCAGCCGGTCGCGCGGGTTCGCGAGGTCCTCGGAAGCTACCCGGCGGGGCTTGGCCGCTGCTACACCGAGCTCGCCACCGCGTCCCAGTTCTTCGCCGACCGGGCGGCGGACATCGTCAACTCCATCCCCGCGGCCACCCAACAGCAGCCGGTCGAGCATCACATCGCGGCGGCGTACGCGCTCGAGCGCTGGGCCGGGCTGCCAGAGGCACTCGACGGCGCCCCGCCCCGCACGCGCGAGGTCCTGGTCAAGTTCACGAACTGGCCCGTCGGCGCGGTCCCCCACGCCGAGGGGCGTGTCCGGCCCGGGCGGCGCACGGACAATCCGGTCGATTGGCTCCTCTCCCATGCCCTCCTCGTCTCGCTCGACGACGAGCACGTCGAGCTGCCCCGCCCCGTGGGCCTCGCGCTGCGCGGCGGCCGGATCGTGCCCGAGCTCTCGCTCGATCCGCCGGCCGCACCGAAGGCGACTACGAGCACGGCGTTGCGGCGCAACGCGGCGCTCGGTGCGATCGGCGAACTCCTTCGCCTCGTGAGCGCGCTCGCAGTCGAGGCCGCGGACAGGCCGGTCGAGACGCTCCGCGCGGGCGGCGTCGGAACGCGCGAGCTGCGGCGGCTCACGTCGGTGTTGCGGTGCGAGGCCGACCAGACCGTCCTGACCCTCGAGCTCGCCGCCGCGGCAGGCATCATCACGCTCGACGTCGACACCTCGACGTGGCGCGCGACGTCCGCCGAGCAGTGGCTCGGCATGGCCCGCCCGGACCAGTGGCTCCTCCTCGCTGCCGCATGGCTCGACTCGCCGCGGATGCCCTCGCTCGCGATGTCCCCCGAGGGCGGGGCGCAGCTCGCGCCGCTTGCCGGCGAGGGCCAGCGGCCCGACGCCGCGACGGTCCGTCGGCGCATCCTCGAGGTCTCCGCCGACCTCGGCGCCGAGGCGAACGCTCCCGAGGGGCGCGCGAGCGTCGTCTCGGGCGACGACATCAGGCGACGGCTCGAATGGGCCCAGCCACGGCTCGCGCGCCGCCTGCGCGGCCTCCTCGAGGGCGTCCTCGCCGAGGCCGCGATGATCGGCATCACGGGCTCGGGCGCCGTGACGCGGGCAGGGGCCGCCGTGCTGCGCGGCGACTTCGACGGCCTGCGGACGCTCCTCGACGAGATCCTTCCGCCGAGCGTCGACCGGATCCTGCTCCAGGCGGACCTCACCGCGGTCGCGCCGGGCTACCTCGAGCCTGGGCTCTCGCGGAGGCTCTCGCTCCTCGCGGACCCCGAGGGCCGCGGACCCGCGACCATCTACCGCTTCTCCGCGGCGAGCCTCCGCCGCGCGCTCGACGCCGGCGAGGACGCTGCGTCCATCACGGAGTTCCTCGCCGAACATGCCGAGACCGAGGTCCCCCAGCCGCTCGCGTACCTCGTCGAGGACACCGCGGCCCGCTACGGGCGGATCCGCGTGGGCCGGGCGGGTTCGTTCATCGTGAGCGACGACGAGGCCGCGATCGCGGGCCTCCTGCGCGAGCCGTCCGCCGCCCAACTGGGGCTCACGCAGATCGCGCCGACCGTCGTCGTAAGCAACGCCTCGCCGCAGGAAGCCGCGGCCGTCCTCCGCGATCTGGGCCTCGCGCCCGCCGTCGACACCTCGCTCGATCCCGCCGTGCGGCTCCAGCGGCTCCGCGGCGCGGCCGCGCTGGGCCTGCTCGTTCCCGCACCTCCCGCCATGGTTCCCAACCCGGACGACGTCGAAGCCCAGCTCGGCGTGCTGCGGAACCAGTCCGCCGTGGGCGGCAACGGCGAGGAGGCCGCCCCGATGCTCGGCATCGAGACGCTTCAGAAGGCCATCCGGCTCAAGCGGGCGGTACGCTTGAACATCGTCGATGCACTCGGCAACTCCACCGTCGAGGAGCTGCGCCCGGTCTCGATCTCGGCAGGGCGCGTGCGCGTCTTCGACCCCGAGCGGGAGACCGAGCGCGTGCTGAGCGTGCACCGCATTATCGATGTCGAACTTGCCTGATCTGAGGCCCCTATGACCGACGGCCCGCTCATCGTCCAGAGCGACAAGACGATCCTGCTCGAGGTCGACCACGCGCAGGCCACCGAGGCGCGCCACGCGATCGCGGCGTTCGCCGAACTCGAACGCGCCCCCGAGCACGTGCACACGTACCGCGTGACGCCGCTCGGGCTGTGGAACGCGCGCGCGGCGGGAATCGACGCCGAGAAGGTCCTCGACACGCTCCTCACCTACTCGCGCTTCCCGGTCCCGCACGCGCTCCTCATCGACATCGAGGACACCATGTCGCGCTACGGCCGGCTCCGGCTCGAGAAGGACCCCCAGCACGGCCTCGTGATGCGCACCGACGACTACCCCGTGCTCGAGGAAGTCCTCCGGGCCAAGGAGATCGGGCCGCTCCTCGGACCGCGCATCGACGGCGAGACGGTCGTGGTGCATTCGTCCCAGCGCGGCCAGCTCAAACAGGCATTGCTCAAGATCGGCTGGCCCGCGAACGACCTCGCCGGCTACGTGGACGGCACCCCGCACCCGATCGCGCTCGAGGAGAGGGGCTGGAGCCTCCGCCCGTATCAGAAGCTCGCAGCGGAGAACTTCTGGGCCGGCGGCAGCGGCGTCGTCGTCCTTCCGTGCGGCGCGGGGAAGACGCTCGTGGGCGCGGCCGCGATGGCGCAGTCGTCGACCACGACGCTCATCCTCGTGACGAACACGGTGGCCGCGCGCCAGTGGAAGGACGAGCTGCTCAAGCGCACGAGCCTCACGGAGGAGGAGATCGGCGAGTACTCGGGCTCGGTCAAGGAGGTCCGGCCGGTCACGATCGCGACGTACCAGGTGCTCACGGTCAAGCGCGGCGGCCTGTATCCCCATCTCGAACTCGTGGACAAGAACGACTGGGGCCTCATCGTGTACGACGAGGTGCACCTTCTCCCTGCGCCGATCTTCCGCATGACGGCGGACCTCCAGGCCCGCCGCCGGCTGGGGCTCACGGCGACGCTTGTGCGCGAGGACGGGCGCGAGGGCGAGGTCTTCTCGCTCATCGGGCCCAAGCGCTACGACGCGCCGTGGAAGGACATCGAGGCGCAGGGCTACATCGCGCCCGCCGACTGCGTCGAGGTCCGCGTGGACCTCCCCCGCGACGAGCGCATGGCGTACGCCATGGCGGACGACGCCGACAAGTACCGTCTGTGCGCGTCGAGCGAGACCAAGAACCAGGTCGTCGAGCAGATCGTGCGGCGGCACGCGGGAGATCAGCTCCTCGTGATCGGCCAGTACATCGACCAGCTCGACGAGATCGGCGAGCGGATCGACGCACCCGTGATCAAGGGCTCGACGAGCGTCAAGGAGCGGCAGCGGCTGTTCGACGCGTTCCGTGCGGGCGAGCTCAGCCGGCTCGTGGTCTCGAAGGTCGCGAACTTCTCGATCGACCTGCCGGAGGCCTCCGTCGCGGTGCAGGTCTCCGGCTCGTTCGGCTCGCGGCAGGAGGAGGCCCAGCGCCTCGGGCGGCTCCTCCGGCCCAAGGCGGACGGTCGCTCGGCCCGCTTCTACGCCCTCGTGGCCCGCGACACGCTCGACCAGGAGTTCGCCGCGAAGCGCCAGCGCTTCCTCGCGGAGCAGGGCTACGCGTACCGCATTCTCGACGCCGGCGATCTCGCCAAGGACTAAAGTCCCTATTTATTCCATCAATTGGCCGAACCTCTGGCCAAGGGCTTCGACGAGCCCTAGCATGGGAGGCGCTGGGACCTGCCAACTGCCGCAACCAAGGGGACCCTCGCCGGGGAGTCTGCGGCGCATTTCGGCGCTTTCTCGCCCGCACTCTGTTGTCAAGGACCCCCTCATGCGCAAGACCTTCCTTGTCATCTCCGCCCTCCTCTTCCTCGACACCATCGTCCAGCTCTACCTCGCCGGCTTCGGGAATTTCGGCGAGAAGGTAGTCGGTGACGAGTCCTTCACGCCGCACATGCTCAACGGCCAGATCGTCATGCGGTCCCTCGCGCTCCTCGCGATCCTCGTCGCGGCGCTCGCACGGGCAGGAAAGTCGACCATCTGGCTCACGGTCGGCATCTTCCTCCTCACGTGGGTTCAGCTCCTCGTCTTCATCGTGGGCGGGATCCTGACCGGCGCGAGCCGTGAGGCGCCGAACCTGCCCGGCGCGTGGGCCGTGTCGGTCCACGCCGTCACCGGCCTGCTCATCATCTTCTCGACCTATTGGCTCTTCCTCCGCGCCCGGCGGCTCAACCGGACCGGAAGCGCCGAGCGGGTCAAGAGGGTCAAGGAGCCGGCCCTCCCTACCTCGGCCTGATCTGCCCGAAGGCCGGGCCCCGTGGCGCCGTCCGCCGTCCTCGGAATCGATCTGATCCTCGCGGCCGCTTGCGCGGCAGCCTGGATCGCCGCGCTCGCCGCGCGCATCGTCCGGGAACGTCCGTCGGCGCCCGGGTGGCTTCCCGCGTGGAGCACCCTCGCAGCAGGAGGGCTCGGGGTGCTCCTCGCGGGCGTCAGGCTCGCCGTCCTCGCGACGGCGCGGCCCGAACTCGTGGACGATCGGCTCTCCGGGTGCCTCGCACTCACTCTTCCCGGCGCCGTGGCCGGCGCGGGTGCGGTGGCAACCGGTCAGCTGGCAACCGGCGCGCTAGCCCGCGCACGGTGGGCACGCGCCGTCGTCCGTCCCGGGCTCACCGCGGCGGCAGCGCTCACGACGGCGGGGCTGCTCGCCGTCGTCACGCTCGGCACGCCCGCGGGCTGGCTCCCGCTGGCCGTCCTCGCGGCGCTCGCGCTGCTCGGGACAGCCGCTGGCGCGCTCGGATTCCGCCGCAGCTGGCGGAACCCCGGCGCGATCGCGGTCGGGGGGCTTGGCGTCGCCGTGCTCGTGGGGGCGCTCGCGGTCTCGTGGATGGACAGCCGGGCCGCGGGGCCGTCGTCGTTCGCGTTCGCCGGTCACCACCTGGAGGCGAGCGCGGGCTCCGACTCGCCCGCTCCCGCGCGCAGCGTCGACGCGCTCCGCGGCCCCGCCCCCACCGGCCCCGTGCGCCGGTTCACACTCCACGCGCGCTCCGAGCGCGTGACCCTCGACGACGGCACGAGCGTAGACGCGCTCACGTTCGGCTCGCTGCCCGGGCCCGAGCTGCGGGCCGTGCAGGGGGAGACCGTGCGCGTGACGCTCGTCAACGAGAGCGTCGCGGATGGCGTCACGCTGCACTGGCACGGCTACGACGTCCCCAACGCGATGGACGGCGTGCCGGGCGTGACGCAGGACGCGGTCATGCCGGGCCAGACCTTCACGTACGAATTCCCCGCGGCGCAGGCCGGCACGTACTGGTATCACACGCACCAGAACGCGTCCGCCGACGAGCCCAAGGGGCTGTACGGGGCGCTCGTCGTCGATCCGGCGGGCGGGCCGACACCGGGGGTTCTGGACCTCACGGTGCCCGTGCACAGCCTCGGTGGCGCGACGTTGTTCGGAAGCCACGCCCGCACGTGGACGCAGCAGGCCGCGCCCGGCTCGCACGTGCGGCTGCGGCTCATCAACACGGACCAGCTCACCCAGCGCTTCAGTCTCGCCGGGGCGTCGTTCCGCCTCGCCGCGGTCGACGGCGGCGACCTCGCCGCCGTCGACGGCCCGTCTGGCGAGCTGAGCGGCACCGTGCTGCCGCTCGCCGCGGGAGGCCGCTACGACGTCGTCCTCACGATGCCCGACCACCCCGTCCAGCTCGCGCTCGAGGGAGCGCGCTCGGGTGGGCTCACGCTCGTGCCGCCCGGCGCGACGGCGGGGGCGCCGCGCTTCGCCGCCGGACCCGAGCTCGACCTCGCGAGCTATGGCGCCCGGGCCGCGGCGCCGGCACCTCGCGCGGACGCCTCTGCGACGTACGTGCTCGACCACCTCATCCGCTTCGTCGACGGGGTGCCGCGCTTCGCGTTCACGGTCAACGGCGCGGTGTACCCCAACATCCCGCCGCTCGTGGTCCGGGACGGCGAGCGCGTGCTCGTGACGATCGTCAATCGGAGCGACGAGATCCACCCCATGCACCCGCACGGGCACCACGTGCGCGTCCTCTCGATCGACGGACGGCAGGTCGCCGCAGACCTTCGCATGGACAGCATGGAGGTCCGGCCAGGGCAGGTCTGGACCGTGTTGCTCACGGCGGACAATCCAGGAATCTGGATGGACCACTGCCACAACCTCGCCCACGCGCGGGACGGCATGATGTTCCACCTCGCGTACGCCGGCGTCTCCACGCCGTTCACGCACAACGGCGCGTCCTCCAACCGCCCCGAATAGGCACCGGGGGCGCCAAGCCGCCGCCCAGCCGCGCCGCGTTCCGCACACAGAGTACATCCAGCCGGTTCACAGAAACTGAGCGCACGATGGGAGAGTGAAGAAGACCGGACCCGAAGCCAAGCTCCTCGTCGTCGACGACGAGCCGAACATCCGCGAGCTCCTCTCGACCTCCCTGCGCTTCGCGGGGTTCGAGGTCGTCGCGGCCAGCAACGGTCGCGAGGCCCTGAGCGCCGCCGAGGAGCACGCGCCGGACCTCATGGTGCTCGACGTCATGCTGCCCGACATGGACGGCTTCACGGTGACCCGCAAGCTCCGCGCGTCCGGCCGCTACGTGCCCGTCCTGTTCCTCACGGCGAAGGACGAGACCGAGGACAAGGTGCAGGGCCTCACGGTCGGCGGCGACGACTACGTGACGAAACCGTTCAGCCTCGACGAGGTCGTGGCGCGCATCCGCGCCGTGCTCCGGCGCACGCAGCCCGTCCTCGACGACGACGCCGTGATCCGCGTCGACGACCTCGAGCTCGACGACGACGCCCACGAAGTACGACGCGGCGGCCTGACCATCGACCTCTCCCCCACCGAGTTCAAACTCCTGCGGTACATGATGCTCAACCCGAACCGGGTGCTCTCGAAGTCGCAGATCCTCGACCACGTGTGGGAGTACGACTTCAACGGCGACGCCTCGATCGTGGAGTCCTACATCTCGTATCTGCGCCGCAAGGTCGACGCCAACGGGCCGAGCCTCATCCAGACCAAGCGCGGCGTGGGCTACGTCCTCAGGACGGCGGAGAAGCGCTGACGTGCTAGCCCGCTGGAAGAAGGCGTCGCTGCGTTCTCAGCTCGTCGCCATCATGATGGTGCTGCTGACGGCGGCGATCGTCTTCACGAGCGCTGGCACCCTCACCCAGCTGCACACGTTCCTGGTCAGCCAAGTCGACGCGAAGCTGCTTGACGCCTCGGACTACGCGCGGCAGAACCAGGACATCGACCTCCTCACGACGCGCAATCCGATCATGCCGTCCGACTACACGCTCGTCCTGTACACGGCCGGGGCGCCGCCGCGAATCTACCCGGTCGCGAACTCGAACGAGGTGCGGCCCGACGTCCCGACGCTCACAGCCGATCAGGCGCAGCAGATGCAGTCGAGCCAGACCATCCGGCAGGCCAACGGGACCGACCACGATTCAGACTGGCGCTACATCGCCATCCCCGTTCGGATCACGAGCACCGGCGAGCGCGCCGCGATGCTCATCGCGCTGCCGCTCACGAGCGTCGACGACGCGATGAACCACACGCTCCTGCTCGAGATCGTCGTGGGGGTGCTCGCGCTTGCGCTCGTGTTCTTCGTGGCGTCGTGGACCGTTACGCGCGCGTTCCGACCGCTGCGCCGCGTCGAGAAGACCGCCGCCGCGATCGCCGCGGGAGATCTCTCCCAACGCGTCGACGAGGAGGCCCCGGGCACGGAGCTCGGACGGCTCTCCTCCTCGCTCAACGCGATGCTCGCTCACATCGAGCGCGCCTTCCAGGATCGGACCGAGTCCGAGGCGCGCATGCGGCGCTTCGTCTCCGACGCGTCGCACGAGCTGCGGACCCCGCTCGTGACCATCCGCGGCTTCTCCGAGCTGTACCGGCACGGGGCGCTCTCGACGCCCACCGACGTGGGGACCGCGATGGGCCGGATCGAGAGCGAGGCGAAGCGCATGGGCACGATGGTCGAGGACCTGCTCACGCTCGCGCGCATCGACGAGCAGCGACCCGTGGTCCTGCGGCCCGTTGACCTGCTCCCGATCGGCCACGACGCCGTCGTGGACACCCAGGCGTCGGCTCCGGACCGGAGCGTGCGGCTCGTGGGGCTCAGCGACGGTCACGGCCCGGCCGCCGCGCCCGCGCTCGGCGACGAGGGGCGGCTGCGGCAGGTCGTGGGCAACCTCATGGGCAATGCCCTCGCGTACTCGGCGCCTGGGACGCCGCTTGAGATCGCCGTGGGCGTCAGGAACGACGGCGACCGGCGGGTCTCGGTGCTTGAGCTGCGTGACCATGGGGGCGGGATCTCGGAGAAGGACGCACCCAAGATCTTCGAGCGGTTCTA
This sequence comes from Sinomonas sp. P47F7, assembly GCF_049332655.1. Classification (GTDB taxonomy): domain Bacteria; phylum Actinomycetota; class Actinomycetes; order Actinomycetales; family Micrococcaceae; genus Sinomonas. The sequence continues at coordinate 1,088,007 of NZ_CP186327.1, read as the reverse complement.
CCGCGCTGACACGTCGCGCACGCGCGAAACGGGCGGGACGGGGCTCGGGCTTGCGATCGTCGCCGCGATCGTCGGGGCGCACGGCGGGCGGGTGCGCCACCGGACGACGCCCGGCGGCGGGGCAACGTTTGTCATCGAGCTGCCGTTCAAGCCCATTCCCGAGCCGCCTGCCGAGCCGCCCAAGGCGGGGCGTGCGGCTGCGGGGCCTGGCGCGCCGCAGGCCGGGCCCGGGGCGCCGTCAATTCCCCGCGAAGGATCCCCGACCCGCTGAGTTGTCCACATACGACGGCGGGCGGCTGCGGCGTGCCTGCTCGGCTCCCTAGGCTCGTGGTGACGGCGGGCAGGGGGCCCGCCCGCACGAGGGGGCTGAATCATGGCACTGCTGAAGGCCGATACCGAACACATGGACGCGAGCGCCCAGAGGGTCGCCGCGACGATTGAACGGCTCCGGGCCGAGGTGCTCGGCATGAGGGGCGCACTCGAGGACCTCCAGGGGAGCTGGCAGGGTCAAGCGGCGACGAACTTCCAGGCCGTCGTGGCGCAGTGGGGCGCAGCCGAGTCTCAGGTGCATACAACGCTCGACGCGATCGCCGCGGCGCTGTGGCACGCGAGTTCGGCCTACTCCGAGGTCGAGGGCAGCAACGCGCGGCTGTTCCAATAGCCTGGCCGCGGGCTGGGGGGCCGGGGCCGCTGCGATGGCGTGTCGGTCGCGTCTGGCAGGATGGTCGGCATGACGATCACCGCCGCCGCAGACGGCTCCGCCCTCGGAAATCCCGGCCCCGCCGGATGGGCTTGGTACGTGGACGACGACCGCTGGCACGCCGGCGGCTGGCCGCACGGCACGAACAATCAGGGCGAGCTCATGGCGGTGCTCGATCTGTTCCGCTCGACCGCGCACGTGCCCGAGGAGCACCTCCGGATTCTGTGCGACAGCCAGTACGTCATCAACTGCGTGACGAAGTGGATGCCGGGCTGGAAGCGCCGGGGTTGGAAGAAGGCGGACGGGAAGCCCGTGCTCAACGTCGACCTGCTGCGGCAGATTGACCAGGAGCTCGTGGGCCGCTCCTACACGTTCGAATGGGTCAAGGGCCATGCCGGGCATTCGCTCAACGAGGCCGCCGACGAGCGGGCGCGCGCGTGCGCGACGGCGTATCAGGCCGGGGTCGCGCCGGTCGAAGGGCCGGGGTTCGAGGGTGCCGTCGGTGTGTCAGCGGAGGCCCCCGTTCACGTCCCGTCCCGCACTCGGGCGGCCACCGCGCCGGCGGCCGTCGCGCAGGAGGTTGAGCCCGTCCAAGCTGACTTGTTCAGCGAGCTTCCCGTGACCGAGGGGCCCGTCGAGGGGACGTTTCCCGGCCAGCTTGACCTCGACGCGGTCGTCGAACTCGAGCAGGAGCTCCTCGACCCTGAGACCCGTGCTGACTTCGGCCAGCTCGCGTATCTCCTGCACCCCGAGTACCGCGAGATCGGGCAATCGGGCCGCCTCTGGGATCGCGACGAGACCGTCGACGCGCTCGTGCAGAACCCGGAGCTGAGCGTCGCGTTCGAGCTCCTCGACGCGACACCGCTCGGTCCCGACGTCATCCAGATTGTGTACCGAACCGAGAGCGCGGAGGGCTCGAGTCTCCGCAGTTCGCTGTGGCAGCGAACAGAAGGGCGCTGGCGCCTCCGCTTCCACCAAGGAACTCCGGAAGCGTAAGGCACAAGGCCTCCCACACTCCCCCGGCCCCCTCTTTGCGTCTCGGGTACAGCAACCCCGCCCCATCCCCCTTTCGGGTACAGCAACCCCGCCCCATCCCCCTCTCGGGTACAGCAACCCCGCCCCATCCCCTCTCGGGTACAGCAACCCCGCCCCATCCACTCTCGGGACGGCAACTTGCGCGCCTCTGGGGAGTTGGCGTACCCGAGACGGCTCTAGCGTGGGGTTGGCGGCACCCGAGACGGACAACCGCGGGCTTCACCCGAGTGGGGACCCCGCCGTCTTGCGGGCTTCGGAGCTGCGCCCGGCCGGTCGACGTCCCGCTGGCAGGCCAACCGTAGCCGCAATGCATAACCGTCCCGTGTCGCCACTCAACCGTCCCTCGGAGGCTTGACCGTCCCGCGTCACCAACGGCTGTGCCTCTCAGGAACGGTCACACAGCAGTGCGGACGGTCGGGTACGGAAGCTTGCGCACCCGAGTGAAGTTGGCGTACCCGACACGGGACATGGGCGGGGTTGGCGTACCCGAAACGGGACATGGGCGGAGTTGGCGTACCCGAGACGAACGATGGCGGGGCCCCCACCTGAGTGGGGACCCCGCCGTCGTGCCTCACGGCCCGCCTCGCGTACCCGAAACGCTGTCGCGCCCGGATATCTGTACCCGAAACGCTGTCGCGCCCGGACATCTGTACCCGAGACGGTGTGGGGGCTAGAAGCCGCCCATGCCGCCCATGTCGTCGCCACCCGGCATGGCCGGAGCGTTCTTCTCCGGCTTGTCGGCCACGACGGCCTCCGTGGTGAGGAACAGGCCGGCGATCGAGGCGGCGTTCTGCAGCGCAGAGCGGGTCACCTTGACCGGGTCGTTGACGCCAGCGGCGAGGAGGTCCTCGTAGACGCCAGTCGCCGCGTTGAGGCCGTGGCCAGCGGGCAGCTGGCGAACCTTGTCCGCCACGACGCCCGGCTCGAGGCCAGCGTTGAACGCGATCTGCTTGAGCGGAGCCTCGATCGCGATCTTCACGATGTTGGCACCCGTGGCCTCGTCGCCCTCGAGCGCGAGGTTCGCGAACGCCTTGGCACCAGCCTGGATGAGGGCCACGCCACCACCGGCGACGATGCCCTCCTCGACGGCGGCCTTCGCGTTGCGGACGGCGTCCTCGATGCGGTGCTTGCGCTCCTTGAGCTCAACCTCGGTGGCCGCGCCCGCCTTGATGACGGCCACGCCGCCGGCGAGCTTGGCGAGGCGCTCCTGGAGCTTCTCGCGGTCGTAGTCCGAGTCGGAGTTCTCGATCTCGGCGCGGATCTGCGAGACGCGGCCGGCGATCTGCTCGGCGTCGCCAGCACCCTCGACGATCGTGGTCTCGTCCTTCGTCACGACGACCTTGCGGGCCTTGCCCAGGAGGTCGAGCGTGGCGTTCTCGAGCTTGAGGCCAACCTCCTCGGCGATGACCTGACCACCGGTGAGGATCGCGATGTCGGTGAGCATGGCCTTGCGGCGGTCGCCGAAGCCCGGGGCCTTGACGGCGACGGACTTGAACGTGCCCTTGAGCTTGTTGACGATGAGCGTCGCGAGGGCCTCGCCCTCGACGTCCTCGGCGATGATGAGGAGCGGCTTGTTGGCCTGCATGACGCGCTCGAGGACGGCGACGAGATCCTTCACGGAGCCGATCTTCGAGTTGACGATGAGGATGTACGGGTCCTCGAGGACCGTCTCCTGGCGCTCCGCGTCGGTGACGAAGTACGCCGAGAGGTAGCCCTTGTCGAAGCGCATGCCCTCGGTGAGCTCGAGCTCGAGGCCGAACGTGTTCGACTCCTCGACGGTGATGACGCCTTCCTTGCCCACCTTGTCGAGGGCCTCGGAGATGAGCTCACCGATCTGGGTGTCGCCGGCGGAGATGGACGCGGTCGCGGCGATCTCCTCCTTGGTCTCGATCTCCTTGGCGGACTCGAGGAGCTCCTTCGTCACGGCCTCGACGGCCTTCTCGATGCCGCGCTTGAGCGACAGCGGGTCGGCGCCGGCGGCCACGTTGCGGAGGCCTTCCTTGACGAGGGCCTGTGCGAGAACGGTGGCGGTGGTGGTGCCGTCGCCCGCGACGTCGTCAGTCTTCTTGGCGACCTCCTTGACGAGCTCCGCGCCGATCTTCTCGTACGGGTCGTCGAGCTCGATCTCCTTGGCGATCGAGACGCCGTCGTTCGTGATCGTGGGGGCGCCCCACTTCTTCTCGAGGACGACGTTACGGCCGCGCGGGCCGAGGGTGACCTTGACAGCATCGGCCAGCGTGTTGAGGCCGCGCTCGAGGCCGCGACGGGCCTCTTCGTCGAATGCAATGATCTTGGCCATAACGGCTATCTGTCCTTTCGGGACGGTGTGTGGTGAGCGCACCCGCTGCAGCGCCCGCGACGGCCGGCGCCCGCCTCCCGTTCCGTTCCCGGTTGGCTGACGCCTCACCCCAGCGTGGTGTTCCCTTCCTCCCGCGGACGGACGCTGCCTGCCGAGCCGTGCGGCCCCGCTTGCTTAGCAGTCTGCCTGTGGGAGTGCTAGGTCAATAATTAGCACTCGGCACGGTCGAGTGCAAGCGCGCGGCCCTCATTCTGCCCGGGCGAAGACTCGCGACCCGAGCCCCGAACCCGATGGCCGGCCGAGCGGCGGGGGTCAGCGTGCGACGGCCTGCGTGCCCGCCTGCCGCCCCGTGTTGTCCGCGCTGTACCGGAACACGGTGAAGTTCGCGGTCGTGATGTCGCCGTTCTCGTCGAAGGCGACGGGCCCGGACTGGCCGTCGTAGTTGATCGACGTGCCCTTCGACTCGAGCGCGAGGCAGTCGGTCAGGACCACGCACTTCTGCCGCTTCTCCGGCTCGGAGACGCCCGCCGTGCCGCCTGAGACCGCGATGAGGTGCGACGCGATGGAGGGGCCGCCGTCGTCCTGCGCGGCGCCCGCGGCGAGGATCGCGAGAGCGGCCGCGTCGTAGGCCTCGGGCGCGAACGTCATGTCGATGAGGCTCGGCGCCTGCTTGAGCATGTCCGCCTGGAACGCCGCGCTCGGGTACAGCCCGGGCACAAGGCCGCGCGCGCCGTCGAGCGCCCCGCTCGCGAGGCCCGATCCGTACTTGGCAATGAGCCCGTCCGAGAGCACGAGCTTCGAGCCGGGCACGCCCGCATCGTGGACCTGGGCGAGCACCGCCTGGGGATCGTCCCGCGCGATGACGACGACGGCGTCCGCCCCCGCGGCAAGCGCGGCGGTGGCCGCCGCGCGCGCGTCGTGCCCCGTGAACTCACCGCTTCCGCCCTCCGTGAGGCCATTCGCCTTGACGGACGACGACGCGGCGTCGCCGGCCGCCTGCCCGTACGAGCCCTTCTGCCGCAGCACCGCGACGCGCTTCGCGTCGCCGGCCTTCGCGAGCGCGGCGAGGGCCGCGCCCTCCGAGGACTCGGTCGGGGACGTGCGGAAGTAGTAGCCCCCGCTCGGATAGCCCGAAAGCTCGTCGTCGAGGTTGGCGGGCGAGATGAGGACGGTCTTGGCCTTGTCGAGCACGTCGATCGCTCCCGGCGCGTGGCTCGAGTCCGTGGGTCCGATGACCACGTCCGCCTTCGCCGCAACGAGCTGCCGCGCGGCTGCGGCGGTGTCCGTGGACGGCGCGGGAGGGATGAGCTCGATGGGCCGGCCCTTGTGGCCGCCCGCGGCGTTGGCCTGCTGGACCGCGAGTTCCACCGCGGCGCGCTGAGCGTCGTTGAGATACACCTGATTGCCGGCGTTGTCGAGCAGGAGCCCAATCCGCAGCACGCCGTCGCCCGAGGCCTCGGTGTGCGCGAGCCGCGCGTTCCCGGCTTCGGCCCCGCACGCGGCGAGCCCCACGGCAAGCCCCGCCGCGACCGCGGCGAGCGCCCCGCGACGGCGTGCGAGCCGGGAGCCGAACGCCACTATCCCGCGTACCCCGGGCCCGCGACGACCGCGAGGGGGTAACCGAGCTGCTGCGCCTGGAGCACCGTCGCGATGCCGAGGTCTGCGGCGAGCGCCTGCGCGGACGCCTTCTGGCTCGGATCCTTGTAGAAGACCACGGAGGAGGACACCGGCGAGCCTGTCCAGTTGCCCACGGCGGCCACGGTCCAGCCCGCGTTCCGAACGGCCGCCGCGGCACGGTTGCCGAGGCCCGCCGTCGACGTCGCGTTGTAGACGCCCACCGCGAGGGTCTTGTCGGCCTGCGCCGGCGCCGACTGGGTGGGCGTCGGCGTGGACGACGGCGTGGGGGTGGGAGTCGGCGTCCCGGACGGCTTCGCCGAGGCGGGAGTCGACGACCCAGACGATGCCGACGGACCCGTTGCGGCGGACGTGCCGAGGAGCTTGGGGACGATGAAGAGGGCCGCGGCCACGAGGATGACGACGATCGCCGCGGCGATGATCACTCCCCCGATGCCCCGACGGCCCGTCTCGACAGCACCCTTCGTGCGATGCACGCCTTGACGGCGCGGGGCCTCGAGTACGTCATCGAATTCGTCGCGGGGGTAGTGGCTCATAGCGTGTTGAGTCCTCGTCGAATGCTCTGCTGGGGGGACGCGGCAGGCTTCAGGCGCTGCCGCCCAGGCGACGAGCCGTCCGTGCGCGCTGACGCGACGTCCTTAGTCTACGCAACCTCTTGACGAGCATCGGATCGTGGGCCAGCGCCGCCTCGGTGTCGATGAGGGCGTTGAGCAGCTGGTAGTAGTGCGTGGCCGAGAGATCGAAGAGCTCGCGGATGGCCTGTTCCTTCGCTCCCGCGTACTTCCACCAGTTGCGTTCGAGGGCGAGCATCTCGCCCTCGCGCTCGGTGAGTTCCGCGGCCGCCGGGCGGCTGACCCCTGCATGCTCGGGCTCGAATGCCTCGGCTGCGCCCATGCGCTACTCCCTTCGACTGGATGATCTCCGTGTCGGCTTCAACCAGTGTAGGAGCGAACTACACGGTTGTCATTCGTGGCCCCGCGAGGCGCTGGAGAGGCCCGCAGAATTCTGCAAGACTCGGGGCCGTGACCGAGCCACTGTTCGAGCTCCCGAGCCCCGGGGAGGGCCCTGCCCCCGGGGATACCGCAGCGCGGCTCGCCGAGATGGCGGAGGCGCCCCTCGCGGCCCTCGTCCACCCCGAGTGGGCGCGTGCGCTGGCCCCGGTGGAGGGCGAGCTCCGCCACGCGCTCCGCACCGCTGCCGGAGACGCCGCGGGCGGCGCGACCGTCCTCCCTCCCCCGGACGCCGTGCTTCGCGCCTTCCGCGAGCCGCTGTCCGCGGTCAAGGTGCTGATCGTGGGCCAGGACCCGTACCCGACGCCGGGGCACGCGATGGGCCTCAGCTTCTCCGTTGGCGCAGGCGTGCGGCCGCTTCCGCGGAGCCTTGCGAACATCTTCCGCGAGCTCACGGACGACGTCGGCCGTGCACCTTTGGACGGCGACCTCACCGCGTGGGCCGAGCAGGGCGTGCTCCTGCTCAACCGGGTGCTCACGGTGCGGGCGGGCGAATCCGCGGCGCACCGGCGAGCGGGCTGGGAGGCCGTGACAGACGCGGCGGTGCGCGCCGTCGTCGGCCGCGGCCTGCCGCTCGTCGCGATCCTGTGGGGCAAGGACGCCCAGTCGATGGGCTCGCTGCTCGGGCTGACGCCCGTCATCGCGACCGCGCATCCCTCACCGCTCAGCGCGGCCCGCGGGTTCTTCGGGTCGCGGCCGTTCAGCCGCGCGAATTCTTTACTCGAGGCGCAACGGGCCTCCCCGATCGAATGGGTCTAAACGGTTAGGCTGGGCCGCATGACTTCAGGCATCACGACCGCGGCGCCCGCCAAAAAGCCCCGCCCGACGCTTGATCTCGTCGTCTCGCGGACTGAATGGCTCACGCCGCACCTTGTGCGCGTCGTGGCCGGCGGTCCGGGTTTCGACGCGTTCGAGGACAACGGATTCACCGACAAATACGTCAAGATCTCCTTCCCCGATGCGCTTCCCGGTGGTGCGTGGCCCGACGGGCCCGTGGACCTCACGGCGCTCAAGGACTCGCTCCCCCGCGAGCAGTGGCCCGTGACCCGCACCTACACCGTGCGGTCATTCGACCCGGAGGCGCGCGAGCTCGCGATCGACTTCGTGGTGCACGGCGACGAGGGCATCGCGGGGCCGTGGGCGGCCGGCGCGAAGGAGGGCGACCGCATCGTTGCCACAGGCCCCGGCGGGGCGTACTCCCCCGATCCGAAGGCCAAGTGGCACCTCTTCGCGGGCGACGAGTCCGCCCTGCCCGCGATCGCAGCAGCCCTCGAGGCGCTGCCCGAGGATGCCAAGGGGATCGCGTTCCTCGAAGTCGGCTCGGCGGCCGATGCGCCCGAGCTCGCGGCGCCCCAGGGCATCGACATCCGGTGGCTCTCGCGGGACGGCGAGCGCGCAGGCGAGACGCTCGTGCTGGCCGAGGCCATCGCCGAGGCCGAGTGGCTCTCCGGGAACCCGAGTGTCTTTGCCCACGGTGAGCGCGGGGCCATGAAGGAGCTCCGCGCCGTCTTCAAGCAGCGGGACCTCCCGCGCAAGCAGCTCTCCCTCTCGGGCTACTGGGCCCACGGGCGCGCCGAGGATCAGTTCCAGGCGGAGAAGAAGCTCCCGGTCGGCCAGATCTGAGGTTGCGGGGTCAGCGGCGGACCGTGCGGCGGCGGCGCTCCACCGCGCCCGCGCCGCGCGTGAACGGCCGCGCGAGGTGATCCCCGAGCACCACGCCGGCCGCTGCGCCGAGAATGATCGCCATGGCCGTGAGCATCCCGCCGGCGCCCGAGGCTGTCTGGGCCGAGTCGAGCGTCGCGACATACATCGACCGGAAGATCGTGAGACCGGGCAGCAGGATGAGCGCCGCGGGCACCGCGACCACGAGCTGCGGCGCCCCCATGCGCAGCGCGATGATCCGCGCGAGGAAACCGATGACGACGGCGCTCGCGGCCGGCGCGATCCGGTCGCCGACGCCGAGGTACTGCGCGCCCGTGAGCGCGAGATAGCCCACGAGGCCCACGAGGGCCGTGGGCAGCACAAGCCGCCTCGCCGTCTGCTCGGTGACAGCGATCGCCGCGACCGCCGTGCCGATGAGCACCACCTGGACCCAATACGGATACGCGGGCGGGAACGTCTGCGTGACGTCGATCCGCGACACGCCGAGGAGCTCCCCCACGAGGAACGCGACCGCGATGCCCGCAACGAGGGCCGCGAACGTCAGGAACGCCGAGAGATACCGGCCCGCGGCCGTGACCGGGAAGCCGTTGATTGCGTCCTGCGTCGCGGAGACGAGCCGCGACGTCGGCAGGAGCAGCAGGATGCCGCCCACCACGACGATCGCGGGAGAGATCGTGATCTGGGCCCAGAACATGAGCAGCGCGATGATCGTCACGAGGAACGCGCTCGCGAGCGTCGCGAAGAAGTCCGGGACCCGCATCCGGCCCATCGCACGGCTCACGAGCGAGACGCCGAGGTTGCTCACGAACGCGACGAGCGAGGCCATCGGGCCGCCGCCGAGCACGCCGACGAACAGCGCGGCGAACAGCGAGTACGCGGCCGTGACGGCCCACTTGGGAAACGGCTTCGCACGGGTCGTGATGGCCTGGAGCCGGCGCATCGCCTCCTCGCGCCCCACCCCGCCCGCGGCGATCTCGCTCACGAGCTGGTGCACGAGCGAGAGCCCGGCGTAGTTGCTGGTCCACGACCGGACGACGCGCAGGAGCGAGATGGGCGTCTGGTCGTGCGGCGAGTAATTGATGGCGACCGACTGGTTCGTGATGTCGACCTCGACGTGTTTGAGGCCGAGTGCGGCGGTCACGGCGATCATTGACGCCTCGACCTCGAGGGCGCCCGCGCCGTAGCGGAACATCGTCTCGGCGAGCAGGAGCGCGAAGTCGAGCGTGCGGCGCGCCGACTCGTCGACGCCGCTCACCTGGATCCGCGGGTTCGCGTACGGGCTACCGGCGAGCCGATCCACGATCGAGAGCGGCGCCGTGGGCGGGTTCTCCCCCGTGATGAGGCGCCGCAGAACCCGTACGGCCGCGGCATTGGCCCGGACCTGGGCGGGCGAGATCGGCTTCGTGGGCGGCGTCTCCCCGAAGTTCCCCACGGGGAGCGGAAGGGTGTGCAGGGGTGGCCCACCCGCCGTCGCCTGTTCGGCGACGCTGGGCGGCCCACCCGCCGTCGTCTGTTCGGCGACGCTGGGCGGCCCACCCGCCGTCGTCGGCTTCCGCTCCTCGGGTCGGTTCCCGGCGCGCTTGTCGACTCCCACGCCTAACTACTTTCCCCCGCTGGACGGGTCGGTAAAACTACGCGTCAGTAGAACTGCTGCCCCGTGCGGCGAGTGTAGAGCTGGCGCGCGACGCGCTCGCCGGCCGCGTTCCACGCCGTGTAGCGAGTCGAGTCGACAGGAAAGTCCCACACCCCCACGAAGTCGGTCACGGTCTTCGAGAAGGAGGTCTTGAAGAGCCCCAGCCCGTGGAACGGGTGCGAGGGGTCCTTGAGCTGCGCGGCGGGCGGCGTGCCGCAGAAATCGTATTCGGTGCAGCCGAGCTCCTTGACGTCCTGGATCGCCGTCCATTGGACCAGATGCGAATCCCCGTATTGGGTGCGCTTCTGGAGCGAGCCGCCGTCCTTGTACGTGCCCTTGCGGCCGTAGTTGATCACGAACGCGCCGACGGACGGGCGGCCATTTTCGTACACGAAATACAGGCGGCCCTGGCCGCGGGACGTGAACTCGGTCCAGAACTGGCGGTAGTACTCGAAGCTGCGCACCTGAGCGCCGTTGCGAGACTTGGTGTTGAGCGTTCCGGTCATGAGCGAATGCATGGTCCGGTAGTTCGCGAGCGTCGGCTCTGCCACCTCGACCTGGACGCCCTCGCGCTCGGCACGGCGCACGGCGTTCCGGCCCCGCGAGTGAAGGTTGCGCAGGAGCTGGTTCGGTTCGGGGCTGATGTCGAGCAGGGCCGTCGAATCGTTCGGCTGGAGGTTGAACGACTTCGCGAGCCCCGCGCCCGCGAGGACCGCGCGCGCATCCTCGGAATCCACGATGTCCGGCTCGACCTTGATCGCGAACACGCGGAGCCGCTCGCTCGCCACGAACTTCTTGACGGCCTCAAGCGCGGGCGGAACGTGGTCGATCGACGCGACGTCCGGACCCTTGATGAGGTACCAGAGGCGGCCCAGGACGGGGAACGACTTCTCGAGCACGAGGTTGTAGCTCGGGCCGTGACCGCCCTCGAGGACGAGGTACCTGACGTCCCAGCCGAAGTTCTGCTTGACGGCCGCGAATGCCGCCGACTGGAGCAGGTTTCCGCCGTTCGGATTCGCGGTGACGTGCTCGTCCCAGCGCTCGATCTCGTCCGGGGTCGCGAAGCGTGCGGTGAAGCTGCTCAAGGGGGCTGCATCCCTTCGTTGAGGTCTCGGGGGCCGGGAACCAGTCTAGTCAGCTTAGGGGGCCGGCTCAGCCGCGGCCGATGGGATGCCGGCCTCTACCGGGCCGTCAGCACTCGACGACGTTGACGGCGAGGCCCCCCATTGCGGTCTCCTTGTACTTGCTGCTCATGTCCTTGCCGGTCTCGCGCATGGTCACGATGACCTCGTCGAGCGAGACACGGTGCGAACCGTCACCCCACAGCGCCATCTTCGCGGCGTTGATCGCCTTGGCGGCGGCGATCGCGTTGCGCTCGATGCACGGCACCTGCACGAGCCCGCCGATCGGATCGCACGTGAGGCCGAGGTTGTGCTCCATCGCGATCTCGGCCGCGTTCTCGACCTGGGCGGGGGTGCCGCCCATGACCTCGGCAAGACCCGCCGCGGCCATGGACGACGCCGACCCCACCTCGCCCTGGCAGCCCACCTCGGCGCCGGAGATGGAGGCCTGCTCCTTGTAGAGGACCCCAACGGCACCGGCGGCGAGGAGGAACTTCACGACCACGTCGTCCTTGTCCTTCTGCGTTGCGCTGTCCATGCCGGGCGCGTAGTTGAGCGCGTAGTAGAGCACTGCGGGAATGATTCCGGCAGCGCCGTTCGTGGGGGCCGTGACCACACGGCCGCCCGAGGCGTTCTCCTCGTTGACCGCGAGCGCGATGAGGTTGACCCATTCCTGCCAGTAGATCGGGGCGCGGTCCTTGTCCTCCTTGAGGAGCCGCTCGTGCCAGTCCGGCGCACGACGGCGGACCTTGAGTCCCCCGGGCAGGAGCCCCTCGCGCTTGAGGCTGGATTCGACGCAGGCCTCCATGACCCGCCAGATGTGCAGAAGGCCCTCGCGAATCTCGTCCTCCGTGCGCGAGGCCTTCTCATTGATGAGCATGATGTCGCTGATCGAGAGGCCTTTCGACGCGCAGCGGCCCAGGAGTTCCGCGGCCGTCCGGAACGGGAACGGGAGCTCGTTCTTGGACTCGTCGAGCTCCTTCTGCGCGCTCGCTTCCTCGCCCTCGCGGACAATGAAGCCGCCGCCCACGGAGAAGAACGTCGCCTCGTGGAGAAGGGGAGCCCCGACCAAGGTGCCTGCCCCGCTCAGGCCCGCGCCGGCGTCGTCCGCTTCGGCCTTGCTCGCCTCGGGTGAGCCGAAGACCTGGAACTTCATGCCGTTCGTGTGGCGCGGCAGGACCGTGAGCGGGTGCAGGACCACGTCCTCGACGCCGTACTCGAGCTCGCGGCCGCCCGCGAGGTTGAGCCGGCCGGTCTCGGCGATCGCGGTGAGGCGCTCCTCGACCTGCTCCGGGAGGATCTCCTCGGGCTCGAATCCCTCGAGGCCCAGGAGCACGGCCGTGAACGTGCCGTGGCCCCGGCCCGTCGCGGCGAGCGAGCCGTAGAGGTCCACGCGCAGGCCCGCGACGTCATCGAGGAGGCCGCGCTCGCGAAGCTCGCGCGCGAACACCGCGCCGGCCCGCATGGGGCCCACGGTATGGGAGCTCGAGGGGCCAATGCCCACGGAGAAGAGTTCGAAGACGCCGACGGCCATGCCGGGATTCCTTCCCTAGTCAATTATCGATCCGCGGCCACGGTTGCGGGGTCAAAGTTCGGACAAAGACCCCGCAACGCGAGGGACGGGACCCCGCAACCCGAGGGACGGGACCCCGCAACGCGAGGGACGGGACCCCGCAACGGTCAGGCGAGGTTGTCCACGCCCGGGTAGAGGGGGTGGGCCGCGGCGAGGGCGTCGACGCGGTCCTTGAGCGGCGCGAGGTCGTCGTCGCGGCCTGCGATGAGAGCCTCGGCAATGATGTCGGCAACCTCGCGGAACGCGGCCTCCCCGAAGCCGCGCGTCGCGAGCGCCGGCGTGCCGATCCGCAGGCCCGAGGTGACCATGGGCGGGCGCGGGTCGAACGGGACGGCGTTGCGGTTCACCGTGATGTCAATCGCGGCAAGACGGTCCTCGGCCTCCTGGCCGTCGAGCTCCGCGTTCCGCAGATCCACGAGCACGAGGTGCACGTCGGTGCCGCCGGAGACGACGCCGATGCCCTTGGCCTTGACGTCCTCCGCCGTGAGCCGTTCGGCGATGATCTTCGCGCCCGAGAGCACGCGCTCCATCCGCTCGCGGAACTCCGGCGAGGCCGCGATCTTGAACGCGACGGCCTTGCCCGCGATGACGTGCTCGAGCGGGCCGCCCTGCTGGCCCGGGAACACGGCGGAGTTGATCTTCTTCGCGATGTCGGCGTCGTTCGTGAGGATGATGCCGCCTCGCGGGCCGGCGAGGGTCTTGTGGGTCGTGGACGTCGTGACGTGCGCGTGCAGGACCGGGCTCGCATGCAGGCCGGCGGCGACGAGGCCCGCGAAGTGGGCCATGTCCACCATGAGATACGCGCCGACCTCGTCCGCGATCCGGCGGAACTCGGCGAAGTCGAGCTCGCGGGCATACGCGGACCAGCCCGCGACGATGAGCTGCGGGCGGTGCTCGAGGGCGAGCCGCTCGACCTCGGCCATGTCGATCCGGTGGTCGTCCTCGCGGACCTGATACGGGATGACGTTGTAGAGCTTGCCGGAGAAGTTGATCTTCATCCCGTGCGTGAGGTGACCGCCGTGGGCGAGGTTGAGGCCCATGATCGTGTCGCCCGGCTTGATGAGGGCGTGCATGACGGAGGCGTTCGCCTGGGCGCCCGAGTGCGGCTGGACATTCGCGAACTCGGCGCCGAAGAGCGCCTTGACGCGCTCGATCGCGAGACGCTCGATGACGTCGACGTGCTCGCAGCCGCCGTAGTAGCGGCGGCCCGGATAGCCCTCGGCGTACTTGTTGGTCAGGACAGAGCCCTGGGCCTGCATGACCGCGACCGCGGTGTGGTTCTCCGACGCGATCATCTCGAGCCCGCCGCGCTGGCGGCCGAGCTCGGCATCGATCGACGCGGCGATCTCGGGGTCGAGCTCGGCGATGTCGGCGTCGAGGGAGGCGGAGCGGACCTGCACGAACTCTGCGGTCTCAGCCGCCGTTCCGGCGCTCACAGCTCGCCGCCGTTCTTCGACGCGTACTCCTCGGCGGAGAGCAGCGGGCCCTCGGCGGAGACCTCGACCGTGAAGAGCCAGCCGGCCCCGTACGGGTCCTCGTTGACGAGCGCGGGGTTGTCGATCGCCTCCTGGTTCACCTCGACGACGGTCCCGGTCACGGGGGCATAGAGATCGGAGACGCTCTTCGTGGACTCGATCTCGCCGCACGTCGCGCCAGCGGTGATCTCGCTGCCGACCTCGGGCAGGTCGAGGTAGACGACGTCGCCGAGAGCGTCAGCGGCGACGGCGGAGACGCCAACCTTCGCGGGGCTCTGCTCGACGTCGAGCCACTCGTGCTCCTCTGAATAGCGAAGGCCGGTCTGGACTTTGCTCATGGGTTTACTCTCCTCAGCTCAACGGCTACCGCGGCATCTGCGCCGCAGGTTCGGGTTGGGGGTGGGTGTGAAAGTGCTACTTCGCGCGCTTGTAGAACGGGAGTGCTACAACCTCGAATGGCTCGGCCTTGCCTCGGAGGTCGACGTCGAGCCGGGTGCCCACGGCGGAATGTTCGACGGCGACGTACGCAAGCGCGATCGGGTAACCGAGCGTTGGGCTCGGCTGACCCGAGGTCACCTCGCCAATGACCTGGCCGTCCTTGAGGACCGGGTAGTGCGAGCGCCCGGCACGTCGACCGAGGCCGCGAAGGCCCACCAAACGCCTGCCGCTCGTGGTGCCTGCGCCGTCGACTGACTCACCCACCCGCGCCGCCCTTTGCAACGCGGCGCGGCCCACGAACTCCCCCTCCTTGGACTTCAAGGCGACGACTCCGCCCAGACCCGCCTCGAACGGCGTCACGTCGCGCGAGAGCTCGTTGCCGTACAGCGGCATGCCGGCCTCGAGGCGCAGCGAGTCGCGCGAGGCGAGGCCGCAGGGAACGAGGCTGTGGCCCTCCCCCGCCGCGCGGACCGCAGCCCACAGCTCGGCAGCGCGGCCGTTCGCGACGAAGAGCTCGAAGCCGTCCTCGCCCGTGTAGCCCGTGCGTGCTAGAAGCACGGGAACCCCTGCAGCCTCGAGCTCGATCGCGGCGTAGTACTTGAGGCCGGTCACGGCCTCGGCGCGCTCGGCGGGCACGAGCGCGAGGAGGATGCTCTCCGCGTTCGGGCCCTGCACGGCGATGAGCGAGGTCTCGGCGCTCGCGTCGCGGAGCGTGACACCCGCAGCGGCCCCACGACCGGCCGCGAACGCCGCGAGGCGCGCCTCGAACTCGGCCGCGACCGTGGGCGCGTTGCCCGCGTTGGGGACCACCAGGAAGCCCTCCTCCGCGACGCGGTAGACGATGAGGTCGTCGATGATGCCGCCGTCCTCGGCGCAGATGAGCGAGTACTTGGCCTTGCCGACCGCGATCGTGGAGAGCTTGCCCACGAGCGCGTAGTCGAGGAACGTGCCGGCATCCGGGCCCGTGGCCCAGACCTCGCCCATATGCGAAAGATCAAAGAGACCAGCGGCCTCGCGGACGGCGCGGTGCTCGGCGAGCTCGGAGCCGTACTTGAGCGGCATCTGCCAGCCGCCGAAGTCGGTGAAGCTCGCGCCGAGGGCCTCGTGCTCGGCGTAGAGGGCCGTGCGCTTCTCTGTTGTCATGTCCGTCGTCACAGCAGTCTCAGTTCTCTTCGAAGGCTTCGAGGGGAGGGCACGCGCACACGAGATTGCGGTCGCCCGCGGCCCCGTCGATGCGGCCCACGGGGGCGAAGTACTTGTCCTGGCTCGGGGTCCTCCCGGGGAACGCGCCCTGCTCGCGAGTGTACGGGCGGTCCCAGTCGCTGCTCACCACAGCGGCGGCCGTGTGCGGCGCGCGCCGCAGCGGCGAGTCCGCGACGGCGAAGTCGCCGTGCGCGACCTGGTCGATCTCGGCGCGGATCGTGATCATCGCGTCGATGAACCGATCGATCTCGCCGAGGTCCTCCGACTCGGTCGGCTCGACCATGAGCGTGCCCGCGACCGGGAACGCAAGGGTCGGGGCGTGGAAGCCGAAGTCGATGAGGCGCTTCGCGACGTCCTCCGCCGTCACGCCGGTCTTGGCCGTGAGCTCACGCAGGTCGAGGATGCATTCGTGCGCGACGAGCCCGCCCTCGCCCGTGTAGAGCACCGGGAAGTGCGCGTCGAGGCGCTTCGCGATGTAGTTCGCCGCGAGGAGCGCGGACTTCGTTGCCTCGGTGAGGCCGTCGCCACCCATGAGCTTGACGTACGCCCACGAGATCGGCAGGACGCCAGCGGAACCGAAGCGCGAGGCCGAGACCGGGAGATCCTCCCCGCCGTCCCACGCCGCGGCGTCGCCCGGCATGAACGGCGCGAGGTGCGCGCGGGCCGCAACCGGACCCACGCCCGGGCCGCCGCCGCCGTGCGGGATGCAGAACGTCTTGTGCAGGTTGAGGTGGGACACGTCGCCGCCGAACTTGCCCGGCTGGGCCAGCCCCACGAGCGCGTTCATGTTCGCGCCGTCGATGTAGACCTGGCCGCCCGCGGCATGGACCGCGTCGCACACCTCGCGCACGTCGGCGTCGTACACGCCGTGCGTCGACGGGTAGGTGATCATGATGGCCGCGACCCGGCCCGCGTTCGCCTCGATCTTCGCGGCGAGGTCAGCGTGGTCGATTGTGCCGTCCGCGGCGGTGGCGACGACGACGACCTTCATGCCTGCGAGGACGGCCGAGGCCGCGTTCGTGCCGTGCGCCGAGGCGGGGATGAGGCACACGTCGCGCTGGCCCTCGCCGCGCGAGTGGTGGTAGCCGCGGATCGCGAGCAGGCCCGCGAGCTCGCCCTGCGAGCCGGCATTCGGCTGGATCGAGACCTGGTCATAGCCCGTGATCGTCGCGAGGTCGGCCTCGAGGTCGGCGATGAGCTCGCGCCAGCCCTCGGTCTGCGAGTCTGGCGCGAACGGGTGGATGCCCGCGAACTCGGGCCACGTGATGGCCTCCATCTCGACCGCCGCGTTGAGCTTCATGGTGCACGATCCCAGCGGGATCATCGTCCGGTCCAGAGCGAGGTCGCGGTCGGAGAGGCGGCGCAGGTAACGCATCAGCTGCGTCTCAGAGCGATGCGCGTGGAAGACCGGGTGCCGCAGGTAGCGGCTCGAGCGCAGGACGCCCGCCACGAGGCCGAATTCGGGCGGCGTGGGCGGGTTGGACGTAGCCGTGCCGCCTGAGGCGACGTCGACGCCGTCGCCCGCGGGACCCGCGCCGAAGACGCCGGCGACGGTCGCGACGACGTCCGCCGTCGTCGTCTCATCGCAGGAGATGCCCACCGTGTCAGCGTCGACGAGGCGGAGGTTGACGCCCTTCGCCTCGGCGGCCCTGACGAGCGCGGCGGCGCGGCCCGGGACGCGGGCGGTGACGGTGTCGAAGAAGCTGCGGTGCGCGAGCTCGACGCCCGCGGACTCGAGCGCCGCGGCGAGCGTGCGCGCGTGGCGGTGGGTGCGCTCGGCGATCGCCTTGAGGCCCTCGGGCCCGTGGTAGACCGCGTACATCGACGCGACGATCGCGAGGAGCGCCTGCGCCGTGCAGATGTTCGACGTGGCCTTCTCGCGGCGGATGTGCTGCTCGCGGGTCTGGAGGGCCAGGCGGTAGGCGGGGCGGCCGGCGTCATCCTTGGAAACGCCCACGAGGCGGCCCGGGAGCTGGCGTTCGAGGCCCTTGTGCACCGACATAAAGGCCGCGTGCGGGCCCCCGTAGAAGAGCGGGACGCCGAAGCGCTGGGCGCTGCCGACGGCGATGTCCGCGCCCTGCTCGCCCGGGGACTTGATGAGGGTGAGCGCGAGGAGGTCGGCGGCGACCGTGACCATCGCGCCGCGCTCCTTCGCGGCGGCGATGAGCCCGCTCGCGTCCGCGACGAGGCCGGATGCGCCCGGCTGCTGGATGACGACCCCATTGATCGGCCCCTCGGGGAGGCCCTGGGACAGGTCCGCGACCTCGACCTCGAAGCCGAGCGCCCGGGCGCGGCCCGTGACGATCGCGATGGACTGCGGGAACAGCTCGGAGTCGAGGACCGTCCTGCCGGCCGCGGCTTCCTTGTTCTTGTTCGCCCGCCGCATGAGCAGCACGGCCTCCATGACCGCCGTCGCCTCGTCGAGCAGGGACGCGTTCGCGATCTCGAGGCCAGTGAGGTCCTCGACCGCGGTCTGGAAGTTCAGGAGCGCCTCGAGGCGGCCCTGCGAGATCTCGGGCTGATACGGCGTGTACGCCGTGTACCAGGCGGGGTTCTCGACGATGTTGCGGCGGATGACGGCGGGCGTGACCGTGTCGTAGTAGCCCTGGCCGATCATCTGCACGCGCGGCTTGTTCTTCCCCGCGAGGCGACGCAGCGCCGCGAGAGCGTCCGTCTCGCTGAGTGCGGCGGAGAGAGTGAGCGGGGCGTCCTGCTTGATGCTGTCCGGCACCGCGATCGCGGCGAGGGCGTCGGCGCTGTCGTAGCCGACCGCGTTCAGCAGGTGCTTGATGTCTTCGTCGCGCCGGGCACCGATGTGCCGGTCGACGAAGGCTGCGGGAACTGCATGGTCCGTCACGGGGGAACTCCATCACTCTGGCCGCGGGTGCGCGGCATGGACTCGTTCCTCCCCGCTCTGTATCGGACCTGAGAGATTCCGCCGGCTCGTGAGGGCCGGCTTGCACCGTCGGTGAGCCCATTCGGGCTGCTTTCCAGAGGCGCCTTGCCGCGGCGGTACAGGGGCCTGAGAGATTCCTGGGGAGGTGTTGCTCCTACGGCGCCTGCTTGCTCGTGCTCGCAGGACTCTCCCGCCGCAGATCAGAGGCTTGTTCAGTTGTTGGGGCGCGGCTGGGTGCCGCACAGACCAATTCTGCTATGCCGGGGGTCACAGGGCAAACGACGGGGCCAGAGCCGGCGCGAGAAGAATACGCAACAGTTTTGCATCCTAATTCGAGTTAGCTTAGGCTCACCTTGCCTGAGATCCTTCGGGCGCCCCTCCAGACACCCCGAGGTACACCCATGACCGCAGGGCCCGAAGCCCCCGAGGCGCCCGCCCCTCCCACCCCGGCGACGATGGACGACGCCGTTGCCGCCTACCACGATGACGTCGCCGAGCGCCTGGCCGAGCTCCGCGAGCATGCGCTCACCCTGCGCGCGAACGTCGGCAACGGCGACGTCGACTCCGCCATGCAGGCGTGGCTCGACGCGCAGCAGACCTGGCAGCGCGTCGGCGCCGCGTACGGGAGCTTCGGCGACCTCGGCAGCGCCATCGCTCCGGGCTCGCGCGGGCTCGAGGGCGGTGCCGCGAACCCCGACTTTTCGGGCCTCCGCCGGATCGAGTACGGCCTGTGGCACGGTCAGGGTGCGGGCGAGCTCATCCCTGTGATCGACAAGCTCCTGGGCGACCTCGACGCACTCGCGGCCAAGCTGCCCGAGACCGCGGTCGCGCCCTCGGACATGCCCCTGCGCCTGCACGAGATCCTCGAGGACGCACAGCGGGACCACCTCTCAGGCCGCGGCGACCAGGGCTCGGGGCTCGCCCTCGCGCTGGCCCGCGCCGACGTCGACGGCACCCAGGAGGTGCTCGACCTCCTCCGCGGCCTGCTCGAGAACCGCAAGGCGGGCTTCCCGGCCCGGCTCGACGGCGAGCTCGCCGCGCTCGGCGCCGCGCTCGACGCGACCCAGAGGGACGGCACGTGGACCGACTACGCGAAGGTCCCGCTCGGCGAGCGTCAGGCTGTCAACTCCGCGCTCGGCCGCGTCCTCGAATCGCTCTCGCTCATTCCGCCGCTCTTCTCGACCGACTGACCTCACCCGACCTCCCGACCCCGAAGGCACCATCATGCAGATCCAGCGACGCTCCTTCCTCGTCGGCGCCGGCGGCGCCGCGGCCGGCGGCCTCCTCTCCGCCACGGCGGCCCGGGCGGACACGGCACCCGAGGCGAGCTCCGACGTCGTCGATTTCCTCGGCGCGAACCAGGCCGGCGTCTACCGCCCCGCCGCCCAGCAGCAGTCGGCGTGCTTTGCGGCGTTCAAGGTGCTGAGCCGGGACGCGGCGGAGCTCAAGGCACTCCTCCAGAAGCTCACGGTCAAGGCCTCGATCCTCGGCGCGGGCCGCAAGGCGAGCGACGCGCTGCCCTCGAGCGAGCTGAGCGGTGTGGACGGCGCTCCGCCGGTCAACTCGGGGGTCATGGGCGAGGACATCCCCGCCGCGAATTTCACCATGACGCTGGGACTCGCGGGGAGCCTCTTCGACAACCCCGCGTTCGGGCTCGCCGGGAAGAAGCCCAAAGGCCTCACGGATATGAAGGTCTTCCCGAAGGACCAGATCGAGGAGGAGTGGACGGGCGGCGACCTCATTCTCCAGCTGTGCGCCGACTCGACCGACATGATCCACTACGCGCTCCGCGACATCATGAAGGCCACGCGCGGGCAGCTCCAGCTCCAGTGGAAGATCAACGGTTTCCGCAACCGCCCCCGGCCGGACGGCGCGCCGCGCAACCTGTTCGGCTACAAGGACGGGATCGTCAACCCCGCCCAGGACGAGAAGCTCGTCTGGCTCGGCAAGGACTCCGGCCAGCCCGCGTGGGCCGAGGGCGGCACGTTCATGGTGGTGCGGATCATCCGCATGCTCGTGGAGTTCTGGGACCGAGTGGGCCTCGGGGAGCAGGACAACATGATCGGCCGGCACCGCGCGAGCGGCGCGCCACTCGGGAAGGACAAGGAGACGGACACGCCGGACTACGCGTCCGACCCCAAAGGCGACACGATCCCGCTGGCCGCCCACATACGACTCGCCAACCCGCGCACCCAGGAGACGGCCGGCTCACGCATGCTGCGCCGCGGCTACAACTACGAGCTCGGCGTGGACCTCAACGGCAACATGCAGGCCGGCCTCATCTTCGCGAGCTTCCAGCAGAACATCCAGGACCAGTTCGAGGCCACGCAGACCCGCCTCGCGAACGAGCCCATGACCGACTACATCGAGCCGTTCGGCGGGGGCTACTTCTTTGTGGTCCCGGGCGTTCAGAAGGACGGCGGATTCCTCGGCGAGGGGCTCTTCGCCTAAGGGCGTCCCTTCCTGCCCACTTTGGGAGCTAACGCTGCGCGCGCCACGACAACGCTCTCGGCGAGTCGCGGCGCAGGCCGCCCCCATGTGAGCACGAAGGGACGAACGCTCAGGCGCGCACGCGCTCGACGTACGCCGCGAGCCCGTCGAAGAGCCAGCGCGTTCCCTCCTCGCGGAGCGCCGGGTCCTCATGACCGTCGAGGAACACGCCATGCTCGGTGAGCGAGACCCGCGTGCCGTCCCCCTCGGGCTCGAGCTCGAGCGTCGCGAGGGAGACGGAGAGCTTCGCGCCACGATGGTGCATCTCGTACGTGTAGACGATCCGCTCGTCCTGAACGATGTCGTAGAAGTGCGCGTAGAACTCGCTCCGGTCGCCGTCCGGAGTGGCACCGATGTTGACCTCGGTGCCGCCGGGGCGGAAGTCGAGCGACGCCTCGATCTGGGTCCAGTCGGCGGGGCCGGCGAACCATTGCTTCTTCTCGTCGAAGTCGGCGAACGCCCGGAACACCCGCGACGGCGGGGCCGCGATGACGCGCTCGACGGTGAACGTGGACTGGATCTGCTGGCTCATGATGACTCCTATGGGTGGGTGGGCGGGTTAGGGCTGGCCGGGTTAGGGCTGGCCGGGTTAGGGCTCGTGGACAGGAAGGCTCCGAGCCGGTCGAGCGCGCGTTCCTGCGGAAGCCGCCGCGCGGAAATCCACGCCTCGGCGCTCCGGAGCGCGCTGGGCGCGAGCGTGCACGTTCGGACGCGGCCGGATTTGAACGTCGTGATGAGACCGGCGCCCTCGAGCACGGCGAGGTGCTGGACGACGGCGGGGAGGCTCACCCCGAGCGGGGTGGCGAGGGCTGTCACCGAGGCGGGCCCTTGGCAGAGGCGCCTGATGATCGCCCTGCGTCGCGCGTCGGAGAGCGCGTGGAAGATCGCGTCCAAAGCGCCCTCTTCCGCGTTATCGCTGTCCGATAACTTAAGCATGTACTTAAGTATCTGCCTCAAGCCGAAGGTGTCAAGTGGTTGCCGAGGTACACCTAAAACGTCACCAAAGTCGGCGACAGATTTAAACTGAGGCCCATAAGTTCACTTGCATGACAAAACCGTCAGAATCCCCCCGGAAAACCCTGAGTGCACCACAACCCCTGCGCCGGCTGTCGGCGTTCGTGAAAGGCCGCAAGCCGCTCACGGTTGTCGCGGCGAGCTGCACGCTCGCGGTCCTGGGCGGCGGCATCGCCGTCGCCTCGACGATCCCGTTCGGCCAGAACCAGGTCGGCACCGAGTACGACAACGGCCAGCAGGTCTCGGCCAACCAGGTGATCAAGCCCATCGGCGACCGTTTGATGACGCCGTTCGGCAAGATCATGGGCTCGACCGTCAGCCCCGACGGTCGCTTCCTCGTCGGAACGAGCACCGACCGTTCGGTCGACCTGCAGGTCTTCGACCTCAAGACCTACAAGCCCGTCGCGGCCGCAGGCACCCTCGCGACCGCGTCGTTCGCCGCGGCGGCAAGCAACGCGGGCTTCATGAATATGGCCTACCAGAAGGTCTCGGACGGTTCGCTCGGCCAGGAGGGCCCCGTCTTCTCGCCCGACGGCAAGTTCCTGTTCGAGCCTGTCGCCACCGGGATCGTGCGCTACCCGTTCAACGCTGACGGCTCGCTCGGCGCCGGCACGAAGATCAGCATCCCGACCGTGAGCGGCAAGCAGGCGCTCACCGGTGGCATGACGTTCTCCCCCGACGGCTCCACGCTGTACGCCGCCGTCAACGGCCAGAACACGGTCGTCGCGATCGATCCGGCCGCGGGCACGCTCAAGCAGACCTTCAACGTCGGCATCGCCCCGCGCCAGCTCAAGTTCGTCGGCACCAAGCTCTACGTCTCCAACGAGGGCGGTCGCCAGGCGGCCGCCGGCGAAGCGACAATGAACTCCTACGGGACCGACGTGCCGGCTGACACCGTCACCGGCGCTTCCACGACGGGCACGCTCAGCGTGATCGACACCGCCAACGCCTCCGCCGCCGTTGCGTCGATCAATGTCCAGCTGCACCCGACCGCGATGTACCTCGACGGCACCACCCTGTACGTGGCGAACACGAATAGCGACACCGTCTCCGTCATCGACAGCAAGAGCGACACGGTCATGCAGACCATCGCCACCCAGCCATGGGCGTCGTCGCAGGTGGGCTACGAGCCCACGGCGATCACCATGCAGGGCGACCACCTGCTGATTTCGCTCGGTCGCGCCAACGCGATCGCGGTGTACAAGGTCAACAAGCAGGATCCCAAGGACCCGGCCAGCTACATCGGCCTCCTGCCGACGGACTACTTCCCCGAGAACGTCACCGCGGTGAACGGCCAGATCGTGGTTACCAACACCCGCGGCATCGACGCCCGCGGGCCGCTGCTGAGCTTCAACAAGGGTCAGGGCACGACCGTTGCGACGGGCCACGGCACGCACGCGACGACCGCCTCGCTCACCAAGTTCACGCTGCCGAGCGACGACCAGATCGGGCAGTACACCGAGACCGTCTTCGAGCAGAACGGCTGGAACGGCAGCTCCGTCAAGCAGGCGACGGCAGCGGACGCCGCCAACATCCCGGCGGTGGCCGTTCCGAAGCGGATCGGCGACCCGTCGACGATCAAGCACGTGTTCCTGATCGTCAAGGAGAACCGCACCTACGACCAGGTCTACGGCGACATGAAGCAGGGCAACGGCGACGCCTCGCTCGCCCAGTTCGGCGCGAAGGCCACCCCGAACCAGCATGCACTGGCCAGCCAGTTCGGCCTGTACGACAACACGTACGACATCGGCACGAACTCGGCCGAGGGCCACAACTGGATGATGCAGGGCGACAACCCGGCCTACACCGAGACCGACGCCGGCGAGTACACCCGCTCGTACGACACCGAGTCCGACGTGCTCGGCCACCAGCGCACCGGCTTCCTGTGGAACGCGGTCCAGGCTGCGGGCAACACGGCCAAGAACTTCGGCGAGTTCGAGTCCGCTTCGGGCAAACCGGCCGGCGCTACGTGGCAGCAGTACTACTGTGCGGCCACGTCGGTTCAGGGCGGCGGCAACCCGGCCCAGCTCTTCGATCCGTCGATCAAGATCAACGCGAGCTCGCAGATCCCGTCACTCAACAGCATCATCGATCCGGTCGTTCCCCCGTTCGACACGAACATCCCTGACATCTACCGCTACCAGGCGTGGAAGCAGGACTTCGAGAAGAACGGCCCCGCCAACTTCAACATGATGTGGCTCTCGAGCGACCACACCGGTGGCGCGGCCTCCCCCGAGGCGCAGGTCGCGGACAACGACCTCGCCGTTGGCCGGATCGTTGACGAGATCTCACACTCGCAGTACTGGAAGGACTCCGCGATCTTCATCGCCGAGGACGACAGCCAGGACGGCGCCGACCACGTCGACGGCCACCGCGCCCCCGTTCAGGTCATCAGCCCGTATGCCGTGCACGGCCAGACCGTCAGCACGTTCTACTCGCAGATCAGCATGGTGCGGACCATCGAGCAGATCCTCGGCGCCCAGCCGCTCAACCAGAAGGTCGCGGCTGCCACTCCGATGATCGACGGCTTCACCAACAAGCCCGACATGACGCCATTCGCCACGGTCCCGAACCAGATCCCCCTGACCGAGGGCGTCAAGACCGCCCCGGCCTGTGGCCTCGACACGCTCGGCCAGACCGGCGCGGCCGCCGCCGCGGTAAACACCGCCGCCGCTCAGGCCGTGGCCGTCCCGGCCTCGATGCAGGACATCGCCGAGCAGTGGGAAGACTGGGCCGAGCAGCAGCACCTGACCGGCAACGGCGCGAAGGAAGACTTCGCGAACCCGTACCTGTTCAACCGCTGGACCTGGTACCAGACCCACAACTGGGCGACCCCGTACCCGGGTGATTCCCAGATCTACGGCCCGAACGACGTGCCTGGCGTCGCCGCCGGCTCGACGAACCACGAAGACGGCTAACCAGCTGACCGGCGGGTGACCGCCGGTCGCTGACGGCCCGCATGCGCCGGGCTCGGCAACCCGTCGAGCCCGGCGCATGCTCCGTTAACGGACGTCCGGCTGCATTCCGGTCCGCTTCTTGGCCCGCATCTGAGGTGTCGTGCCGTGACACGCTGTCCGAGACTGGTTGAGGCGAATCAACCGGACGGGAGCGTCACAGGAACGGCGCGCGGCACGGACCGCGCCGTCGAAGCGCGACTGGATTGGCGCCGTCGTCAGCCGTTGCAATTCTTGTTCGGCAGGAGGCCGAGCGTCAGGTCCTGCGAGCACTTGGTGGGCGCCGGCGTCGCGGTCGGGGCGGGCGTAGCGGGCGGCGCCGGGACCACTTGGACGGGCTGGGCCGGGGCGGGCGCCGGCGCTGCCGGGGCCACGGGAGCGGGCGTCCCGGCACGGGCGCAGAAGCGGGGGCGGCCACGGTCGCGGAGGCAGCTGACGGCCGCGGTGCCGTCGTGGTGGCGGTCGGCCCCGGGGTCGCCAGGGCGGAGACGGCCGTCGGGGAGGCGGGCAAAGTCGCAGACGGCGACGCCGACTGAGTCGGGGTACCGACGCCCGCGCGAATCGAGGCCTCGTGGGACCACTGGAGCCCAACCTCCGGCATCACGGCGCGCATCGCGGTCGCGCCGAGCGAGAGGATGAGGACCCCGAGCGCCACCCACACGAAAGCCGTGGGCACGAAACCGAAACCGTCGGAGCGCCGCGCCTTGGAGCGCCAGAAGAGCGCGACGACGAGCACGACGGCGCACACCGCGAACACGAGAACCGGTGCGGCCAGAGGGCCGCCGCGCAGGCGCCAAGGAGGCAGACGGCGCCCGCCCACACGAGGAATCGGGGCCAGAATCTGGTACGCCGACGGGGCCGCCTCAGCCCCGAGGGCCTGTCGGCGGCCTCAGGGGCAGGTCTGAGGGGGCGAGGCACCGTGGGTATTCTCCCACGGGCGCCCGGGGCCGCGACCCCCGCGGGGTTTCACGGCGCCCGGGCTAGCTGCAGATCTTGACCGTCACGAGCCCGTTGAGCGGCGAGAGGCAGTCCTGCTTCTCGGGCACCTGCGACGGCGAGGGCGCGGGCGTGCTGGCCGGGGCGCTCGTGCTCTGGGCCGGGCTCGAGGGCCTCGCAGCGACCGCCGGCGGCGACTGGGGCGCGGCGGCCTGCGCCGTCGAGGCCGGCTGCGCGGAGGCCGCCGTCGCCGGAGCAGCCGGGGCCGCGGGCTGTCCTGCGGCCCCTCCGCCCTGGGCCGGGGCCGCCGGTGGCGCCTCGGGAACCGACGCCTGAGTCAAGTGCTGTGCGGCCTCGGCGGATTGCACTGAGATGGTGGGCGACGGCGTTGCCCCGGAGGGACTCGCGGACGGCGGATCCTCCGTTGCGCCGGGGCCCGCGCCGAAGCGACCAGACGACGCCGAGGCCGCCGACGGCGGCTGGAAGCCGGGGATCAAGGTCCGCGCAGCGACGGCGCCCATCGAGAGGACGAGCGCTCCAACCGCGCCCCACACGACCGCCATCGGCATAAGGCCGGAGCCGCCGGCGCGGGGCGACCGGGACCGCCAGACGAGGGCGACGACGAGCAGCAGGCCGCACGTGATGAGCAGCTCGAGGGGGAAGTAGACGAGGGCCAGAACGGCGATTGCTGCCGCCAAAACCCCCGCTGCCCAAAGGGGCAGGCGGCCCCTGAGGGTCACTTGTCGGCGACGCCGCCTCAGCCATGTCGGCGTTTCGGCGGCGTCCTTTCGGGGACGGGTGGGAAACGTCACCGTTGCCATGCTTCCACGTTTCCGGGGGTCGCCGCCAGTCGGGGCCCCCGATCGGGGCCCACGAATGGCCACCTCCCGCCCGACCATCGGCCACCTCCCGCCCGACCATCGGCCACCTCCCGCCCGACCACTGGCCAGTCCTCGCAACGCGACCGCGGGCCGGTCAGCGGGTGAGCCCGGCCCTCCTGAGCGCCTCCGCGAGCGCGGTGTCCGGCCCAGCGGACTGCTGGCGCGTGCCCGTCTCCCCTGCGTCCCGCGGACGACGGCGGCCCTCGCCGCCGCGCGGACCGTCACCACGCCCGCCGCGACCCGAGGCGTCACCCCCGCGCCCCTGGCTCTGGCCGCGCGAGACCTCCCCGCGACCCTCGGCCCGCCCCTCGCCACGGCCGCCGGTCGGCTCGTCCTCGAGCCGCAGCGAGAGCGAGATGCGCTTGCGGGGCGCGTCGACGTCGAGCACCTTGACCCGAACCACCTGCCCCGATTTCACGACCTCGCGGGGGTCGGAGACGAACTTCGAACTCATCGCCGAGACGTGCACGAGCCCGTCTTGGTGCACCCCGATATCCACGAACGCGCCGAACGCGGCCACGTTCGAGACCGTCCCCTCGAGCACCATCCCGGGCTTGAGGTCGGCGATCGTCTCGACCCCCTCCTTGAGGGCCGCCGTAACGAACTCGGGCCGGGGGTCGCGCCCGGGCCGCGCGAGCTCCGCCATGACGTCCTTGACGGTCGGCAGGCCGAAGCGGTCGTCCGCGAACTGCTTCGGATCGAGCGTCGCGACCGACGCTGCCGCCGCCGTCCCGAGTGCGGTCGAGCCGGCCCGGCCGGACGTGCCGGAACCGGACATGCCGGCCCCCGGCCCACTCGACCCGGCGGCCGCAAGGATCCGGTGCGCGAGCCCGTAGGCCTCGGGGTGCACCGCGGACGCGTCGAGCGGCTCCGGCCCACCCGTGATGCGGAGGAAGCCCGCGCACTGCTCGAAAGCCTTCGCGCCGAGCCGCGGGACTTTCTTGAGCTCGGCCCGGCTCGCGAACGGGCCGTTGGCGTCGCGGTAGTCGACGATGCTGCGGCTCAGGAGCGGCCCGACGCCGGCAACCCGGGAGAGGAGCGACGGGGACGCGGTGTTGACGTCTACGCCCACCGCATTGACGCAGTCCTCTACCACGGCGTCGAGGGAACGGTCGAGCTTCGCCGGAGTGAGGTCGTGCTGATACTGGCCCACCCCGATCGACTTGGGCTCGATCTTCACGAGCTCCGCGAGCGGGTCCTGGAGACGCCGCGCGATCGAGACGGCGCCGCGCAGCGAGACGTCGAGCTCGGGCAGCTCGGCCGAGGCGAGCGCGGACGCCGAATACACGGACGCTCCGGCCTCGGACACGATGACCTTCGCGGGCTTCCGCGCGGCGTCGCCGGCCCGCTGCGCGAGCCGTGCGAGCAGCTCCCCCGCGAGCCGGTCCGTCTCGCGGCTCGCGGTGCCGTTGCCCACGGCCACGAGTTCGATCCCGTGCCTGACGGCAAGCGCCTCAAGAGCTGCGAGGGCTTCCTTCCACTTGTTCGCTGGCGCGTGCGGGTAGATCGTCGCCGTGTCGACGACCTTGCCGGTCCCATCGACGACCGCGACCTTCACCCCGGTGCGCAGCCCCGGGTCAAGGCCCAGCACCGCGCGGTTACCGGCCGGCGCCGCGAGCAGGACGTCGCGGAGGTTCGCGGCGAACACGCGCACAGCTTCCTCCTCGGCCGCCTCGAACAGCCGCCCGCGCAGATCGGTCTCGAGGCGCGGCTGGAGCCGCCCGCGCCACGCGATCCGCACCGTCTGGGCGAGCCACTTGCCTGCCGGGCTCTCCCCGGCGGCGCGGATCCCAAGCGAGCGGGCCACGGCGGCCTCGTACCCGGACCGCGCCTCCTCGAGGCCAGCCTCGTCGCGCGGATCGGCCTCGGCGAGCGCAACCGTGAGCGCCCCCTCCCGCTCGCCGCGCAGGAGCGCGAGCACGCGGTGGCCGGGGAGCGACTCGACGGGCTGCACGTAATCCGCGTAGTCGGCGTACTTGCCGGCCAGTTCGGCGGAGACACCGTCCGCTGCCTCAGCCCGCACGCGTCCGCGCGTCCAGAGGCGCTCGCGCAGCTCGGCGACAAGCGCCGCGTCCTGGCCCACGCGCTCCGTCAGGATGGCCCGCGCGCCAGCCAGCGCGTCGGCAGCCGAGGCGACGCCCCGCGCGTCGTCCACGTACGCCGCCGCAGCCTCGTCCGGCACCCGCGACGGATCGGCGATGAGAGCGTCGGCGAGCGGCTCGAGCCCAGCCTCGCGCGCGATCTGCGCCTTCGTGCGCCGCTTCGACTTGTAGGGCAGATAGAGGTCCTCGAGCTCGGCCTTCGTCGCCGCGCGGATGACGGCGTCGCGCAGCTGGTCTGTCAGGGCACCTTGCTCCTCGATCGCCTTGAGCACGGCCACGCGCCGGTCCTCGAGCTCGCGGAGATAGCGGAGCCGCTCCTCGAGATCGCGGAGCTTGGCGTCGTCGAGCGTGCCCGTGACCTCCTTGCGGTAACGCGCGATGAAGGGGACGGTCGCCCCGCCGTCGAGGAGCCCGATCGCCGCCTCGACCTGCCACGGCTTGACACCGAGCTCGGCCGCGATGGTCGCGGTGATCTTCTGGGCCACGTCGCGGCCGTCCGCGCGCGGCGAGGGTGCCACGCGCGCCGGGGCCTTGGGCGGGGTTGGCGCGGAGGGAGCGGGAACTGCAGGGTGAGTCACGGATCTACTTTGCCCTATGCCGCCGACATTCCGGGCCGATGGACCTTTCGAAAGTCAGCCCAGCCCCCACGCCCCGGCGACGGCGGAGAAACCCGCACGCCCGAGAGCGAGGAGGGCGCTCGCCACCCCGGCGATCGCGTAGCAGCTCACCGGCACGAGCATGACCCACTCGCGCCACGAGCCCGCGTCTCCCAGGATCGGGAACGCGACGTGCCCGCCCCGGTGCCACATCGACGGGACGATTGGCACCCGCGAGAGGCGCCGTGGCCGGCGGAACGCGATCGGCCACAGGAGGTTGCAGCCGCCCGTGGTGAGCATGTCGCCGGCGATGTGGACGGCGGAGCCGAGGGCGACGGCGAACGGGAACCAATTCTGTTCGTGCGGCGCGTAGAGGGAGATGAAAGCCGCAAGCGGAACGGCGAGGATCCAGGGGAGCTTCCGGACGCCATCGGGCAGGACCCCGAGGACCTTCGCCGCGAAGGCCACGAGGAGGAGCGAGACGAGACCCGCCCCCACGTGGACGAGCCCGAAGTGCGGCACCTCCATGGTCCACAGTCCCGCCGCCCACGCGATGGCCGTGAAGACGGCGATGCCGAGGAGGGAATGGGTCCCGTTGCGGTGGCCGCCCGAGACGGCACCGATGCCCTCGCAGACGAATCGCGAGACCGGCGGAAGAGAGTGCGCAATGGTCGCGCTGCGATGGTCGGCGTCGGGAAGGAGGGCCGCGCCGGCCGTGACGAGCGCCCCCGCGACGATGCCGAGCGGCGTCGCATGCAGAATCGGCCAGCCCAGATCGAAGCCCACGCGGCCCAGCCCGAGCGGCACCGTGACGAGGGCGAGATCGAGATGAAGCCGCGTGGTCACGGCGATCCACGCGGCGGCACCGCACGCGGCGTGGTGGGGTCCCATCATTCGGACGAATCCTCTCTGACCTGCGGATACGCCGAACGCGTAGCCCCACCTGACCCGGGGCGGGACCTACCTTACCGGGCCGGGGTTGCTTCGCTGCGCCGCGCTACGCGAGGCAGTCGGCGCAGGCGCCGGCCGCGACGTCGGCATCGCGCAGCACGCGTCCGCAGTCCCGGCATTCCATGTGAAGGGCGAGGTCTGCACAGTCGGCGCAGCGGACGGCTTCGAAGAGGGCAAGGCCGCGACCGCAGTCGGCGCACACGTCCTCGACCAGGACAGGCGCCATGTGGGGCCGTGCGGGCCCCCGAAACACGAGTTCGTCAATAGCAAGTGCGCTCATGGTTCGAGGTTAAGATGAGCCACCGACAAAATAGCGGCGCCGCCCCGGCGCGGCGGGAATCCGCGGGCCGCGCCCCCGCTATCCCGCTTCATGACGTCTCTGGACCAGGGTCGTGGCACTGGATACGGTGTCCCTCATACTCTGGTTATGGGCGTCCTAAGCCTTGGTGCGCACTGAGCAACGAAGGAACAAGGGATGAGAGCACACGGCTTCCCGCCACGCGCCCAGTCCGCGCCCGCGCCGCGCAGCGGCCCGCGCGCCCAGGTAGCGCGCCGGTTCCGAGTCCGCCCGGTCTGGCCCAGAGTCCTGCTCGCGATCGGCGTCACGGCCGCCGTCGCGGTGACCGGTGGCCTCACGTACGCGGGGGCGACGGCCGCGCAAATCAACGGGAACATCCGCCGCTCGGACATCCTCGCGGACCCGTCCCAGACGGTCCAGTCAGTGCCGAAGCTCACCGCGGACACCAACATCCTCATCATGGGCATGGACTCCCGCTTGGGCGAGGACGGCAAGCCGCTCCCCGCCGACGTCTACGACGCGCTCCACGCCGGCGGCGATGACGTGGGCGGGTACAACTCGAACGTGCTCATGCTCCTGCACATCCCCGCCGACGGGTCCAAGTCCACCGCGATCTCGATCCCGCGCGACGACTACGTCCAGACCGCTGGCTTCCCCGGGGCCGGTTTCAAGGCCAAGATCAAGGAGGCCTACGGCTACGCGCTCGCCGAGGAGCAGAGGACCCTCCTTGCCCAGGGCAAGGCGAACGACGACGCCACCTATCAGGCGTCGCGCGACGCCGGGCGCAAGGCCGAGATCGCGACCGTCTCGAAGTTCCTCGGCAGCGTGCACATCGACCACTTCGTCGAGGTCACGATGGCCGCGTTCTACCAGGTCGCGCAGGTCATCGCCCCGATCACCGTGTGCGTCAACCGTGCCACGCAAGACACGTTCTCCGGCGCGGACTTCAAGGCCGGGACCCAGCAGATCGACGCGAAACAGGCCGTCGCGTTCGTCCGGCAGCGCCGCGACACGAGCGATCCGAGCTACTTCTTCACGGACCTCGACCGCGAGCGGCGCCAGCAGGCGTTCATCGCCTCGGTGCTCCACCAGCTCAAGCAGGCCGGAACGCTGACCAACATCCCCAAGATGCAGGGCGTGTTCGACGCCGTGAGCAAGAACATCGCCGTCGATTCAGGCCTGGACCTCATCCAGCTCGCGCAACAGGCCACGTCCCTCACGGGCGGCAACATCTCCTTCTCGACGCTCCCGATCACGGGCTTCGGATGGTCGCCCGAGGGCGCGTCCATCAACACCGTGGACGTCGCCCAGGTTCAGGCCACGGTCAAGACGCTCCTCGCCCCGCCCGCCCCGACGCCCACCGCCGCGCCCGCGACAAGCCAGGCAGCGCCGTCGGCCGCGTCCACCCGGCAGCCGCGGGCGCGCCGCCCGCTCAAGCCCCCGCCGCGGGCTCGGGCCAGGCCGCCGCCGCGACCCCGACCCCCACGGCGAATACCTACGCTGACTGGACCGGCGCACTCCAGGGCGGCGGCATCCCGTGCGTCAAGTAGCCGCCCGGGGCGCGGCGCTCGGCGCGGGGGATGGGCCGGGCGGCCTCAGCCCAGAGGCGTAGGCTCGAGGAATGGCGCGCTATTTCGACGTCCACCCGGTGGACCCCCAGCCGCGGCTCATCGGGCAGATCGTGCAGGTCCTCCGGGAGGGCGGCCTCATCGCGTATCCGACCGACTCGTGCTACGCGCTCGGCGCCCAGATGGGCAATCGGGACGCACTGGACCGCATCCGCCAGATCCGCCGGCTCGACGGCAAGCACCACTTCACGCTCGTGTGCCGCGACTTCGCCCAGCTCGGCCAGCTCGTCAACGTGGACAACGACGTGTTCCGCGCCATCAAGGGCGTGACCCCGGGGCCGTACACGTTCATCCTCCCGGCCACGCGCGACGTGCCGCGGCGCATGCTCCACCCGAAGAAGAAAACGGTCGGCGTGCGCATCCCGGACAACAACGTGGTCCGCTCGCTCCTGGGGGAACTCGGCGAACCGATCCTCTCCTCGACCCTGCTCCTGCCGGGCGACGAGGATCCGCTCATCGACGGCTGGGACATCAAGGAACGGCTCGACAACGTGCTCGACGCCGTGGTCGACGCGGGCGACTGTGGGACCGATCCGACCACCGTGATCGACTTCTCGGACGGCTACGCGGAGGTGGCCCGGCACGGCGCCGGAGACGCGTCGCGCTTCGAATAGCTCCCCTCCGCGCTCCAGTCCGCTTGATTCTTCCCGACCACTCCAGAGCCGGCGCGTCTGTCGAGAATCACATCCAGGCGCGGGAACAAACGGACAGCAGGGCGCTGCGCCGCTGAATCGCGTGTCAGGATCGGCCGCCTCCCGGAAATAGTGTGGGCGTCAGACAGTCCTACCGAGGGGGCGGTGCGTATGAGCGTCATGGGCTCGAGCGTTTCCGAAGCGAGTGAAGAGAAGGACGGCTCACCCGATGAGGCGGAGTTCGTTGCCTTCTATCGGCGTCATTACTGGTTCATTTTCGCCTTCGCGAATCGTCGTCTGAGCGACGAGGAGGCTGCGCGTGAGATCGCGGCCGACACCTTCCGCGTCGCCTGGTCCAAGATGTCGGAGCGGGGCGATCGGGAGCTCGCGTGGCTCTACGGGATCGCCCGCAATCTCATCGGGAACGAATATCGGCGGCAGCTCCGGGAACGCGCCTTGCTCCGCCGGATTCAGCATGACGCGAGCATCCTGGACACTGATTCGACGGTCGACGTCGTTCGCGGGGCGCTCCTTGAGCTCCGCTACCAGGACCGCGACATTCTGTACCTGACCTATTGGGAGGAACTGAGCGCCGCCCGGCTCGCTGAGGTGCTCGGCTGCTCGGAGGCCTCCGCCTGGAAGCGCGTGAGCCGCGCTCGGAAGGCGCTCAAAGACATCTTGACGAAGAAGGGACACGGTCATGGAAGCGCTTGAGAACACGATCCGCGCCGCAAACCCCGCGCCAGTCAACCCCGACCGGCCACTCGATCTCCGCGCCGAACACGACCTGCGGGCCATCATCTCGGGGTCCAGCAAAGTCCCCCACCTCGCGCCTCGACGGCGCGCGATCGGACGACGCGCGGTACTCATCGGAGTCGGAGCGGCGGCGGCTGCCGCGGCGGGCGTCGTCGCGACGGTCTCGTGGCCCCGTGACCCGGCGCAACCCATCGGCACGGACGTAGGCCAGGCTGCGGGACCCAAGATGCTCGAGGTGCGCCCGCTCTCCGCGACGGCGGCGGAGGTCATCTCCGCGGCGCGGCGGAAGCTCCTCGCACCCGACCCGGCCGGGTTCAAGCCCGGGTACTACAAAATCAGCAGTTGGCTGGCCGGCAACGAATCGCTCCCGGACGGCAAGTCCGGACCGCCAACCGTCCTGCCGCAAACGATGATCATCCGACGTGAGGCCGACGGCACGGGGACGCTCACTCGCATCGTTGGGCAACCGTTCTCGCCGACCGACCCAAACGTGAAGTACGCCCTTCCGCCCATCACGGGTGCGTCTCCCGATGGGAACCCCCAGCCCGTGAAGCCCGGGGAGGCATGGACGGTCCCGCTCGACCCGAAGCTCGCGCCCGAAGCCCGGAAGACCCAGAAGGGAGATCCCTACCCGAAGCCGCCCGCGGACGACGCCTCCATGGCAGCCTGGATCCACGATTTTCAAAGCAAGTACGGAGCCGTGGTCTACGAGGACGCCCAGGGGGTCTTCCAGATGATGGAGGTCATGTCGCGGGACTGGAACCTCTCTAACGCGCAGCAGCGGGCCTATCTCTCGGTCATCGCTGCAATCCCGGAAGTCACCACGCTCGGAGCTGTGACTGATCGACTCGGACGCCCCGGAACGGCCGTCTACCTCGACTCGCCCAAGCAGTGGGGCACTTACCGGAACATCCTCGTCCTCGATGACGCGACGGGGCGCATCCTCGATTCCGAAGAGGACTACATCGCGGGACCGACGGACGGCACGAAGCCCATTCGCCCGATCCCGAGCGTCTCCTCCTACGCGGCGTTCGCCGACGCGTAGTGGCCCGCGCTCCAGTCCGCTTGATTTTTCCCGACCACTCCTGAGCCGGCGCGTCGCGGCGAAACACCTTGCGGGGCCCCGATAAGTGGACCGGAGCACGCGCCCACCCGCCCGGCTCACCTCAGCACGGCGCCGCCGGCGACGTCGAGGACCACGCCGGTGATCCACCCGGCATCCGCTGAGGCCAGGAACACTGCGGCCTCCGCGACGTCTTGCGGCGTGCCGAGGCGGCGCAGCGGGTGGTACTCGGCGAGGGCAGCCTGCTGTTCGGCGGGGATGCGCTCGAGATTGCGCTCCGTGAGGATCGTCTCCGGAGCGATGCAGTTCACCCGGACACCGAACGGTCCGGCCTGGGCCGCGACGTCCTGCGTCAGCAGCGCGATCCCGGCCTTCGCGGCCCCGTACGCGATCGGTGCCCGAGCGTCGGGCTTCCTCGCCGCCGTGGACGCGATCGTGACGATCGAGCCCCGTCCGCGCGCCTTCATGCCCGGAAGGAAGCTCTTGAGCGTGAGGAAGGTCGCGGTCAGATTGCCGTCGACTGTCGCCCGCCAGCCGGCCTCGGGAATGTCCTCGAGCGGTGCCGGCGGCGTGAAGTTCCCGCCCGCATTGGCCACAAGGACGTCGACCGGCCCGAGCCCCTCCTCGACCTCGTTCCGCATCGCCTCCAAATCGCCGAAGCTCGTCACGTCGCCGAGCACCCCAAGCGCCGTCCCGCCCTCGCGGGCGATAGCGGCAACCACGGCGTCGACGGCGGTGCGGTCCCGCCCGTGGACGGCGACGGCGGCCCCGCGCCGGGCAAGTTCGGCCGCGATGGCCGCGCCGATGCCGCGCGAGCTCCCGGTGACGAGCGCGACCTGACCATCGAGGCCGCTCACCGGGCACCTCTCTCGGCGCGAAGGCTGGCGGCGCCGCCGCGACCAGTTGTGAAGACGTCCATGATGGTCCTTTCGAGTCAAGCGAACCGTGGGCTCCGGGCTCCCCGGATGCTCACGAGCCTAGAATGGGATAGCGAGAGGAGGCCTGTCGTGGCACGGTTCCGCTATCGCAATCACCAGAATTCCGGGCGGTTCCCGGTGAGCCCCCCGGACCGGACGCCCGCGTCGCGAGCCGCGCAGGCGCGGCAAGCCCCGCCCGCGGTGCCGACCGGGGCGTCCCGACATCACCACGCCCCGCCGCGCCGCCACACTCACCGCACGGGGCTCGGCGTCGTCACGCCACAGACCACGGATGCGTGGCGTGAACTCCTCGCGCCGGACGGGTCACCGCTCGCACTGCCGTTCCAGGTCGACTTCGTGCGCCGCGCCGTGTGGCAACAGACCGGCCTCCGGCCGAGCCTGCGCGGCCTCACGATCGGCCAGGCGGTAAGGATCCTCCGGGCCATCAACGTGGACCCGAAGCCGCTGTGGCACAGCGGCCGCGACAACTGGGCCATGACGGTCCTCGCGATGAGCGGCAAGTGGATCGCGTTCGCGGCGCTGTTCATGCTCATCCTCGGCGTGGGCCGTGCGGACGGCGCGCCGTTCGTGCTGCTCATCCTTCTCGGGCTGGGCCTCTCGGCCGCCCGCAGGCAGCGCCGGCAGCTCTTCGAGGAGCGCTACTATCGGCGCCGTGACGGGCAACCTCGCCCACCCCGCGCGGCCCTCCGAGCGGCGCGCCGCGCCGTGCGCGAGGCAGCGCGCGACGCCGCCAAGCGCCCCGCACTGCCGGCCTCGCCCAGCGCGCCGCCCGACGGGGGCGACCCGTACGACGTCGAGACCTACCTTCGCAGGCTCCACGAAGAGGGCCGCTGACCCGGCCGAGATCGCCGGGATCACTCTCCGCGCTTCTCCTTGAGCCATGGGGCCGTTTCGCCGGGCGCGACGAGCGGGCCGCTGAGCTGGACGTTCGCGATCACCCAGCGCTCGTCTCGGCGAACGAGGACCAGGAGCACGCGGAACAAGGCGCTCGCGTCGCGCCCCCGGGCCACGGTCTTCTGCCGTTGGACGGCCTCGACGAGCGCGGTGTCGCCGTAGTGGCGCACGTGCGGCTCGAGAATCTCGAACTTCTCGTTGACCACGTCGCCGCGGTGCCGCTGCTCCCAGCGGTCCTTGTCGAGGACGAAGCCCACGGGCCCGATGCCCTGGAAGTCGTCGGCGAACAGGGGGCCGTACGCCTCGACGTCGCCCGACAGCTCGGTCGCGGCCCAGGCCTGGACGAGGTCGAGGACCTCAGTCGTGGTGGTGGTTTCCATGGTGGCGCTCCTTTCGTGGGTGTTTCTTGTGGGGGTTTCTCGGGGGATTTCAGCCATGCCAACATCCCGTCATATTTCTAGAGCGACCCAATCTTTACTGTCACTATAAAGATATAGTGACAGTAGGTCAAGCGACTACAGTGAGCGCATGACTGAGCAGCTGGGGCTTCGCGAGCGCAAGAAGCTCGAGACGAGGCAGCGGATCGTGGATGCCGCGCTGAATCTCTTCGACGAGCGCGGCTTCGAGCGCGTGCCCGTCGCGGAGATCGCGCGCGCGGCGAACGTCTCCGAGGCGACCGTGTTCAACTACTTCCCGAGCAAGGAAGACCTCGTCTACGGCGGAATGCAGGCCTACGAGGACCAGCTCATCGCCGCCGTCGCCTCACGCCCCGAGGGCACGAGCGCGGTGGTCGCCTTCCGTGAATTCGTCCTCGAGCCCCGGGGCGCCCTTGCGACCGACGACGGCGCCGCCACCTCCGTCGTCGCCCGCACCGCGCGCATCATCGCCGGGAGCGAGACGCTCCGGTTCCGCGAGCAGCGCATCGTCGACCAGGCGACCGACGCCCTCGCCGGGCTCATCGAGCGCGACGCCGCGGCGCCGTCGTCCGCCTTGAACGCATGGGTGACCGCGAACGCGCTCATGGGCGTGAACCGCGCCATGACCCGGCTCGCGCAGCGGCTCGCCGCGGAGGGCAGGGGCGGCGCGGAGATCGGGCGGACGGTGCGCCGGCAGGGTCGCGAGGCGTTCGAGCTCCTCGAGCAAGGGGTGTGAGCCGCGGGCCCGGAAGGTGACACCCACGCCCCGACGATGACCGCCGGAACCTCCTTTGATCGCGGATCAATGTGACCGCTCCCGGCGAATTTCAAGGTTTTTAACGGTTTGCTCCCAGACAAATCCCCCACGGGATGGACATACCGGCCGGTAGCATCTCCACATGGCCACAAAAACGGTAGTAACACTTCACAGCGACCTCTCGGGCGAAGTCCTCGGACAGGGGACCGGCGAGTCCCTGACTTTCAGTCTCGACGGGGTCGACTACGAGATGGATCTGACCGCCGATGAGGCCGCGGGTCTCCGCA
This sequence comes from Sinomonas sp. P47F7, assembly GCF_049332655.1. Lineage (GTDB taxonomy): Bacteria > Actinomycetota > Actinomycetes > Actinomycetales > Micrococcaceae > Sinomonas. The sequence goes on along the minus strand of NZ_CP186327.1, from coordinate 1,049,734 downwards.
CGGCGATCGCGCCGTACATCGGGGCCGCCAGGAGGGTCGCCGGCTGGAGTGCCACAGCTCGCCGGCTTCGTCCGGCCAAGCCGGACCTCGCGAAGATCCGCGCGTGGGCGGAGGCCCACGGATACGAGGTCTCGCTGCGCGGCCCCCTCCCCCGGGGTGTCCTCAAGGCCTTCGACGAGGCCCACGCAGTCTGACCCCCCAGCTCCCCACGAACGACGGCGGCGCCCAAGGTGAGTCGTCGCAGGTCTCGGCATCCATTGACACACTTGCATGGCAGTGCTTGTATGTAAGTTGTCCGACGCTGCCGGCCTCTGGTGCTCGCAGGGCGGATCTTCCCCTTTCATCGCTGCAAAGGAGCACGAGATGTCCGAGAAGACCGCCTCTCGCGAGGCAAATCCGGTCAAGAGGAGTACGAGCGAACTGGCCAAGGCCGCCGTTTCCGGCTGGCTCGGAACAGCCATGGAGTTCATGGACTTCCAGCTGTACTCGCTCGCCGCCGCCCTCGTCTTCAACAAGATCTTCTTCCCTGACGTGAGCCCGGTGATCGGACTGATCGCGGCCATGGCCACGTACGGCGTGGGCTACGTGGCCCGCCTGGTCGGCGCGATCTACTTCGGCCGCATGGGCGACAGGATCGGACGCAAGAAGGTCCTCTTCCTCACCATCGCCCTCATGGGAGCCTCGACCACGCTCATTGGCGTGCTTCCCACGTACCAGATGATCGGCATCGGGGCGCCGATCCTCCTCGTGGCACTCCGCCTCATCCAGGGCTTCGGCGCGGGTGCGGAGATCGCGGGCGCGTCGGTCATGCTCGCCGAGTACGCCCCGCGCAAGAGGCGCGGCCTCATCTCGTCCCTCGTCTCGCTCGGCACGAACTCGGGAACGCTCGCCGCCTCCGGACTCTGGGCCCTGCTCGTGAGCGCGCTCCCCAGCGATCAGCTGCTCTCGTGGGGCTGGCGCGTGCCGTTCCTCGCGAGCTTCGTCGTCATGCTGTTCGCCGTGTGGGTGCGCCGCTCGCTCAAGGAGAGCCCGGTCTTCGAGGACCGCGCGGACGTGGTCGACGGCGTCGCCCTGAACAAGACTGAGCTCGTGGCCAAGGCGGAGACCACCGCCGCCAACGCTCCCGAGCAGGGCGTCCTCGAGAAGGCGCTCCGCCAGCGGAAGGGCAAGTCCTTCCTCATCGCCCTGGGCCTCCGCTTCGGCCAGGCCGGCAACTCGGGCCTCGTCCAGACGTTCCTCGTGGGCTACCTCGCCACGGTCCTCATGGCGGACAAGGCCCTCGGCACCACCGCGATCATGTACGGCTCGATCGTTGGGTTCGCGACCGTGCCGTTGATTGGCTGGCTCGGCGACAAGTACGGTCGGCGCACGCTCTACATGGCGCTCAGCGCCCTCACCATCCTGTTCGCCGTGCCCATGATGCTCATGATCACGAGCGGCAACCCGACGCTCATCCTCATCGGCATGATCGTGGGCCTCAACCTCGGTGTCCTGGCCCTGTTCGCGATGGAGAGCGTCACCATGGCCGAGTTCTTCGGCGCGCGCACTCGCTTCACGCAGCTGGCCCTCGCCAAGGAGATCGGCGGGATCCTCACCACCGCGATCGGCCCGGTCCTCGCCGCAACCCTCACCGCCATCACGGGCCACTGGTGGCCGCTCGCCGCGATGCTCGTCGCGTACTCGGCCGTCACTCTCATCGCCGCGATCGTCGGCCCCGAGGTGCGCGGGCGCGATCTCGTGAAGCTCGAAGACGCCATCTGACGCCTCGCGGGGTGCGCCGGAGGTATCCCGGCGCGCCCCGCCCACCCGAACCCGCCCCGCCCACCCTTAAGGACCACCCGTGAAGATCACCGACGCAAGAGTTGTGGTGTCCTCCCCCGGACGCAACTACGTCACGCTCGTCATCGAGACCGAGGACGGACTGACCGGAATCGGTGACGCGACCCTCAACGGCCGGGAGCTCGCGGTGGCGTCCTACCTCCGCGATCATCTGTGCCCGCTGCTCATCGGCCGCGACGCCCGGCGCATCGAGGAGACGTGGCAGTACTTCTACAAGGGCGCCTACTGGCGCCGCGGCCCGGTGACCATGACCGCGATCGCCGCGATCGACGTCGCCCTCTGGGATATCAAGGGCAAGGCCGCCGGGATGCCGGTCTACGACCTGCTCGGCGGCGCGGCCCGCGAGGGCGTCATGGTGTACGGGCACGCGAGCGGCTCGACGCTCCGCGAGCTCAGCGCGGACTTCCAGCACCACCTCGACCTCGGCTACAAGGCCATCCGCGCGCAGGCCGCGATCCCGGGGATCGACAAGACGTACGGCATCGCCCCCGCGGACGGCAAACTCTACGAGCCTGCGAGCGGCGAGGTCCCCCAGGAGGACACGTGGGAGACCACGGCGTACCTCGACTTCGCGCCGACCATGATGGCCCACCTCCGCGAGGAGTTCGGCTACGGCGTCCACGTGCTCCATGACGTCCACCATCGCCTCACCCCGATCGAGGCCGGGCGGCTCGGCGCATCCCTAGAGCCCTTCCGCCCGTTCTGGATCGAGGACCCCACCCCTGCAGAGGACCAGAGCGCCTTCCGCACCATCCGCCAACATACGACGACGCCCCTCGCCGTGGGCGAGATCTTCAACTCGATCTGGGATTGCCAGCAGCTCATCACGGAGCGGCTCATCGATTATGTGCGAGCGTCCGTCTCCCACGCTGGCGGCATCACGCACCTTCGGCGCATCTTCTCCCTCGCGGACCTCTACGGCGTGCGGTCCGGCTCGCACGGCGCGGGCGATCTCTCCCCTGTCTCGTTCGCCGCGGCCCTGCACGTGGACCTGAGCATCCCGAACTTCGGAATCCAGGAGTACATGGGCCACCGCGAGCCCGTGGACGAGGTCTTCACGACCTCGTATACGTTCAGCGACGGTTACATGCACCCCGGAACGGCGGCCGGGCTCGGGGTCGAGTTCAACGAGGAGGCGGCCGCGCGGTTCCCGTTCAGCCCGAAGTACCTGCCCATCAACCGGTGGCTCGACGGGTCGATCCACGACTGGTGACCAACCTCCCGGCGCCGTAATCCTCCCCCTGCACGGCGCCGGAGCCCCGACCGCCAGCGCGCTCGTGCTGCTCTCGGTCGCGGCGGTCTCGCTCTTGAGCCTGCCGGCGGAAGTGCGGAGCCGCTCCTGGAACAGACAGCGACCCCAGGACTCCTGAAAGGCGCGGGTGGGCCAGGCGCTGTGCGGGCCCACCCGCGCTTCTCTCAGAGCGAGCCGGCGAGGCTCTTCAGCAGCGCAGCCTGGCTGCTCGTGAGGGCCTTGCCCGTCTGCGCATCAACCTGGTTGTCGAAGGCGCGAATGACGTTGTCCTTCGCCTTCGACTGCCCGCGGGCTGCGGCGGACTTTGCCGCAGCGAGCTTGTCGCACAGCCCCTGGGTGACGTCGGGACTGGTAGAGAATGTGCCGGTCAGGGCGCACAGGCTGTCGTAGCCGACGGTGACGGTGAAGGACGTCGTCGCTGTGCTGGCGTTGCCCGCCATGTCCGTCGCGTTCGCCGTGTAGGAATGCGTGCCGAGCGCCAGTTGCCAGGCAGGCTGGGAGACGACACCGGGGCAGCTGGTCGACGCGACACCCGAGGTGCTGTCGGTGGCGTTGCACGTGATGTTGACAGTGTCGGCCACGGTGAAGCTCCCGGGGTTCCCGCTGAAGGCAATCGCGGGCGGGGTAGCGTCGCGCTTGATCGTGACGCTCTTCGTGCTGGTGCCGCCGGCCGACGTCGCGGTGCACGTGAACACCTGCCCGGTGGTGTCTGCCGTGACGGTGGTGCTCGAGCACCCGGACTCCGCGGTGATCGCCGATTCCGGGTCGGTCACGTTCCACGAGACGCCGACGTCGGAGGTGTACCAGCCATTGCTGCCCATCGTGCCCGTGACGGCTGGCGTGATCACTGGCGGCGTCGAATCGTGAGGCGTGAGAGTGAGAGTGCCGACCATCACCTGCGAGTAGTCGAAGTTCCGTCCGAAGACGGTGAACCCGTAGGTGTCGCCAGCCGCTGCCTGCACGTCAAGGGTCCCGGAGTAGGAGAACCCACACGCGGCGCCGCCGCTCACCATAGGAGTCCACGTCGTGACCCCGTTGTGGGTGACGAACTCGCGGACCTGCACGGAGGCCATGAACCAGGAGTGGCAGCCGCTGATCTTCCAGTCGTAGGTCGTGTCGACGGGCGCCGCCGCCGTCGCCTCGAACGTCCACGTGAGCCCGCTGTATTCAGCCGAGGTGTGCCCGGCGTTGTACGAGAACGAGAGGCTGCCCCCGCTCTCCGTCGCGGTCGCCGCCCCAGGGCCGGAGGCCGTCCACGTATCAGCCGCGTTCGCCGTCAGTGGGAACCCCAAGATTCCCGCCGTCGCGAGCGCGAGCAGCAACAGTAACCGGGTCGCTCTGCGCGCGCCCGCCAAACATGCCTTCATATTGTTCCTCCCCATCGCCGGGCGGTCCCGTTCCCCCGGGACGAGAGGGACTTTACATGTACAACGGCCCGAGGCACAGGGCTGCTGCACTCAATGACGCCCGCGAGCGCGTGCGGGCTGGGGCTGGGCAACCAGGCTCGCAGCGGCCTCGACCTGCCCACGAAGCCACTGACGGTGTGATCCACCTCATGCTACGGTTGCCCCGACGGTTCTGAATCGGTTCAATCAACTCGGCCCTCACCACGGAGCTCAATGATGACTGCTTGGCATGCCCGCCTCATATCCTCCGACGCCGAGTTCGGCGGCGCCCCGCTGCTGCGCGGGGAGTTCCGCCTCGACGAGGGGCATGGCGACGTGGCCTCGGCGACACTCTTCGTCTCCGCGCTCGGCGTGGTCGAGGCGTGGGTCAACGGTCGGCGGGCGTCGGAGGACCTGCTGACCCCGGGCTGGACCTCCTACGAGTGGCGGATCCGGTATGCGGAGTTGGACGTGACCTCGCACGTCGGGCCGACCACGGTCGTGGGGCTCTCGCTGGGCAATGGCTGGTACCGCGGTCGGCTCACGTGGAGCGGCGGCTGGGCGTTCTACGGCGACGAGCTCGCCGGGTTCGCCGAGCTCCGCGTCCGGTTCGCGGACGGGCACGTACAGGTGTTCGGAACCGATTCCTCGTGGACAGCGGGGCCCTCGGCGACCACGGCGAACGATCTCTACGACGGCCAGGACATCGACGCGCGCGCGTGCGACGGCGCATGGCTGGCTCCCGGGTTCGTCTCGCCGGCCTGGGTGGGCGTCCACGAGCATGACGACGACCTGTCCCGCCTCGAACCCTACGTCGGCCCGCCCGTGCGGCGGGTCGCCGCGCTCGCGCCGGTGGAAGTCTGGGAGTCCCCGTCGGGGAAGGCCCTCGTGGACTTCGGTCAGAACCTCGTCGGCTGGATCCGCGCCGAGGTCACCGGCCCGGCCGGCTCGGTGGTGACGCTGCGACACGCCGAGGTGCTCGAGCGCGGCGAGCTCGGCACCCGCCCGTTGCGCTCGGCGAAGGCCACGGACCGCTTCACCCTCTCGGGCGGAGACGATGTCTTCGAGCCGACGTCCACGTTCCACGGCTTCCGCTACGCCGAGGTCGAGGGCTGGCCCGGCGGAATCGAGGCCCTCCGGGCGGACTTGGCGGCGGGAGGCGGGCTCACCGCCGTCGTCGTTTCCTCGGATCTGCGCCGCACGGGCCGGTTCGAGACCTCGAACCCGCTGCTGAACCGGCTGCACGAGAACGCCGTCTGGGGCATGCGCGGCAACTTCGTCGACGTGCCGACCGACTGCCCACAGCGCGACGAGCGGCTCGGTTGGACCGGAGACCTCGCGGCGTTCGCGCCGAGCGCGTGCTTCCTCTTCGACTCGCGCGACTTCCTGCGCGATTGGCTCCGCGACCTCGCGCTCGAGCAAGAGCACCAGGACGGTCTCGTCCCCTACGTAGTCCCAGACGTCCTCAAGTACGTCGAGCACCCGGCGGAGTTCCCCGTCCCGGACACGACCGCGGTGTGGAGCGACGCTGCGGTCTGGGTCCCGTGGGCGGTGTGGACCGCATACGGCGACTCTCGCGTGCTCGAGGAGGCCTACCCCTCGATGGCCGCCCACGCCCGCCGCGTGCGGAGCAAGCTCTCCTCAAACGGACTCTGGGACTCGGGCTTCCAGTTCGGCGACTGGCTCGACCCCGACGCCGCCCCCGACCGGCCCGCCGCCGCCAAGGCGGACCCGCACGTCGTCGCGACCCTCTGCGCCTACCGGACCGCGGAGCTCGTGGCCCAGACCGCCGGGGTCCTCGGCGAGACAGCCGCCGAGTCCGAGTTCCGCGGCATGGCCGCCGGCCTGCGCGCCGCGTTCACCGAGCACTACCTCACCGACGGCGTCATCGCGAGCGACTGCACCACCGTCTACGCCCTCGCGATCGCCTTCGGCATCCTCGACGACGCCGACCGTGAGTTCGCCGGGAACCGCCTCGCCGAGCTCGTCGAGGCCTCCGGGCACCGCATCTCGACCGGATTCGCCGGGACCCCGTTCGTCACCGACGCCCTCACTGCGACCGGTCACCTCGACACGGCCTACCGGCTCATCCTCCAGACCGAGAATCCGTCGTGGCTCTACCCCGTGACCATGGGCGCGACGACCATCTGGGAGCGTTGGGACTCGATGCTCCCCGACGGCACGATCAACCCGGGCGAAATGACGAGCTTCAACCACTACGCGCTCGGCGCCGTCGTCGACTGGCTCCACCGCACAGTCGGCGGCCTCGCTCCCCTCGAGCCCGGGTACCGCCGTATCCTCGTCGCGCCCCGGCCGGGCAGGGACCTCGAGTGGGCCGAGACGAGCCTCGAGACGCCCCACGGCCTTGCCTCGGTACGCTGGGAGCTCGCCGACGGGAAGGTGACGGTCGCCGTCGTCGTCCCCGAGGGCACCGAGGCGGTGCTGCGCCTGCCCGGCGTCATGGAGGAGACGCTCACGCCGGGCCGACACGGGCGCACGCTGCCTGTGCAGGCCCCCGCCGTCCGCAGCGTGCGGTGACCCGCACGCGCAGCGCGCCCCGACGAGCCCAGGCCGCCCGTCCGGTGTGATTTCGGCCATGTAGGCGACGGCGGTCTTCCGCCAGATTCCGCGGATCCCGCCTACTCACGAGTCACTTGGCGGCCACGTGAGACGTGTAGCGTGTCCGCCGTGCCTCACACTTGGCTTCAAGAACTCCGCAGGCGCATCGACACCCAGATGACGTCCTGCCCCGCGGATGAGCGCGCGCTGATCGACCACCACCTGATCAGCGCCAACCACTCACCCTGCGACGCCCCCTACACCGGCCAATGCTTCTGCGGCCGGGCCTGGCCGTGCCTCTGGGTGCGGGAGGCGGCGGCGCGCTACGACGTGTCGGTCGGCCCGTTGTTCGAGCGCGCCTTCTCGGTCGCGCTCGCGCTCGTCCCGGCCTCCTAAGCCTGCGTCGCGCCCGGCCGTCGCGCGGCGCGCTGCCGGTCCCGTCTTCGCTTCCCTCGGGCAACGCCCCGCCGTCACGTGTCATGGCTCACATGAAAGATGCCTTTCAGATGCATAATGTGTGAGCTAGATAGTGAACAAGGGGGAACATCGGTGGATGAATTCACGAGGCGGGAACTGTCGCGGCAGATCTCCGGCCTTCATAACCCGGTGCTGGGTGGCGACGAGCTGTTCCTCTCGACCCTTCAGCGCCTGAGGACGTTCTGCGCGGCGCACGGGCGCGCCCCGGAGCCGGCGGCACCGTCCGTCGAAGAGAACTGGCTCGGGCGGTGGGTCGAGGCCCAGCTGGCCGAGGCCCACAGGGGAACACTGAGCGGCGAGCGCCGGGCGCTCCTGGATGAGGCGCTCGGCCGAGGCTGGGCCCTCGAGGCGATCAAGCGCGGGTGACGGGCCGTGGCGGCACCCAACCGGGTGCCGCTACGATCCACACGGCACTACCGGCAATCGAAGGTCAGGTTGTTCACCACGAGGACGCCGTTGGCGCTCGTGGTCTGGGTGAATGCTCCGTGGAGAGTCAGCGTCGCTGACGGGTCTGCTGTGCTCGTGCCGTTGAAGTTCACCGTCGCGTGCTGCACGTTGCTCTGCTTGTTGTCCTCAGAGCCGAACCATTCCTGGAGATGACCGGTCCAGGTCCCCCACGTGCCGTGCCAGAGCGTCTTGAGCGTGACTTGGCCTTCGACCGTCGTGGTGAACCAGTCCCCGTTGTTGTTCACCGTGAAGTGCTGGACCGAGTTGCCCGATCCGCTGAAGGACGTGACTCCGGGTCCATCGCACGTCACCGGGATGACGTCCGAGATCTGGGAGCTGTGTTCCGTCCCCGTCGTCGTCGCGAGCGCGGGGCTCGCCCCCGCCGCTGCGAACAAGAGGGCCGCACCCACTGCGGCGCCGATGTGCTTTAGCATTGTCGCTCCTCCTTCTACCGAAGAAGGGACAGCCCGCGCTGCACCCGGCCTGAGGCCGGGCCGAGACCGATGCCCCGATGCCGCACGACGGCGGCGATTTCCGTTGGTGAATAGGTCACCCCAGCTGCTGCGAATGTAGGCCCGCGCCCCGCGTCCGTCAACAGATCCGCTCGCCTCTCCCGCCAACCGAGAGCGAGGTCATAGCATCACGACATGGAGTACGCCCCATCAGACCGGCTGTACCTTGAAGACGACCTCGGCCTCGACGCCGCTTGGCTTGCCCGCCGCATCCACGAAGACCCCGGCCTGCTCGGCGTGAGCGACACCGCTTTGGACCTCGAGGATGCATTTCCCTCCGTCCGCCCCCACTCGATCACGGCGATCCTGCGCAGCGACGATGCCGGCGTCCGGCACGTCGTCGAGGTGCGGCTCTCCGACGGAGACGTCGAACAGGTCATCCGCGCCCTCGAGCTCTGGTTCGTCGAACAGCGGCGGCGGCCTGACCTTGAGCACCAGCCCTCGGTCGTGGCGGAACACATCCCACCCGTCGTGGCCCGCGCCGTGCTCATGGCGCAGGCGATCGCTCCGCTCGGAGCCTTCGAGCTTCACGCCCTCCAAGTCGGGGATGCCCTCGCGCTGCACACCGAGCCAGTCGAGGCCCCCGCCGCCGCGGATCCCGAGGCCGATCGCGAGCTCGCGACGCTTCTCGCGGATGCCATGGAACGCATCGATCCGCGCGGCGCGGCGTACCGCGACGATCTCCGGCTCCAGCTCATCGGCAGGCTGAACCTGCCGGGCGAGGAGCTTCTCTGAGCGGTCCGCTCGCGGCACCCTACGGGGGCTAGGGAAGGCGACTCGGCCGCAGAAGCGTCGCCTCGCCGGCCCGCGCCGGATCGAGGGGCACCGGGCTCACCAGCACGGCCCGCCCCCGGCGGAGCGCGCCGTCGGACGTCGGTTGGCAGCGCAGGCCGCCGCGCCCGCGCATCGCCGCGTGGGCACCCGGCGCGAGCATCTGGTCCATCCATGCGCACGGGTGTGCGGGCCGCCCGCCGCGCAGCCGCACCACGGAGGCGCCGAACTCGAGCGCGAACTCCTGCCCGAGCAGCGGCGCCAACTGGGCACCACGCAGCACGACATTGCGGCGTGCGAGCAGAGGATCGAACGGCGCGACATCGAGTTCGGCCGCGATGGCATCAAGCGCCTCGATGGCCATGAGCGTCACGGCCGCGTCCATGTGGGCCGCCTTGCCGAAAAAGCGGTCGCCCACGATTCCCTTGCCGGCGACCACCGCGACCTCCGCGGCGTCCAAGGTGGGGACGTCCGCCGCGCCGTCCCGGGCGCGCCCGAAGTACGCGTGGCCGGGCGAGACGAGAAGGTGGACGATCTCGACGTTGTAGCGGTGGACGGTCATGCCACCATGATGCCGCTCAGGTGGAGATCGACGGGGCCATCATGGAGAACAGGCTCACCATCTTGATCGTCGCGAGGCCGTAGCCAAGGACGAAGGCGGCCACGAGCGCCCACACCGGAGCCAAGCCTCTGGGCCGGGCGACCTGGTGGACAATGACGGACCGGCCGATCACGTAGACGATCGGCGAGAGGAACGCCCAGGCCCAGTGGAACGGACGGACCAACCCTTGGGCCTCGAGTCGCCTCGTGTCGAGGTAGGCGAACCAGATGACCAGCCCGTACGCCAGAATGGCGGAGACGAGGATCGCGAAGTAGAAGGGTGTGAAGACCGAGGTCGCATCGACGATCCGGACCTGGCTTCGCCCGCTCGTGACGGTCCGGTAGCGGAACGTCGGGTTCCATGCGAGCTCGAGCAAGAGGCTCGTGTAGGGCAGGAACGCGACAACCCAGATCGTCCAGCCGTAGATCGCGGCCCCGGCGCGGAGCGGCGGGCGCCCGATCATCACCGACGGGCGGTACATCGGCTGGTAGTGCGGCGTCCACATCCGGCCGTCCCACCACCGGACGTGCCCCGGGCGGTCCGGGGCCGGATACCAGCCCTGCGCCGGCACGCTCGATCCTTGGACGGCTGCGGGCCATCCCCCATTCGCACCGCTCACGCGTTCCCTCGCTCTCGGCGACGCCCCGGCCCGTTGCCGAGGGCAATCAGGCTGATCATAGGCGACGGCGGGGGCTTCCGCGGGGGCCCAAAGCCCCTTCGGGCGCCTCTGACCGTCCCCGCGCGTCCCTTCCAGTACGCGTACTGCCCGGCACCGCGCCAATCCGTACGCGTTCCGGCCGGCCAGTTTCCAGACCCGCCGACGGTTGGCCTCCTATAATGCGGTTCATGGCCCATGTCTTGCACGTGGTGGCCAGAGCGCTCGGGTTGATTATCAGCTTCCTTGGCGTCAGCGCCCTCTGCGGAGTGCTCGCGGCGGGCCTTATGCTGCCCGCGGCCGCGGTAACCGGCGGCGCAGCATACGGCTCGGTGCAGTTCTTCGACAGTCTCCCGACCCAACTCAAAGTCGACCCTCCAAGCCTCATCACGCGGATCGTCGCATCCGACGGTTCGCCGATCGCGTCGCTGTTCACCGAGAACCGCACGCCGATCCCCCTCGACCAGGTCTCTCCCCAGCTCAAGAACGCGATCGTCGCGATCGAGGACTACAGGTTCTACGAGCACGGCGGCGTCGACACGACCGGGATCCTCAGGGCGGTCCTCGCGAACGCCCGCGGCGATCGGCAGGGCGCCTCGACGCTGACCCAGCAGTACGTCGCGAACGTGCTGCGGGAGAACGAGGTGGCGCAGGGCGAGGACTCCTCCGTGGCCCTCGATTCCCAGAAGACGCTCGGCGACAAGCTGCGGGAGATGAAGCTCGCGATCGGGCTCGAGCAGCAGTTCTCGAAGGACCAGATCCTTCAGGGCTATCTCAACCTCGTCTTCTTCAACTCGAATGCCTACGGCATCGAGGCCGCCAGCCAGTACTTCTTCTCGGTGGACGCGAAGGACCTCACGCTCCCGCAGGCCGCGCTCCTCGCCGGGATCGTCAACGGGCCGTCGCTGTACGACCCCACGGCCCACGCGGACCTCTCGGTTCTACGGCGTAACCTCGTGCTCGACGCGATGCTCAAGCACGGGTACATCAACCAGAAGGACCACGACGCCGCCGTCGCAACCCCGCTCCAGCTCAAGGTCAATCCACCCAAGCAGGGGTGCGCGTACGCGTCCCAAGCCCAGTACTTCTGCGACTACGTCCTGCATCAGCTCGAGAACGACCCGGCGTACGGCAAGACGGTCGACGAGCGGGTTCGGAAGCTCCAGCGTGAAGGCCTGACGATCAAGACGACCCTCGATCCGCGGCTCCAGGGCCCGGCCCAGGCTCAGGTCGACGCGACGGCAGGCGCGAACCCGGACAAGTGGGGCACGTCGCTCGTCACGGTCCAGCCCGGCACGGGGCGTATTCTCTCGATGGCGCAGAACACCCGCCTGCTTCCGGGCCAGGGCTCGAACTTCGTCACGGCCTACAACTTCAACGTCGACAGAACGGACGCGAGCGGGAACGCGCTGGGCGGCGCGGGCGGGATGCAGCCCGGCTCGGCGATGAAACCCGTGACCCTCACGGCGTGGTTGAACGAGGGCAAGCCTACCGACCAGAAGGTTGACGCGAGCAAGCGCGTGTACCCGCTCAACTATCCGTGGAGGGACACGTGCGCCCGGGTCGTCGGCGCGTACGACACAGCCCAGAAGTCACTCGGCGCCAGCGACGACCTCCTGAACGACGAGCCCCAGTGGTACCGGCCGATGACCGTCCGCGAGGGCGTCTACCAGTCGATCAACACGGCGACATTCGCCTCGGCCGCGGGCCTCAACGACTTCTGCGACATCCAGCGTGCCGCGGATGCGCTGGGACTCCACGACGGCGAGGGCCACGGCAGGAAGGTCGACATGTCCACGCTCGGCAACCTGCTCGGCGGGCCGAACATTGCGCCGCTGAGCCTCGCCAGCGAATACGCCACGTTCGCGAGCAACGGCACGTACTGCACGCCGATCGCGATCACGGACGTGACCGACTCACAGGGCAAGCGGATCGGCGGGCAGGCGCAGCAGTGCCAGGCGAACGCGATCAAGCCCGACGTCGCGAAGGCCGTCACGAGCGTCCTCCAGGACGTGCTCACGAAGGGGTCCGGGTACAACATCAAGGACAACAACGGCCAGACCATCAAGCTGGGCGTCCCGGACGCGGCCAAGACGGGCACCAACGAGTACAACAGCGAGACGTGGCTCATCGGCTACACGAAGGGACTCTCCACCGCGTCCTACTTCGGCGAGGCGCTCGGCAACCCCGAAGATCACCTCGGCCGGAACGTCCTGGTCAACGGCAAGTTCTGGCCCGTGATCGACGGCGCGTACATCGCGGGCCCGCAGTGGGCGTACTACATGCAGAAGGTCCTGGGCCTCTACGATCACGGACCGTTCGATGCGCCGCCGCCGAACCTCGTCAACGCACCGGGGACGCCCGCCCCGGCCGCCCCCGCCCCGGCCGCAGCGCCAGCCCCAGCCGTGCCAGCCGTGCCCGCGGTGCCGGCGCTGCCCTCATTCCCGGTGATTCCCATCCCGTCCAAGCACCCCGGAGACGGCCAGTGAGCGGTAGGCGAGGTCCAGGCGCGAGGCCGGCGCCGCCGTCGTCCGCGGCAAGGTGAGCATGGATCCCATCGATGCGCTCCGCGAGATCGCGTTCCGGCTCGAGCGCGAACTGGCCCCAAGCTTCAAGGTCAAGGCCTTCCGCCACGCCGCCGAGGCGATCGCCGGCATCTCTGCGGACGATCTCGCGGCGCGCGTCCGCGACGGCCAGCTCAAACGCACGCCGGGCATCGGCGCGCGGACGTTCGAGGTGATCCACCAGACCGTCGACGGGCAGGTCCCGGACTATCTCCAGGTGCTGCGGGAGCGCGGCGAGGAGCCGCTCGCGGAGGGCGGGCGCGCGCTCCACGCGCTGCTCCGCGGCGACCTCCACAGCCACACCTCATCGTCCGACGGCGGCTCCCCCCTTGAGGAGATGGCGCAGGCCGCGCGCCTGTTGGGCCGCGATTACCTCGCCGTCACCGACCATTCCCCGAATCTCACCGTGGCCAACGGGCTCTCGGCCGAGTTGCTCTCCGAGCAGGTGGACCTCGTCGACGCGTACAACGGCTCGCGCCCGGCGGACGAACGCTTTCGCCTGCTCGCCGGGATCGAGGTGGACATCCTCGAGGACGGCACGCTCGATCAGGAGGCGGAGCTGCTGAGCCAGCTCGACGTCGTCGTCGCGAGCGTGCACTCGAAGCTGCGTGCCGAGGAACGCGCCATGACCCGGCGCATGCTCCGCGCGATCGAGGATCCGCCCACCGACGTGCTCGGGCACTGCACAGGGCGGCTCGTGATGGGCTCGCGCGGGACGCGGCCCGAGTCGACTTTCGACGCCGCGCGGGTCTTCGCGGCCTGCGCAGAGAATCAGGTGGCGGTCGAGGTCAACTCCCGCCCCGAGCGCCAAGACCCGCCCGACGGCCTCATTCAGCAGGCCCTCGACGCGGGCTGCCTGTTCAGCATCGACTCCGACGCGCACGCGCCCGGCCAGCTCGACTTCCTCCAGTACGGCGCGGCGCGCGCCGAGGCCAACGGGATCCCGGCGGAGCGGATCGTGACGACGTGGCCTCGCGAGCGGCTGCTTGAGTGGAGCGGACGACGGCGGTAGCGCGCCTCGCGCTTTCACGAACCCTCCGGCGCCGGTAGCCTCGTGCGAGGTCGCAACCGGGGATCCCGCGCCTCGCGCGGACTTCTCCGGGTACACGATCATCGAGGCGGCCTCGGAGCAGGCGGCGCGCGAGATCCTGAGCGGGCACCCGTTCATCGCCCGGGGCGGCACCCTCCAGATCAACGAATGCCTCTAGCGTTTTGCAGCCCGGAGGGGGCCCCGCTGGGGCCCCCTCCGCGTTTAACCTTGGGCGCAGACGCCCGATGGCGGGCCCACGCTGCGGACCCGCCATCTCACCAGAACCACCCATGAAGAGGCGTCTCACCGTGTCGGCTCCCCAGCTAGCCGGCGACGCCTCGTCAGGGGTTTACCCGCCTCCTGAGTCCTCAAACCTCCGGGCCATGGACGGGCTCGGATCGAGTCTCACGCACCGGAGCGGTGTCTGCGGAGGTGTTCGAGGAGCGCGCGCTCGGGCTCGTCCTCGTTGCGCCGCATGAGTTCCTCGAGCTCCGCTCGGGTCTCCTCGCCCAGATCGGGATGGCCGAGCACCTCGTGGATGATGTCGAGGACCTGATCGCGCAGGGTCTCGGCTCCGGCGTGGAGGCTCCTTGCACGGCGCCCAGACCTGTGACCCCACCCGCGGGGACCGGCGCCGTCAAGACGGCATGGGGTCGCAGTGCGACGACCTTGAGTGGGGGTCCGAAAGCGAGGGAGATTGGCTCGCCCGCTTCCCAGCGCTGGGGGCATTCCATGATCGCTTTGTCAGCCTTCCGAATTGTGCATGTAACTTCGTGCGTAAAATCTGACTCCGCAAAAGTGGTGTTTCCGAGACTACTTTCGAACCGGCTCGGCGATGACGACCGTGTTTTTCCCCCACGGGTCGTTGAAGTCACAGGTAATCATCACCATCCTGTTCGGGACAATAGCCCAGATAGCGGAATCGAAGAGCGTTGCCTTGGGGAATCGTGAGGCTGAGCCCGAGGACCAGCGCGGCGGCCAGAATGCTCACGAGCGCCCGCCGCAGGCCGCGGCCGCCGGCCACCTCAGCACGAACTAAGCTCTCCACGACGGCCCCCTTCACGTCAAAATAGAGAACGGTTGACCCCTGTGATAAACCCGCCGCAATTAATTTAGGCAACAGTTCATCAGGACCTCTCCCCGACCAAGAGATCCAAGCGAGACCCAGGACTTCCAGATGCGCTGCAAGCCGCGCGCGGCCGTTCTCAAAGCAGACTCTATGATTACTTGCGGCAACTGTCTAGTTGCTGATGCGAACTAGATTTGTTCGAGCGTCAACTCTGGACAGGGGTAGAACGAGGAGGTATTGTCTGGCGGCTTGGCGGGCCCCCGGTTGTAGGGTGGGGCTATGTGCCGCCTGTTCGCATTGCACGCAGGTCGAACTCGAGCGAGGGCAACCTTTTGGCTGCTTGACGCGCCGGACAGCCTCAGGGAGCAGAGCCGCCGGGAGCCCGACGGGACCGGCATCGGCACGTTCACGGCTCAGGGCCGGCCGAAAGTGGAGAAGCAGGCCATCGCGGCCTGGGCGGACCGCGCGTTCGCCCGAGAGGCCCGGGACCTCGAGAGCACCACGTTCATCGCCCACGTGCGCTACGCGAGCGCGGGGGCGCACACGTTCGTCAACACGCATCCGTTCGAGCAGTCCGGCAGGCTCTTCGCGCACAACGGGGCCTTCGGCGGGCTCGCCACGCTCGAGACGCGGCTCGAGGACCTCGGCACCGCGGGCCTCGTGCGGGGAGAGACCGACAGCGAGCGCCTCTTCGCCCTCATCACCGCCGAGGCCCGCATCGCAGGCGGCGATCTCGAGGCCGGCATCGTCAACGCGGTCTCCTGGATCGCCGAACGGCTCCCCGTGTTCAGCCTGAACTTCATCATCACGACGGCAACGGACGTGTGGGCCCTTCGCCACCCGGAGACTCACGAGCTCTACGTGCGCGAAGACCGGGGCCCGGCCGGCCCCACGGAGCGTCGGCTCGAGGCGCGAAGCGCACGCATCACGGTTCACAGCGACGACGTCGCCGAGCACGTGCTCGTCGCCACCGAACGCATGGACAACGACCCGCGCTGGCGGCTCTTGGACCCTGGGGAGCTGCTCCACGTTGGCCCCGATCTTCACGTCGCGTCCAGCCGCCCGCTCCCCCGGAACCCGGCGATCCAGCTCACCCTCGCGGATCTGGACCCGAAGGCGGCCGCCTCCCAGAAGCCGCACGGCGCCTGAGGCGCGTGCCGCTGCCGGAACCCCCTCGGCAACGCAGCGAACGACGACGGCGCCGCCCGCCGTCGTCGTTCGCCCCGCCGCAGCGGTGGAGCCGCTAGGAGATCTTCCGGCGGTAGGTCGCCATGGCGAAGAAGTACGCCACGATCAGGATGCCGACGCACCAGGCCAGGGCGGTCCAGATGTCCGCGCCCACGGGCTGGCCCGTGAAGAGGTCCCGGATGGCGTTCACGATCGACGTCACCGGCTGATTCTCGGCGAAGGCCCGCACGGGGCCGGGCATCGTGGCGGTGGGCACGAACGCCGAGCTGATGAACGGCAGGAAGAGGAGCGGGTAGGAGAAGGCGCTCGCGCCGTCGACCGTCTTGGCCGTGAGGCCCGGGATCACGGCGATCCACGTCAGCGCGAGGGTGAACAGGACCAGGATGCCGGCAACGGCGAGCCAGGCGAGCAGCCCGGCCCCGGAGCGGAAGCCCATGAGGAGGGCGACGAGCACCACGACGACGAGGGAGATCATGTTGGCCACAAGCGAGGTCAGCACGTGCGCCCACAGCACGGAGGAACGCGCGATCGGCATGGACTGGAACCGCTCGAAGATGCCGCTCTTCATATCGAGGAAGAGCCGGTACGCCGTGTAGGAGATGCCCGAGGCGATCGTGATGAGCAGGATGCCGGGCAGCAGGTAGCTCACGTACGAGTCCGAGCCGGAGTTGATCGCGCCCCCGAACACGTAGACGAACAGGAGCATGAAGGCGATCGGCATGATCGCGGTCGTGATGATGGTGTCCATGCTGCGCCCGATGTGGCGCAGGGACCGCCCCAGCAGAACGGCGGTGTCGCCGAAGAAGTGCTTGGCCATCGGTTCTTCCTTTACTCGACGCCGACGATCGCGAGGAAGACGTCCTCGAGTGTCGGCTGCTTCTCGACGTATTCGACCTCGGCGGGAGGAAGCAGCTGCTTGAGCTCGGCGAGGGTGCCGTTCACGATGATCCGGCCTCCGTGGAGGATCGCGATCCGGTCGGCGAGTTGTTCGGCCTCGTCCAGGTACTGCGTGGTGAGCAGCACCGTGGTGCCCTGTTGGGCGAGTTCCCGCACGGCCTGCCAGACCTCGAGGCGCGCCTGGGGGTCGAGCCCGGTGGTCGGCTCGTCGAGGAAGATGAGCGGCGGATTGCCGATGAGGCTCATCGCGATGTCGAGCCGCCGCCGCATGCCGCCCGAGTACGTGGCCACCTTCCGCGAGGCCGCGTCGGTCAGCGAGAAGCGTGCGAGCAGGCCGTCCGCGATCGCGCCCGGGTTCTTGAGGTGCCGCAGCTGGGCGACGAGCACGAGGTTCTCCCGCCCGCTCAGGATCTCGTCGACGGCCGCGAACTGGCCCGTGAGACTGATCGACTCCCGGACCTCCGCCGGCTGCGCCGCGACGTCGAAGCCGTTGACGCTCGCGGTCCCGGCATCGGCCTTGAGCAGCGTGGACAGGATCTTCACGACCGTGGTCTTGCCCGCACCGTTCGAGCCGAGCAGCGCGAAGATGCTTCCCCGGGCAACGTCGAAGTCGACGCCGCGGAGCACCTCGAGCTTCTTGTACGACTTCTCGAGGCCCTGCACATGGATCGCCGTGCTCATTTCTGTTCGCCTCGCTCCGCGTCCTCGATCGCCTTGGTCAGGCGGGCGCGTTCCTTGTCGATCCACCGGGTGCCGGAGTAGGCCTCGGCGAACGTCTCGGCGAACTCGACGGGATCCTCGCCGACGATCGCGCGGACCGGCGTGCCGTCGGCCGCGGCGCGCTCCCAGAGATCGGCGAAGTCACCGAACATCTTGAGCGTGGTGTCGCCGTCCGTGGTGATGCCTCCGTAGTACATGAGGTACCGCTGGAGGGCCTTCGCCGCGGAGCCGTACGGCTCGGGAAGCGTCTCGATGCGCCGCTTGTACTGCTTGTACTGCTTCTTCTGCTCGAGCGATCCCGTGACCAGCTCAATCCATTTGGCTGCCATTTCACTTGCCTCCTTCTTCGCGGAGCTGGCCGAGTCGATCGGCAAGAAAGCCCCAAGTTGTCCAGAACTCGTCGAGATACTCCCGACCCTGTGTGTTGAGCGAGTAGACCTTGCGCGGCGGCCCCTTCTCGGACGGGACCTTCTCCACGTCCACGAAGCCCTTCTGCTCGATCCGCACCAGGAGCGCGTAGATCGTGCCCTCGGCAATCTCGGAGAAGCCCTCGTCCCGCAACCGCGCCGTGATCTCGTAGCCGTAGGCGGCACGCACGGACAGGATGGCGAGGACGATGCCCTCCAGCGTGCCCTTGAGCATCTCGGTCATCTGCTTGCCCACGAACACCTCCTTGAGCTACTCAGTGTTATTGACTACCACTACATAGTAACGCTGAATAGCGACGGCGCAAGCCCCCCTTTGGAGGGAGTCGGTGCGATCCTGGGGTCCCTTACGGCACCCGGATCGACGGGGCCGTAAGGTGGATCCGCGACATGCCGTCGTTCGAGGCGGCGGGCGAGCACGTTCCCGGCTCGACGGTGGCGGAATTCGTCACACCACGCGGTACAACAAGCTCGAAAGACAGGCCCCTGTCGATGACCACCGCGAGGCGCGAGGCCGAGTTCCCGTATTGCGAACGACTTCACCTCTAGGTCCCGGGCGATCCCGGGCTGGGTGTTCCACGTCGTGCCGGAGCTGATCGGGCCATGGCGTCCGCGGCCGAAACCGCGGCATCACCACGTCGAGCCCCTTACAAAACTTTCCCGACAGACCCGGCGCCGGGCAGCGACGGCTAACCCCTACATTTGGTGACCCAGCGCTCATGCGAGCTTGGCCAGCGCCCTCTCCGCCTCTTTGCGAACCCAGGCACGATCATCCGTGACCATTCGGCGCAGGCCCTCTCGCGCCCGTGGGTCACCCAATTTGCCCAAGGCTTTCACCGCATGCCCGTTAACGACAGGGTCGTCAAGTAGCTCAACAATGATCACCCCGGCCTCCGGCCGCTTTGACCGACCCAGACCAAGGACCACCATCTCCCGCGCCTTCCCGTAGCGCTCATCGCGTGCCAAGGCGATCAGATCATTGAACCGCGAATCGTCCCAGAGCACCTCGATCCCATTGCCGACCGCCCAGCGCAGCGACTCAGATCTGGGATCCCCGGGTACCGGGCCAGCTCGAAACTCCTCGATGAGGGGGCCCAGTGCTTCCGTTCGCGCCCATGGCACAGACAGCGCCCTAACTATTTCCTCCTTCTGATTCGGCGTCTCTGCTCGGGCCAGCCATCGCACGAGCACCGGCACCGCATCGACGTACCGAGCACGCGACACACGCAACTCGGACACAGACCCAACCGGATATCCGACTGCCGCCAGTTCCTCAAACAGGCCCTCCATCACGGTCCCAATGACGAGATCCGAGCGTCGTGGACTGCCGGACATAGAGATTGAACTGCAATCCGTTTGCTTGGGCATGGGCAACGTCGTCCCGAAGCTGGCTCCTATACCCCAGATGCTTGACGTCCTTCCCCTCTCCGACAGTAGTGTCAGTCAACTTGTCAGGAATGCGATATGCCGCCTTCCCAGTCGCGGACCGAATCCTCTGAGTGTCTTCACGATTCCCCCCGCAACCTCGCCAACATCTCCAGCGACTGGAAGCAAGGGGTCGCTCAGCGCTAGGAGGCCGGTTCGCGCTCCGCCTGCGCCGGGTCCGCTTCGAGGAATGTCAGGACGAGTTCGGTGACGAGCGCGCGCTGCCTCGGCGAAAGCCGCTCCGAGCCCTCCGGGAGGACGAACGGGACGTCCAGCTCCCCCGCCCCTCGCATGGCCTCGCGCGCGGGGTCGCCCTGACCGGCCTCCTCCGCGTCGGCGCCGATGAGGTCGTCTAGCTCGTCCGGGCTAAGGCGCATCGCCGCCGCGAGGTTCTTCCGCGCGTCGGCATCAGGGCTGGCCGCGCCGCAGACCACCGACACGACGTGCGTCGTGGACATCCTCGCCTCGTTGGCCAGGGCACTGAGGGAGCCGAATCCGGCAGAGCGGATGGCCGTGGCCCATTGCTCCGGAATCTCCACGCCGCGGCTCCTTCCAAGTGCCCGCCCACCACTCTAGGCCCTCACAGTGCCAGGCCCCGGTCGGCAGCGCCGGGGGCTACCCCCGGACCATCGCGGCCGTCGCGGCGAGCGCCGCGCCGGGTGCCTGCGTGATCCGCGGGGCACAGCGCGGATGGGCAGTACGGATATAACGTGGGCCAGGCTCCGCGTTTCAACGTTAGAATGGCCCTTCCGGCCCCGTGCGTCGCGGCCGACCCCGCTCCCCCCGCAAAGGATCATGGTGATGGTGGAAATCGACTTCGAGTCCGTCGAGACGACAACGCCCTTCCGGGAGGCCTCCCTCCCGACCGCATCGCGCCAGGACGGCAGCTATCCGCGGCCGCAAATGCTCCGCGCTGAGTGGTGCGATCTGGACGGGCCCTGGTCCTTCCGCCATGACGACGACGGCGCCGGCACAGCGGCGGGGTGGTCCCGAGGCTTCAGCGGTGGTCCCCAGATCGAGGTTCCCTTCCCTCCCGAATCGACCGCTTCCGGCATCGCGGAGCCGGACTTCCACCCCGTGGTCTGGTATTCGCGCCAGATCGGGCCAGAGGAGCTCGCCGCGGCCGGCCACGGCGACGCCCGGCCGCGCGTCCTGCTGCACCTCGGAGCGGTGGACTACCGCGCCCGTGTGTGGCTCGACGGCCATTTCGTGGGTGAGCACGAGGGCGGGCACACGCCCTTCTCCTTCGACATCACCCACCTCGTCGGCGGGGCCGGCGCCGGCCAGCAGCACACCGTGGTGGTGCGTGCCGAAGACGATCCCCACGACACCTCCCAGCCCCGCGGCAAGCAGGACTGGCACGAGTCCCCACACGCGATCTGGTACCACCGCACCACCGGCATCTGGCAGACCGTATGGCTCGAGGCCGTACCTGAGGCCCACATTGCGCGGCTGCGCTGGACCCAGAATGGCCCGGCGTCCGTCACGGCGACGCTGCAGTTCGACGGCGTGGTCCCAGCCAGGGCAGTGGCTCGCGTCAAGCTGCGGTGGGAGGATCGCAGCGAGGACCTCGGCACCGCGAGCGTCGAGGTCACCTCTCGCCGCGTGGACGTCACGGTGCCGCTCACCCGCCAGATCAACGGCCAGGCGGAGAGCGAGCTCGTGTGGAGCCCCGAGCATCCCCGTCTCATTGACGCCCGGATCACGCTCACGGACGGCGACTGTACGGAGGTCGACGCCGTGGCGAGCTACCTCGGGATCCGAACGGCCGCCGTCGACCGCGGATCCTTCCTCCTCAACGACCGCCCCTACGATGTGCGCAGCGTCCTGAACCAGGGCTACTGGCCACAGTCGCACCTCGCGGCGCCGAGCCGGGACGCGCTGCGCCGGGAGGTCGAGCTCATCAAGGCCCTCGGATTCAACGCGACGAGGATCCACCAGAAGATCGAGGACCCGCGGTTCCTGTTCTGGGCCGATCGCCTCGGCCTTCTGGTCTGGGGCGAGGCACCGGGTGCCTACGAATTCTCCCCCACAGCCGTCCAGCGGCTCATGCGGGAGTGGATGGACGCCGTCGAACGCGACGCCTCGCACCCCAGCATCGTGACGTGGGTGCCCGCGAACGAAAGCTGGGGGCTCCAGCACGTGGCGCATTCCGCCGCGCAGCAGGCGTACTCCCGCGCTCTCGCGGACGTCACGCGCGCGCTCGACCCGTCGCGCCCCGTCATCTCCAACGACGGCTGGGAGCACCAGAATTCGGACATCCTCAGCGTCCACGATTACGAGGGCGACGGCGCCGTCCTGGCACGCACGTACGCCGACGACGACGCGCGGGCGCGGCTGCTCGCCGGCATGGGGCCGGCGGGCCGGCGGATCCTCGTCGGCGGGGCGCAGGATCATGGCCAGCCGATCATGCTGACGGAGTTCGGCGGGATCGACTACCAAGTGGGCCCCGGGCGCGACGACGGCTGGGGCTACACCGTCGCGGCCACCGGCGAGGAATGGCTCGAGCGCATCGCGAGCCTGTACAGCGCGATCCGCTCGAGCTCATTCCTCGCCGGGAGCTGCTACACCCAGCTGACCGACACGCTGCAGGAGACCAACGGGCTCCTCACCGAGGACCGCGTGCCGAAGATGCCCCTCGAGCAGATCCGCGCGGCCGTCACCGGGGCCTGAACAGGCCCCCGCCGGGATCACTCCCGGTTGGAGTCCTCCGAGTCGCTCCGCGTCGGCAGCACGAGGACCGCATCGCCCACCGGCCTCTCGGCCTTCCCGGACGGCGTGTTCACCACCGAGCCACCCGCGACCGCCGTCGTCGAACCACCGCCGTCGAGGTTCATCGCCTGGACCATGCCGAGCGACGTGGCGACGTCGGCCTCCTCCTTGAGGCTCAGCCCGAGCGAGTTCGTCGAGCGGCCGTCGGCCGTGACGAGGATCGTGCGGCCCTGCGCGTCGGTGCCGGCGAACGTCCGCGGGTTCCGCTTGTGAACCCAGCCGTAGTAGAAGCTGTTGTTGTCGTTCGGGCGGACCATGCCGTCCTGCCGGACGGTGACGTCCTCCTGGCCGTCCTTGACCAAGAGCGGACCGCCGTTGACCACGCTCGTGTGCTTCGTCGTCGTCAGCTGGCGCCCGTCCTCCCCCACAACATGGGCGTCGAGCCGCAGCTTCTCGCCCACGTTCGCGAGCGCCCGAAGCTGCGCGACGTCGTCGCCCGTGGCCTGGATCGTGTGGCCGCCCGCGGGAACCGCGGTTCCGCGGGACTCCGCGACGGAAGTCACGGCGTCGTGGCTGTCCAGCGTGACCTCGAGCCCCGCGCCGGCCGGGGTCTTGGCCCCGAACTCCGGGGTGAAGGCCACGAGCTCGCTCGCCTTGGTGCACGTGACGTCCTGCCGCGGGAGCTCAGTGGGCAGAGCCCCCTTCTCGCCGCAGTTCCGGATGAGCCCGGGGTTGCGGTTGATGCCCTCGAGGCCCAGCGTCCCGCCCGCGCCGGAGACCGATCCGCTCCACGTGAGCCGCTGGATGCTCGCACGGTTGTTCGCGCCGTTCAGGATGAGGCCGGGGCGGTCGCCGACCGGCTCGCGCAGCGTCTTCCCGCCGTAGATGCCCACGCCGGCGGGGTCGCCCGGGGCGCCGGCCGCCGGGTCGAAGACGAAGAATCCCGCGTTGACTCCGGCGACGGCGTTCTGGGCAGCCGCGAGCTGGCTCGTCGCCTCGGGCTTCTCGAGGTCCGGGCCGAACGAGGCCGTGAGTTCGCCCTCGTACTGCTCCGGGTCGATCGTGATGACGTCGAGGTTCCACGGTCCGCGCGACTGGGAGCTGGTTCCGGCATCGCCGTCCCACCCCGTGTAGACGACCGATGACGAGTAGCCCGCGGCCTTGATCCGCGCGACCGTCCCGGCGCCGTCCGCCTGCGCCGAGAAGTGCCCGGCGCGGACCCGATAGCCGAGGGGGCCACCCGCGTCCGCGAGCTGCGGGGAGACCACGTGCTCGACGCGGGTATCGAGGCCCGCGGCTTTGAGCTTGGCCGCCACGTTCTGGGCGCTCGCCTGGCTGGAAAGGGCCGACGACGGCGCGTCCGGATCCGGGGAGTCGGACGGGATGGCGACTTCAGCCGTCCAGAACAACGAGCTGTCCGCCCCGCCGCGGTGGATCGTGGTCAAGGTGACGCCCGGGGCGAGCGTCTTCTCGGTCCGAGTCTCGGGGAGGTCTGCGGCACCGAGGTTGAGGTGCGCCGCTGGGACGGACGGAGCCGGGGTCTCGCTCGCGTGCGTGGGTCCGGCCGGGCCGAGGAGGGCCGAGGACAAGGCGACCGCGAGGCCGGTGGACAGGAGTCTTCTACGCGTTCTGGGTGAGGGCACCGTCCAAGGCTAGGAAGCGAATCGCGGTCTGGGCGTGGGGTTGGGCGACCCTTGGCCCAAGCTTCTCGCGCCGTTCACCTTCGCCCGGCGGCTCGGGGCGACCCGTTCAGGCGAGCCGCGCGGCGGTTGCCCGGAGACGGTCGAGCGCGTCCCGGGCCAGCTCGACGAGGCTCGGCGCGTCCTCTGCTTCGATCCAAGCGGCGTACGCCTCCTTGAAGGCGAGGCCGCCGAGCTCGGCCGCTACGGCGGCGGTCGTGGCGTCGACCCCCCGCTCCCGCAGCGCGCGGGCCATCGCAGCGGACAACCCCGCCTGCTTCAAGGCGTTGCGCTCTTGGAGTTCGGCGTTCGCGGCGATCGCGGCGTGCAGCACTGGCCCGAGCTCCCGGTTGAACGGGGTCATGGCGGCGGCCGCGCGCTCGAGCCCGGCGCCCACGGCGGCGAGGGGCGCCGCGTCAGCGGGCGCGGAATCGATCCCCTCGGTCAGCAGCTGCGAAAGCGTCTCCTGGCCGGCGGCGAGCACGTCCCGCTTGTCCGGGAAGTAGCGGAAGAAGGTGCTCTTGGTCAGTCCCGCGCGCTCGGCGATCTCGACAACGGTCACCTTGTCGTAGCCGTGCTCGGCGAACAGGTGCAGTGCCGCGGTGACGAGCCGCTCGCGCGCGTCCGGATTCCAGCGTGGCATGGGTTCCATTCTACCGACGGGACCTTTGTCCCGTCACACGTGATACGCTGATGGGACAAACGTCCTATCGCGAGGAGAAGCAGATGCGCGTTTTCGTCACGGGTGCCAGCGGAGGAATCGGCTCCGCCGTCGTCCCCGAATTGATCTCCGCGGGCCACGAAGTCCTGGGGCTCGTCCGCTCCGATGCCTCCGCCAAGGCGGTCGCCGCCGCGGGCGCGGTCCCGCTCCGCGGCGAGCTCGCCGACCCGGCGAGCCTCCGCGCCGGTGCCGAACAGGCGGATGGCGTGATCCACCTCGCCTTCGGCAACGACTTCACGGACATCCAGCGCTGCGTGGACGAGGAGACGCTCGCCGTCGAGACATTTGCCGCCGCACTGGAGGGCACCGGGAAGTCGCTCGTCATCGCGTCCGGGACCCCCGGCGTGCCGGGCCGTCTTTCCACCGAGGAGGATGCCATGCCGGCCGTGGGTCCGCTCGGAGGGCGCGCCCGCAACGCGCAGGCTGTGCTCGGTCTGGCAGAGAAGGGCGTTCGGTCCGCGGCAGTGCGCCTTCCTCGCTCTGTCCACACGGGCGAAGGACGGTACGGGTTCGCGTCGTTCCTCATCGAGGCGGCGCAGCGGACTGGGGTCTCGGGCTACGTCGGCGACGGCAGCCAGCGCTGGCCGGCGGTCCACCGCCTCGACGCGGCCCGGCTCTTCCGGCTCGTCCTCGAGGGCGCAGACCCCGGAACCGTCGCGCACGCCGTGGCCGACGAGGGCGACACCATGCTGTCCCTCGCCGAGGCCATCGGGCAACGGCTCGGGCTGCCCGTCGAAGCCGTGCCAGCCGAAAGCTTCGGATTCCTCGGCACCGTCTTCGCCGTCGACCAGCCCTCCTCGAGCGCCCAGACGAGGGAGCGCTTCGGATGGCACCCCTCCCACCCGAGCCTCCTCGAGGACCTGGCGGCCGGTCGCTACCCGGCCTAGTTCCGGCGGCGAAGGAGCAGGCGGAGCCCGGCCGCGAGGAACCACACCGCCTGCAGAACGGACAGCCCGATTCCCACGAACACCCCGACCGGCGTCACGACGGCGAGAGCTCCGGCGAGCACGAATGCCCCGGCCAGAACGATCGCGCTCCGAGCCAGCCAGCCGCCGAGCACCCCGCGTCCCGCAAGTCCGACTCCCACGAACACCATCGGCGCGGGAATCAGCGGGAAAATGCGGACGAACACCCCGTTGCTGAGCGCGAACGCCACGGCCGCGGTGGTGGAGTCGCCGCTCGACGCGGCGACCGGAACCGACTCAAGCACAACAGCCTCAGCCAGCACCAAGGCGAGGAGCGTCGCGCCGCCGACAATCGCCAGGAGGCCTGCGAAGGAGACGACGGTGCCGGACATCCGCACGACCGCGAGCACGAAGGCGACGCAGAGGGCGCTGCCGACCGCCTGGAACCAGCCGCCGGCAAAGAAGAGGACCTCGTGGTCCGAGGCATAGCTCGCCAACACGGTCGGAGTCCCGCCCGCGTAGGGCCACCCGGATAGTGCCGGCACGGTGAAATAGACCAGCAGGAACACGGTCCCCACCACGGCCGCGAGCCCGGCCCACCGAGCCATTCCCTCGCCCAGTTCGCCAGCCCCTAGCTTGGACATCGCGCCCCCTATTCGGCCTGCGCTCGATCCCGCACGGCTAGCGGGACACTATGCCGCGGGCCGCCACGGATCAAGGCCCGGCACACGTGCTTTCCCTGCCCCCGAGGCCCGCGGCGCCTGCCGGGCCGTCAGAGACGGACTTTCCTGAAGGAGGGCGGGCGGCCGCGAGTCTTGAACCTTTCTTGAGCTTTTCTTGTCGGTTGGCGGGCGTTGGCCTTGAAACCCGAACCGGAGAGTTGGTCTGTCAGCCGCTGGGGCTGGCGCAGACTACTCAGTCCGGGCGGGGCCCGGCCGAAACAGGGGATACTCACATGGGTCTCAGCCTCAAGTCCACGTCCGGGAAGCTTCTCGCATCGGCCGCCCTCGTCGGCGCAGCCGCGAGCGTCGCGGGCCTCGGCACCTACGGCGCGTTCACGTCCACCACCTCCGCGAACACGTCGGTCTCCTCCGGCACGGTCACGATCGGCCTCGGCTCGTCCGGCACGGCGACCAACCGGCTCAGCGTCGCGGCGACCGGGATCGTCCCGGGCGACACGATCCAGCGCGCGGTCACGCTCACCAACTCGGGCAGCCAGAATCTCGCAGGCGTCACGCTGACGACGGCCGCGACGACGTCCTCGAAGCTCGACACCGACGCCACCAACGGCCTCCAGGTCGTCGTCGACTCCTGCTCGGCTCCGTGGACCGAGGCCGGCACGGCTCCCGCCTACACCTACACGTGCTCGGGCACGAGCACCTCGGTCCTTTCGAGCCACGCCGTCATCGGCTCGAACGTGACGCTCTCGAACCTCGGGTCCGTCACTGCAGGCCACGCTGACAACCTGCGCGTCACCCTCACGCTGCCGACCACCGCAGACAACACGTTCCAGGGGATCTCGAGCACCGTGAGCTTCTCCTTCACTGGCACCCAGCGCAGCGCAACTAACCAGTAGTCCGAGACCCGGCCCATCTCCCGTTCCGTGAGGACGACGCCATGACCAATACCCTCGACCCCGCCGCCCCGGCCCCCGTTGTTCGCGCGGGCCGGCGCGGGCGGGCCCTCACGTGGGCGGGTCAGATCCTGACCCGGGTGGTCCTCGGGCTCGTGCTCTCGGTCGCGGTGGCCGCGTTCCTCTTTCTCGGCGTGGGCCCGCGGTTTCTGGGCTACCAGACCTCGACGATGCTCACGGGCTCCATGGCCCCGCTCATCAACCCGGGCGACGTCGTGGTGAGCGTCAAGGTCCCTGCGTCGGCCTTGAAGGTCGGCGACATCATCACTTACCAGATCCCCGTGCAGGACCAACGCGTCGAGACGCACCGAATCGTGAGCCTCACGCGGAACTCGGCCGGTGCCACCATCGTCACGACCAAGGGCGACGCGAACAATGGCTCGGACCCCTGGACGGCCGTCATCACCGACAGCGCGGTCTACACCGAGGCCGCGGTCATCCCCCACCTGGGCGATGTCATCAGGACGCTGCGCTCCCCCATCGTTCGCTCGATCCTCGTCTTCGGAGCGCCGACGATCTTGGTTACGCTTCTTCTCGTATCGATCTGGCGACGGCCTTCTGAGTCCCCGGACGCTGGGGCCCCAGGCGCTGAGTCCCGAACGAGCGCGCACGAAAGGGGAAATGCCGGTGAGCACTGACACACCGCCCGACCTCGAGCCCGCCCGGCTCGACACCCTCGCGGTTGAGCTCGACTCCCGCGACGATGCCTGCGCCTTCGCCGCGAAATTCCTCGACCTTCTTCCGCGGCGGCTTCAGAAGATCGCGGCAACCGTCCAGGCCGGCGACGTGGAGGCCGCGCACGTCGCACTCCTGAGCCTCGCGGTGTCGGCCGAGATGGTCGGCGCCTTGCGACTCGAGCGAAATACACGTCGGGCCGACCGGGAGCTCCGCGCCGGGCGCCTGGGCGGCGCACGCGGGGCCATCCCGGAGCTGAATCACGACGCCGACACCGTCACGCGAGCGCTCACCGACCTGCTCCGGGGACACTGACGCCGTCGAGGAATCAGACCGACAGTGCGACCATCCCGTACCCGACGCCGCGCACGGTGCGGATGAACCTCGGGTTCCGACCGCGATCGCCGATCTTCCGGCGCAGATTCCCCACATGGACCTCGACCAGATGCTCATCCGAGGCCCACTCGTCGCCCCACACCGAGCGGAGCAGCATCTCCCGCGTCCACACCCTCCGCGGGGACCCAGCCATGAGCGCCAGGAGGTCAAATTCGGTGCGGGTCAGCACGATCTCCTCCCCTTCGACGCTCACTTGGCGCGCATCGACGTCGACAATGAGCGAGCCGTGAACCATGCGGTGGGCGTTGAGCACTGCGGCTGCCGCGGGGAGCGTCGCCGAAAGGACGACGGCGGGCGGTTCCGGCGCGCGGGTGACGACGGTCCGGGGGCGGCGGAACATCGCCTCGATCCGAGCCTGAACGGTCCGAGGGCTGAAGGGCTTGCTGATGTAGTCGTCGGCGCCGATCTGGAGACCCGTGAGCTCATCGATCTCGTCCCCGCGTCCCGTGATCATGATCACGTAGGCGTCGGAGAACTCCCGGAGCCTGCGGCACACCTCTGTCCCATCGAGGTCGGGCAAGTTGAGATCGAGGGTCACCAGGTCGGGGCTGTGCTCGCGAACCAGGCGCAGGCCGTCGGCGCCGGTATCGGCCTCGGCCACATCGAATCCGTGGCGCTGGAGCGTCCGCGCGAGCAAGATGCGCATATCGTCGTCGTCCTCGACCACGACCGCGCGGCGGTCCGTGAAACTTTGCCCCATGGTCGGCAAGTCTTTCAGACCAACCGGCGTTTTTCACCCAGGTCTTGAACAAACCTTGAGGAACCCTGCCGCCCGGGCTTGAAGCCCTGTTGGGAGCATGGGAACGAACATCGGACGCAACCAGGCGAAAGGGGGGCCATGGAGCATCAAGACTCTCGTGGCTTCGCAACCTCGCCAGACGCCGGCCGTCGCCGCTTCCTGGTCCGGGCCTTCGCGCCTGTTGCGGCCGCCGTCGTCCTGTTCGCGGCTCCTGCGGCCGCCCAGGCCGCCTTCACGGCCGGCGACTCCGCCGCCCTCTCCGCGTCGACGTACTCCATCCCAGCGCCGGCGAGCGTCAACGCCGGGATCGTCTGCGCAGCCAACGCCAAGCAGGCCACGGTAACGGTGGCCGGATACAGCGCCGTCGCCCGGGCAACCAACTACCAGTTCACGCTGACCGCCCCGGACGGGAGCAGCAGCACAACCGCCACGACCATGCCCACGGTCGCCCTCACTCAGTCATCGAAAACCGCCGGCAACCGCGTCTACACTCTCTCAGTCCAAGCGCTCGTCGGTGCATGGGTGGGTTCACCGTTCACCCAGTCGTTCACCTGCTGACGCTCGGCTCACTCTCTGAGAGGAAGGCGGAGCGTGAAGGTGCTGCCCACGCCGAGCTCGCTCTCGCAGTCGATCTTGCCTCCGTGCTTCTCCACGACTTCCTTCGCGAGCGAGAGCCCAAGGCCGGTCCCGGGGATCCCGGCGCCGAGCACGGTCGCGCTTCGGCCGAAACGCGTAAAGATCTGTTCGAGCTCGTCGGTCGGGATCCCCATGCCGTGGTCTTGGACCGTGCACACAGCCCATTCGCCGTCACGCGAGGCGGTCACGACGACCTCCGTCCCCGGACCCGAGTACTTGACGGCATTGGAGACCAGGTTGTCGAGCACCCGCACGAGCCCAGTGCGGTCGCCGAGAACCTTGAGCGGGCCGTCCCCACGCACGGTCATGTCGATACCGCGGCGCTGGGCCGCGGGTGCCGAGGAGTCTCCGGCCTCTCGGACCACTTGCTCGAAGTCGAGTGGCAAGCGGATCGCCGCGGCATCCGTGCCCGTCACCGCGGCCGCCAAGATGTCGTCGACCATCTGGTTCACGTGTTCGGCGTTGCGGGCGATCACCTGCAGGTCGGATCGGGACGCCTGAGTCAGCTGCGGATCGTCCTGAATCAGTTCGGCGTAGCCGAGGATATTGCCGATCGGTGTCCGGAACTCGTGCGACATGACCGAGAGGAAGCGGTCTCTCGCGCGGGCCGCCGCGACGACATCGGTAACATCGGACGACGCCACCACGGTGCCCGCGCGCTCCCCGGCGGCGTCGACGAACCCACGGACCGTGACCGACACGGTGCGCGCCTCGGCGCCGCGGCCGAGCCGAAAGAGCTCGTGCTCTACGCGCTGGCCCGCAAGGGCGCGCTCGAGCGCCCACTGTTCGGGCGGAAGCGGCTCGCTGGACCCTTCCTGGAAGATCAGCATCTGGGTTTCGCTCCCTGACGATCCGCTGGCTTCAGCGGGGAACGCCGCGGCGTAGACCTCGATCTGCTTGGAGTTCACGAACATGCCTCCCCCGTCCGCGTCCAGCACGATGACCCCGACGTCGACCGTCTCAAGCACCGTGTCGAGGAGCCGTTCTCGGGTCTGGCTCCGCTCGAGAAGCTCGTCGACTCGCGACTGCTGCGCCACGCCGCTCGTCGTCTTGACCGAAGTCCCGACCCCGATTGCGAGCATGATGAACGGCGTCACGAGCTGCGCCGCGAGCGACCTGGCATCCGCGGTTCCGGCGACGACCAGGGGCACCCACACCACGGCCAGCGTTGAGGCGCCCCCCAGAGGGACCATCAGCCGCGGCCGGTACCCCGAGCCAGCAAGCCACATCATCGGGAAGACGGCAAGCAGAGCAAGCCCGGCGAGGGTCTCCGAGGCCGAGGACCGCACGAGGCCCACTGCGACGAAGTCGAGAAACGGAACCACGAGGAACATCCCGTGCGGAAGCGCCCGCCACGGGAGGAGAGCGCACACCACGAACAGCCCCACCGACAACGCCTGCCCGGCCGCAAACCCCGGATCCGCCAACGTCCGCGGCTCCGCGAAGGCGACCACGGCGCACACCAAGAGCATCGTGAGGTTCAACGGAAGCTGACTCAGGACGACCCTGC
Source organism: Sinomonas sp. P47F7 (assembly GCF_049332655.1). Lineage (GTDB taxonomy): Bacteria > Actinomycetota > Actinomycetes > Actinomycetales > Micrococcaceae > Sinomonas. The sequence goes on along the minus strand of NZ_CP186327.1, from coordinate 1,018,312 downwards.
CCGTGAGGCTCAGCTCGTGGAAGCGAACCTTTCCCAGCAGCACTTCCAGCAGCATCCCCACCGTGCCCCCTCTATGATGACGGCCTCAAACCCACCGCTTGGCCGACCCAGCCGCCAGCGAACGAGTCAATTGTCGTACCCTCAGGCAAAATCGCCGTCTTGTTTCCCCCCATGACCCGCATCAAACGGGAGCCGCCGCTCAGGGAAGCACGCCGCTAGCCCTCAGGCCTCTCGTGATGATCGTCGATGACCGGAAGCGCCTTCTCCACGCTCGTCAGCTTGAGCAGCATCCTCACGTTCTCGCCCACGTTCACGAGCCGGAGGTCACCGCCCTCCCTGCGGGCTGCAGTCGCTGCCCACACAAGGGCTCCGAGCCCGGTGGAATCCACCCAGTCAGTTCCTCGGAGGTCGATCAGCAGCCTGGTGCTCCCCGCCCGGAGGGCGTCCGTGACTGCGCCCCGAAACTCATCGACCGTGTTCACGTTGAGCCGCCCCTGGAGCGCGAGCACACTGAGCCCGTCCCGCTCGGCGAAGTCCATTGTCATGCCGTACCCCATGTTCCCCTGCCTCAAGGTCGTCCCCGCGCCCGACCGTCCGGTATTCAGCGGACGCTACGCCGGATCGCCGCCGATGGCCATGGGCCTAAGACCTAACGCTGGGACAACTCGCTCCGGCGGCAGAGGCCTACTGGTCCTTGACGGAGTGGAGAAGTTCTTCGAACCACTGGCTGCGAAGCTTTTCGACGTAGGCCGCCGCTTCGTTTCCGCCATGGACGATCACGCTGAGCTTCTCCGGCGGGAGTTCTCTCACCCGGTCCGGATACATGTTGAACGCCGTCGCGGTGGTGAGGTCGATCATCAGCCCATTGAGTGCGACGCACTGCGCCTCGTAGCCGTTTGCGTGGATCAGCCTCTCACGCATCTCCGGGGCCAGCAGACCAGGCGTCAGGAGAGCGTCGATTGCCTTCCACACGTAATCCATCCTTCGAATCTACCCCCGTCGGCTTTCAATGCGGAACGACGGGAGGCACGAACTCGAAGGTCATGCCAAGCAGCCAGACGAGCACGAGGACCACGGGGAGGTGGAACATGAACTGAAGGAAGGTGAAGCCCACCAGGTCTCGTGCCCGAAGCTTGAGCACAGCGAGTAGCGGGAGCATGAAGAACGGATTGACGAGGTTGGGCAGCGCTTCCGCGATGTTGTAGACCTGCACCGTCCAGCCAAGGTTCATGTGGACGTCGGTTGCGGACTGCATCACGTAGGGGGCCTCGACGAGCCACTTCCCGCCACCGGAGGGCACGAAGATGCCCAGGAGCGCGGTGTAGACGGCGATGACGACGGCGAACGCGCCGCCGCCGCCGATGCTCGTGAAGAAGTGCGCGAGGTGTTCCGAGATGGTCAGGCCACCGGAGCCGGGCGCTTTGGTGAGAATGGCGGCCATTGCCGCGTAGAGCGGGTACTGCACGAGGATCCCGGCGGTCGCAGGCACTGCTTTGGCCACGGCCTGCAGGAATTTCCGGGGAGTGCCGTGCAGAACGAGGCCGAGCACGAGGAAGACCAGCAGGTAGGCGTTGAGCGAGCTGACCACGCTGAGCGCCGGCAGGGTCAGGAACTGCGAGACGAGCCAGCCAAGTGTGAGGACACCGGCAAGTGCGGGAAGGATTCGGCTGTATTCGAGCCATTCGCCCGGTCGCTGCCGGGACTCCGATTCCTCCGGTTGGTCGTCGAGGTCGACGCCCAGATCGGCGGCCGTCCTCACGGCGCCGCCCTGCGGGGCCGAGAAGTGGGCGATGAAAGCCGTGAGGACCATGAGGACGGCCAGGGTCAGCAGGGATTGCCACGTGAAGATGGTGGCGCCGAAGTCCAGGACGCCTGTGATCTTCAGCAGCGCCGGCGGGAGGGAAGCCTTGGTCGCCTGGAGCTGGGCCGCGGAGGAGGAGAGCCCCAGCGCCCACACGGCGCCGAGACCCATGAAGGCGGCGGCGCCGAGGGCACGGTAGTCGGCGGTGAGGTCCTTCCGGCGGGCGATGGCCCTGGCGAGGAGGCCGCCGAAGACCAGGCTGAGCCCCCAGTTGAGGAACGACACTGCCATGGCCAGCACGGCGACAAAGCTGACCGCGGTGCGGGCCGTGCCCGGAATCTGGGCCAGGCGGTCGATGATCCTCGCGACGAGTGGCGAGGTGGCCACGACGTACCCGGTCAGCACGACCATGGCCATCTGCAGCGTGAAGGCCGTCAGGTCCCAGAAGCCATTGCCGAAGGAATCTGCCACCGCCTTGGGCGAGGCCCCGATGGCCAGTGCGGCGAGAGCGACGAGGACCAGGCCGCCGAGGGCGAAGACAAAGGCGTCCGGAAACCACTTCTGCGTCCACCCCGCGAGCCCCTGCGCGATGCGGGCCAGGCCCTTCTGTGTACTGTCCTGCTTGAGCTGAGTCGAAGTCATTCTGCCGTGTGCCTCTCCGTTGAGTGTGCGACGTGGAGCATAGGCTGCGCCCGGAACGACGGTCAACGCCTCACGGCCCGACCCGGCACACTGTGGACACAGCGCGCACTGCGTCCACATTGTGGAGGAAAGGCATTCGTGGTTAGCCGCGTCATCACGCGCCATTCAGTGGAGCCACCCTGCCGGATTCGAACGGGCGACCCTCTCGAAGCGGCCGATATCGTCACCACACTTTCGGGGAATCCTTCTTCGCCGCCGCTGACACGGCCATCAGGTTATCGGGGCGGTTCCCGGTGGAGCGGAGAATCCGCTTCCTGTTGGCAGTCGATTCACTGAGGAGTTCCGATTCCGTCATGTTGCAGCCTGAGCGTGGGGATCTTGGTCACCCGCCAAGGGCCGGCCAGGTCAAGAGTGAAGTTGGGAGTTACCTTGAAGGCGATCGTTCAGGGAAGGCCCGCAGCCCGGCCTGTAGCCTCCCGCGGCAGGCCCGGGCTCCGCTCCCCCGTGGCCTATTTGTTGATTCTGCCGGCACTGGCGATCTTCCTGGTTTTCACCATCGGGCCGACGGTTTTCACGTTTGTGGTCAGTACGTTCAAGTGGAACTGGCTGAACCCGGACCAGAATAATTTCGTTGGTCTGGCCAATTATCAGATGCTGGTCGACGGCTCACAAGATCCGCCGTTTACCGGCACCCTTCTGACCTCGGGATACTTTGTTGTGGCCATGGTGGTGGGTGGAACGGTGATTTCACTGGGCCTAGCCATGTTGCTGCGGCGGGCCGGAAGAATCAATGTTGCCGCCCGCACCGCGGTGTTCCTGGCCCACGTCACGCCTCTGGTCGCGACGTCGATTGTCTGGGTCTGGATTTTCAATCCCCGCTTCGGTTTGGCCAACCTGGTCATGAGTTGGTTCGGTATCGCCAATATCGACTGGCTCGGCGACTCCCGCTTCGCCATGTCCGCCGTGATCATATACTCGCTCTGGCATGAAATCGGATTCACCACCGTGATCTTTCTCGGCGGCCTGACCACCGTCTCCTCGGAGCTCTCCGAGGCGGCCCGGCTCGACGGATGCAACCCCTGGCAGGAATTTTGGAACGTCACGTTCCCGCAACTGCGCCCCGTCGTCATCTTCGTCATCGTGGTCTCCTCGGTCGCTTCCCTGCAGGCATTCACCCAGTTCTTCATGATGACCAGCGGTGGGCCCGGATTTGACACGGCAACGCTGGGCTTCCAGCTCTACCAGCAGGCGTTCGTATTCCGGAAGACCGGATACGCGGCCGCGCTGGCCGTAGTCCTGTTTGGCATTACCGTAGCGCTCTCGATCCTCCAGCTGCGCACCACCCGCTCGCTGGACCGAACCAGCTGACACATCCTCGAATACCCACCAATTTTCAGGAGTACAACATGACGCGAAACACTAAACCTGCCCCCATGACCGGCCGCCGCCGGATCCTCGCGACGACGGTTCTGGTTGCCGCCGGACTGACGCTGAGCGCCTGCGGCACAGGCCCCAATACCGCGGTCTCAGGCAGCACTGTGCCGGCGGACACCGGGGCACCGGCGACGATCACCTTCATGGAAGCGATGTCATCGGGGGCGCAAAAGACTGCGTTGGCCAAGATGACCAAGGACTTCATGGACAAGAATCCGAACATCAAGGTCGAACTGCAGGACCAACCCGACTACGGGACGCTGCAGACCAAAATCAACGCCCAGACGGCGGCGGGAACGCCTCCGACGATCGCCCAAGTGTACGGAAACTGGGCCGACGAATTCGCGGCCAGCAAGGTGATCGTCCCGCTGGATGACTACGCGGCGCAAAGCGATCAGTACAAGAGCTTCTTTGCCGGCATCAAAAAGGATATGAAGCTCACCGACGGCAAAACATGGATGTGGCCGTTCAACAAGTCCGTCGTGGTCCAGTACTACAACCCGAACATGGTGCCCGCGGCGCCCAAGACTTGGGACGAATTCGCCGCTGCCGCCAAGACAGCGTCCGCCGGAAACATTGTCGCCCTGTCCATGGACCCGGGCAGTTCTTCGGGACCGGCCGGGGGCACGGCCTTCTTTGAAATCCTGGCCGAGTCGATGGGCGACACAGTCTTCGCCGCCGACGGTACACCGCAGTTCACCAAGGACGGCGCGGTCAAGGCTATGGACTATTTGGTCAAGATGAAGAAGGACGGATCCTTGATGCTGGGGACCAACTACCCCGGCCAGGCCGCACTGGGCGGCGGGACCGGCGCGTTCGATCTCTCCTCCGTGGCCAGCTATCCGTTCAACCTCAAGGCCGTAGGAGACAAGTTCAAACTCGGCGTCGCTGCCCTGCCCTCTGGTTCGAAGGGCTCTGCCAACCAGTTGGCCGGCACCAACATAGCGCTTTTCGCCAAGAGTTCCGACGCGGAAAAGGCCGCCGCGTGGAAATATATGCAGTTCCTGACCTCCCCGGAGGAAATGGCGTACTGGTCCGCCAGCACCGGCTACCTACCGGTCAGCAAGGACGCCATGGACCAGCCCGTGTTCAAGGACTACGCCGCCAAGACACCGTTCGTGACCGAAGCCACCACCCAGCTTGACTCGGCCACCCCGCTGCCCCCGAAGGCCTGGATCAGCAAGGCCTCTGGCGCTTTGGCCCAGGCCATCCAAGCCGCTGTGAACGGGACGGCGAGTTCGAAGGACGCTCTGGCCGCCGCCCAGGACTCGGCGATGAAGGCCATGAAGGGTTCCCAGTAGTTCCTGTGGAAACGACAACACCCATGAGGACCGCGATCACGCCAACGCGGGAGGAGGCCCGGGCCGAACACACCGCCCGGCCCTCCCGGTCTTCGCGCTCCGGCCCGAGGCGGCCCGGACAGATCCGAGGGCGGTACGGCGTACGGCCGGGGCCGCTGCTGCGGCCCTGGGTCGCAGCAGCGGTCGGATTCCTGTTTCTGGTCCCCATACTCTGGATGCTGATCACCAGCGTCGCGTCCGACGCGGACGTATTCATCTTCCCGCCCAGGCTCTGGCCGGCCTGGGACTTTTCCAACTACGCCCGGGCGTGGGGGAAGAGCCCCTGGCTGACCTACTTCGGGAACACCGTACTGATTGCCGGCAGCGTCGTCCTACTGGTCCTCATCACCTCGCTGCTTGCCGGATTCGCCTTCGCCCTCATGCGGTTCCGCGGCAAGGGGATTCTCTTTCTGCTGGTAATGAGCGCCATGATGGTGCCCCAGACCGTGCTCCTGATTCCCAATTTCATCATTGCGCAGAAGCTGGGGTGGTACGACACCTACCTGATCCAGATTGTCCCCTGGGGCGCGTCGGTATTCGGCATCTTCCTGCTTCGCCAGTTCTTCCTCACCCTTCCCAAGGAACTTTTCGAAGCGGCAGAGATTGACGGGGCAGGTTCCGTCCGGATGCTGTTCTCGGTCGCCGCACCGCTTGCCACTCCCAGCCTTGTCCTCGTGGCGCTGAACTCTTTCATGGGCTCCTGGAACGCCTTCGTCTGGCCCTACATCATGACAAAGTCCGATGCGGTCCGGCCCATCGAAGTCGGACTTCAGGCCTTTTACGGGACGGAGGGAACCGACTGGACAGGACTGTGCGCGGCGGTCTCATTCACTACGCTGCCCATCATCGTGCTCTTTCTGTTCCTGCAAAAGTACTTTGTCACCGGCGTCTACGGCACACAGGGCAGCGTCCGTGGCTAGAGAAACACAACAAGATCAACACCCCACGAACGGGGGCAGCCATGACAACGATTGAATTCTTCGGCGGGATCGGGGTGATCGGATCCTCTAAGATCATGATCTCGACGCCCACCGCGCGCGTGCTGCTGGACATGGGGCTGGACATCCCGGCCGAACGTGATCTTTTCCGGGCACCGGTGCACGAACGCCCCGGCTTCGAGCTGCGGGACCGCCTCGCCGTCGGGTTCGCACCCCAAATTCCGGGGGTCTACGACCCGGCTCAACTGGACCCGGGCGCAACCCTGGGCCGGCCCGATCACCGATCAACTGCGGTATTCCTCTCGCACGCCCATCTGGACCACGACGGCGCCCTCGGCTTTGTCCGGCCCGACGTCCCTGTCTACGCGCACCCGGACACGGTGTTGCTGGAGGCCGCCATCGAAGTTTCCGGGACGGGTGGCCCCGGCGGCGACCGGCCCGACCTAACCCCCATGACCGGGATGGTGACCGTCGGGGACATCACCGTTGAGGCCGTCCCGGTGGACCACGACATCCCGGGCGCCTGCGGATTCCTGGTCACCACACCGGACGGGACGCTGGCGTACACGGGGGATCTGAACTTCCACCGTGACGGAGGCCGGCTCAGCCGGGGATTCGTCGACCGCGCCGCGGGCGCGGACATGCTGGTCACCGAAACGACCATGCTCTCCTTCGACATCCCCCCCGGCGCCGGCGCATGGGAGCCGCGCAGCGAGGGGGAGTTGCTCGACCTGGCCGCAGAGGCCATGACCCGGGCGCCCGGACTGGCCCTTGTGAGCATGTACGTCCGCGATGTCGACCGCGCCCAACGCCTCATGGCCCGGGCGGTCGCCCATGGCCGCACCCTGGTGTGGCCCGGCCAGTCCGCGGCGCTCCTTCACCACATCGGGGTCCAGGGCGTCACCACGTGGGACGGATCCCGCCCGCAGACCCGCTGCCATGCCGAAGCCGTGGCCCGGGCCGAAGCCGCCAGCCACGGGAGTATCCGCACCGTCAGCCTGGACGCCGTCCGGGCCTCCCCGTCCTCGTTCCTGATCCAACCGGACGTCTCGGACGTCCCCAGCCTCCTGGACCTCCCGCTTGCCGCCCCGCATCGGCAGCCGGGAACCTTTCTGCCGTTCATCCACGCCCAGGGTGAGCCGCTTGGCCCGTTCATGGCCAACTGGCACACCTATATGGAATGGCTGGAACGGCTCGATGTCACCTTTGTCGGCATCGGCTCGTCCGGGCATGCCACCGGTGAAGCCCTGCACAAGATGGTCATGGACATCCACCCTGGCGTTGTGGTGCCAATCCACGGATTCCGTCCTGAAGCCCTCCAGGTGGACGTGCCCAGACTCCTCCCCGCATACGGCACCTCGTACATCCTCAACGGCAGTGTCCTCCCCTAGGCGATCCCCGGCCGCAGGAATCCTGAGCGCGAACCTGCGGGCCTGCTGCCGGCCCACGGCTCCTCACCTGACGATGACAGCGGTACACGCGTTCCAAGGATTGGAATTCTCCCATGAGCCCCCTCCCCTCAGCCGAGGCTGACAACGGTTCCGTCTTCGACTCACCGTTGCCGCTTCTGGTACTGGACTTTGACGGCACCGTCTGTCTCGGGGACGGCCCCGTGCATGCCTACGCAGACGCCGCAGCGCGCCGGCTCCCCCATCGCACCAGCGCGCCGCTGCTCGATAGATTGCAGCAGTTCCTCAACAACGCCCCGGGCTCCCCGGCCTATCCGGACGGATACGCAGCCGTCGCGGTCCTGTTCGGCGCATACCTCCCCCCGGATCAACTCAATGCCGCCTTTACCGAAAGCCGTCAGCGCCTGGCCGCCGGGGGCGTGGCCATAACGGCCCCACCCGGACTCGCGGGGTTCCTCGACGGCCTCACCGGCCGTGCGCTACGTGTCCTTGTGACCAACGCACCCCACGCCGGCTTACTCGAAAGCCTCCGGACACTCGGCCTCCACGATCACGTAGACGTGGTGAGAGCGGACGCCGGAAAACCACACGGCTTCGCCACCATGCTCCCCCGGATGCTCCGCCACCGGGCACCCCGCCGACTGCTCAGCGTCGGCGACATCTGGGAAAACGACCTCCGGCTCCCCCTCGAAGCCGGTTGCGCCACGGCCTACATCGACCGCTTCAACCACCGGAGCGGCCCCTCCAGCTTGCGCGGCCCTGACTTCCCGGCCCTGTATCCGGACATCCAAGCCTGGGCCGAGAACCCCGACGGGTTCCACGAGGTCCACCACGTAACCGCTCCCGCCAAGGTCACAGACGGCGCATTGAAGGCCACTCACGCGTGACCTTTTTGGCGCCCGCGCAGGAACCGCAGCGCCCGGAAGCCCTATGCATACAAGGTCTTGGCGCGCTCAAGATGCGCTCAGAGTGATCGCGTGCGTTATCCGAAATGATGCCGAGAACCAACAGATGCGCGTGATTGCGCCGGAGGAAGGTGGAGCCCCCTGCCGGATTCGAACCGACGACCCTCTGGAGGGTCCGGGCCATTTCGGGGACTGACCGGTTGTCTCGGGAACTCGCGGATTCCCTTGTGTTGACAGGGAACCGGGCGGTTCGCTTGCTCCGAGTGTACCCGGTCGTTGGCGGTCCGTGCCGGACGATTGAGATGGGTATTTGATGAGTCTCCCGGCTCCGGCACGAGTTGCGGTCCGCATGCCGGAGGCGCCCACCGTGCTGGAACCAATCGTCATCACATATAATTATCTGTAAACGATTCGCGCCAAGCAGGAGGTGGCCCATGGCGAGAACCCTGACGCCGAACACCGCGAAGGACGAGGGACTGTCCCGCAGCGCCCTCTACCGCGCCGCGCGGGAAGGTCGCTATGAGCGGATCGCGCGCGGGATCTACCTGCCCGCGGATGCGGATGCGGCCGACTGGGACTTGATCGAGGCCGCGACCCGGCGTCCGGATGCAACGGTCTGCCTCGCTTCCGCGCTCGCGCACCACGATCTGACCGACAGCATTCCCACGGCATTGGACATCGCGATACCTCGCGGATCCCGCACCCCCGCCGGCAGCCCGTCGATCGCGTGGCACCAGTTTGACCAGGCCACGTTCGAGATCGGGCGGGAGGAGATGACGATCCCGGGCACGGATCTGACGATCGGGATCTACTCCCCAGAACGCTCGATCGCCGACGCGTTCCGGCTCCGTGGTGAGACCGGGTACGAACTCGCACGGGACGCTCTGAAGGAGTGGCTGCGACGCGGCGGCAAACCCGCAAACCTCATCGAGATCGCTTCTCGGCTCCCCCGAGCCAAAGGACCAGTCCTGCAGACGCTGGAGGCGCTGGCATGAGTGCGGGCGACGACACGTTCCGCAGGCTCCAAGCGGCGGCGCGATCGGCCGCCGCGAAGACCGGCAACGCGGTGCCAACGCAGGAGTACCTGATCCGGCACTTGCTGGAGTCATTCCTCGATCGTCTGACGCGCACCGAGCACGCCGCGGACTTCGTCCTCAAGGGCGGCATCCTCCTCGCAGCCTACGGTGTTCGCCGGCCCACGAAGGACGCCGACGCGAACGCCGTCAACGCCGATGTCTCCTCAGAGCATGTTGCCGATGTGGTTCGCGACATCGCCGCAGTCCAGGTCGCCGACGGTGTCGTCTTCGATGTGGGGAGCATCGACGTGCAGGAGATCCGCGAGCAGTCCGACTATCAGGGCCTGCGGATACGCGTCAGAGCAACCATCGGACCGTGGAGAGGCACCGCCGCGTGGATGTGTCCACGGGCGACCCGATAGTCCCCGCGCCCCGCGCCGTCACGATCGCCAGAGTCCTGGGCGATCCGATCGTCCTCCTCGGCTACGCGCCCGAGACCACCATTGCCGAGAAAGGGGTAACCATCCTCGAGCGTGGTGTCACGAGCACTCGCTGGCGCGACTATGTGGACATCGTCCAGCTGGCACGTCAGGGCATCGACTCAGACGAACTGCTTAGGTCTGCGCACGCGGTTGCACGTTACCGCGGCGTCACCCTGGAGCCGATCGCATCGCACGTCGCCGGGTACGGCCAAGTCGGGCAGGCGAAATGGGCGGCATGGCGTCGCAAGGAAGGGCTTGAGGCTGTCTCGGAAGAAAGCCTTGATGACCAGATGACCATCGTCGCCTCTGTGCTAGATCCGGTCTTCACGCTCGACGAGGTCGAGCGGTGGTAATGAGAACCTTGTTGTTCAGCCAGCGACCAATCGATACGAAGGGCCAACATGGCTCGTTCGCCGCCTGGTCGGGCTCACGCTGAAGGCGATGCGCCGACGAACTTCGTCAGAACCTCTCGCTCGAGACACGGCGAGCGTCGAAGCATCCGGCGAGGTAGCCCATCGACGACATTCACACTTCGGAAGCGCTCGCGCTCTGGTGCCTGCGCAGGACGCGGCCTAGGAGACTGCTGAACAAGCTCCCTTCGCAGGTTGGCTGGTGGCGTGATCGGTGCCGCCTTGGCCAGTCGAACGGCGGGTTTTGGTCGGCTCTGGGTGCAGCATGGGTCCGTCCCGCCTGTGCAGGGCGTCGTGGTGCCCCTGGCGTTGGGTTCGAGGCTGTCTTCTGGGGGCCTGCGGCGCGATCAGGCCAGCTGCCAGGTTCCGTTGTCGAAGCTGAGGCCGAGTGCGAGCAGTCGCCTGAGGTTCAGGGCGGCGACCCGGTGGTGGAGCCAGCTGTTGTTCTTCTCCACGCCCCGGTAGGGGACGCGGCGGTTGCCCCGGGTCAGCCACGCGATCGATCTCTCGACCATCGGCCGCTTGGCCCGATAGGTGGTCTGGAAGCCTTCCGCGGTGGCCCGCCTGCGGTGTGCGCGCTGGAGCAGGTCGTGGGGATGCACCTCGATCTTGCGACCGTCTCTGGCCGTGGTGCACTGCGATCGCAGCGGGCAGTGGGCGCAGACGGCGCCGAACACGGCCTTGCGGGTCTTGGTGAGCCGGCGGGTGTGCCCGGCCGGGCAGGTCAGGGTCCCTGCCTCGCCGTCGTGGGCGAAGTCGTCGATGGTGAACCCGCCCTCGACCGCGGGCCGCAGCGGCCACGGCTTGATAATCGGGGTCCACTTCCGCTGGTCCAGGGCGTGCAGCATCTCCCCGGACCCGTAGGCCGAGTCGCCGAGCACCTCGACGGCCTCCTGCCCGGCGATCGTCGGGTCGGCGGCGACCAGGTCCTTGCCGACGGATGCGTCGGAGTTCTCCGGGCCGTTGGCCTTGGTCAGCTTCACCGCGGTGGTCAGCCCGGTCTCCGGCTCGACCACCACATGGGCCTTGAACCCGTCCTGCCGGCGCTCCCGGGTCTTGTGCGCGTGCCGGGTCTCCGGGTCGACGGTGGAGATCATCCGGTCCGGTGCGACGCTGCGGGCGATCCGCCACCGCCCGTCGCTGCCGTCGGAGTCCTCCGCGGGCTCGACGTCCTGCCCGGCCACCAGCGCCAGCAGCGCCACCGCCTCCGCAGGCCTCCCGCCCGCGGCCTGGGCGGCATCGACGTCCAGCGCCGCGAGCAGCGCGAGCGCGTCGTTGACCAGGGCTGTGACCAGGCCGTCGCGCGCGGCCGCATCGTCCCACACGATCCGCGGCTTCCCGGCCGAGGCGTAGTCCTGCCCGGTCAGCCCGGCCAGCCGGGTGCACTCGGCGGCGATCACCGCCTCCGCGCCGGAGACCTCCCGGCCGACCCGCCGGATCGAGGCGACCAGCTGGGTGACCGTGTCCTGCCGGGCAACCGCGTCGTCCAGCACCGTGGAGTCAAGCGCCCGCCGCGTCCCCCCGCCCACCGCGCCGGTCGCGGCCACCACGTCCCGGACCGCCTCGAAGATCCGCTGCGGCCGGGCGCTGGCCGCGAGCCGGCGCCGCCAGTAGGTCAGGGTGGTCGGATGGAACGCCCGGTCCGCGACCGCGAAGCCGCAGGCGGCCTTCCACCGCAGGTCGAAGGTCACCGCCTCGGCAGCCTCGCGATCCGAAAGCCCGTTCAACGCCTGCAGCACCAGGACCGTGGCGACCACCTCGGGCGGGACCGAGGGCCGGCCCCGGCCCGAGGGAAAGAGATCCTCGAACATCTCCGCCGGGAACAGCTTCAGCCGATGCCCGGCCAGGAAGGCGAAGACGCTGCCCGGAACCAGCAGATGCCCGGCCAGCGCCTCAACGTCAAGGAACTCACGCTGTCCATCGTCGCGACCCTGCATGAAGCCAGTCTTAACCCTCCCCGGCCCGAAGCAGGGAGGCGCGCCCCGCCCGCCCGACTTCTTCAGCAGTCTCCTAGGGCGTGTCTCCTAACCTCTTGAGCCATAGCGTGATGGCGTGCAGGACCGCGGCTCCGCGGTAGACGACGGCTAGCTTGTCGTAGCGGGTGGCGAGGCCGCGCCATTGCTTGGCCTGATTGAAGGAGCGCTCGACGACGTTGCGCCCGCGGTAGTCGTCTCGGTCGAATCCCGGCGGCCGGCCACCCTTCGCCCCGCGGCGCTTGCGGTGCCCGATCTGGTCCGAGGGCTCGGGGATGACCGCGGCGATCCCCCGTGAGCGAAGGTGGGTCCGGATTGCGCGGGAGGAGTACGCCTTGTCCCCGCGCACTCGGTCCGGGCGGGTCCGAGGCCTGCCGCGGCCGGGCCGGGCGACGCGCAGATGGCCCATCAGGACTGGGAACATCGGCGCGTCGCCGGACTGGCCGGGGCCGACCAGGATCACCAGCGGCAGGCCGCGGCCGTCGACGAGGTGGTGGATCTTCGTGCTCAGCCCGCCGCGGGAGCGTCCGACGCCGTGGTCACCGGGCTCGGCAAACAGATTCCTGTAGTTCGACAGGTCCCCCCGCGCTCCGGGCAAGGTTCGTCGCGTGCTGGTGGGCGCGGTTGACCGTCGAGTCGACGCTGACCGCCCACTCGATCTTCCCGGCCCCGTCGGCTGCGCTGAGCAGTTCGGCGTGGATCCGGTCCCAGGTCCCGTCGGCGCTGAAGCGGCGGTGCCGCTTCCACGCCGTCTGCCACGGACCGAACTCGGCCGGGAGATCCCGCCACGGCGCCCCGGTCCGGTACCGCCAGACGATCGCCTCCACCACGCGGCGGTGGTCCCTGAACGGGCGCCCGCCCTTCGCCGAGGCCAGAGGCATCAGCGCTTCGATCCGGGCCCACGCCTCATCTGAAAGAACACTCGTCCGCGACACCCACCCAACCCTGCCAACTGAAACCCGCGATGGTTAGGAGACACGCCCTAGTCGGGACGCCCCAGGTGAGGCCGCGGGTTTCTCTGCTCAGAGCGATCGGCCGATCGGCTCCCGGCGAGGGGGGCGTTCCGGCGTGGGTTCCGCGTCGCGCGCCAGCGCGCGGGCTCGGTCAAGGGCGGCACGTGCTCGGGCGGCGTCGATCTTCTGCGTATCCTTCTCGGCCCGTTCTCCCAGGGGTGTGGGTCCGGTGATCCCGTAGCGGTCGCGGTACGCGGCGACGGTTCGCGCGAGGCGTCGCCAGCTCGTCATTGCTTGTTCGCCCCGGGGTGGGGTGCCGAGGGCGGCGGTCCAGCTTGCGCGGTCGTTGAGGGCTTGGTCGAGGACGGCGTCTGCGCGGGCTTCGATGAGGTCGCGCCGCCCGCCGAGCGCTTGGCGCATCTCGGCGGTCATGGGGCCCGTGGCTTCCGGAATGAGGCCGGCGATCAGCCGGGGGCGCTTCCGCGCGCGGCCCGAGCCCGCCGGCCGCACCGCGGCCAACGCAACGCGGTGGTGGAGGACGGCGGCGATGTCGTCGGCGTCGCCGAACCCTCGTGCTTGGACCAGGCGCGGCACCAGAGCGTCGACATCGTGGTGGTTGGCCTGCGCCCGGCGGAGTTCGGCTGTGAGGGCTCCAAACGCGTCCGAGCCAATGGCCTCCTCGGCCTGTTCTTCGGTAAGGCCGGACTTGCGAATGAGTGCGGCCCAGCGGTCGTGCTGGGCTGCTGCGGCTATGGTCTCGTACTCGGCGGCGAGCTGGGCGATCGACCCCCATTGTTCCTGCTGGGCCGTGATGGCCTCGTGGGCGGACAGTTCGGTGCCGGAGTGCTGGAGCACCCCGCACAGGATGCTGCGGCCGGTGGCGTCGGCGGTGTCGCCGGGGCGCGGTCCCTCGTGTGCGGCATCGGGCTGGTCGGTGGCGACGTAGGCTTTGTTCGATGCGCGGCCGCGGGTCATGGCGACGTACAGGTTCTCTCGAGTCATCGATGCATCGACCAGGAGGTGTGAGCTGTCGACGGTGATGCCCTGCGCCCGGTAGGAGGTGACGGCGTAGCCGAGGTCGAGGTGTTCTGCTGCGTAGTCGGCAGGGAGCACGACCGCGCCTCCCCACTTGCTTCGCGCGCGGCGGAGGGTGAGGGAGCCGTCCTCGCGGACCTCGGTGACGGCCCATCTGTCGCCGTTGCGGACCCAGGAGCGGCCGGCGCGCAGGCGGCGGTCGTTGCGACGTGTGATGACCGTGTCTCCGGCCGCGGCGCGGGTGCCGTCGTGCAGTCCGACTTCGCGGGGGCCGTGGACGGTGCCGTCGAGGACCAGATCGGTGCGCGCCCGAATGTTCAGGGCCGTGACTGCCTCGTTCGAGTCGGCGACCAGCACGGTCGCCTGTCCTGCGTGCAGGTCGGCGCGCCAGGCGGTGTAGGCGGCATCGGTCATCGCATCTTTCTCCCCCTCAAGGACGCGGCCGTTTTCGATGTAGCTTTCGATGATTTCGGTGCGTCCGTGCCGGAGGCCGAGGGAGGCGGCCTTCTCCCACTCGTTCGTGAAGCGGTGCACGTCGGCGAGCTCGGGCGCGTCGTCGCAGTCGTGGACGAGCAGTGAGAACGCTCCGCCGGCGTCGACGGACTGGAGCTGGGCGTAGTCGCCGACCAGGAGGACCTTCGCTCCTGCCTCGGCCGCGAGGTGCGTGATGCGGTCGAGGCTGAGCGTTCCGGCGAGGGAGGCTTCGTCGAGGATGACGAGCTCGCCCTTGCGGAACGACTGCCCGGTGCGCTCGTGGGTGTCCCACCACTTCGCAGTGTTCTCCGCCGGGATGCCGAGGTCGTCGGCGAGGACCTGCGCGGCAGCCGCGGACGAGGCGAGCCCCACGACGGAACCGGTGCCGTGCTCGGCCTCCCACGCCCGCCGCAGCGCGCTCATCGCGGTGGTCTTGCCCGCCCCGGCGGGGCCCACGAGGACGTCGACGATGCGCCCGGAGACGGCGACCTTGGCCAGCGCCGCGGCCTGGTCGGCCCCTAGCATCCGCCTGTGGCGGTCGGGCCGCGCGGTGATCTTCTCGACCGTCGCCAGCGAGACAGTCGGGGCGGTGGTCGTGTGGGCGCGTTCGAGGAGGCGGTCCTCCGCAGCCAGCAGGGACTCGGAGGAGAACACCGTCGAGCACTTCGGCCGGAACACGCTCGTACCGTCCGGGCGCTGGAACACCGCAGGGCTGGTGGCGAGCTCCGGCGGGGTCAGCCTGAGGGAGGCGGCTTCGGCGGCGTCCACGACGAGGCCGACGACGGCCTCCCGGTCCTCCATTGTGGCGAACCGGTAGCCCATCGTCTGCCGTGCCGCCTCCGCGCACAGGTTCCAGCGCCGCCACGTCGACCGCTTCTCCCCCACTGCTTCTACCACGTTTGCGCCGAGCGAAGCGACCACCCCCAAGGGCACGTTCTCGGCTCTCAAGAGCAGGGGCGCCTCGTTCGCGGCAACCGCACGCGCCCACGAGGCGGCATCCGATCCCAGGACCCGGCCGGCGCGCTGCCGCCACTGTGCGGTGAGGTCCGCGAGCGATCGGACCTGCTTCTCCGGGCGGGTAGTGAGGGTGGCCTGGGCGCGGAGTTTGATGACCGTGGTGTCCGATGGCTGCCGGCCGTGCCGTGCCACGTACGCCGCGATCAGCCGGTCCTTCTCCACCTCGATGTGCCGCGAGCGCAGGGAGAACTCTCCCACCAGCTGCTCGGGGACGCCGGTGATGGCCCAGGCCGGGTTGCGGTCGCGGCCGCGGTCGCGCCTCTCCCACTCGACTCCGAGGGCAAGGGTGAGGTGGTCGGCGAAGACGGCTTCGTGGAGTTCGGAGAGCGCAACGGTCGCCGCGTGCATCGGGCGGGAGTCGAGGCTGCGCCACCTGCCGTCGAGGACGGTCTGGACCTTGTTGGAGATCACGACGTGCGTGTGCAGGTGCGGATCTCCGGCACGGGAGTCGAAGTGGTCGTACGCTGCCGCGATCAGGCCGGTGACGTCGACCTGTGCGACCGCGCCGTTGCGGCCGGTTGCACCTGCACGCGTGGCTGCAACCTCGCGCTCCATGTACGCAACCATGTCGGCAACCGCCGCGTGGTGCGCCGCCGCGATCGTCTTCTGCATTCCGGCGTCGGCGACCGCCCACAGCACCGAGGCGGACTTCGGGATCGAGAACGTGAAGTCGTACCCGGCGACCGCACGCCGTGACGGGGTCGCGGCTTCCTCGGCCTCGATCTGCGCGACCGCCGCCTCCCGTTCGCCGTCGCCGAGGTCCGGGCCGAGCGCCTTCGTGCGCTTCTCGATACGCTCGGCACGGCTGGCATACGCCGGGTACGCGCGGCCAAGCGGATCCCCGCTCAGCGGGTCACGGCCCATCCCGATCAGGAGCTGAAGCTGCGCCTCGGAAACCCTATCGCCTTCACGGAGCCGCCCGTCGCCGAGGGCGGTGACGCCCGAGCCGAGCCAGCGTCCGGGCGGGGTTCCTTCCGCGTTGTAGTACCGGGTCAACGGAGTCGAGAGCGGCCGGTTGCCGTCACCCGCAGCGACCGTCCGCAGGAGATACTTATGGCCGTCTCCCGCCGACATCAACCGCATCGACACCGTCACGCGCCCGCCTCCAGACCTGGTTCACCAGGTCAGGTGCACAGGAGCACCCCCGATCTGCCAGACGCGTGACGAGCCACTCGAGCGAGGCGTGTTCGAGTAGGCCCGCGACGACCGGCTCCTCGAGAAGCTGCGGGCTCTCATGGCCGAGGCCGCGGAACGCTGCCGGTAGTAGAGTATGGATCCCGGGGCCGGTATTGGTGGCAGGGACCTTCACATACAGGCTCGTGGGGCGTGATGTGTCGGTCTCGACGCCGGCCACCCCGACCCCGTGATCGGAGAGCTCGGCGAGGATGCGTGCACCGAAGCCGTACCTGCCCACGCGGCTGACCCAGTGTCCCCGTTTCCGCTGGATTCTCGAACGCCCAGAGCCCTGCGTCGTGCCCTCAGGCAGGCCGTCGGACTTGCTGTCCGGAAAGCCCGGCACGAAGTCCTAGGCGTCTGGGTCGTGCCTCGTCAGGCTGCGATCCTTGCCGGGGGCCAAGGCTCTGAGTCTCCCGGCGTTACTCCGCTTCCATTGCTGAACTGTTCTCGTCTCTGAAGGACCCTGGCGGGCGGCCCGTGGCCCCGGGCTCGAGGACGAAGATCGCCCCGGCATGCACCTCGTCGGCTTGCTGCCGTTCGGTGAGGCCGACGCTCGCCGAGGTGATGAACAGCTGGTTGAGTCCCGGGCCGCCGAACGCGACGCTGGTCGGACGGGTCACTGGAATCTTGATCGTCTCCAGGAGCCTGCCGTCGGGGCCGAAGCGCTGAACGCATCCGCCGTCCCACATCGCGACCCAGATGGTTCCTTCGGCGTCCACGGCAATTCCGTCCGGGGTCGCCACCGGGTGTGGGAGACCGACCAGCATCCGGCCGTTGCGTATGCTTCCCGTTTCGGGGTCGAAGTCGTACGCGTCGATCCGGCGCGTGCTCGAGTCTGTGAAATAGAAGGTGCGCCCATCGGGGCTCCAATCGAGGCCGTTGGAAATGGAAACGTCCCTGAGCACCGGCGTCGCACAGAGATCGGGCCCAATGCGGTAGAGAGAGCCTTGCGAGGGCGAAAGATCCGCTGCCATCGTTCCGGCCCAGAGCCGCCCGGCCTGGTCGCACGCGCCGTCGTTCATCCTGTTGCCGGCGTTCTCCGCCTCAACGGGCGCCACGAGCTCGAAGCCACTGCCGTCCCGCTCGACGAACGCGACGCCGTCCCGCACGGCGCAGACTAGACCTCCCGAGGTTCGCCCGGCCACCATCCCGATGGGCTGTCCCACATGGATGCTCCGGTCGCGCCCGGACGAGGTGTCCAGGCAGTGGATTTCACCCGCGAAGATATCGACCCACAGCAGTTGGGAATGTTGTTCGTCCCACCAGGGGCCTTCGCCCAGACCGGCGCGGGCGTCGAGTGCGATCTCCACCGAACGCATCTGTCCTCCTTGTCGCCCAGAAAACGGTCGCCGATACGGTCCGGGCTTGCCGAAAAGGCCAGCCCGGGCCGCAGCGGGATTCACGCGGCGATGTCGAATTTTCCGCCGGTGAGCGTGTACTTCTCGAGCGCTCCGTCGGGGAATTCGATTCCGAGGCCCGGCACCTCACGGGCCTCGACGTAGCCGTCGGTGATAGTGAGCGGCTCCTCGAGAAGCCCGTCCCAGCCCGGCCCGCCGTATGCGTCGAACTCGATCATCGGCGCGTTGTCGCAGCTCAGTATCATGTGCAGGCCTGCGGCCAGGGCGATGCCCGTGCCGGAGCTGCATGCGATGTGCGGAACACACCAGAGGTTCCACGAGCTGGCCATATCGGCAACTCGCTTGCACTCCGAGATCCCGCCGACACTCGTGCAGTCCGGCTGCAGGACATCGAAGGTGCGCCGTCGCAGCAGATCAAGGTATTCGAACCGCGTGAGCAGCGACTCGCCGCCGGCGAGCTTGAGCGACACCCGATCCGCGAGCCAGGAGTGGTCGTCGATGTACTGCGTCAGGCTGCGGGCCAGAATGGGCTCCTCGAGCCAGAGCACGCCGAGGTGCTCGAATTCCTTTGCGAGCGTGAGCGCCTGCCGCCGGTCAAAGGCCATATTGGCGTCGACCATGATGTCGACGTCGGTCCCCACGGCATCGCGAACGCGGGCGACCATGTCCACGCCGTTGCGGATGCTCGGCCCGTTGCGCAGCTTCATTGCGTGGAAGCCCTGCTCCACGGCGCCGACGCATTCGTCCACGATCTGCTCGGTCGGCTTGAGCGAGGGCGCGTAGTACGCCTTCACCTTGGACTTCGCGGCTCCGAGCAGGCGGTAGACGGGCTGGTTGCTGGCCT
Source organism: Sinomonas sp. P47F7 (assembly GCF_049332655.1). Lineage (GTDB taxonomy): Bacteria > Actinomycetota > Actinomycetes > Actinomycetales > Micrococcaceae > Sinomonas. The sequence goes on along the minus strand of NZ_CP186327.1, from coordinate 999,105 downwards.
TGCCCAGGAGGTCCCAGAGCGCAATGTCGATGCCACTGACGGCGTAGGTCTCGATGCCGCGTCGGCCCCACATGTGGGTTGCGTCGAGCATGTCCTGCCAGATGGACGCCACGTCCAGCGGGTCGCGGCCGACCAACATTGGGCCGAGCTGTTGGTTGATGATTGGACCGACGGTGGGGAAGTACTCGGCCGAGAATCCCGCCTCGCCGATTCCCTCGATCCCTTCGTCGGTTCTGACCCGGACGATGATCCCGCCTTTGACTTTGACCTCCATGGCCCCCCATCGCAGGGGCTCGTCGAGGGGCACGCCCACCGGGAAGGCTTTGATCTCTGTGATCTTCATGATGTGATTCCTTTCGCGAGTGTTCGCATCCGCAGACGGGCGGGGCCGCAGACGCCGGCCGGGGAAAGCTGGCCCCGCCAGTCCTCCCTACTGCTCGCGAGGGGCAGACTGCCTCAGGTGTGGGATGAGGTCGTACCAGTCGTATTCGCCCTCATAGAAGTACGGCGTGGTGTCGTAGGTGCCGTCGATCGTGTCCTTGAGCGACTTCGGACCGGGGAAGCCGATCACGTTCCACCCCATCTGGTCCTTGTTCCCGCCATAGACCGGGTCGCCGTAGAAGCCCTGGCGGGTGTGGAGGCAGATCGTGTCGAAGAACGAGAGGTTCTCGTCAAACGATCCCTGCAGGAACGTGGTGACCGGTTCCTTGGTGCCGAGGGTGACCTTCTGGGGCTTCGGTGCGCCCGAGAGCGCGATGAGCACCTGATCCTGCTGTTCTTCCGTGAGATCCACGAAGGTCTTGCCATCGAGGTTGCGCGAGATCTCGTCGAGGGTCTTGACCCCCTGCCGGTACAGTTCCTGCATCTTGAACTGCCGCCCGCGCCACGCGTCGGCGTGCTTGCCGGAGAGCTTGAGGAAGCCCGAGCCGTCGGCGGAGGCGAAGATGTAGTCGATGCCAGAGACGTACCGGTCGATGAAGACCACGACGCGCGCCTCCTTCGCCCCCGGATCCTCGTCTGTCGGCATGATCCGAGCCGTCACTGCCTCGACCGTGTCCCATTCGTGCTGGGTGAAGAAGAGCCGCTCGTCCGAGTCCGGGTCGACCGGCGCGCCGACGGTTTCCCACTCTGATTTGAGAGTCATTTCACTGCGTCCTTTCCCTTAGGCCGGCTGCTTGAGCCGCTCGACACGGCCCTTGGAATAGGTGTTGACGATGTAGTCCGAGCAGCGCCACGCATTGGCCATCATGGTCAGCGTGGGGTTCACTCCGGTGGCTGTCGGGAAGCCTGAGCCGTCGACGATGAAGAGGTTCTCTACGTCGTGCGCCTGTCCCCACTCGTTGAGCACGCTCTTCGACGGGTCCGTGCCCATGCGCGCGGTACCGTGCTGATGGCAGGTGTTGCCCGTCATCTTGTCGAGGTAGACCGGCACCGTCTTGCGCGCGCCGGCGGCCTCGAGAATCTCGGCATTCTTATCGACCTGCCACTTCCCCATCGCGACGTCGTTCTTGTGCGGGCTGTGGGTAATCCGCGCAACGGGCAGGCCCCAGGCGTCCTGATAGGTGGGGTCGAGGTCCACGCGGTTGGACTCCACGGGCATGTCGTGGAGAATGAGCCCGATCTTCATCGCGTAGTTGAAGTAGTTCCGGTCCGCGTCCTTGAGCGCCTCGCCCCAGGTGGGGCGGCCGGGGAAGACCCAGTTGACCGGGTGGCACGTTTGCGAGGCGGAGATGATGCAACCGCCGATGTGCCCACGATTCTCGTCCGTCTCATAGAACTCGAGGGACCCACCGGAGATGTAGTTCCCCGCGAAACCGTTGAGAGGCTCGTCGATCTCGTTGTCGAACAGGCCGACCGCGAAGAGGTACTCGTGGAAGGTCGCGTTCTTGCCCACGAGGCCCGAGCTGTTGGCCAGGCCGTCGGGGAACTGCGCGGAGCGCGAGAGCAGAAGCAGCCGGGCCGACTCGATCGCCCCGAGGGCGAGGATGACGACGCGGGCGTCCTGTTCCACCTCGTTGCCTTCCGGGTCGACGTAAATGACGCCGGTGGCCTTGCCGTCCTTGCCGAGCTTGACCTCCCGGACGAAGCTCTCGGCGCGGACTTCGAAGTTGCCAGTGGCGAGAGCTTCGGGGATGAACGTGGTGAGCACGTTCGACCGTGCTCCCGAGGGATCGCCGTACTGGTTCCAGAAGCTCGTCTTGTTGAACGGGTCTCGGCCATTGTGGTTGTTGGTGACCATGGCGTGCGGGATCGGGAACGCGTTGATGCCCATCTTGTTGCAGGCGTCATAGAACCGCTTGCCGTAACGGGTGGGGCGCAACGGTGGGCTGGGGTAACCCTTGGAGCGGTACGGCTCGTACTTGTCCGCACCGGCGATTCCGGAGACTCCAAAGGCCCATTCGACTTTGGTGAGGTAAGGCTCGAGGTGCTCGTAGCGGAATGGCCAGTCGGCCAGGTTCATGCCTTCGATGTCCCCGTGGAGGGTACGAAGCATGAAGTCCGATTCGCGGGGACGCGGAACCCACCCGGCCCAGTGGTTCGTCCCGCCGCCGACCATCTGGGGCGTCGGTGAGAACGCGAAGGGCTGGGCCACCTCTCCGTCGTTGTATCGCAGGGTGCGCGGGAAAAGCGTGGGGTCAGGCCACATGTAATTGCGATTGACGAACTTCAGCTCGTCGCCCGAGTAGTGCTCGTGCGCTCGCAACCACGGGCCGCGATCGAAACCGACGACCTTGAGTCCAGCTTCGCTAAGCACCTTCGCCGCGGTGCCGCCATTGGCACCCAGGCCGACGACGACGGCGTCGACCGACTCTGGCTTCTTCCTGATAGTCATTGAATCACTCCTGTTGGGGCCGGCAGCACGTGCCGATATGGGTTGAGAGTGTTGTGAAGGCTCGCCTAGGACACGGCAACGCCGGTCTCATACCGGCTGCCCGCCGGGTCGCCGGCAAGATCGGTCGCGCGGTTGTGGGTGGAGTGCTCCGAACCGGCCGCACGGCCCTCGAGGTGGGCGATGATCGCTCGCGTGAAGTCCGGGAGGTCGACGGGGGTGCGGGAGGTGATGATGTTGCCATCCTCGACGACCGGCTGGTCGACCCAGGTACCACCCGCGTTCTCGACGTCGTCCTTGATCGGCAGGTAACCGGTGGCCTTCCTGCCCTTGAGTGCGCCGGCCGAAACGAGCACCCAGCCGCCGTGGCAGATTGCGCTCACAAGCTTGCCGGACTCGTTCATCTGACGGACGAAGGCGATCATCTCGGGATGCAGGCGCATGTTGTCCGGGGCGAAACCGCCCGGAACCACGACTGCATCGAACTCCGACGGATCGGCGTCGGCGGCCGCGCCGTCGACCTCCATCGGGTAGCCCTCCTTGCTCTTGTAGCTGTCCTTCGTGCCGCTTCCCAGCACGTGGACGTCCGCGCCTGCCTCCTGGAGGCGAAGCAGCGGGTACCAGCCCTCGAGGATCTGGTACTCGTCTTCGATCAGCAGGGCGATCTTCGATCCATTGAGGCTCATGGTTTTGACCTTTCGTGTTGGTGTCTTGAAATGAACCACCCTCTAGAGGAGGGGGACGCGATGGGCATGAACTGCGGGAAGCTGACCACCGAAAAGACATTCATCAGGTTGTCAGGTGGTCTGAACTCTTCCGCATTGAAAAGGGAGTGTCAAGAGTCTTCGGTTCGTCGGCCCGCTAGGGCAGGGCGCGGGCAGCGGACCGCATCAGCATGGCCACGGAGGCCGCCCCGGGATCGATCACGCCGCGCGAGTTCTCGCGAGCGTAGCTCGACTTGCCCTTGCGCGCGACCATGTCCGCGGTCGCGTCACGGCCAGCTTCTGCGGCAGCAGCCGCTGCTTCCAAGGCCGCTGACAGCGACGCTTCCCCGGCTTCGACTTGCTCTCTGAGGGTGTGAATCGCCGGGGCCAAGGCGTCGTACATCGTCTTGTCCCCCTGTTTGACCTTGCCGCGTTCCGCCACCCCCTCGCCTGCGGATTCGAAGGCGCGCACGAGCAGCTGGGCGTCCAGAGCGCTTGCCCCGCCGACTGTGCGCGCCATCCGGAGGAAGATTGTGCCGTAGAGGGCCCCGCTCGAACCGCCGACCGAGGAAACGATGTGCATCCCCACGCCCTTGAGGAATTCGCCCGGAAGAGCCTCCTCGCCCCATTCGGGGATGACCCGCAGAAGGCCGCTCATCCCCCGATGCATGTTCGAGCCATGATCCGCGTCGCCACTCGCGGAGTCGAGGTCACTCAGGGCCTCGTGCTCGTCGAGGATTCCGTGGGCGAAGTCGAGGACCCATCGCCGGAGGTTCTCGGTCGCAAGCCCCGTGTTCAAAGTCTCCATATTCTCTCTCATCTCCCCCATCGAAGTGCTGCGGTTTCCACGGGCGCATCCCAGAGCCGGGCGAGCTCCGGATCCAGCTCGAGGAAGGTGACCGCCACTCCTGCTTGGTCGAGGGACGTCACGAAATTCCCCACGAGCTGGCGCGCTATGCGTACGTTTCTCGCTTCCGCTGCTGCGGCCAATTCCCCGGCCATGAGGTACAGCTCCTGATGAGGCGTGCCGCCCAGGCCGTTGACGAGCATGAGGAGGTCCGCCCCCTCCGGGGGAGCGAGGTCGGTGAGGACCTCATCGACCATGAGCTCGGCGATGTCGCGAGCGTCCTGGAGCCGAACGCGCTCGCGGCCCGGCTCGCCGCTGATGCCGATGCCCAAGTCCATCTCGGCGTCGCCCATGCGGTACACGGGCTTGCCCCGAAGGGGCGGGGTGCAGGACGAAAGGCCGACGCCGAAGGTCCCGGAGCGGTCGACGACCCGCTGCGCTATGGCTTGGACCTCGGAAAGACCAGCGCCCTCCTCAGCCGCCGCACCCGCGATCTTTTCCACGAGCACTGTGGCGCCGAGGCCACGTCTCCCGGCAGTCTGCCCGTCGTCGGGAATGGAGACATCGTCGTTGACGATCACCTGGGCGATCTCGATGTCCTCGAAGTACAGGATCTCCTGCGCCATGCCGAAGTTCATCACCTCGCCCGTGAAATTCTTGATGACGTGCAAGACTCCCCTGCCCATGTCGGCGCGCCGGGTGGCGGCTGCTATCTGGTTCGGCACCGGTGAGGTGAAGACTTGGCCCGGGACCGCCACGTCGAGCATCCCATGCCCCACGAATCCCGTGTGCGTGGGCTCGCAGCCGGACCCACCGCCTCCCACCAAGCCGACCTTCGGCGTCGTCGGAAGGTTCTTCCGCTGGAGCACGCGATGGTCGTCATCCCATTCGAGGACGTCATCGTGGGCGCGGACCAGCCCACTCAAATAGTCATCCACGACCGTCGCGGGGTCGTTCATAAATTTTTTCATCAGGTCTCCCCGAGGCCCCCGCACTTCGTCGTCGGGCGGGCCCTCGTCCAGTTCGATGGTTAGACATCAGGTGGTCGGACCAGCAGTCTCTCCTCCCGACCGCTTCCCCGTCAAGCCCCCCGGTGAAGCTTCTCGGCATCGCCTCGGGAAGCTTCTCAGGGTCGTCTCACATCAGGTGAGCGACATCGCGGAAAGGTGTTGACACCTGCTTCAACCCTCTCGTAGTGTTCAGACCACCGGATCACCTGCCACCTTGGTCATCCAGATCCCCGCTATTTCTGACATCGGCCGTTCGCGGCATCGGAACGGCCGAGGCGGAGGAGCAAAGGCCGGCGCTGCAACGCTGCAGGCGCCACAACAGGAGGAAAGAATATGTCGTCCCTCGACTACACCTACGAAAACATCGACAAGGTCATCGACCGGTCGCACTACCTCGCTCCCACCATCGATCCCGAGAAGACCATGCTGCTCGTGCTCGACATGCAGAAGGCCTGTGCTGAAGAGGGTGGCGCCATGTACATCCCCAGCATCGGCGGCGCACCCGAGGGCAAGGATGCCATCGAGCCCGTCAAGAACGTTCTCGACGCCTGCCGGGACAAGGGCATCCCCGTGGTCTGGTCGCTCTGGGGCCTGCGCCGAGACGGCAAGGACGCCGGCTACGCCGACGTCAAGTGGGGCCTCGAGGGCCAGCTCGGCAAGTTCCCGGGGTCTTGGGGTAACGGCGGCGACGAGCTCGTCGACGAGCTCAAGCCGCTCGACGGCGAACCGGTGATGCGCAAGCACCGCTTCTCCTCGTTCTACGGCACGCCCCTGAACGAGTACATGCGCCGCGCGGGCGCCGACACCCTCGTCATCGCCGGCCTCTCGACGGCGAACTGCGCGCTCACGACCGCGATCGACGGCGCCAACCAGGACTACAAGGTCGTCGTCCTCGCCGACGCGACCGCGGCCATCCCCTCGGGCCTGGACGACCCCCTCGGCTACGGCCAGCACTGGGAGGCCCTGCGCAACATCCAGGCCAACCACGGCGACGTGCGCACGAGCAGGGAATTCCTCGAGCTCATCGACGCCGTCTAGTACGGCCCCGAGCCTGCCCCGCACCCGCGGACCACCACCGCGGTGCGGGGCTTCCAGCACCGCGCCCGCCCGCTGTCGTCCTCCTCGCGACTCCCGCCCTTCTCTCCCTTTTCAAGGGCAAAGAAGGTGCATTGGATGTCAGACCACCTGATCACCTGCGAACTGGAAAGCCTTCGCTTCGACAATGAGGTCGCTGAAAATGAACACCACCGAAAACCACCATGGCGCCCTGACGGGCTCCAGCGACGTGCCAGTCGTCTCCGTCCGCGGTATCGGCAAGGTCTACCCGGGCGTCGTGGCCCTGGCCGACGTCGACATGGATCTGCGTGCTGGCGAGATCCACGGCCTCCTCGGCGAAAACGGAGCCGGGAAGTCCACGCTCATCAACATCCTCTCCGGGACGGTGACGCCGAGCGCCGGGTCCATTGCGATCGATGGCGAAGAGGCGGGCATCTCGAATCCGCGCAATGCCCAGGACCTCGGAATCTCCACCGTCCACCAGGAGCAGTCACTCGCCCCTAATCTGACTGCCGTCGAGAACATCTTCCTCGGCCGAGAGATGGTCGCCGGCCGAAACCGTGCCGTAGGAATCCTCGACGAGAGGGGGATGCGGGCCCGGGTGCGCGAACTCGCACATGAATTCGGCCTCACGCACCGCGACATCAACGTCCCCGTCGAAGCCCTCGGCGCGCTCAAGCAGCACGTCGTGCAGATCATCAAGGCCCTGGCCTTCCGTACGCGCGTTCTCATCCTCGACGAACCCACCTCCGGCCTCGCCGACCATGAGCGCCTGACCCTCTTCAGCTACATGCGCCAATTGCGCGAGAAGGGAATTTCGCTCCTGTGGGTCACTCACCGTCTCGATGAGCTCTTCGGGCTGGCGGACACCATCACGGTGCTGAGGGACGGTCGACTCGTTGCCAACGTCGATCCTGCCAAGCACACGGCAGACTCGCTCGTGCGGCTCATGGTCGGACGCTCGAACCTCGCCGCGCGGGGGGACATCGCCGACGGCAACAGCACCAGTGGCTATCTCGGCCCCAGGAACGAAGTCCTCCGGCTGGAGGCCGTCACCCGCCACCCGCGCCTGCACGAGGTGTCGCTCTCGGTCCGCCGCGGCGAGATCTTGGGGCTCGCCGGCATTGCCGGTGCCGGCCGGACCGAGACCGCGATGGTCATCCTCGGTGCCGACCGGCCCGACTCCGGCCAGATCTTCCTGCACTCGAAGCCAACTGTCATCCGCTCGCCGCGGGAGGCCCGGCGGAAGGGCGTCATGTATGTCCCGGAGGAGCGCAAGACCCACGCCATCCTCGGTGACTTCTCCATCAAGAGGAACATCACCATCTCCGACCTGAGGAGAACCGCCGCTGCGGGACTCTTCCTGCGCGGCTCCCAGGAGTCGGCGACCGCCAAGAGGTTTGTCGGTGATCTGGGCATCAAGACGAGCTCCGTGCAGGAAAGGATCCGCAACCTCAGCGGAGGCAATCAGCAGAAGGTCGTTATTGCGCGGTGCTTCTTCACGAATCCGGATCTGATCATCTTCGACGAGCCGACCCAGGGAATCGACGTCGGCGCCAAGGCCGAGGTCTACCGCCTGATCTACGACTTCGTCGATCGCGGCGGAGCAGCCATCGTGATCAGTTCCGAACTCCCGGAACTGATCCGCGTCTCCGACCGCATCGCCGTGATGCGCGAAGGAACCATCGTCGGCGAACTCGAGGGAACGGGGCGCGATGAAGCCGCCTCGGAGACGAGCGAGCTCGGCGAACAGATCATCTCGCTTGCGACCCGAGGGGCTGCAGCAGCATGAGCGTCCTCCAGCGTTCTTCACGGGCTCTGGCGATCGACGGCGTCGCCGTCTCGATCGCCTTCCTGGCCATGTGCGTCTATTTCGCCCTGGCCTCGCCCTACTTCCTCAGCCCGGACAACATCTACAACACCTTCGTCGAATCGGTCCCGGCCATCCTGCTCGCCGCGGGTCTCACGTTCGTGCTGATCAGCGGGGGCATCGATCTGTCCATCGGCTCGAACATCGGGCTAAGCGCGGCGGCCACCCTGTTCGCCTCGATGAACGGGGCGCCGGCCGTTGTGGCGGTCCTTGCCGGCACGGCCACGGGATTCGTCATCGGCCTCATCAACGGAACCTTCGTCGCGGCTCTCGGACTGAGCGACTTTGTCGTCACCCTCGCGACCCTGAGCATCGGCGCCGGCACCCTCCAGGTCTTCACCGTCCACACCCAGCTGACCGGCACCACGGACAGTTCTTTCCTCACCCTCGCGGGCGGGAAGATCGCCGGCGTCCCGACCGGCGTCCTCATCGCCGCCGTCATCCTCGTCGTGCTCGAGGCCGCCCTCGTCAAGACACCGTTCGGACGATCCGTCTACGCGGTCGGAATCAACCCGGACGCGGCCTATCTCGCCGCGGTCGGTGTCCGCAAGACCAAGTTCACGGTCTTCGTCATCTCCGGGGCCGTCGCCGGCATCGGGGGCGTGCTCCTGGCCTCCCACCTCAACTCCGTGCAGCCCGGACTCGGCGGCGGGTACGAACTGACGGCCATCGCCGGGTGTGTCGTCGGCGGCGTTTCCCTCGCCGGCGGGCGCGGCAGCATCTGGCGCGCCGCCGTCGGAGCGTTCTTCCTGGCCGTCCTCAACCGCGGCCTGCAGCTGATCGGCGTCGACCCGCTGTGGTTCTCGATCGTCACCGGCGCGGCCATCGTCGCCGCCGTGGCATTCGACCGCGGCGCCCAGAAGTGGCTGCAGACCACCCTGCGCCCCATGGCCCCGGCGCGGGCCGCGGGCCCGAACCCCAGCGAGGCATGACATGTCTTCTCCTCCCAGCGCATCCAGCCTCGGCCGCCGGATCCAGGCCCTCCTGGCCAAGCCGGGCTCCGGCCTCGTGGTCCTCCTGGTCCTGTTCATCATCCTCATGACCTTCGTCTCGCCGTCGTTCCTCAGCTTCGGGAACTGGGAGAACATCGCGAACCAGGCGGTCTTCGTGCTCCTGCTCGCCTTGGGCATGACGGTCGTCCTCATCGCGCGAGGCATCGACCTCTCCGTCGGATCAGTCATGGGGCTCTCCGCAGGCGTCGGCGCCTACCTCATCACGCAGGGCCTCATCTTCCCGCTCGCACTGCTGGCCGGAATCGGATGCGGGCTCGCGTGCGGCCTCGTGAATGCCCTCCTGATCACCAAGCTGGGGCTGCCGGACTTCGTTGCGACGCTGGCCATGCTGGGCGTCGCCCGCGGCGCCCTCTTCCTGTGGACCAAGGGAACGCCGTTCACCCGCTACATGACACCCGAATACCGCCTGGTCGGCGGCCAGGTGAAACTCGCCGGCCTCATCAGCATTCCCGTGCTGGTCGCCCTCGTCCTGTGCATCGCGGTAGCCCTCATGCTCCGAAAGTCCGTGATCGGCCGCTACCTCTACGCCGTGGGCGGCAACCCGGACGCGGCCCGCCTCTCTGGCATCTCCGTCCCCGCGGTCCAGACGTTCGCCTATATCGTCAGCGGCGGCTGCGCGGGCCTCGCGGGAGTCATCATGGCCGGGCGGGCCACCAACGTGGCACCCACCCTCGGAACCGGCTACGAGATCCTCGCCATCACCGCCGCGATCATCGGCGGCGCAGCGCTGACGGGCGGGCGGGGCCGAATGATCGGCGCCATTCTCGGTGCGCTGACCATCACCCTCATCACCAATGCCATGAACATCGCCGGCATCACCTCCGAATGGCAGCAGATCGTCACAGGAGCCATCCTGCTCTTCGCCGTGCTGCTCGACCGACTCACGGCGTACTTCAAGCAGCGCCAGAACAGCGCCGAAATCGAGCACGCCCCACAAAGCCCGGAAGCCGGCGCCCGTCCAGCAGGTCGAACAGGCAGTGGGCTGACCCCTGCACCGAACCCGTCCGCAGCACCCGAACCGCAGTCCCCAGCCTCAAAGGAGAAATGACATGGGAACCACCTCCCCGAACGAGAATGCCAGGCCCGGATCCACAAGGCGCCAGATGCTGGGCGCCGGCGCCCTCTTGGGCTCGCTGACCCTGCTCTCCGCCTGCACGGCCCCGCCCGGCGGGGCCACGGGCGGTGGCGGCGGCGGTGCCGGGGCAGCACTGGCCGGGAACGCGGACTACGCCGCGGCGGTCAAGAAGCTCGTCAACGGCCGCACCGTCCAGGTCGGCTTCACCCCGCCCGTGCTCTCCGAGTACTACACCCAGATGGAGAACGCCGCGTTCACGAGGATGGCCCAGCTCGAGGACCAGTACGGCGTCAGGTGGAAGTGGGAGAAGTCCTCGCCCACGGGCAACTTCAACGCAGTTGAGCAGCAGATCAGCACCGTCCAGACCTGGACGAGCCGCAAGTTCGATGTCGTCTTCATCTGCACGGGTGCAAACTTCGCGACCATGCAGGGCGTCTACAAGAAGTCCATGGACGCCGGGACGAAGATCTTCCAGTTCAACCAGCCGGTCGAGCTGTACCCCATCGACCAGATCAACACCGTCTCCAATATCGGGTACGACAACCGTTGGCAGTCCGGCTACGTAGCCGGAAAGTTCATCGCCGACACGCTCAAGGGCAAGGGCAAGATCGCGCAGATCATGGGCCCTTCCGGCTCCGACTGGTCCCGCGCGCGCCTCATCGGCTTCAATCAGGCGATGGCGGAGAACCCCGGCCTTCAGGTCGTTGCCACGGCCGACGGCGGGTACCTCCGCGACAAAGGCCTCTCCGCGGCCCAGGACCTCCTCACCCGCCACCCCGACATCAACGCCATCTACGGCGAGAACGAGGACATGGCGCTCGGGGCCTCCCAGGCCGTCGATGCCGCCGGCCTCAAGCAGTGGGACGGGTCCCAGGGAATCGTCATCGTCGGAGCAGACGGTCTGCTCTCCGGCATGGACGCCATCCGCAACGGGAAGCTGACGGCCTCCGTCGACGTGAACTCTGTGGACAACGCCATGCAGATGATCGACATAGCATTCCAGTCCGTCGTCCTGGGCAACTACGTCCCGAAGATCTCGGACATCACGACGCATCTGGTGACCAAGGACAACGCGGACGCCTACGCCGCCTACATCAACAGCATCATGGCGCCCCCCAAGAAGTACTGAGGCGAGGATCCGAACTGCCCGCGTGAGGCGGGGCGCAGCACCGCCGGTGCCCGCCCCGCCTCACGTCGGAACACGGTGGCCGCCTTAGCCCCAATGCGCTGGAGATCGGACCACCTGACCAGTATCATTCAAGAGTCACCCGCTGGGGGGAGACCGAAACACCCGTCAGGGGAAGGAAGAACGATGGCCGAGACTGCCAGCAGGATCGAACGCGTGGAGCGGCTCCGGGTCTCCGACTCGGTAGCCGCCCAGCTGACCCAGCTCATCACCAAGGGCGTCTACGCCGTCGGCGAGAAGCTCCCGCCGGAGCGAGTGCTCGCAGAGGAATTCGGTGTGAGCCGCAGCTCCATGCGCGAAGCCATCAGAAGCATCGAAGCCAGCGGCCTGGTCAGCAGCAACCACGGCGTGGGCGTCTTCGTCGTCAGCAACACCGTCGCCTCCCAGGCGGGCTCCGACCTCCTGGTGTTCGAAGGCTTCACCGTCCCCGAACTGTTCGAGGTGCGGCGGATGATGGAAAGGGACGCCGCGGGCCTGGCAGCACGCCGCATCACGCCTGGGTACGCCTCAGAGCTCCAGGACATCCTCAGCAGATGCGCCGACCCGGACCTCCCCAACGAGGAATTCGTCAAGCTCGACTTCAAGCTGCACCAGACGATCGCGAAGGCCTCCAAGAACGGACTGCTCGCCACGATATACGGCAGCCTGGAGCCGATGATGGTCAAGTATTCGCACCGCGTCATCGACCTCCCGGGCCGCCGTGAAGACTCGCACAGGGGCCACACGAAGATCGTCGACGCTGTCGTCGCAGGCCGAGTCCGCGAAGCCCAGAATGCCGCTGTAGCCCACATCCGCGACGTGGAAAGGGATATCGCCAAGAACATCGCCCAGCCCACCGCGACCCCGGCGTAGCTGCGGTCCTCAGCCCGCCTCGGGATAGCCCGTCGGCGGGACTCTGGCGCCCGTCGGGCAGCCCGTCGCTTCTGCCAGGCAGGCCCCGCCGGGAGCCTCTGGGCGCCCGGATATCCTTAGACGTGGACTCGGTCATCCTCGAGCAGGACGCCGTCGGAGGGAGTTGCCGTTGCCAGGGGCGCCAAGAGGCTCGGTCACGGGCGCATCACGCAAGCCCAGCATCAACGACGTGGCTCGGATGGCCGGTGTCTCGTATCAAACGGTCTCGAGAGTCATCAACAATGCGCCGGACGTCAGCGCCTCGACCCGCGAACGGGTTCTCCGGGTCATCCAGGAGATCGGCTATCGCCGCAATCGGACGGCGACCACCCTCGTCACCAACCGCTCCACCCTGGTCGGAATCCTCACCGACGGCTCCCCCCGCTTCGGCCCCGTCGGGACGCTCATCTCGCTCGAGAATGTCGCCCGTCTGAAGGGCTACGGCACCACAGTTGTCACCGTCGAGGAACCCTACGAAATATCCGTGCCGAACGCCCTCGACACGCTGGACGACATCGGCGTCGACGGCATCATCGTCATTGCGCCGCGGCTCTCGATGGCCTCGGCCGTGTGGAAGGCCTCGATCCGGGTGCCGGTCGAGATGATCGCCGCCGGCGCGTCGTCGACCCCGAACGTCTTCACCTATTCGGAGAACCAGGAACTGGGCGCCCGGATGGCCACCGAGCACCTGATCGACCTCGGGCACACCGACATCGCCCACATCGCCGGCTCGATGGAGTGGTTCGACGGCCGCGTCCGCAGGCGTGGCTGGGAAGGCGCACTGCGCGACGCCGGCCTGCGGCCGGGGCTCTGCCTCGAGGGAGACTGGAGCCCAAGGTGGGCGTATGAGACCGGCCTGCGCCTCGTCGCGGAGGGCCGCGTTCCTCAGGCCATATTCGCGGTGAGCGACCACACCGCTCTGGGCCTGGTCCGAGCCTTCGCCGAGAACGGCGTCAGGGTGCCCGAGGACGTCAGCATCGTCGGCTTCGACGATGTCGAAGGTTCGGATTTCTTCCTGCCGCCGCTGACCACCGTCCGGCAGGATTTCCCCGCCTTGGCAAGAGGCAGCATCGACGGGCTGATCGGCGCAATCGAAGGCCGCGAGGTCGACCGGACCCCGAGTGTCCCGACCCTCGTAGTGCGCAAGAGCGCGATCGCCGCAAGGCTCCGCCAGCCAGCCACTAGCGCAGGCGCGCCTCCCCCGACGATATGACGCGCCCCGCAAGCCTGGACTCTGCGGCCCTCTTTTTGTGACTCTTGACACATAGACCGTGAACGTTCACGATAGATGGAGTCGTGAACGTTCACGGCAACAGCCCGACGAGGATGAGGGAGCCGGAGATGGCCAGTGCGAACAACGCGAAGGCGCTCACCGCGCTTCTCCCGGACGCACGGACGGCCTCCCAATGGCGCAACGCCGAGCAGCTCCTCCTCGCCGCCCCCGGCAGCATCGATGCGATCGGGACAGCAGTCAACGCCTTCGTTCCGGTCAACACCTCGGCGGTCGTCGGCGTCTTCCAAGGGGGCGCCCTCTGGGCGAGCCTGGTTGTCACCCTCGACGCGGATCGCTCGGTGATCGCAGCGATGACGGTCGACGGCAAGGAAGTCGAACTGCGCGGAGACATGGCAGCGGTCTCGGCCGACGTCGTGAAGTGGGTGGAGGCCCGCCACGGCCGCTGCTCCCTGGGACTCTTCTTCGACAAGCCCTACGCACAGGCGTTCCTGGGCTCATCCGACAAGGCTGCGGCAATCCGCGCAGCCTCGGCCGCTGGCGGGCTCGTCCTGTCTCCGGTCCCCCCCGCTCTGGCCCTTGCGCTGGCCTGAGCGGCCCCACCCGCATCGGCACTTCACGGGAGCCGTCGCCCAGCCCGGGCTCTTGCTCCACCCCACCCCTTTCCCCTCCCCGACAGGACTGGAGAACACCTATGATCCGCAGAACAGCCCTCTTCGCAGCAGCCGCGGCCATCGCGCTCGCGGCCGCCGGGTGCAGCTCATCGACGAGCGCCACCGGAGGAACGGACTCCGCCGTCTCCCAGAAGGCCGAGACCGCCCTCAAGCAGGTCACCGGGCAGGTGCTCAGCAAGGGCCCGAACGGCGAGACGCCGTCGCCCGCCTCGGCCACGACCCTGACTCCGGACGAGATCTCGAAGGTCAAGGCCATGGGCGCCACGGCCGCGATCGCCATGCACTACGGCGGCAACGACTGGGCGACGGCGCAGATTGCCGGCCTCAAGAGCGAGTTCGAGAAGCTCGGCATCAAGGTCATCGCCACGACGGATGCCGATTTCAAGCCGGACAAGCAGGTCTCCGACCTCGAGACCGTCATGACCCAGAAGCCGAACATCATCGTCTCGATCCCCACCGACCCGGTCGCGACCGCGACGGCCTACCGGAAGGCCGCACAGGCCGGGGCGAAGCTGGTCTTCATGGACAATGTCCCGCAGGGCTTCACCGCGGGCAAGGACTACGTTTCTGACGTCTCGGCGGACAACTACGGCAACGGCGTCGTCTCCGCCCACGAGATGGCCAAGGCCCTCGGCGGCAAGGGCAAGATCGGCGTCATCTTCCACCAGGCCGACTTCTTCGTGACCCAGCAGCGCCACCAGGGCTTCAAGGACACCATCGCGAAGGACTACCCGGACATCCAGATCGTCGAGGAGAAGGGCATCGCCGGCCCTGACTTCGCCGGCGACGCTCAGGCGGCGGCGAACGCGATGCTGAGCAAGCACGCGGACCTGTCGGGCATCTGGGCCGTGTGGGACGTCCCGGCCGAGGGCGTCATGGCGGCGGCCCGTGCAGCGGGACGCCAGGACCTCAAGATCGCCACCGAGGACCTCGGCAAGAACGTGGCCATCGCGCTCGCGAAGAACGACCTCGTGGTCGGCCTCGGCGCCCAGGTTCCGTTCGACCAGGGCGTGACCGAGGCTCAGATCGCTGCCGGATCCCTCCTCGGCAAGCAGGAGCCGGCCTACGTGGCGCTGAGCGCCCTGCCCGTGGACCACTCGAACGTCCTCGATGCGTGGAAGCAGGTCTACCACGCCGACGCTCCCGCGGACCTCCAGAACTCGTACAAGAAGTAGGGGCCAGAAGCAGCAGAACCAGTCGGGCGGGGGCTGATGCCCCCGCCCGGGAGGGACAACCCATGAACACGCCAGACAACGCCGTCGAGATGCGGTCCATCTCCAAGGCCTTCAACGGGGTTCCGGTCCTGAAGGAGGTCGACTTCGAAGTCCGCAGGGGCGAGGTCCACGCGCTTGCAGGCGGCAACGGCGCCGGCAAGTCCACGCTCATGAAGATCCTGCAGGGCGTCTACCAAGCAGACGCCGGCGAGATCCTCATCGACGGGAAGCCGGCCGCCATCAATTCCATCCAGGACGCGAAGGCCGCCGGCATCGGAATGGTCTTCCAGGAATTCAGCCTCGTGCCCAGCCTGACGGTCGCGCAGAACATCTTCCTCGCCTCCGAGCCGCTGGCCGGCGGCTTCATCGACGACCGTGAGGCCGTGCGCCGAGCCAGGAGGCTCTTCGACGAGATGGAGGTCCGCGTCGACCCCAAGGCCGAGGTCTCGCGCCTCGGCACGGCGTACTGGCAGCTCACGGAGATCGCCAAGGCACTGTCCCAGAACGCGGGGGTGCTCATCATGGACGAGCCGACCGCGAGCCTGGCCAGACACGAGACGGAGGCCCTCTTCGAGCTCATCGACCGGCTCAAGGCCCGCGGCATCTCGATCATCTACATCTCCCACCGCATGGACGAGGTGTACCGGATCGCGGACCGCATCACGATCCTGCGCGACGGGCGCCGGCTGCTCACGGAGCCGCTGTCCAGCCTGACGCCCGAGCAGATCGTCGAGGGCATCGTGGGCAAGAAGATCGAGGGGCAGCTCGCCTACCGCGCACGGGACCACGTTGCGCACGACGGCGTCCCCCTCCTGGAGGTGCGCGGGCTCACCTCCGGCCCCAAGGTCCGGGACGTCTCCTTCGCGCTGCGGCCCGGAGAGATCCTCGGACTCGCAGGCCTCATGGGCAGCGGGCGCACCGAACTGGCCCGCGCGCTGTTCGGCATCGACAAGGCCACGAGCGGCGAGATCCTCATCAAGGGCAAGAAGGTCACGATCGGCTCGCCCAAGCAGGCGATCGCGGCCGGGCTCGCCCTGATTCCGGAGGACCGGCGCGCTCAGGGCCTTGTCCTGGAGCACTCCGTGCGCGACAACCTCCTGCTCCCACTCCTCGGAAGCATCAGCCGCGGCCCGCTCCTGGACGTCGGCGCGGGCAAGAAGCTCTCGTCCTCGCTCATCGACAAGCTCGCGGTGAAGGTCGCCCACCCGAATCGGCCTGTCAGGCTCCTCTCGGGCGGCAACCAGCAGAAGGTCGTCATCGCCAAGTGGCTGGGCACCGACCCCGAGGTGCTCATCCTCGACGAGCCAACGGCCGGCGTCGACATCGGCACGAAGAGCGAGATCCTCGACATGATCCGGGACCTGGCGAGCACCGGCAAAGCGGTGATCGTCATCTCCTCCGAATATCCCGAACTCCTTGCAGTGAGCGACCGAGTCCTCGTCCTCAAGGAAGGTTCCATCATCCAAGACCTGCCTCGCGGCGACATCGCCGACGAGGAGTCCCTCCAACTCGCAGTCCAGGGAGTCTGACATGAGCAAGACAGCCCCCGCGGCCACCATCGAGACGCCGGCGTCGCCGAGCTTCGGCGAGATGCTGAAGAGGCTCGACTGGCGCCGCTACGTCATCTATATCGGCTTCGTCGTGGTCTTCGCCTTCTTCGCGATCCTCCTGCACGACCAGGGCTTCCTGTCCGCGGTCAACCTGCTGAACATCTTCCGGCAGACCGCCACCATCACAGTGATCGCCGTCGGGATGACCTAC
This sequence comes from Sinomonas sp. P47F7, assembly GCF_049332655.1. GTDB lineage: Bacteria > Actinomycetota > Actinomycetes > Actinomycetales > Micrococcaceae > Sinomonas. Next base: position 981,743 of record NZ_CP186327.1, on the reverse strand, counting down.
GTCATCTCGTGCGCCGAGATCGACCTCAGCGTCGGGTCCACCGCCGGCCTCTCGAGCGTCGCCACGGCGATGGGCATCTCCCAGTGGGGCCTCGTGCCGGGCATCCTGGCCGGTCTCGCCATGGGCGTGATCGTCGGGGCCATCAACGGCGGCCTCGTCAGCCTTCTGGGCATCCCGTCGTTCCTCGTCACCCTGGGCATGATGGGTATCGCAGTCGGCGCTGCCCAGTGGGTCACGGCGTCGGCCCCGCAGCCGATCCTCGACGACACCTTCAACACGATCTTCGGCTCCGGCAATATCGGCCCTATCCCCGGCCTGGTCCTATGGTCCGCGCTCTTCGTGGCAATCGGCGCCGTCGTCCTGTCCCGCACGAAGTTCGGCCGGCAGGTCCTGGCCACCGGCGGCAACCGCACCGCGGCCGACTTCACCGGCATCAACACCAAGCGCCTCAAGTTCCAGGTCCTGCTCATCTCCGGCATCGTCGCGAGCATCGCCGGCATGCTCTACGCGGGGCGCCTCCAGTCCGGACGCTTCCAGTGGGGCACGGGCGACGAGCTCTCGGCTATCGCCGCCGTGATCCTCGGTGGGACCAGCCTGTTCGGCGGCTCCGGCACCGTGATCGGCACGCTGTTCGGCTCGCTCCTGATCGGCCTGATCAACAACGGCCTCATCCTCGCCGGGCTCGACAGCAGCCAGCAGCAGGTCGTCCGCGGCGCGATCATCATCCTGGCCGTCGCCCTGGCCCGGAAGAAGTAGCCATGACGGCGGGACTTCGCTCCGGGATCATCGGCACGGGCTTCATGGGCGGCGTCCACGCGCACGCGGTGCGGGCCGCGGGCGGGACGGTGAGCGCCGTCGCCGGCCGGACGACGGCGAGCGCCGAACGCGCTGCCCCCGTCCTCGGTGCGCTGCACGCAGCATCGTCACCCGAGTCGCTGATCGATCGCGACGACGTCGACGTCGTCCACATCTGCACCCCCAACGCGACGCACTCCCCGTACGCGAAGCTGGCCCTCGCGGCCGGCAAAGCGGTCGTGTGCGAGAAGCCGCTCGCGACCTCGGTGGAGGATGCCGCCGAGCTCGCAGACCTGGCCCAGCGCCACGGAAGGGTCGCGACGGTACCGTTCGTCTACCGCTTCTACCCTGCCGTCCGCGAGGCGCGGGGCCTCGCCCGCCGCGGGGACGCCGGCCGCCTCTGGCTCCTGCATGGCTCGTACCTCCAGGACTGGCTCGCCAGCCCCGGGGCGACGAACTGGCGCGTCGACCCCACCAGGGGAGGGGCGTCCCGGGCCTTCGCCGACATCGGCGTCCACTGGTGCGACCTCATGGAATTCGTCACCGGGCAGCGGATCACGCGGCTTGTCGCATCGACGTCGCAGGCGTTCGCGGAGCGGCTCGGCGATGGAGGTTCCTTCCCCGTCGCCACCGAGGACGGTGCCAGTGTGCTGTTCGAAACCGACCAGGGCGCCGCTGGGTCCGTCGTGGTCAGCCAGGTCACCCCGGGCCGGAAGAACCGGCTCTGGTTCTCCTTCGACGGAACCCAGGCCTCCCTGAGCTTCGATCAGGAGCAGCCGGACACGCTCTGGGTCGGCAGAACCGCCGAAGCCTCGCGGATCGCCGTCGGCCCCGACACCCTAACGACCGACGGCGGCAGGCGGTACGCCCGGCTCCCCGCCGGACACCCGCAGGGCTACCAGGACAGCTTCAATGCCTTCATTGCCGACGTCTACGACGCCGTACGCGGGAACGCCCCCGACGGGCTGCCCACATTCGCGGACGGGCTCCGCGCAGCCCAGCTGACCCAGGCGCTCATCAGCTCAGCGCAGGCCCGCGGATGGGTCAGCGTTCCCGGGCACGACAAGGTTTCCACCATCATCTGAAAGGGCCGCAGCCAATGAAACTCGGATACTGCACCATCACCTGGGGCGGGGTCGTCGGGCACCCGGTCGGGGTGACGAGCGTCAAGGACCTCTTCTACATGACCCGCGGGTCTATGGACCGGGCCGTGAAGGACATCGCCTCCGCCGGCTACGAGGGCGTGGAGATGTTCGACGGCAACCTCGCCGAGTACGCCGACCGGCCCGAGGAGCTCCACGGCCTCCTCGAGGAGGCGGGCGTCTCGCTCGTGAGCGTCTACACCGGGGCGAACTTCATCTACGCCGACATCCTCCCCGACGAGCTGCACAGGATCCGGCGCGCGGCCGAGCTGGCGGCGATCTTCGGGGCCGAACGCCTCGTCGTCGGCGGCGGGGCACGTCGCGCGGCTGGCACCACAGATGAAGACTACCGCCGTCTCGGAGAGGCGCTCGACCGCGTGACGGACATCGCGGAAGGATTCGGCCTGTCCGCGAGCTACCACCCGCACCTCACGACCATCGTCGAAGGCCCGGACGAGCTCGAGCGCCTCATGCCCCTCACCAGGATCGGCTTCTGCCCCGACACCGCGCACCTCGCCGCCGGCGGGGCCGACCCTGCGGCCATGATCCGCAAGTATCCCGAGCGCCTCCGCCATGTGCACCTCAAGGACTTCCGCAAGGATCCGTTCGCATTCCTGCCCCTTGGGCAGGGCGAGCTCGACTTCGCGGACATCATAGAGGCGCTCAAGGACAGCGGCTACGACAGCTGGCTCATGGTCGAGCTCGACGAGTACGACGGCGACCCCCGCGCCGCCGCCGAGATCAGCCGGAATTACCTCCGCGAACTCCTCCCCTAACGACCGAATTTCCAAGGAAAAGGAACGCATCATCATGAAGAACCTCAACGTCGGCCTCATCGGGGGCGGCTTCATGGGCAAGGCCCACTCGCTCGCCTACTCCGCGATGCCCATGTTCTTCTGGCCTGCCCCGGCCATGCCCATCCGACACACGATTGCCGAGGCCAATGACCAGCTCGCCGCCGAGGCGGCACGCCGCTTCGGCTTCGAGAACTCGACCTCCGACTGGCGCCGGATCATCGACGACCCGAGCATAGATGTCGTCGACATCGCCACGCCGAACCACCTCCACGCGGAGATCGCCATCGCCGCGGCCCAGGCCGGCAAGCACCTCATCTGCGAAAAGCCGCTCGCCCGCACCGGCGAGGAGTCCAAGGCGATGTACGACGCGGTCAAGGACGCCGGCATCGTGCACATGGTTGCGTTCAACTACCGCCGCACGCCCGCCGTCGCCCTCGCAAAGAAGTACATCGAAGAGGGCGCGATCGGGCGCATCCTCAACTTCCGCGGCACCTATCTCCAGGACTGGAGCGCCGATCCCAGCTCGCCGCTCTCGTGGCGCTTCCAGAAGTCCGTCGCGGGCTCCGGTGCACTGGGCGACATCGCGACCCACGTCATCGACATGGCCCGCTACCTCGTGGGCGAGTTCGCCTCCGTCAACTCAATCCTCTCGACCTGGATCCCGGAGCGGCCTCTGCAGTCCGGCGGGGCCGACGCCCTCGGCAACGTCCGGGGCGGCGAGGGGCCGCGAGGCGAGGTCGACGTCGACGACGAGGTCATGACGATGGTCCGCTTCGCCAATGGCGCGGTCGGCTCCATTGAGGCCACCCGCAACGGCTACGGACGGAACAACTTCATCACGTTCGAGATCCACGGCACCGAGGGCAGCATCGTCTTCAACTACGAGCGCCGCGACGAGCTCCAGGTGTGCTTCGCAAACGACGGTGACGACCGCCGCGGCTTCCGAACCATCTACACCGGCCCGGCCCACCCCTACGGCGAGGGCCTCTGGCCGATCCCGGCGCTGGGCATCGGCTATGGGGAGACGAAGATCATCGAAGCGCACGACTTCTTCAAGGCCATCGCCGAGGGCGGCAGCGTGAGCCCGAACTTCGCCGACGGCTACCAGACCGCGCTCATCGACGACGCCATCGTCGTCTCAGCCGAGAAGGGCGCCTGGATCGACGTCCCGTCCATCGCCGCGGACTAGCACTGCAACCGTTCGGTGGGGGCGCCCGCGAGGAGCCCCCACCACCGTCTCCTCAGGAACACCCATGACCGCACCGCAGAGGAGCCAGGCGGCGCAGGTCTGGCTCATGCCCCCCTTTACGCCCAAACCGGGCCTGGAATCCCCGCTCCGCGCCGCCCTCGAGGCGCTCCAGCGGCTGAGCCGCAACGACGAGGGCTGCGTCGAGTACACCGTCTTCGCGGACGGGGCCCGGTTCGTCCTCATCGAGGGCTGGGACCGACAGTCCGATCTCGACGCCCACACCACTCAGGCCCACGTCCGGGACTTCGTGGCCGAATGCGCAGAGCTGCTCGCCGAGCCGTTCACCGTCACCCCGATCACCCCGCTCGGCTAAGGCCACTCCGACCTGCAAGGAGCCACCATGCGACGCCCGTACACCTTGTTCACCGGCCAGTGGGCCGACCTTCCACTTGAGGAGGTCGCGCGGCTGGCGGCCCGCTGGGGCTACGACGGGCTCGAGATCGCCGTCTCGGGCGACCACCTCGACGCTTCCCGGTGGAACGAACCCGGCTACGTCCAGTCCAAGCTCGACCTCCTCGACCGATACGGCCTCAAGGTCTGGGCGATCTCGAACCATCTCAAAGGTCAGGCCGTCTGCGACAGCCCCATCGACTTCCGCCATCAGGCCATAGTCGGTCCGCGCGTGTGGGGCGACGGCGATCCGGAGGGCGTGCGCCAGCGCGCGGCCACGGACCTCAAGAACACCGCACGGCTGGCCCGCGCGCTCGGAGTCGAGACGGTCGTCGGCTTCACGGGCTCGAGCATCTGGCAATACGTCGCGATGTTCCCGCCAGTCCCGGAAACGACAATCGATGCTGGCTACCAGGACTTTGCCGAGCGCTGGAATCCGATCCTCGACGTCTTCGACAGCGAGGGCGTGCGGTTCGCGCACGAGGTGCATCCGTCCGAAATCGCCTACGACTACTGGACCACGGTCCGCGCCCTCGAAGCTATCGACCACCGTCCGGCCTTCGGCCTGAACTGGGACCCGAGCCACTTCATCTGGCAGGGCATCGACCCGATCTCATTCCTCTGGGACTTCAGGGACCGGATCTACCACGTGGACTGCAAGGACATCAAAGTCCGCACGACCGGCCGGAACACGCTGCTCGGCTCGCACCTGCCGTGGGGCGACCCCCGACGCGGGTGGGACTTCGTCTCGGCGGGCCGCGGCGATGTCCCGTGGGAGTCCGCATTCCGCGCCCTGAATGCGATCGGCTACTCGGGACCGATCAGCATCGAGTGGGAAGATGCGGGCATGGACCGCCTCTATGGGGCGCACGAGGCTCTCGAACTGCTGTCGAAGTACGACTACGACGACGCCTCTGCGAGGTTCGACGCGGCGTTCAGCAACCAGGGCTGATTCCGTGGGCAGCAGCTACACCGCCGGTCAGCTGTTCCAGCTCTTCCGAGACGGGACGCAGATGACCCGCTCCCAAGTCTGTGCGGCGACCGGCCTCTCCCGCACCGCGGCGTCTGAACGCCTCGACGAGCTCCGCAGCCTGGCACTCATCGCGCCCGTCAAAGAGGCGCCCTCGACGGGCGGGCGCCGCGCTGCACTCTTCGCCTTCGCGCCCACTGCCCTCGCAGTGGCAGGGGCCGCACCCGCAGGCGACGGCGCGCGGGTGGGCGTCTACGACGTCGGCGGCAGCTGTCTCGGCTGGGCCGAAGTCGGCGGCGATGAGGGCCCATCCACGCTAGTGGAGACGGCGCGGAGTATCGCTTCACAGGGTGCCGTCCATCTCCTAGGCCTAGGACTCATCGCTCACGGCGGCGGCGAGCTCTCCTCGGGTGCGCACCATGGACTCACCGTTCGCGCCTACGGCAGGACCGAGGCGTCGGCCATTGCGCAGGCGCAGCGATTCGGCTCGGACCGCCGCGTGCTGTACTGCGCCGTGGGGCGGACGACCGCATGCACGCTCGTGGCCGAGAGACACGTCCTGTGGTCGACCGACGACCTCGGCCACGCGCCGCTCGCCGGCGAATCCGGAGTCGAGTGCTCATGCGGAAGCACCTCCTGCCTCAAAGGCCTGGCCTCGAACCTGCAATCGGCTGGACCCGGCGGTCGCGGCACAGCCCTTTCCCGTCAGATCGGACGCAGCCTGGGGTCTGGTCTCACTGCGCTCGTCAGCTTCCTCGAGCCCGACGTCGTCGTCATCGACGTCGCCGGATCAAACGGCGAGGACCTGCTCGCAGGCGTTCGCGGATGGCTGTACAGCCATGTCCACACGTCCGTGGCCGGGACACTCTCCATCACGCGCGGGGTCGCGGTCGACGGCGGTCTCGCCAACGCCGCAGCCGCGGCCTTCATCGACGAGGCGCTCACAGCAAGCAGCATCGATGGGCGCCTTCAGCGTCGGCATGATCATCGTGAGGCGAGGCCGACGCCCAAGAACCCCTGCCGACAATCGCTCACATTCGCAGTGGATGGTGTACGGACGCCGCAAATCAACCGCAGATGAGGTCACAGGTGCCCGAGATGGCCAGCGCACGCCACGTCGAGCTGGCCTGATTCGGCTTGGGCGGCTATGAGGGAGATCGGGGCCGCGACCGTCAGGGGGACCCGGGGGCAGTGGTGCGCTGGCCAGGACGGTTGCGCGGGCGTGGTCGGCGGCCGAGGCGGGCTCCCCGAGGCAAAGCGCGGAGAGCAGCTGGCGGACACGCGCCGCGAGGGCGTCCGAGGCATCGGTGAGGGGGTGTGCGAGGATGTCCTGGGCGATGGTGGCGGCCTGTGAAAGGTCGCCTTGCCTCAGCAGGCTCTCGGCTCGCAGGTAGGCCATCTCCCACCACACAGCCGGCTTGCCCGCGGCGTGGGCGTACCGTGCCGCCGCGGCCGCCTGCCGGGCGGACTCGGGGTCGTCGCGCAGGTCCCAGGCCTGCCGTGCGGCAAGGCCCGCGTGGACGTACGCAGCCACCTCGGGGGTGGCTGTCCGGTTCCACGCCTCGAGCGTCTGGGGTGCGAGCCCGAGGCGCCCGGCAAGCTCGGCGATGATCCCGGTCGTGGGCTCGCGGCGCCCGACTTCGAGCAGAGAGATGTCGACGGCCTGCTCGAGATGATCGGACATCGCTAGGAGCACGCCCGGGACGGCTTCCTTTCGCTCGGACGCGACCCGGCACACGTTCCACGCCAAGGCGTCTGCCGCTCCCCTGACCGCGTCTCCGATCCGGGAAGCGGTGACGCTTGCGGGTGGACCGAAGCTGACGTTCTCGCTGAGGTCCAGGGGCACCATGAGCAGGCCCGCCGAGACGGAGAGCTTCCAGCCAGGCGGCGGGGCCGGCCACGACGGATCCGGCGTCCACCCGTTCGACGGCATCCAGCCAGGCGGCATCTTCGGCCAGCCCGGCGGCGGGTTGAAGACCATCCGCTGTTCCGGCTCGCGGCCAGCCGCCCGAGTTGGGGCGGGTGGTGGCTTGGGCGTCCCGGGCAGGTAGACGTCATCGAGGTCCACAGGTTCGTGCCATGACCCGTAGCCGAAGATCTTCTCCCACAGCCGGATCCTCTGCCGGTGCGCTTCGGGACCTATCGGGTACGGGCCGAGGATCTTCAGGGTCTTGTCGACCTCCCAAGTGACGTCCTGGCGGCCGACGATCGTCGGCGGAACCGCCGGGTCGCGCTTGTCGGATGCTGGGGACGCGGAATTGCCGAAGATTCCCATTCGGGGGTACCCAACGCTCGCCGCCGTCGACGCCACCCACTTCAGCGGGGAGATCCACTATTTCGAGATCTTCGACGCGGCGGCCAGCGACGCCATCGACGGCTACTACGGGCTGGGACTCTACGTCGACTTCCCCGACTACGTCGTCTCCGTCGTCCACGACGTCTATTGGACGGCCCGGCGGTGACTCAAGAGGGCCAACGCTCATTTTGGTGACGGGTCACTCCGGGCCCCGGGGCAGGGCCTTCCAGCGTGGTCCCGGCGCGGCCCGTCAAAGCGTTCGGTGGTACCAGGAGTTAAAGACGAGGAAGTACAGGAGCCCAAGCAGGACCGCGAGGACCAGGAGAATGCGACGAAGACCCGGACCGGCTGCCTACAGCCGGCTCGAGGGCGGACTGCGGGGCATCCTGATCGAGGGGCCCCGGGGCGGGCAGACTACCCTGTGGCCTTTGGGCGTCAGGCAGGGTACCGGGAACAGGCTTCCAGCCTTGGCCGCCCTGCGCCTGCTGCGGTCCTCCTTGGCGCCGCCGATCCTGCCCCGGGGACCGAGTTCGAGGCAGGATTCGGGCGCTGAGGCCGAGGGCGTGGGAGCCGTGTTCGGGTTCGCGTGGGGCAAGATGGATGCATGGGTGAACTGACCGAGGGCCGGGCGCACGATGCGGTGCTGCGCCACATCGAGGACAGTCTGCGCTCTGGTGCCATCAAGCTGGGTGACAGGCTGCCGGGCGAACGGGCCCTGGCCGAGCAGTTCGGAATCTCCAGGGCGTCCGTGCGGAACGCCATCCGATCTCTCGAGGTGATGGGCGTGGTGCGTGCAGCGACGGGGTCCGGGCCGCATTCGGGCACCATCGTCGTCTCTGACCCGTCCTCGGCCCTTGGCGTAGCGCTGCGCATGCACGTCGCAAGCCACCAGCTCCCCCTCAAGGACATCGTCGAAGCCCGGATCATGACAGAGACGTGGGCGCTCGAACATGCTGCGGCCGCGCCGTGGACGGCCGAGCAGCTCGATGACGCACGGCGGCTGCTTGAGGCGATGGACGACGACGCCATGCCCTCGCAGATCTTCACCCTCCTCGACGCCCAGTTCCATGTTGCGCTCAGCACCTTGGCTGGCAACGTCGTCGTGAGCACCATGATGGAGTCGATGCGCGAGGCAATCCGCGACTACATCAGCGACGCGGTGACCCGGCGCGGCACCTGGGGCGACATGGTGCATGTGCTCCGCGCGCACCACCATGGCATCTTCGAGGCCGTCGAGGCGCGCGACGGGGCCAAGGCAGCCCTTCTTGTCCGCGAGCACATCGAATGGTTCTACGGTCAGGCCATGTGAATGCACCCGCCCCCAGCCCTCGAAGGTGTGGCCTTCAAGCGCTGGGGCAGTGCAGGGGCGTTTCTTCAGTGGGCTAGGGCGTGTCTCCTAACCTCTTGAGCCATAGCGTGATGGCGTGCAGGACCGCGGCTCCGCGGTAGACGACGGCTAGCTTGTCGTAGCGGGTGGCGAGGCCGCGCCATTGCTTGGCCTGATTGAAGGAGCGCTCGACGACGTTGCGCCCGCGGTAGTCGTCTCGGTCGAATCCCGGCGGCCGGCCACCCTTCGCCCCGCGGCGCTTGCGGTGCCCGATCTGGTCCGAGGGCTCGGGGATGACCGCGGCGATCCCCCGTGAGCGAAGGTGGGTCCGGATTGCGCGGGAGGAGTACGCCTTGTCCCCGCGCACTCGGTCCGGGCGGGTCCGAGGCCTGCCGCGGCCGGGCCGGGCGACGCGCAGATGGCCCATCAGGACTGGGAACATCGGCGCGTCGCCGGACTGGCCGGGGCCGACCAGGATCACCAGCGGCAGGCCGCGGCCGTCGACGAGGTGGTGGATCTTCGTGCTCAGCCCGCCGCGGGAGCGTCCGACGCCGTGGTCACCGGGCTCGGCAAACAGATTCCTGTAGTTCGACAGGTCCCCCCGCGCTCCGGGCAAGGTTCGTCGCGTGCTGGTGGGCGCGGTTGACCGTCGAGTCGACGCTGACCGCCCACTCGATCTTCCCGGCCCCGTCGGCTGCGCTGAGCAGTTCGGCGTGGATCCGGTCCCAGGTCCCGTCGGCGCTGAAGCGGCGGTGCCGCTTCCACGCCGTCTGCCACGGACCGAACTCGGCCGGGAGATCCCGCCACGGCGCCCCGGTCCGGTACCGCCAGACGATCGCCTCCACCACGCGGCGGTGGTCCCTGAACGGGCGCCCGCCCTTCGCCGAGGCCAGAGGCATCAGCGCTTCGATCCGGGCCCACGCCTCATCTGAAAGAACACTCGTCCGCGACACCCACCCAACCCTGCCAACTGAAACCCGCGATGGTTAGGAGACACGCCCTAGGCGATCTGGGCTGTGAGACCTGCGGCCTGTATGGCCTTGGACGCGGCGGTCTCGTCGTTGTCCGAGCTGTCGCCGCTGATGCCGACGGCGCCTTGGACCGTGCCGTCCTCGCCGCGGACGAGCACCCCACCGGGGACTGGGATGAGGCGGCCGCCGAGGGCGGCGGCCGCTGCGGTGATGAAGTAGGCCTGCTGCTCGGCGCGCTCCATCAGGGCTCGTGAGCCCATCCCGAGGGCGAGTGCCCCGTAGGCCTTGCCGTGGGCGATCTCGAAGCGGTTGTTCGAGGCGCCGTCTTGCCGGGCGGCGGCGACGACGTGGCCTCCCGCATCGAGCACGACGGCGGCCAGGGGCTTGAAGCCGTGCTGCTGGCCTGCTGCGAGGGCCTCGGAGATGATGGACTGGGCCGTGGCGAGGTCGATGCTCATGATGCGCTCCTTGCAAGGTCGTCGCTGTGCTTCTGGGCTTCACGGCGCCGGTGCAGGATGGGCTCGGTGTAGCCGGAGGGCTGGCGGGCCCCCTCGAGCACGAGCTCTCGGGCGGCTAGGAAGGCCTCAGTGTCGAACGCCGGAGACATCGGCAGGTAGTCCGGGTCGGAGGCGTTCTGCCCGTCGACGACGGCGGCCATGCGCCGCAGCGAGTCCTCCATCTGATCCTGGGTGATGACGCCGTGGAGGAGCCAGTTGGAGATGTGCTGGGAGCTGATGCGGCAGGTGGCACGGTCCTCCATCAGCGGGGTTCCGTGGATGTCGGGGACTTTGGAGCAGCCGATCCCGGCGTTGACCCAGCGCACCACATAGCCCAGCGTGCTCTGGATGTTGTTGTCCAGCTCGTTGCGCCGGGCTTCGGCGTCCCATGCGGAGGGGTCGCCGACCGGGATGGTGAGCAGCTGCCGCAGGGTGGTGCGCCGTGCTTGGCCGAGCTCGGCCTGCTGGGCGTCCACGTCAACCCGGTGGTAGTGGATGGCGTGCAGGGTCGCCGCGGTGGGCGAGGGGACCCAGGCGCAGTTGGCGCCGGCGAGCGGGTGGGCGATCTTCTGGGCGAGCATCTCCGCGAGATTGTCCGGGGCGGCCCACATGCCCTTGCCGATCTGGGCCCGGCCGCGGAACCCGCACTCGAGCCCGATGTCGACGTTGGCGTCCTCGTAGGCCTTGATCCAGCTGGTGGAGCGCATGTCCGCCTTGCGCACCATGGGGCCTGCGAGCATCGAGGTGTGGATCTCGTCTCCGGTGCGGTCCAGGAAGCCGGTGTTGACGAAGACCACCCGATCGCGTGCCTCCCAGATGCACGCCTTGAGGTTGGCCGAGGTGCGGCGTTCCTCGTCCATGATCCCGATCTTGAGGGTGAGCGGGTCCAGGCCGAGCACGGACTCGGCGCCGGCGAGCAGCGAGCAGGCCACGGCGACCTCGCGGGGGCCGTGCATCTTGGGCTTGACGATGTACACCGAACCGGTCCGCGAGTTGCGCCCGGCCTGAGGGCCCCGCAGGTCGTGCACGGAGCCGAGGCCGGTGAACAGGGCGTCGAGGATCTCCTCCGGCACGGGGTTCCCGGCCGCGTCGAGGACGGCGTCGCTGGTCATGAGGTGGCCGACCTGGCGGACGAGCAGCAGCGCGCGGCCGGGCAGGGTCAGCTCGGAGCCGTCGGGGGCTGTGTAGAGGCGGTCGGGGTTCAGCCGGCGGGTGTGGGTGCGTCCGCCCTTCTCGATCTCGGCAGTCAAGGTGCCCTGCATGAGCTGGAGCCAGTTGCGGTAGCCCAGCACCTTGTCCTCGGCGTCGACGGCCGCGACCGAGTCCTCGAGGTCCATGATCGTCGTAACAGCGGATTCGAGCACGATGTCCTTCACGCCGGCCGCGTCGCCGGACCCGATCGGGTGGCTGCGGTCGATCTGGATCTCGACGTGGAGGCCGTGGTGCACGAGCAACACGGCCTCGGGCTCCGCGGGCGACCCGCGGTAGCCCGCGAAGAGGTCGGGCTCGGCGAGCCCGACGGGCCCGGACGGCGTTTCGGCGACGAGTGTGCCGTCGGCAATGTGGTAGGCGGTGACGTCCGTGTGGGAGCCGCTGGCGAGAGGCGTGTGCTCGTCGAGGAACTGCCGTCCGCGGGCCACGACGGCAGCGCCCCGGACGGGGTTGTAGGCGCCGGTGCGCTCGCGCCCCTCCGCCTCGTCGATGACGTCGGTGCCGTAGAGCGCGTCGTAGAGCGAGCCCCAGCGGGCGTTGGCTGCGTTCGCCGCGAAGCGGGCGTTCAGGAGCGGGACCACCAGCTGGGGTCCGGAGACGGTGGCGACCTCCGCGTCGACGCGGTCGGTCGTGATCGTGAAGTCCCCGGGCTCGTCCTCGAGGTAGCCGATCGAGCGCAGGAAGGCCTCGTACGCCTCCGGGTCCACCCCGCCAGCGCCGGCGGAGCGGTGGAACTCGTCGATCTGCTCCTGAAGCCGATCCCGTACCGCCAGCAGCTCGCGCACCTGCGGGTAGAACTCCTCGATGAGCCGCGCAGCACCCGCCCAGAAGTCCTCCTCCCGGATCCCCGTACCCGGCAGCGCCTCGTCCCGGACGAAGGCGTAGAGCCCCCCGGCCACGCTGAGCCCGTTCGTCTCGACCCGTTCCTGCATGAGCCCACCTCCTCTAGTTTCCGTAATGCAAAAAAGACATCTCGAATGACAAAAGCTATCCGTGACGTCCAGGCCGTGTCAACGTGTGGACCGACCACCCGTCTGCGAATCGGAGATGTGGACTGACCATCGTGGACTGACCATTGACGGTGATCTGTCGCACACCTAGACTCCTCGGCGAGGACCGTTCCGCCTTCTGGAAGCGGCCTTCCACAGCGGTCACAAGAACGCAGACAAAGGAGTCTCTGTGCCCACTTTCCACCAGCTCGTCGACCCTCTGGGCGGTTCAGTCGCGCTGGCCGCCCTGCTCGCGGCCCTGCCTCTGATCCTGCTGTTCATCGTGCTCGGCGTCTTCCGCACCAAGGCGTGGAAGGCCGCCGTCGCAAGCCTGATCCTCTCGATCGTCCTGGCTGCCACTGTGTGGCGGATGCCGCTGGACCAGACGCTCAGCGCAACGGCCGAAGGGGCGTTCTACGGCTTCTTCCCGATCCTGTGGATCCTCATCAACGCCCTGTGGGTGTACCGGCTGACCACCGAAACGCGCTGGTTCGAGGTGCTCGGGGCGACGATCCGCTCGATCTCGAACGACCACCGCGTCCTGGCGATCCTGATCGCCTTCTGCTTCGGCGCGCTCCTCGAAGCCCTCGCCGGGTTCGGAGCGCCGGTCGCGATCACCTCGGCGATGCTGATGGCCGCCGGAATGAAGCCGCTCAAGTCCGCCGCGGTCTCGCTTCTGGCCAACACGGCCCCGGTCGCCTTCGGGGCCATGGGATCGCCGGTCATCGCCCTCAGCGGCGTCACCGGCATCCCCCTCGCGACGGTCTCGGCCATGGCAGGGCGCCAGACGCCTTTCCTTGCCCTGATCGTCCCTCTGCTTCTCGTGTTCATCGTCGACGGCAGGCGCGGCATCCGCCAGACGTGGCCAGCGGCCGTCGTTGGCGGCACGGTGTTCGCCATCGTCCAGTTCCTCACGTCGAACTTCTTCACCGTCGAGCTCACGGACGTCCTAGCGAGCATTGTCGCCATCGCCGCCGTCCTCCTGCTGCTGCGGGTGTGGACGCCCGCCGCCGGGACGCCCGGCGCCGGGGACGCGGCCGCCGTCGTCCGCGAGGCCGAGGCCATCGCGCTCAGCGCTGAGGGGATGGGCGCGCGCACTGGAGTCAGGACGGCGGTCGACGGCGGGAGGGCCACCGGCACGGGTGGGCCAACCGGATCGAGCGTGGCAGCAGAAGGGGAAGAGGGGGCCCCCGCGCGCCCATCGCCTCGGGAGATCTGGATGGCGATCGCACCGTACCTCGTGATCATCGCGGTGTTCTCCTTCTCCCAGATTCCGGCCGTCAAGGCCTGGCTGACCGACGTTGGCGGCTTCTCGTTCCGCTGGCCGTGGCTCGACGTCGTCGGCACGAACGGCAAGCCCGTCTCGTCGCAGACCATGCGCTTCGACCACCTCAAGGCGACCGGAACGCTCCTCCTCGTCTCCGGGCTCATCACCCTCGCCGTCTACCGGATCCCCTTCCGTTCCGGCGTGAGGATCTACGGCCAGACTCTGGCGATGCTCCGGTGGACGATCCTGACCGTGTGCTCCGTCCTGGCCCTCTCGTTCGTCATGAACCTCTCGGGCGAGACGGGCACCCTCGGTGTGGCGCTCGCCTCGGCGGGAGGGATCTTCGCCCTCCTCTCGCCCGTCCTGGGCTGGATCGGCGTCGCGCTCACGGGCTCGGACACCTCGTCGAACTCGCTCTTCGGCCAGCTCCAAGTGACCGCTGCCTCGCACGCGGGACTCTCGCCAGTGCTCATGGCCGCGACGAACTCCTCGGCCGGGGTCCTGGGCAAGATGCTCTCCCTCCAGAACCTGGCCGTGGCTGCAGCCGCCGTGGGAATCGACGGGTTGGAAAGCACCCTGTTCCGCAGGCTCCTCGGCTGGAGCATCGGTCTCCTCGTGGTGCTGACCGTGCTGGTCCTCCTGCAGAGCTCGGTCCTTGCCTGGATGGTGCCGTGACCGCCTCGACCGACTCGCTCGACCCTCGAAACGACCGCCCGAAAGGCCCTGCAATGCCCATCAAGACCCCCCCGGACGCTTCCGAGGTCACCGCGGACGCTGAGGCTACGCTCGCGGCCCACCCGCGTTACACCTCCGATGCCGACGCACGCGCGGCCGCGGCCACCGACCGGTCCGGCTACATCCCGCCCACCCTCCCGGACGGCGTTGTCCTTGCCCGCAGCGTCGATGACGTCGTCGAGGCACTCCGGCTCGCCCAGGCCAACGGCGTCCCCGTGGTCCCGCGTGGCGCAGGAACCGGCTTGGCCGCCGGCGCCAGCGCCCACGCCGGTCAGGTCGTGGTGGACGTCTCGGGCATGAACCGCATTCTGGCCATCGACCCCGTGGAGATGACAGCAGTCGTCGAACCCGGCGTGCTCAACGCCGAAGTCAACGCCGCCGCCGCCGAGCACGGGCTCTTCTACGCCCCCGATCCGGCAAGCACGGCAATCTGCTCGATCGGCGGCAACATCGCCACCAATGCCGGCGGCATGTGGTGCGCGAAGTACGGCGTCACACGGGAATCCGTGCTCGGACTCCGCGTCGTCCTCGCCGACGGCCGCATCCTCCGCACCGGCCGGACGACCATCAAGGGAGTCACCGGCTATGACCTCAACGCCCTCTTCATCGGCTCCGAGGGAACCCTCGGAATCGTCGTCGAAGCGACGCTGCGCCTGCGGCCACGCCCCGTGCGCACCGAGACCCTCGCCGCGTACTTCCCCGACATCGAAGCGGCGGGCCGTGCGGCCTCAGCGATCACGGCCGCGCGGATCCAGCCCTCTATCCTCGAGCTCATGGACGGCCCAACGCTCGAGGCCGTCGATCAGGCCGAGGGCAGCCGCCACCGCGAACTCGGTGGAGCCTTCCTCCTCGCGCAGACCGACGGCTACGGCGCCCACCTCGAGCTCGACGAAATCGAAGGGGCCATCAACCCGTACGCCACCTCGACCCACCGTGCAGGGAGCACCGAGGAGGCCGAGGCCCTCGTCAAGGCCCGGCGCGACGCGATCCCAGCCCTCGAAAAGCTCGGCCGCGTCTCGATCGGCGACATCGCCGTCCCGCGGAACCGCCTCGCCGAGGCCTTCGCCGGCCTCGCGGACACCGCGGCCCGAACCGGCGTGCGGATCTTCAGCGTCGCCCACGCCGCGGACGGCAACCTCCACCCCATGATCGTCGTGAACCCCCACGAGTCGATCACCGACGGACCCGCCAAGTCTGCCCTCCGGGACATGTTCCGCCTCGCCCAGCGCCTCGGCGGCACGCTCACCGGCGAGCACGGCGTGGGACTGCTCAAGCGCGAATGGGTCGGTGAAGAACTCGGCGAGACCTCCCGCTCCCTCCAGCACGCCATCAAAGCCGCCTTGGACCCCTCCGGAATCCTGAACCCCGGAAAGGCCATCTAGCCGCAGTTCCAGCCGAAGGACCACCCGGTGACCCCGGGTGGCTCGGCTTGAACTGCCCGCGGGCTCGGCGGCATGCCGAGCCGAGCGGCGCAGACGGCGGCCCCGTCAAGAAATCACGCAGCCAATGCGCTGGAGATCGGACCACCTGACCAGCATCATTCAAGAGTCACTCACACCCGTCAGGGGAAGGAAGAACGATGGCCGAGACTGCCAGCAGGATCGAACGCGTGGAGCGGCTCCGGGTCTCCGACTCGGTAGCCGCCCAGCTGACCCAGCTCATCACCAAGGGCGTCTACGCCGTCGGCGAGAAGCTCCCGCCGGAGCGAGTGCTCGCAGAGGAATTCGGTGTGAGCCGCAGCTCCATGCGCGAAGCCATCAGAAGCATCGAAGCCAGCGGCCTGGTCAGCAGCAACCACGGCGTGGGCGTCTTCGTCGTCAGCAACACCGTCGCCTCCCAGGCGGGCTCCGACCTCCTGGTGTTCGAAGGCTTCACCGTCCCCGAACTGTTCGAGGTGCGGCGGATGATGGAAAGGGACGCCGCGGGCCTGGCAGCACGCCGCATCACGCCTGGGTACGCCTCAGAGCTCCAGGACATCCTCAGCAGATGCGCCGACCCGGACCTCCCCAACGAGGAATTCGTCAAGCTCGACTTCAAGCTGCACCAGACGATCGCGAAGGCCTCCAAGAACGGACTGCTCGCCACGATATACGGCAGCCTGGAGCCGATGATGGTCAAGTATTCGCACCGCGTCATCGACCTCCCGGGCCGCCGTGAAGGCTCGCACAGGGGCCACACGAAGATCGTCGACGCTGTCGTCGCAGGCCGGAGACGCCGAAAGTCCTTCGCGACCTGGGCGACGGGAGCACCGGAGTCGCGGCAGACCCTGATCACGTCTTCGCAGAACTCCTTGGGGACGCCTTCGGCATAGGGCACTTCCTTCCAGCGCCGACACACATCGACGCAGATCAGATGTCACCTAATCGTGAAGCAGTCCCCGATCCGTCGGTCGAGGCATTGACGCGGCATGGGGCCCGGTCCTACATTCGCTGCAGCTGGGTATTCAGGAGAGGCTCCCGGACGGCTCGCCGTCCCCGGGCCGCTCGATGGAATTACCTCGGGACAATGGTCTCGGCCGGTGCCTATCGGCTGCTGTGCAGGGCGTCCCGTCGTTCTAACACGAGGGATGTGCGACAAGATGCTCACAAGAACAATGGCCGGCCTGGGCGCTGCAGGCCTCCTGGCGGCTGCGATCGCGGCCGGGGCAGCGGCATCGGCAAGCGCCACGACCGACCAGACTTGGCACTCGAACCAGATCAGCGATTCAATCCCTGTCACATGCGACGGGCCCGGAACCACGCCATTCTCCGGCCCCGGCAACGTCGTGGCGCACCTGACCGTGAACAATGCCGGCGACAGCTGGTTCACCACCACCGAAGAGGGCAGCGTCACCTTGAAGACCCTGTGGGGTGGATCGTGGAGCACCTGGGCCGGGCACATCCAGCTGTGGTTCGGCTCCGAGGACAACAACCAGAACAGCGTCCAGCATGCCACGGTCAACTTCAACGGAGTGAGCATCTCGGATCCCTCCAAGTCCCTGACCATGCACGCCGCGTTCACCGCCACGGTCAACGCCAACGGTGTTCTCGTCGTCAACAACCAGACGGTCAGCTGCCAGTAGCCGGCGAGGACGGCGGCGCGCCATCCGTGCGGTGCCCGCCATGTCAGGCGGTCCGCGCATGGGTCTATTCCCTGGCGCCCCCGTAGGACGGCCAGGACGATGCGCCCGCCACACTGGACCGGAGAAGCCGCAGATCCAACCGGGCACGACCGTCCGCGGCGCTGCCTGCCGGCGAGACCTACCTCTTCTTCCCCTGCCCGGCTGAACCGCGGCGGGAGCCGGGGCGGTGCCCCCGGCGAATTTGACTCGCGCCTTGCCGGCAGGCAGTGCGGCCTTGGACGGGAAGGGCTCAACCTGAGGCTTCCCGGCTGCGACGGCGTCGATAGGCCTTCGGGCCATCGCGGGTCCCCGAACAGGCCTTCTCCATCATCGCTATAGCCGGGATAGCCCAGGCCGTCGCTCCCTCTCGGTGGGCGGGCTCGCCTTGGAAGGGAGGTTCCGGCGTGCTGCCGTCAGCGGCCGGCGGCGGGGCGTGCTTCGGCGAGCTGGGCACGGAGGCTGGCGTTCTCGTCCTCGAGGGCGAGGACGAGGCGGATGCCTTCGACGTTCAGCCCGGCTTCGACGAGTTCGCTGATGCGGCCGAGCCGGTCCATGTCGTCCTCGCTGTAGCGGCGGGTCCCGCCGCCGGTGCGGGACGGGGCAAGCAGGCCCTTGCGTTCGTACAGGCGCAGGCTGGACAGGCCCAGGCCGGAGAGCTCGGCGGCCACCGAGATCGCGTAGACGCCGTCGGATGAGTCGCGCCTGCGGGCCATGCCACCACCTGATTCCTCTTGCCTTGACCTACCCGTGCTGATCTATTATATCTGTGTCTTGAGAGGCAGATCATATGCCGATCACGAAACACTAATTGTGATCCGAACCATCGAGCCATTGGAGGTGGCAGTGATGCTGATGCGAACCGATCCCTTCCGCGACCTCGACCGCCTGACCGAGCAGGTCTTCGGTACGACGACCCGGCCCACGACGATGCCGATGGAGGCCTGGCGCCAGGACGGGGAGTTCGTGGTCGAGTTCGACCTTCCGGGGGTGGACCCGGACACGATCGATGTCGACGTCGAGCGCAACGTCCTGACAGTCCGGGCGCAGCGGCGCTCTCATCGCCCGGAGAAGGCCGAGGCCGTCGCCGCCGAGCGGCCGGAGGGCACGTTCGGGCGTGAGCTGATCCTGGGCGATGCGCTGGATACGTCGAAGGTCAGTGCCGACTATGCCGACGGGGTCCTGACCCTGCGCATCCCGGTCGCCGAGCAGGCGAAGCCGCGCAAGATCAGCGTCACCACGAAGAAGGAGAAGAAGGAGATCGCCGCCTGAGCCTTCGCTGCCCCGGCCGGGCCGCCCAGTCGGGTCCGGCCGGGGCAGCAGGCCATACTCCGGCGAGGCAGCGATGCGTTCCGCTGACTTCTACACCCTGCTGGGCGTTGAACGCACGGCCACCAACGAGGAGATCCGCCGGGCCTTCCGCCGCCTTGTCCGCGAACTCCATCCGGACGGGCAGGCCGGGGAGGGCGCCGATCCGGAGCGGCTGCGCGAGGTGCTCGAGGCATACGCGGTTTTGGGCAGCCCCGACCGGCGGGCGGCCTACGACCAGGCGCTGCGCCGGGCCGAGGCGACTTCCCTGCTGTGGGCGGACTTCCCTTCGCGGGTCGCGCCGCTCCGGCGCGCCTGGTCCGTCTTCGACGATCCGGAGATCCTGCGGACCCTGTTCCGCTGGTGGTACCCCTGACCGGGGAACCGTGCAAGGAGGACGAGCAAGTGAGCGCTGTAAGCGGCGGGTGGCGCCGCTACGACAACACCCTGTTCCCGGTGTTCCATGAGAGGTTCGAGGAGAAGTGGGGGGCTGGGACGGCGCCGTTCCTGGATCCCAGCGTCTATGGAGAGGACCAGCCCCGGCCTCGCGCCCAATGGATCAACGTCGACACCGGCGCCGCGGTCGCCGTCGTCCCCGTCTGGGAGGACGACCCCGAAGCCCGCTCGTTCGCCGTCTTCTACCTCCCCCCGCACGGAGGCATCTGGGTCCTGCGGCCCCCAGGCCTGACCGGCTTCGTCGAGGCCGTCGCCAACGGCACCACAGCCACCGAGCACGCGATCGCCCTCCGCAACGACTCGTTCAAGAAGGCCGTCGCCCACGCCGAGGAATTCATCTACGGAACATAGCCGGCACGTCACCCCGGCGACGCCCCCCGCGTGGTCCCGAAACCCAAACACCGTTCGTGAGAGAGATCCGGTGTCCATCGTGGGGCCGTCCTGACCTGCCGGACGGCGGAATTCGGGAAGCGCTTGCGCCCGGATTGAGCGACCTGGCTATCGGGAAACACCTCGGGCGAGGAGGGGAGCATGTAGGCGAAGGGACGAGGCGCCATGCGGGAGCAGAGCGGTCTGTCCGATCTTGACGGCGCGCTCGAGGCCCTAGAGGGCCTCCGGCAGGGACGGCGCGTGACCGCTGTCGACGACGAAGGCCGTGAGAACGAGGGAGACATGATCCCGGCCGCCGAGCAGGCCGCACCGCCGGAAATGCTGCCGTGGACGATCCGGGGCACCAGCGGTCTTGTCTGTGCTCCGATGATCAACGAGGTCGCCGACGCTCTCGACCTGCCGCTGATGACCGAGAAGAAGCGGGAGACGCTATGATGCGCCTGCCCGCGCTGTTGGAGCTCGGCCGCGAGTGTCGACCTGCCCGTCATGAGCATCGAACAAGCGATCCCGGCGGTGTCACAGCCCGGATCGACAGGACGATAAGTGCGGCGCGCTGTTCGTGCTCTGCGCTCGACCTGGGGGATTTCCACACGAAGGCAGGGAGTGCGAAGTGGACCGAGATGAAGAGGCGACGGGAGCCACGCATCTGCGGGTGTTCCTCCTGATCGGCTATGGGCGACTCAGGGCCCAGATCAGGCATCTGCTCGAGCACGAGGGCATGGAGGTCGTGGGCGAAGGCGCCTCGGTTCGGGAAGCGCTCCGGCTCCTCCCGCGGCTCCGGCCCCACGTGGCCGTCCTGGACTCGACGGTCTCCGACGGCCACGGGATCGAGGTCTGCCGACAGGCCAGGGAATCGGTCCCAGGGCTCGGATGCGTCCTCCTTGCCAGCTACCCCGATGAGGCTCCGGAACAGGGCCAGGTGGACTGTGAGTTCGTCCTGCGGGAGATCGGCTCCCACCGCCTCCTCGAGGCCGTCCGGCGCGCCGCTGAGGGCGCGGGCACGGACCCGGAGAACGGGAGCCCGGGATGAGGGAGCACCCTGCCCGCGGGGCGGGAGACCGACCCCAGACCAGCTCCCGGACACTTCCGGCGCCACCCAGAATCCTTCCCCGAGGGAACAGTTCGGATGACAGGCGGCCCCCGGCTTTCCGTCTCCTGCGCCTCGGCCTCAGTCCCCGACTCCCAGGTGCTCGACGAGCTGGGCGATGCTGATCACGGGCATGCCCTTCTCCTGGCCGAGTTCGAGCAGCCCGGGCAGCCGCATCATCTCACCGTCGTCCGCAACGACCTCGGCGATCACGCCGACGGGCCGGAGACCCGCCAGCTTGAGGAGGTCCACGGCGGCCTCGGTGTGCCCCCGACGCTGCCGTACACCGCCGTCCACCGCCCGCAGCGGAAGGACATGACCGGGTCGGATCAGGCCCGCCGGGCTGGAGGAGGGATCGGCGAGGACGCGGAGGGTGCGGGAGCGGTCGGTGGCGCTGATTCCGGTGGTGGTCTGGTTGGCGGCATCTACCGTTATGGTGTAGGCCGTCCGCAGGGAGTCCTTGTTCTCCTCGGTCATGAGGGGCAGATCCAGCGAGTCCGCGGTCTCGTTCGGCATCGGAGCGCAGACGAAGCCGCTCGAGATGCGGATGATCCATGCGAGCCGCTCCGGCGTGGCATGCTGGGCGGCCATGATGATGTCGCCCTCGTTCTCGCGGTCTTCATCGTCGACCGCGATGATCGCCTTCCCCTGTCGGAGCGCCTCGAGGGCCTCTTCAATCTCAGAAAGCATGAGCTGCCCTTTCCTTGCTTCATTCCTGGGCAATGGTGAATGGAAATTCAGAGTCAAATGATCCAGCAGTTGCTCGCTGATTGGGATCGCTCGGGAAACCGACCGCCTGCCGGTATCAGATCCGGGCTGCCCCTTCCGTAGGCACCGAAGTGGACGCCGCCCCTCTGCGACGAGCCGTGGCCTGGGCACCGAAAGGTCAAACGCAAGTTCCTCAAGCCGATCGTGACAAAATTGGGATTTGGTCTGGCTTCCTGTCAGGAACGGGCACGGCGGCGACGATGGCCTGCCAGGGTCATGCGATTTTGTAGAGGGCTTTGGCCTCTTGCTGGGTTGCGATGGGGCGGCCGACTTCTCGTGCTATATCCTGCGCCTGCTGGAGGAGTTCGAGGTTGGTCGGGTTTCGGTCGGGGTCGTAGAAGAGCTCGAGGCCTGTCTTGATGTGGCCGCCTAGTTCGATGGCCCTGCGGAGGATGTGGGTGTCGTCGAGGGCGCCCTGGCCCCAGATGGAGATGTACCACGGGTGTTTGACCTTGGCTTCCTCGATCATCCAGAGGTAGTAGTACAGGCTCTCCAGGCTGGGCTTCATGCCGTTCGTTCCGATGGGCTCGAGGGCGGTGAGGCCGTAGTCTCCGATGAGGTAGAAGTCCCACATGGAGCCCGGGGTGGAGAGGCCCCGATTCACGTAGTGCATCGCGTGCCGCAGGTGCCCCGGCTCATAGACGCCGAAGACCATGGGCATGGCACGTTCCCGCAGCATCTTCATCTGGCTGGCAATGCGTCGGTAGTTGAAGCCGAACTCGGGGCCGGAAAGGTATCCCTCCTCGTCGACGTCCGTGGCGAACAGTGTGAGGCCCGTATCGACGCAGGCGATCTTCACGTTCGCACCCGAGGAGAGGAATGGGACATGCTCGAGGCCGTGCTCGTGGCCGGTCAGACGGAGATTGTTGCACGTTGTGGGGTACCACGTGATGTCCGGGTATTTCGCCAGCACGCTGTCCCACGTGCGCATGTAGTCCTTGTAGGCGTCCTCGCCGAGCAGGTCGAAGCTGCTGTTGTGCGCGTGGATCGCACCGGCCCCAGCCTCCCAGCACCGAATCGCGTCCTCGGCAATCTCCTCATAGGAGATCGGCGTGTTCGGGTTCATCTCCTTCGTGCGGATGCCGTTGATGTGGGACTCGATGACGACCGGATAGTCCCACCGGGGCTTCATATCCGCATATCTGTCGAGGGCGGTGGTCATGGCTACCTCCTGGAATGATCGACTGGGCTGGTGGATCGGCTGCTCTGACCGGCGAGGAGGGTCACGGCTTCCTGGCGCGTGGAGCCGGAGGACTCGATGTGCGCGAGCTGCGGCGGGATCTCCCAGCCCTTCTTGCGCATCGCCGTCGCCCAGAGCC
The DNA here is from genome assembly GCF_049332655.1 of Sinomonas sp. P47F7. GTDB lineage: Bacteria > Actinomycetota > Actinomycetes > Actinomycetales > Micrococcaceae > Sinomonas. The sequence continues at coordinate 958,681 of NZ_CP186327.1, read as the reverse complement.
TGCCGGCGCGGTACGAGGAGCGCACGAGTGGCCCGCTCATCACGCCGAGGAAGCCGATCTCCTCGGCCTCCTGGGAGAGCTCGACGAACTCCTGCGGCTTGACCCAGCGGTCCACCGGGTGATGCCGCTCCGAGGGGCGCAGGTACTGGGTGATGGTGATGAGGTCGCAGCCGGCCTCGTGCAGATCGCGCAGAGCCTGGGAGACTTCCTCACGGGTCTCGCCCATCCCGAGGATGAGGTTGGACTTCGTGACCATGCCCTGGTCGCGGCCCTGCGTGATGACATCGAGCGAGCGCCCGTAGCGGAACGCAGGCCGGATGCTCTTGAAAATGCGGGGAACGGTCTCGACGTTGTGCGCGAACACCTCAGGCTTGGCCTCGCAGATCGCGGTGATGTGCTCAGGCTTGCCGGAGAAGTCCGGGATGAGGATCTCGACGCCGGTGCCCGGGTTGAGCTCGTGGATCTTGCGGATGGTCTCCGCGTAGAGCCATGCCCCCTCGTCCTCGAGATCGTCGCGGGCGACCCCGGTCACGGTCGCGTACCGGAGAGACATGGACTGGACCGAGCGGGCCACCTTCGTGGGCTCGAAGCGGTCCAGCGGCGAGGGCTTGCCGGTGTCGATCTGGCAGAAGTCGCAGCGCCGCGTGCACTCGGAGCCGCCGATGAGGAAGGTCGCTTCCTTGTCCTCCCAGCATTCGAAGATGTTGGGGCAGCCGGCCTCCTCGCAGACCGTGTGCAGCCCCTCCTTCTTGACCTGGTTCTTGAGCTGGATGAACTCGGGGCCCATGTGGACCTTTGCCTTGATCCAGTCGGGCTTGCGCTCCACGGGCGTCGCGGCATTGCGCTGCTCGATGCGCAGCATTCGGCGCCCCTCGGGTGCGAGCGTCACAGGAGTGCTCCTTCGGGCTCGGCCCTCATGCGGTGGGCCGTCTGGAGGATGTGGAGGGCGTCCTCTGCCTCTTCCCGGGTCCGCTCGGGGTCCCAGCCCAAGTGCGCGGAAAGGACCTGGGCGATCTCCCGTGCGAGTTCGGCTGTGACAAGGCCGCGGAACGCGAGCGAGGTCCGGCGGACGAGCACATCGACTACGTGCCCGATGTGCTCGTGCTCCGCCATGTAGGCCAGCTCGCGTGTGCTCAGCTCGCGCGTGCTCTCGAGCAGGCTGTCGTCGCCAGCGCGCAGGAAGGCGACGACTTCGGCGGCGCGCGTTCCGTAGCGCTCGAACAGAGTCTCCGCCCGCGCGGCGTCCACGCCGCCGCCGAGCAGGCGCTTGAGCCAGGCCTGGCTGGCACGCTCCCCTTGCGGGAAACCGGCACCGCCGCCGATGGCCAGCTCGGCGGTGCTGCGGACGCGCGCCATCCCGAGCTCCTTGACCACCTCGTCCACGAGGTGCGCGGAGACCGCGCGGAAGGTGGTCCACTTCCCGCCCACGAGGCTCAGCCGGACCGGCTTTCCCCGGTGCGCCGTCCGCTCGATCCGGTAGTCCCGCGAGACGAAGCCGGGCGCAGTGTCGTCGTGCCGCGGGAGCGGCCTGACCCCGGCGAAGGTGTAGACCATCTGCTCCTCGCCAACCGAGACGTCGGGGAAGACGTGCCGGATGAGGCCGAAGAAATACGCGATCTCCTCATCCGTGCAGACGGGCGTGAGATCCTCGCCGGCATCGATGTCGGTCGTTCCCACGAGCACGCGGTCCCCGATCGGGTAGATCAGCACGATGCGCCCGTCGCTGTGCTCGAAGAAGAGCTCCCGCCCCCCGGTCGCGGCGAGCAGCTCCGGGGAATCCAGCACGATGTGGGATCCCTTCGTGCCGCCCATGAAATGCGTGGAGGCGCCGAGCGCTCCATTGGTCCGATCTGCCCAAGCCCCGGTCGCGTTCACCACGACGTCGGCGCGAACGGCGAATTCCTCCCCGGTGAGCTCGTCGCGCAGCAGCACGGCGCCGTCGTCGTCCATCCCCACGGCGCTGCAGTAGTTGGCCGCACGCGCATTCGATCCCCCGGCCTGGAGCCCGTCGCGCAAGACGTCGAGAGTGAGCCGTTCCGGGTTGTGCACCGAGGCGTCGAAGTAGGTGGCGGTGTACTTCACATCGTGGCGCAGGCTCGGAAGCTCCGCGAAGGAACGCTTGCGTCCCACGAACCGGTGCCGCGGGACAGTCCCTCCCTGACGGGAGAATGCATCGTAGAGCGCGAGCCCGACCTTGATGAGCAGCGCACCCCGTTCCTGCGGCTTGCCAGAGCGGTGCGTGAGGAAGCGCAGGGGCGCGTTCAACAGTCCCGAGAAGGTGCTGAAAACCGGGATCGTCGTCTGGAGGGGCTTGACATAGTGCGGGGCGATGCGCAGGAGCCGGTTGCGCTCGACGACGGACTCGCGCACGAGCCGGAACTCCCCGTTCTCCAGATACCGGATGCCGCCGTGGATCATGTGCGACGAGGCTCCCGAAGCTCCCTGGCAGAAGTCACCCCGCTCGACCAAGACGACATCCGCCCCCTGCAGTGCAAGGTCGCGGAACGTGCCGACGCCGTTGATCCCGCCTCCGATGATGAGCGCCTGAGCCCGGGGGCGGCGCCGGATGGCGTCGACGGCAGGGCGCATGGGGTGGTCACTGGACACGAGATCCTCCTGACGTTCCGATCGGCGCTGCGAGGGCCTCTCGAAGTGGCTGCGAGAATACGGGCGGGGCTGGGGAGCCCGCCCCGAGCGGAATGGTGCGGTACAGCTCTCCGACTAGGGCCTCCCGGACGTCGTCGAGTGCGGTCCCAGGCGCAGATTCGGCAACGCAGCCAACGGTCTCGGGATTGAAGTCAAGGTCGAGCATCTTGTACGCGCCGGCCAGCGCGCTACGAGCGCGTCCAGCCTCTTCGACCATCACCACCGCGCTGAACAGATAGCCATGCTTGGTGATCCGCTGCCCGGTGCCGGCGAGCTTTGCTCGACCGGAGTCGTTGACGCTGAACTCCCCCGCGCAGTACTCGCCGGGCACGGGACCGACCCTCGCGTCGATCCCGACGGCGCGCAGGGCCCGCGCGAGAGCGTCTCCGAAAAGCCCGAATCGCTCGCGGATGTGCGCGCGGGCGCCGAGGTGCGGCGCCCACAGGTGGACCACGAGGTCTCCCGGGCCGTAGGCCGCCAGATGGCCTCCGACAGGACGGATGATCGAGGAGAATCCCTGGGAGTCCATCCATGCCTCGGCGCGCGTGTACCCTTTGAGTCTCGAGTCACGCCGGCTGAACGCGGCGGTCGCCTCGGGCCGTGCGAGATTGAGCTCTCCGGGGCCGCCGGCCGCGAGGGAAGCCAGCTTTCCCCAGACGAGCTCCATGTCCGCGCTGCCGGACCTTGGACGGGGGTCTCGGACCACGGCCATGGGGCCGGCTCCGAAGGCCGCCTGCGTCATGCCTGCCCTCCCCTGAGGGGAATGTCCTCCGAGTGACGGCCGGTCACCGTCCTCACAGCCTCGCACCAGCCCGAGTACAGCTCTTCCCTCCTCCCCTCCGTCATGGTGGGTTCGAAGACCCTGTCCCCCTGCCATCCTGTGGACAGGTCCTCCTGCTTCCATAGTCCGACGCCCATTCCCGCGATATGGGCGATGCCGAGGGCGGTTCGCTCGAGCTCGGTCGGGCGTTGCACCGGGATGCCGAGGATGTCCGCCTGGAACTGGCACAGCAGATCGCTGCGGGCCGCGCCGCCGTCGACCTTGAGCTCTGGGACCGGAATGCCCGCGGCAGTGAGAACGTCGATGTTGTCCCGCGTCTGATAGGCCATCGCCTCGACGCCCGCCCGCACCACGTGCTCGGAGCCAGTCTCGAGAGTGAGCCCCACGATGCTCGCTTTCGCGTCCCGTGACCAGTGCGGCGCGCAGAGGCCCGCGAAGGCGGGAACAATATAGACGCCGCCCGAATCCGGCACCCGTCGTGCGACTGTCTCCGCGTCCTCGTCGGGCTGGAGGACCCCGAGGCGCTCGCGCATCCACTGCAGGGTCTGGCCGCAGTGGAACACCACGCCCTCGATCTCGTATGCCGTGGACCCCGCCGCGGTCCAGCCCACGCTTGCGGTCAGGCCGTCGAGAATGGCCGGTTGCTGACCGCTGTTCGCCGTCAGGACGCCGGCGGTTCCGTAGGTGTTCTTGACCGAGCCGGGCTCGAAGCAGGCCTGGCCGAACATGCCCGCCTGCTGGTCCCCCATGATCGCCATCACCGGAACGCTCGTGTTTCCTGGAAGGCCTACTTCTGCCGGACGCATCTCGCCGAAGCGCGAGTCCGAAGGAAGGGCCGGAGGCAGGAGGCGCTGCGGGATCGTGCAGGCCTCGGTGAGCTTCTCGTCCCAATCCAGAGTCTCGAGCGAGAAGAGGGCCGTCCTGGATGCTTCACTGTGGTCGGTGAAATGCGAGCGTCCGCCGGTCAGCTGCCAGAGGAGCCACGTGTCGACCGTGCCGGCGGCAAGCTCCCCGCGCTCTGCGCGCTCCCGCACTCCAGGCACGTTCTCGAGGATCCACGCGAGCTTGGCCGCAGTGAAGAACGAGTCGTTGAACAGGCCGGTCCTCTTCCTGAACTCGTCATCGAGTCCGTCGAGGCGCCAGCTCTCCACGATGGCGTCCGTCTGCTTGGACATCCACATGAGGGCGGGATGCACCGGCTCACCCGTCCTGCGGTCCCAGATGAGGCACGTCTCGCGGTGCGTGGTGATGCCGATCGCCGCGATGTCATCGGACGACGCGCCCGCCTTCGCCATGACGGCGTCCATGCTGAGGCGCTGAGCCTGCCACAGGGCCATCGGGTCCAGCTCCACCCAGCGGGGCTTCGGGAACAGCGGTGTGACGGGGTTCCGCGCCTCGGCGACAATCTCCCCTTCGAGGTCAACCAGCACGGCTCGGGCACTCGTGGATCCTTCGTCCAGTGCCATGACATATCGGGCGCTCATCGACGCGTGCCCTTGAGGGAGTCGGCCTTCCCCGATTCTGCCTGACCGGGGACCGCGAGCCGCGTGAGCCACTCGAAGTAGCCGGCGACTTCGGAAGCCTGCCGTTCCTCATCCCATCCGTGGCGCTTGCCCAGGATCGCTGCCGCGCGTTGGGCGACGGCGGTGCCATGGTCGGGCTCGAACGCCAGGAGCATGCGTCGGGCGAGCACGTCGGTGAGGGTCTTGGCGAACTCGTGGCGCATGGCGAAGACCAGTTCTGCCCCTATCGCCCCCGTCGCGGGATGGAGAACCTCCGCGAGCTCCTCGTCGCCGCCCGACTCCGCGAAGACATCGAGAGCCCTGCTGCCGTAGAGGTCGAGGAGGCGTGCTACCGTCTGCTCCGACAGGCCCTCGCCGAGGAGGTAGATCCGCGCCTCCTCCGCGGAGCCGGCGGCCCCGGGGAGAGGAAGCCTCGAGGTGACGCACTTGGGGCTCTGCCGGCCGAGGCGCTTAAAGGCGTCGTCGACCGCGTCCTCGGCAAGCTGGCGGTAGGTTGTCAGCTTCCCGCCCACGACCGTGATGAGGCCCGGCAAGTCGGGCGCGTGGTCGTGGAGCACATGGCTGCGCGGCACCTGCCACTCTTCGACGTCGGGCGCGTAGGGCAGTGGCCGGACGCCCGAGTAGGTGAACAGCACATCGTCCTGGGTCAGATGCGCCTCGGGAATCAGCTCGTTGACCTCGCCGAGAAGATAGGCCATCTCATCGGCATCGCACCGCGCCTCGCCCGGATCCTCCTCGAACCGGAGGTCGGTGGTCCCGATGAGATACCGGCCCATCCACGGAATGACTAGAACGAGCCGGCCGTCCTTCTTGGATTCGTAGTACACGACGTCATTCGGCGCCCCAGGGAAGGGATCCACCACGAGGTGGCTGCCCTTCGTGCCGCCATTGAGGCGGGGCTGCGGAGGCACCCCCCGGAGGAACACCCTGTCGATCCACGGGCCGGCCACGTTAAGGACAATTGGCGCTCGGACGTCGTGCGTCGTGCCGGAAAGCATGTCCTGAAAGCGGACGCCAACGACCCTTCCCCCGCTCAAGATGGGTTCTTCGACCCGGGCCTTGGTCCGGATCACCGCGCCAGCCCCCGCAGCGGCCACGGCGACCTCGACGCAGAGCCGCTCCGCATACTCGACCTGGCCGTCCGTGAAGACAACGGCGCCGCGAAGGCCCGAAGGCGCAATCCCGGGGAATCGGCGCAGGAGCGCGTCGCGGCCCAGGACCTCGTGGCCCTGGGTCTTCTTGTCGAAGGACAGCGCGTCGTAGACGAACATCCCAAGCTTGATGAGCCAGGCCGGACGGCGGCTATGCTCGTACATCGGCATGATCAGACGGAGCGGCTTCACGAGGTGAGGGGCGAGACGGAAGAGGCGTTCGCGTTCGCGGAGCGATTCGCGGACGAGGGCGAAATCGCGATGCTCGAGATAGCGAAGTCCACCGTGGACCAGACGACCGGACCAGGCCGAGACGCCGCTGCAGATATCATCCTGTTCCAGCAGGATGACTCGCAGTCCTCGGATCGCTGCGTCCCGCGCGATCCCAAGCCCATTGATGCCTGCTCCCACGACGATCAGGTCGAAGGGGGCGGTCAGCTCCTCCATTGCGGCTTCCCTCCTGCTGGAACATGCACTAGAATAAATATTTGTTTAGTGCATGGACATTTCGATAGACCTTTACGAGTCTCCGGGCCCCCGCATCCGATGTCAAGAGGTTCCCGGCACCCTTCACCTCGCGGCCTTGGCAAAGGCCTAGAATTTTCCCTCATACGCCCCACGGGCGGCAAAGGAGCTGATACTGATGGCGGATGTCGACGCCCAGCGTCTGATGATCAAGGTTGCACGGCTCTATCACACGCATGGCATGCGTCAGACGGACATCGCCAAGCGCCTGCAGATCTCCCAGTCGAGGGTTTCCAGACTGCTCGCTCAGGCCGAAGAGGCCTCGATCGTCCGCACGGTGGTGGCCGTCCCCCAGCACATCCATGCCGAGCTCGAAGACCAGGTCGAAGCCCGGTACGGGCTCAGCGAGGTTCACGTTGTCGATGCCGTCAGCCACGACGAGACGGAGCTGAGCAAGGATCTCGCCCATGCGATGGCCTCGCTCCTCTACGACCTCGCCTTCGAAGTCCGCACCGTGGCGTTCACCTCCTGGAGCAAGACGCTCAGGCTCATGGTCGATGCACTGCTGCCGCTGCGCACGCGCTGCGAGCGGGTCGTGGAGACGCTCGGCGATCTCGGGCCTCCCCGGCTGCAGCACGACGCCGCCCGCTCGACGCAGCAGTTCGCCGGCCTTACCGGCGGCGAGCCGGTCTTTCTCCGAACCCCCGGCGTCGTGCCCAGCCCCGAGATCAAGGAGCTCCTCCTCAGCCGGGATCCCTATGCGCGGGGCGCTCTCGAGCTGCTGGACTCGGTCGACCTCGCCCTCGTCGGCATCGCACCATCCGAGATGGATCCGGAGCTGCGTTCAGGGGAGAACTTCTTCACAGACGAGCAATACGAGCGAGTGCGCGAGCAGGGTGCCGTCGGTGAGGTCTGCCTGCACTTCCTCGACGCCGACGGAAATCCGATCGCCTCCGAGCTCGAGGACCTCGTAGTAGGCATCACCCTCGAACAGCTCAGGAACGCCCGGCATCGATGGGCTGTGGCCGGCGGCGAACGCAAGCACCGAGCGATCCGGGCCGCCGCTGCCGGCGGCTGGATCGACACCCTCGTCACGGACGCGGCCACGGCGAGATTCCTTCTCGAAGGCCCTCCTCCGCCCACCAAGCCCGCGCCCGCAGCCCCCGCCGCCACAACAACGCCCTGAGGCACATGTGCCCACGTCTGCGGCAGCGGGCGAGGCACATCGTGGCCTTCGCCGCGTTCCGATTGCCGTCTCGCGAGCTGTGGAACCTTGACACGCCTCAATCTCGGTTTCATCCTGTGAATGGTTACTTTAACCCCGCATATTTAATACACCCCACTTTACGGAGGCTGGGCATGGCGGCACAGGGCGACCGGGAGGTCCACCCGTTCACCATTTCAATTCCCGAAGAAGACCTCGCGGACATGAACGAGCGGCTTCGCCGAACTCGCTATCCCGTGGACTTCGCGAACGACGACTGGCGATATGGGTACAACAGCGCGTATCACAGGCAGCTCGTCGACTACTGGATCGAGGAGTACGACTGGCGGGACGTCGAGCGGCGCATGAACGAACTGCCGCATTTCAAGACGAACCTCATGGGTGTCCCGCTCCACTTCATCCACGTCGAGGGGAAGGGGCCGAACCCCATGCCCCTGCTCATCCACCACGGCTGGCCCTGGACCTTCTGGGACCTGCGCAAGGTGATCGGCCCGCTCTCGGACCCGGCCAGCTACGGCGGAGACCCGGCGGACGCCTTCGACGTCGTGCTCATCTCCCTGCCCGGCTACGGATTCTCCTCACCGCTGAGCGAACCCGGCTGGAACTGGTGGAGGACCGCCGACCTAGAGAATGCCCTCATGAAGGAAGTCCTCGGCTACGAGAAGTATGCGACGGCCGGTGGCGACTGGGGTGCGTTGGTGGCGCAGCAGCACGGGCACAGGTACGAGCAGGACGTCTTCGGCGTCTACACGCACTTCCCCGCCCAGATGAGCCACTACTTGGCCGACCACCCCGATGCCCCTCCTGGAGTGAAGTTCGACCCGTTCCTCGGCCTTCCCGACGCAAGCGAGTACAGCGACGCCGAGGAGAAGGGCTGGTTCGAGCGCGGCAAGCTCTTCGTCCAGAAGGAGAGCGGATACGGCGAGATCCAGCTGACGAAGCCACAGACGCTCGCCGCCCTCGTGGCAGACTCGCCCGCCGGACAGCTGGCCTGGATCACCGAGAAGCGCTACTTCTGGGGCCTCGAGGAGCGCGGCGAGGGCACCGAGGCCTTCGAGCGCGTGTGGCCCAAGGAGGACCTTGTGACGACCGCCGCGGTCTACTTCCTGACCAACACGGGCGGGACCTCGTCCCGCTACTACTGGGAGTGCCGGGGGAATCCGTGGAGGCCGAGCCACGATCGCTTCCCCGTCGTGGGCGCCCCCACCGCAGTGGGCATCTATCCGGGGGAGATCTACAAGCCGCCGCGGACCTGGACCGAGAAGTACTTCAATCTGCAGCAATACAGGGTGCATGACGAGGGCGGGCATTTCGCTCCGCTCGAAGTGCCGGACACGTACGTCGACGACGTGCGGACCTTCTTCCGCACCTTCCGCTGACCGCTGCACCGCCTGAAGGAGGAGCCTGCCAGGCAGGCTCCTCCTTCAGGCTGCGAGGGCAGTTCCGGAGCACGGCCAGACGCGCGCTTCTTGCGTCATCCTCAAGCCGCCGCTCACGGTCTCTTGACAGGCTCTGGTGACGTAGACCACACTCGGAGAATCCAAATGCAGCCTGCGAATGAATATTCAGCACCGCTAGCCTGCGGCTGCCTCCCGGGCCATCTTTCACGAAGGAGTATCTGATGCCCCTCAGCAACACTGTCCGACGGCGTGCGGCAGCGGCCGTTGCAGCCGCTGCGCTGCTGGCCATGACGGCGTGCACGTCGACGACGGCCGCCGCCCAGAAGACGCTTGACAAGAAGGACATCGTCCTTGTCGCCTCGGTGATCAACACGACCAACCCCTACATGGCCTCGATGATCCAGGGCGCACAGGCTCTGTCGAAGAAGCTCGACGTCCCGCTCCAGATCGTCGACTCCGAGGGAAGCTCGCAGACCGAGATCTCCAAGATCCAGGCGATCCTCGCCCAGGGCAAGAAGGTCGCGCTGATGGTCAACACGGTCGCGAGCTCGGACGCGCCGCCGATCGTGAACGCGGTCAAGGCCGCCGGGGGCTACGTGACCATCTGGTGGAACAAGCCGGACAACTACGAGCCGTGGAACGTCGGGGACAACTTCGTCGCCTTCCAGAAGCACTCCGGCGTCGAGAGCGGTGAGTGCACCGCCAAGGCCCTCGCGGACAGCATCGGCGGCAAGGGCAACGTCATTGCCCTCGCAGGCGTGCAGGACAGCACCACGAGCCAGACCCGCGTGGCCGGCCTCAAGGAGGGTCTCAAGGCCTATCCGAACGTCCACCTGCTCGACACGCAGCCGGCGAACTGGGATCCGCAGCAGGGCCTTCAGGTGACGCAGAACCTGCTCGCGAAGTACGGCAACCAGATCAACGGCGTCTGGGCGGCGGACGACGGGATGACGATCGGCGCGATCCAGGCCATGCAGAATGCCGGGCGCATCAACGACGTCAAGTTCACGTCGGACGGGCTCTACCCGCCGATCATCGACGACATGCAGAAGCACCTGGGGAACGACGCCATTGCCGGCGAGACGTTCCACCGCGGCTTCATGGCGGCGGCAATCGGCCTGTACACCGCGTACCAGGCGGCGACCGGGGCCATCAAGCCCTCGGAGCTGCCGCATGAGAAGCGCGACAGCCTCTTCAAGATCAGCTGCGTCACCCCGCAGAACCTGACCGACTTCACGAAGTACGACAACAACATCGATGGCTGGATCGACGACCTGCTCAAGAACGGGCCCTGGGACACCCAGCCCGTCCCGCTGGTCGGCGGTGGGCCCGAGAAGCTTCCGTAACCGCAGTTCGCGGAAGGCGGCGGCTGCCGCCGTCGGACTCCGACGCAGCAGCCGCCGCCTTAAGGAACCAGACAGGTGATACCAATGACAGACAAGGAACGTGGGATGGTCCTCCTCGAGCCCAAGCCCATGGAAAAGCGCCCGGCAGCCCGACGCCATCGCCGATTCGAGCCCAAGAGCCTCGGAGAGGCGGCGGCCCTCCTCGTGCTGATCCTGGTGTTCGCTGTGCTCAACCCCGGCTCCTTCCTCACACCGCAGAACGCCCAGACCGTTCTGGATCACGCCGCCCTGCCCCTCCTCATCGGCGTCGGGTCTACGCTCGTGATCCTGACCGGATCGATCGACCTCTCGGTCGAGGGCATCATGGGAACTGCAGGGATGACCTTCGTCCTCCTGTCGGCCAACAGCCGCGGTGGTGCCGATCTGGGATTCTGGGCCATCCCGGTCGCATTGGCGGTAGGCATGGGCATCGGCCTTGCGAACGGCCTCATCCACACCCGTCTCAAGGTGCCCTCCTTCATCGTCACGCTCGGCATGTGGTTCGTCGGACTCGGTATCGCGACGGTCCTTTTCGGACAGTCCTCGATCCCGTTCCTCGCCGACTCAAGCCTCAAGTCCTGGCCGACCAGCCTCACCTTGGGCCTGCCGAACTCCTTCCTCCTGGCGGCCATCCTCGTCCTCGCGGGCATCGGCGTCACCAGGTTCACGCGTCTGGGCCGCTTTGCCTATGCGATCGGCGACAGCGAGGAGATCGCAGGCGGCAACGGCATCCCCGTCGCCAGGTACAAGATCTACGTCTTCGTCGCCGCCGGAGCCTGCAGCGCGGCCGCGGGCATCCTCGCGAGCCTCCAGCTCGGCGCTGGCTCCGCGACAGTCGGAACGGGGAACCTCTTCGTCACGATCGCCGCGGTCGTCATCGGCGGCACTTCCCTCGGCGGCGGCAAGGGCGGCGTCCTCCGGACTGCGATCGGCGTCATGCTCCTCACCGTCCTGAACAACGGGCTCATCCTCAGCGGAGTCAGCCCCAATATCCAGTCCGCGGTCTCGGGAGCCGTCCTGATCGTGGCGGTCCTCGCCGCTTCTTGGCCCCACCGCAGCAGATTGAGGATCGTGAAATGACGAACGCAGACCTGGCCCCGTCCGTTGGGCTCGAAAGCCCAGCGCTCAGGCTCACCAACATCTCGAAGTCCTTCGGCCCGATACAGGCCGTCAAGAACATCTCGCTCGAGATCCCGCGCCACGAGGTCGTCGGCCTCATCGGCGAGAACGGCGCCGGCAAGTCGACGCTCCTGAAGATCCTCACTGGCCTCTACCAGCCGGACTCCGGGGTCATCGAAGCCGGAGGGCGCCCGTTGAAGTTCCGCAGGCCGCAGGACGCGGTCGCGGCCGGCATCGGCGTCGTGCACCAGGAGCAGTCGCTCCTGACGAACCTCTCGGTGGCAGAGAACATCGCGATGAATGCCATTTCGTCGAAGGACACCGCCACGAAATACGGCATATACCATTGGAGCCGCCTCAATCAAGAAGCCTCCCAAGTGCTTGCCCGGATCGGTTCCGCGATCGACCCCCGGACGATCGTCGGCGACCTCTCCTTCGTGGACCGTCAGATGGTGGAGATCGCAAGGGCCCTCCGGGTCGACGAAGCCGTTCACGCGACGCCCCTCGTGATCCTCGACGAGCCCACGTCGGTCCTCGAGCGCAACGAGACCGCGGTCCTCGAGAGGGAAATCCGCAACCTGAAGAAGATCGGCTCGGTTCTCTTCGTCTCCCACCGCCTCGACGAGGTCCTCAGGATCTGTGACCGGGTGATCGTCATGAGGCACGGGCAGGTCGTCGCAGACCGCCGGAGGGAGTCCGTGACGGAGGATGAGCTCTTCAAGCTCATGATCGGACATGAGTCCCGTCCGCAGAGCCGCCCAGCCGGCCGAGGTTCAGGGCAGGCCGGCGAGCGCGCACTCGAAGTGACTGGGCTCCAGCGGAAGGGCAGCTTCAAAGAGGTCTCGTTCTCGGTCGCCCCGGGGCGCTGCGTCGCGATCGTCGGTGCGATCGGTTCGGGCCGCGAATCGCTCTGCCGCGCCATATTCGGAGCCGAGCCCTTCGATTCGGGCTCGGTCGAGGTCGGCGGACGCCCGGTGAGTTCGTGGTCCATGAGAAAGGCTGTGCAATCCGGCCTCGCGTACATCCCCTCCGAGCGAAAGGTGGAGGGGATGATCGGAGGCCTGAGCGGGGCCGAGAACCTGACGCTCGTGCACCCAGGCAAGTCGGCTTGGGGGCCTTTCCTCAAGCGCCGCGCTCGCGCCAAGGCTGCCGCGAAATGGTTCGACAGGCTGGACGTCCGTCCTCGCGACCCCATGCTGCACCTGGGCAGGTTCTCGGGAGGCAACCAGCAGAAGGTCGTCCTCGCCAAGTGGCTCACCTCTGACAATCTCAAGGTCCTGATCCTCGACCACCCCTTGCGCGGGCTGGACCCGGGTGCCTCGCAGACCGTGAACGAGCAGATCCGGGCCGCTCAGGAAGCCGGCACCGCCGTCGTCCTCCTTCCAGACACCCTCGAAGAGGCGCTCGAGATGGGCGACCACATCCTCGTGATGCGCGACGGCGAGATCACGGCGCGGTTCGACCTCGCCGTCGACTCTCCGACATCCCTCGACCTGCTCGAAAAGATGGTGTGACCAACATGTCAAAGAAAGCCACCCTCGACATGCCCAAGAAAGCCGTTCTGGACAACACGCCGTCATCCGACGCGACCTCGGTCAGAGGCAGGGCCATGCGCCTCCGCCCGGCGGAGCTGTGGCAGTCGGCAGGCCCGTTCGCCGTCTTCGCGGCACTGTTCATCCTCGTCGCGGTCCTGACGCCCACGTTCATCGGCGGCGGCGGCCTCAGCATCCTCGCCGTGCAGGCTGCGCCGATCCTCCTGGTCGCGCTCGGGCAGGCCATGGTCCTCCACGTCGGGTCCATCGATCTGTCCAACGCGGCGGTCGTCGTCTTTTCGGCGATCATCCTCGCCCAGACGCTCGGGCCGTTCGGGGCCGTGGCCCCACTCCTCTGCGTTGCCCTCATGACGCTCATCGGCGCAGTGAACGGCTTCCTGATCGCCTTCGGCCAGGTGCCGTCCTTCGCGCTCACCCTTGGCACACTGGGCATCCTGCAGGCCGCCTCGCTCGTCGTGAGCAATGCGACGACCGTCTACGCGACCGGGAACACCGAATTGCTCGATTCCCTGTATGGAACTGCCCTGGCCGACCTTCCAGAGGCCTTCTGGCTCGGCGTGGTCGTCGCCGCGGCCCTCTGGGCACTGCTCCGGTTCACCCGAACCGGGCAGGGAATGACCGCCGTCGGCCTGAACGAGTCCGGCGCCCTCTTCTCCGGGCTGAGGACGCGGTGGCTGAAGGTTGCCGCCTTCGCCCTGTCGGGGCTCCTGTCCGGTATAGCCGGCGTCCTCGTGATCGCCCAAGGCGGAGCAGCGTCGTCGTTCGGGCTCGGAAGCGACCTGCTGCTGCCCGGCATCGCCGCGGCCATCGTGGGCGGGACAGCGATCACGGGAGGCGTCACCAACCCGATCAACATCGTCTTCGGCGCACTGACAGTCGGCCTTGTCCCGATCGGCGCGGCCGCAGTAGGCATCACGCCGCAGGCCCAGAGCCTCGTCTACGGCCTCGTCATCATCATCGTCGTGGCGCTGACGATGAACCGGAACCGGGCCGGCGCGGTCAAATAAAAGAAAGGAATTCCCGTGTCCTCACTCAAATCCCTCCAGCCCCAAGAGGTGTTCTCGTTCTTCGAGACCCTGTCAGGCATTCCCCGTGGCTCCGGCAATGAGAAGGAAGTCGCCGATTGGGTGGTGAATTTCGCGCGCGACCGCGGCTTGGAGGCGAGCCAGGACGGAATGCACTGCGTTCTGGTCAAGAAGCCCGGGCAACACGGCCTGGAAGACGCGCCTCCGCTGATTCTGCACGGCCACCTGGACATGGTGTGCGAGAAGGATGACGGGGTCACACACGACTTCGTGAGCGATCCGATCGAACTCCTCGTCCAAGGGGACTTCGTGACCGCGAACGGGACTTCGCTCGGCGCCGACAATGGCATCGGCGTCTCCTACATCCTCGCGCTCCTGGATTCGCAGGACCTTCCGCATCCGCCGCTCGAAGCAGTACTGACGGCCATGGAGGAGAAGGGAAAGGTCGGAGCCGCCCAATTCGACACGTCGAGGCTGTCGGGCAAGCGCATGATCGACTTCAACTGGATCACCGACAAGGAGATCCTCGCGGGCTGCAGTGGGGACGTGACCTTCACTGTCGACCTCCCCGCAGAATGGGAGTCAGTGCCGGGCACCCACACCGAAGCCCGCCTTCTCAAGGTCCGTGGGCTTGCCGGCGGGCACTGCGAGTTCGACATCCACCTCGAACGCGCCAACGCCGTCCTCGTCCTCGCAAGGATCCTCAACGGCCTGCTCTCGCAGCACGATGTCAGGATCAGCGATCCCCACGGTGGCGCGCAGAATAACGCGATCCCCGCAGATGCCCAGGCTGTTCTGCTCCTTCGGCCGGAAGACGTCGGGGATGTGGAAAAAGCCGTCGCCGAGCTCGAGCGGACCCTGGCCGACGAGTATCGACTTGCCGATCCTGACGTCAGGCTCAGGCTCGAGCCAGCCGAAAGGCCTGAGCGCGCCTTCTCGGCCGAGGCGGGAGCGCGTTTCGCGCGGCTGACGGCGTTGATCCCCAACGGCGTCCTGAGCTGGAGCCTTGCCGTGCCAGGCATCGTCGAGAGCTCGAACAACCTGGGCACAGTGCGCACCACGTCAGACGGCGCCCGGCTCATGTCCACCATCACGGCGGCCGTGACATCGCGCAAGCACGAGATCTTCGATCGGGTGCGTTCGCTCGCCGCGCTGGCCGGCGGGGGTGTGGTCGTCGAGCAGTACGGCCTCGATGCCCCCGAGTTCCCGTACCACCCGGGCTCCCGGATCCTGGGGACCGCCCAGGCGGCGTTCAGGGACGTCATGGGGTCAGAGCCCGATGTCCATGTTTCTCAGTGCAGCCTGGAACTGGGCATGTTCAGCCGGAAGATCCCCGGGCTCGACATCATCTCGATCGGCACCGAGCTCCATGATCTCCACTCCCCCAAGGAGACCGTGAACCACACCTCGGTGGCAAAAGTCTGGCCGCTCGTCCAGGCGGTCGTGAGCCGGCTGAGCTGAACCAGGCGGCGGAACCGCCTCCTGCACGATGGGCGCCCTTTTCTGGCCCGTCGCAGATCGTCGGCCTCTTACCAGAGGCCGCTCTCGATCGGCGGCGGGCCAGATGCTTTTCCGACCCTTCGGATCTGCTCGGTTCGCAATGCCGTTGAATTCTTCGACGAGCCGGACTAGTTCATGGACTTCGGGGACTGGTCGGCGCGGGGCCTCCTGGGATGCGTGTTCCCGAGGCCCTTCACGTGGATCTCGTCAGCCATCGACCTGAGCGAATCGTCGATGCCCGCAATTCGCCCCAACAGAGCCTCGACGCGCCTCAGCGCGAGCTGACGGTGGTCGGCCGCGGCCCACCGGAATTCCAGCTCCAACGTCAACTGCCTCGCCATTGGAATAGAAGACCGTGGCGATTCCCGCGACCTTCCCTACCTCGGCCTCCGTCACCTCGTTAGTCGCTCTGGTGTTGAAGTGGTGCGCATGCCGTAGTCCAGCCCGCAACGCTTGGCTGCCGCGGCTATCGCGCCGACACCGGGACGGCTCGCCAGTCACGCGCGTCCACGTCCGAACGGACCACGTCCACGGTCGACTGCGCCCCGCTCGCGACTGACGGCGTGGACTGGCCGAGGCGCAGTGTTCTGGCGTCAACCCGGCGCCCCGCGCACGCCAATGGGCCCGAGCTTCTTTGGCTCGGGCCCATTGGCCTGCGGAGAGTCGCTCAGATCGACTCGAGGTGCTGCTTCACGGAAGTGAGGAAGCGCGCACCGGTGGCTCCGTCGACGGCTCGGTGGTCGCAGGTGAGGGTGAGCTTCGCCTGGGGGCGCCAGACTGCCTCGACGTCGCCGTCGCCTACGTACTCCTGACGGGTTGCTCCCACGGCGAGGATGGCGACCTGGGGGACGTTGAGGATCGCGTCGAAGTACTCGATTCCCATCATCCCGAGGTTGGACACGGTGAAGGTGCCGTCGGAGACGTCGGCCATGCCGAGGCGCCCTTCCCGGGCCCGCTGGGCCAGGTCGCGACGCGAGGCCGCAATCCCGACGATGTCGAGATTCGCCGCGTCCTTGATGACCGGGACCATGAGTCCCGCCGGCGTGTCGACGGCCATACCCAGGTTCACGCTGCCGAACGTGGTCACGGCTTCGTCCCCGTAGTGCGCATTGAGGGCCGGATGCTCGCTCAGTGCGCGTGCACAGGCCGCGAGGATCGCGTCCGTCACCGTCGCCCCCGGGATCCGTCCCTTGACCGTCAATGCCGCGCCCATATCGGCTTCGACGGCGAGATGGAAGACGGGTGCCTCCCAAGCGGAGACCATCCGGCGGGCTGCCGTCCGCCGGATGCCCTTGAGGGGGGTGACGGTACCGTCCTTCACTGGGGTGGACGTCATCGGCTCCCCAGGGGAAGGCTCCGAGCCTTGCCGGCGCAGCCGTAGAGCTCCATCTTCTGGACGGTCGCAGCGATCATCCGCTCGCGGCCCTCGGCCATGGCTTCCTCGAGCTGCCTGTCGCCCTTGGCCCACACCGCCTCGATCCCCGAGCGGAACGCGTGCCGCAGATCGGTGTCGGCGTTGAACTTGTGAACGCCGGCAGCCATCGCCGCGAGGATCTCGTTGTCGGGAACCCCTGAGGCGCCGTGGAGCACGAGAGGGATTCCGACGGCGGCTTCGATCTCCTTGACCCGCTGGATGTCCAGCGGCTGGGGCTTGGCGAGCGGCACACCGTGGACGATGCCCACCGAAATGGCGAGGAAGTCGACTCCGGTCTCCGCGACGAACCGTTCGGCCTCGGCCACGTCGGTGTAATAGGCGGACCAATCGACCTGCTCGTCGGCATTGGGGATCTTGCCGAGCTCGGCCTCGACGGGGATGCCGAACTCATGCGCGACCTCGACGAGCTTGCGCGTCGTGCGGATGTTCTCCTCGAAGGGGAGGTGCGCGCCGTCGTACATGATCGAGGTGAAGCCGAGCTTGATCGCCTCGAGCACCTCGTCCCATGGACCGTGATCAAGGTGGATCACGTAGTTCGACTCGGATTCCTCGGCGATGCGCTTCGTCATCTCATAGGCCTTCTTCAGGCCCATGTGCGGGACGATCGCGCGTCCCACCTGGAGGAAGACCGGCGCCTGGGCCCGCTCGGAAGCCCTCACGAGCGCCTCGGCGGTCTCCTCGTTGTGCATGTTGAATGCCCCGACGGCATAGCCGCCGTCTCGCGCGTCCTGGACGATCTGACGCGGATCCACCTGTGGCATGGTCCCATCCCTTCCGCTTCCGCCGTCAGGCGGTCTCGATGTATGCCAATACGGCGCGGACCTCGACGGTCTCGCCTTCGGGGACGACGATCTCGGCGAGGACGCCGGACGCGGGGGACTCGAGGGTCTCCTCGACCTTCTCCGCCTCGACCTCGGCCAATGGCTCGTCTTCGGCGACGGTGTCGCCGACGTTCTTCAGCCAGGTGGCAACGGTTCCCTCGCTCATGCCCATGCCCCATTGGGGCAGCAGGACCTCGACTCTAGCCAATGTGTCTCCTTCAATAGATGGTTCTTGGGGGTTGATGTGTCAGAAGCCGGGTGCCGGGGAGGTGAGGCGGGCGGCCTCGGACAGGCTCCCGGGCCGCGTGCCGGTCACGCGCCGGATCGCGTCCTCGATGCTGTCCCGGTTGGGGTAGAGCTGCTTCTCCAGGGCAGTGCTGAACGGGATCTGGGTATCCGGTGTGGTGACCCGCACGATCGGGGCACGCAGGGACTCGAAGGCCTCCTCCGCGACGATGGCCGAGATTTCCGCGGCCGCGGAGCAGGTGCGGTGGGCGGGGTCGGCGACGACGAGGCGCCCGGTGCGCTGGACGGAGCGGATGACCGCTTCGGCGTCGAAGGGGACGAGCGTCCGCGGGTCGATGACCTCCACGGACAGGCCCTCCTCGGCCAGCGACTCGGCGGCCACGAGGGCCTCCGGCACGGCGCTCGAGATGGCGACGACGGTCACGTCGCTGCCCTCGCGGGCAACGCGGGCCTGGCCGAGGGGGATCCGGTACTCCTCCTCGGGCACCTCGCCCTTCGTGCCCCAGAGCATGCACGCCTCGAAGGTCAGCACCGGGTCGTCGCAGTCCACGGCGGTGCGCAGCAGGCCCTTGGCGTCGTAGGGGGTCGAGGGCACGATGATCTTCAGGCCCGGGACGTTCATGAACATCGGGTACGGGCGGTCCGAGTGGTGGGCGCCGGTGTTGAGCCCGTAGAACATCGCGGAGCGGAAGACCACGGGCAGCGACGCCTGGCCGCCGAACATGTAGCGGTTCTTGGCGACCTGGTTCACGAACTGGTCCATCGCCATGTACAGGAAGCTCGAGTACGAGAGGTCCACGATCGGCCGCAGTCCGGTCATGGCCGCGCCGGCTGCGGCGCCGACGATCACCTCCTCGGAGATCGGGGTGTTGCGGATGCGGTTCTTCCCGAACAGCTCGAGGAAGTCGCCCTTGTCCTTGCGGGACTTGCCCGCTCCGGTGGTCCCGTAGACGTTGGCTTCGACGTCCTCGCCGATGATCACGACCCGGGGGTCGGCATCCATGGCCTCCCGCTGGGCGGCGCCGATGGCTCCGAGGTAGCTCATGACGGTCATGACAGCGCTCCAATCGGTTCGGTGTAGAGGTCTTTGAAGGCGACGCTGGGGTCGGGGTACGGGCTCCTGTCGGTGAATTCGACGGCGTCGTCGACTTCCTTCAGGACCTCGGCCTCGAGCGCGTCGAGCTGCTCGGCGGTCGCGGTACCCCGCTCGATGAGCCGCTCGCGGAACAGGACGATCGGGTCACGTTCCATCCATGCGGCCCGTTCGTCCTTGTCGCGGTAGTCGGTTCCGAGCCGCAGGCCTTCGGAGTGCTCGTTGAAGCGGTAGGTGACGACCTCCACGAGGGTGGGGCCGTCCCCGCGGCGGGCGCGCTCGACCGCGGCAGCGGTGGCCTCGTAGACCGCGAGGACGTCCTGGCCGTCCTCCACGCGGACACCGGGGATCCCGAAGCCGGGGGCGCGCTCGGCGATCACCCCGGAGGTGACCGTGTGGGCGGGTGTGGAGAGGGCGTACTGGTTGTTCTCGCACAGGAACACGACCGGGAGCTCCCACACCCCCGCGAGGTTCATCGCCTCGTACAGGCAGCCCTGGTTCGCGGCCCCGTCGCCGAAGAAGGCAAGTGAGACGCGCCCGTTTCCCAGAACCTTGCTGGAGAGGCCAGCGCCCGTGGCGATCGGGATGGAGGAGCCGACGATGCCGGACTCCCCCAGGCTCCCGACCGCGAAGTCGGCCAGGTGCAAGGACCCTCCCTTGCCGCCGCACACCCCGGTCGCCTTGCCCACGAGCTCGGCCATCAGCGGCCCCAGAGGGGAGCCCTTGCCGATCGGGTGGCCATGGCTGCGGTGGTTCCCGGTCATGTAGTCCCCGTCCCCCAGCGCCATGCAGGCCCCGACTACCTGGGCCTCTTGGCCGATGCTCGTGTGCACGGTGCCCGGGATATAGCCCCGCTTGACCATCAGCGAGGCCCGCTCGTCGAAGCGCCGGATGCGCAGCATGCGCCGCTGCATTTCCAGCAGTGTCTCCGGTGAAAGGTCCATCACGCCTTCCTTTCAATATTTATTCAGGACTCGAATTGAAATTTATTCTACGGGTGTGCGGGGTACCTGACAAGGATCGGCCTGAATCCCGCGGGTCTGAGGTCGGCTACGGTTCGCGGAGGGCGCGGAGTAGTGCGTCGATCCTGGGGAGGACGAAGGTCGGCCTCCTGGCCGGGGGCAGCTGGGCTGCCATCTCCTCGGTGCTCTCCCCAGTCAGGACGAGGGCGGAGTCGATTCCAGCGTCGGCTGCCATGGCGATGTCGGTGTGCAGCCGGTCCCCGACCATCAGGCATTCGGGCCCAGGCAGGCCCAAGACCTCCAGGGCGGTGTGCAGCATGACAGGGGAAGGCTTTCCGAGGTTCGCCTCGCATCTGACGCCGGTGCTGGCCTCGATCGCCGCGATCACAGCGGCCGCGTCCGGCTCCCCGCGCCCCTCGGGCATCGGGCAGTACGCGTCAGGGTTCGTGGCCACCAGCCTCGCCCGCCGGTGCTGCCAGAGGGCGTCGAAGGCGATCTGCAGCTTGCGGTAGTCGAAGCCGCGGTCGTAGCTGGCGATGACAATGTCGATCTGGCGCGGGTCTTCGGTGGTGCGGATGCCCGCTGCGCGGATCGCCCTGACGAGGGGGTCTTCCCCGATGACGAAGACCGCGGCGCCGGGCGCCTCCCGGAGCAGCCAGGCGACCATGGTGACCACCGGGTTGACGATGCGGTCCGAGGGTGTGGGCAGCCCGAGCCGGGTGAGCTTGTCCGCGTACATCTGCGGGTCCCGAGTCGGGTTGTTCGACAGGAACAGGGTCTCCCGCCCGAACCGGCGCAGTGTGGTGACCAGCTCGTAGGCCCCCGGCAGGAGCCGGTCCCCGAGGTAGATCGTGCCGTCGAGGTCGAAGAGGTACCCGTCGTAGGCCCGCAGGGGCCGGGCCACGAGCTCGCGGGGGGCGGCGCTGGTCATTGCGTCGCCTCCGCAAGGCGGGCGAAGATCTCGCGGTTCGCCGGGTAGACGTCCCGGTAGACGCTGTAGAGCCGGTCGTATGAGGCAGCTTGGTCCGGCTCGGGCTCGTAGGAGACGCCGATGCCGCTCATCGCCTTCGCCGCGGTCTCGACCGAGTCGTGGATTCCGAGGGCAGATGCTGCGAGCATGCCTGCCCCGAGGCAGGTGCTCTCGGGTTCTCGCACCACCGAGACGCTGCGCTGCGTCACGTCGGCGATGATCTGGCACCAGAGCGGGCTGCGGGAGCCCCCGCCGAGCGCGACGACCTCGGTCACCGGCTGGGACAGCGCGTTCTCCGCCCCCGTGGTGAGGAGCCGCTGCTCGAAGGCCAGGCCCTCCAGCAGCGCTCGGTACAGATGGGCCTTGCCGTGCACGCCCGTCAGGCCCAGGAGGATGCCCCGGGCGTTGTGGTCCCAGTAGGGTGTGAGGGCGCCGGTCCAGTAGGGCAGGACGAGCAGCCCCTCGGCGCCCGGGGGCAGTTTAGCCGCCGCCGTCTCGAGCACCTGCTCGGGCGTCAGGTCGAGGCCGAGGGCGCGTGCGTCGAGGCCTGAGAGCTTCTCGACGAACCAGTTCAGGTTAACTGTCCCGCCCCCGATGAAGGTCTCCAGCGTGTAGGCGCCCGGCACCGCTGCGGAAAGCGTGCGGTACTCGCGGGCGTACGCGTATTGGTCCGAGAAGGTGCCCGAGACTATCCCGCTGCCGAGGTTTAGGTAGGCGCGCCCGCCGGTGATCGCCCCTGCCCCCAGCTGGGCGCACTGGCCGTCTCCGGCGCCGGCCACCACCGTAACTCCGGGCGGAAGCCCGAGCTGGGCGGCCACCCGGTCGTCCAGATGCCCGAGGATGCTTCCCGGGGCCCGCAGCGCGCTCAGCTGTCCGCGTTCGAGTCCGACGGCTTCCAGGAGGGAGTCGTCGTAGTCGAGGCTGGCCATGTCGACCAGTCCGAGGGGATCGGCAGAGGCCCAGGAGGTGAGCCATTGGCCTGTGAGCCGGTGGATGAGGAATCCGTGGACGTCGACGACCTTGCCGATGCGGGCCATGGTTTCCGGCTCGTGGTCCGCGAGCCAGAGCAGCTTGTACCAGGCCGGGGTGGGGTTCGCGGGCTTGCCCGTGATCCGGTGCACCTCTTCGGTGCCGTATCTGGCGACCTCCGCGGTTGCCCTGGTGTCCAGCCACAGCATTGCCGGCCGGAGAGGGTCCCCTGCCTCGTCGAGGCATACGAAGCTCTCGCGCTGGTGGGTGATGCACAGGGCTCCGATCCTGGAGGAGTCGACCGTCTGCGCGGCCCGCCGGATGGCTTCGGCGCACGCTTCCCACCAGTCCTCGGCGTTCTGCTCCCCCCATCCCGGTCGCGGCAGGCTCAGGCCGAACGCCCGGCGGGCCTGCGAGAGGGCTTCGCCCTGGGAGTTCCAGACCACGGCCTTCGCCGCCGTCGTGGAGCAGTCGATCCCGATCACGTAGTCGTGCATGAGCCTCACTCCTTCCCGGCGTCCGCGGCGGAGGCGGCTGCGGCAGCTCGCTCGAGGACTTCGTCCACGTCGCCCGGCTCCCACCAGCCAAGGAGCATCAGCAGGTCGACCACGGTGAAGCGGTTGCGCATCAGGGCGCAGTTCGCCACAGCCCACCGCGTAAGCCCGGGGTCTATGTGCTGGCCGAGGTCGGAGAGCCGGACAGCTGCACCGGCGCGGTTCAAGGCTGCGGCAATCGATGCGGCGGGGCGCACCAGGTCCCGGAGCTCTCCGTGATGCTCGCCCCACCTGTCCACGAGTGCCTGGATGCGGGGGAATTCCCATGCGATGGCCTCGAGCTTTGCCGAATAGTCCCTCCAGCACTCGTCCGCCACCCGCAGCGAGGAGTCCACCCGTTCGAAGGCGGCCAGGACGCGCCTGCGTCCCCGCTCAGGGTCGAGCGTCTGTTCCAGGGGGAGGACGCGCGCTGGGCCGTGATCGGCGAGCCTGTCGAAGAGCATTTCCCAGGCGCTGGCCGCGATCACTGCGCCCGCCCCCACCTGCGCGCCATGCAAGCCGGACGGCATCCCCTGTCCGGCGTGATACTGGT
Organism: Sinomonas sp. P47F7; assembly: GCF_049332655.1. Classification (GTDB taxonomy): domain Bacteria; phylum Actinomycetota; class Actinomycetes; order Actinomycetales; family Micrococcaceae; genus Sinomonas. Next base: position 935,326 of record NZ_CP186327.1, on the reverse strand, counting down.
CGAGCATGTGGCTGATGAGGTGCTCTACTCCCGAGAGCACGGCGCTGGTGCCCGCGACTCCGGTGACGATCCCGCGCAGCGCAAGGGCCCTGGTCAGACTGGCCACCGCGTCGGGGTCGCCTTCCCTGACCCCCTCGCTGCAGCTTTCGAGGTCCAGTCCGACGGTCGACAGGAGCCGGACCGCGTTGTGGCTGTAGGTGCGGTCGGTCCCGACCAGGGAAGCCAGCCTCCAATCGGCTGGCGCGGTGAACATGGAGGTCATTTCCCCGAAGCCTGCCCGGTTCATGCGCGCGGGGGCCTCGGCGATGACGTCGGTGTCGGCGACCACGACATCGGGCCAGCAGGAGGGAACGGTGCGCTTCACTCCGTCGCGGAGCACGACCGAGACGTCGTCCGTGTAACCGTCCACGGATGCAGCCGTCTGCACCGTGAGCAGGACCGGGGCTGTCCCCTCCGCTGCCGAGCGCTGGACGGCGATCTTCGCGATGTCGCTGATGGTCCCCCCGCCGACGGCGACCACGGCGGCCTTGCCGCGCGCGGCCGCGGCTGCCTCGTCGAGGACGCTGTCGACGACGTGGAGCTCGGAATGCCCGTCGTCGAGCACGGTCCGGGAAACCTCGAAGCGCTTCCCGAGCTGCTCCTCTACGACGTCCTTGACGTCCTCGCCGCGCCGGTTGATCCTGACGGGATCGGCCAGCAGGGCCACCCTTGGCTTCTTCCCGCTTCCGCTCGCAGGCTGCCTGGTCGAGAGGATCTCGGAGACCGCCTCGCCGATGACGGAGAGGGCTTCGGAGCCGATGATCAGGCGCTGGATTCCGCAGGGGGCCAGAGTGCTGTCCGGGTCGGACTCGCGCAACAGCGGTTCGATTGGTTCGACGGCATAGGTCTTCGAAGGCATGGCTGTCCTAGTGGAGTGTGGTGGGGGACCGAATCAGGCGGCTTGGCGGGAGCGGCTTGCCCTGTCGGTCAGGACTGCGACGATGATCGCGATGCCGATGACCACGGGCTGGAGATTGGGTGAGACGTTCAGCAGCGACATCCCGTTGTTCAGCACCCCGATGATCAGGAGGCCGATGAAGGTGTTCAGCATTCCGCCCGAGCCGCCGGAGAGGCTGGCCCCGCCGATGACGACGACGGCGATCACGTTGAGCAGGTCGGCGGTGCCGGCCGTGGGCTGCGCGGAGTCGAGGCGCGACCCGACGATGACACCGGCGACAGCCGCGAGGAAGCCGGCGATTGCATAGACGCCGATCTTGATCCGGGTCACGTTGAGCCCCGATAGACGCGCTACCTCGGCGTTGCCGCCGATGGCGTACAGGGCACGCCCGGTGGGGCGGAACCTGAGCCAGAACGCGGCGATGAGGAAGGTCGCGATCATGATGATCCCCTCAAGGGGAACACCCAGGAGGTTCGCGCTCGTGATCGCGAGGTACCAGTCCGGGAAGTCGTTGATCGGGTTGCCGTTGGTGATGTAGAGGGCCAAGCCGGCGCAGGCAGACATGGTCGCCAGCGTCGCGACGAAGGGCTGGATGCGCCCGATGGTCGACAGCAGGCCATTGACCACCCCGACAGCCGTCCCCGCTGCCAGCCCGATCACCGCGCAGAGCTCGAAAGGCACGCCGAGCGAGCGGTAGAGCCAGGCGCTGATCATGAGCGAGAGCGCGAGGTTGGAGCCGACCGAGAGGTCGATCCCGCCGATGAGGATCACGAGCGCGGCCCCAACGGCCATGATGCCGATGTCCGCGTTCTGCGTGACGATGTTCGAGAGGTTGTGCCACGTGAAGAAGTAAGGCGAGGTGATCGAGAACACGACCATCACGACGACGAGCCCGAGAAGCGGGCCCGGCAGGGACCGGAGAGCCTTGAGACCGCCGGCTCCGAGCGTCCTGGCGTTGAAGCCGGCGGAACTGGGCTCTGTGTCCGCGTTCTCCGCGGCCCTGTCCCCCTGCGGCGCCAACGACCTCTTGTGGGGCGCGTTATCGGTGGTGGTTCGCATGACTGCTCTTTCTATGGCTGAGGTGTTGAAGCGGACGGTGCGGAGGAGAGCTCGGCCTCGATGGTCGGGGCATTGGCCGAGGCCGCCTGGAAGGCCAAGTCGATGACCCGCTGGGGAGTGGCTTCATCGCGGGTCAGGATGCCCCGCTGGCGTCCTCGGGACATGACGAGGACCCGATGGGACAGGCCGAGGACCTCCTCCAGTTCGGAGGACACGACGATGACGGCCATCCCGCCGGCGGCCAGGGACCGGATGATCTCGTAGATGGCCATCTTCGCGCCGACGTCGACGCCGCGAGTCGGCTCGTCGACGATGAGGACCTTCGGATCCTTGACGAGCCACTTGCCGATGAGGATCTTCTGCTGGTTACCGCCCGACATCGACTTCACGGGCAGCGCCATGTTGCCTCGGACATCGAATTTGCGGCGCTGGACCGCGGCGACGTCGCGGATCACCTTGCGCGTCACGAGACCTCCGCGCGCAAGCTGCCGCTCCCAGGGCAGGGTCAGATTCTCCTCGGCCGAGCGGTCGAGATTCAGGCCTTGGCCCTTTCGGTCCTCGGGGACCATGACGATGCCGGCACGGATTGCCGATTGAGGGCTCGTGCAGGGGAGCTTGCGCCCTTCCAGGACGACCTCTCCCTCGTCGGGCCGGTCGACTCCGGCAATGGCTCGGACCACCTCGGTGCGCCCGGCTCCTACGAGGCCGGCAATGCCGAAGACCTCACCCGCCTCCACATGGAAGTCGATGCCGGCGAAGACCCCCCGGCGGCCGAGGCCGCGGACCTCGAGCACTGCGTGCCCGAGGCTCGGCTTCGGGGGGACGTGCTCGTAGGTGAATTCGCGTCCCACCATGGCGTTGATGATCGCTTCCTTCGGGACGCTCCCCGAGGACCAGGACGCGACGCGGGAACCGTCGCGGAGGCAGACGATCTCATCGGCCACCTCCCGCACTTCGTCCAGCCGGTGGGAGATGTACACAACACCCGTGCCGGCTGCCCGCAGAACACGGATCCTCTCGAGGACGTGCTCGGTCTCCGACTCGCCGAGAGACGCCGAGGGCTCGTCGAACACCACATACCGCGGCTGCCGGCTGATGGCCTTCGCGATCTCGATCTCCTGCTGAACTGCCATGGAGAGCCCTCGGACGGGACGGCGCACGTCGAGATCGACTCCAAGGGAATCGAGCACCGCCCGGGCATCGCGGCGAACGCGGCCCCAGTCGACGCGCCCCCCGTGGCGCGGCAGGCGGCCGATGAAGATGTTCTCGGCGACCGACAGTTCCTGGATCAGCCGGGTCTCCTGATGAATCAGGGCGACTCCCTGGCGCAGGGCTTCGGCCGGGCTGGACGGCGCGTAGTCCGCCCCGTCCAGCCACATGGCCCCGCCGTCGGGTTTGACGACTCCGGTGATCACCGAGCTCAGGGTTGACTTCCCTGCACCGTTCTCGCCCACGAGCCCCACCACGGTCCCCGGGGAGACCCTGAAGTCGACGGACTTCAGGACGGTCACGCCGCTGTACGCCTTGACGAGGCCAACACCTGCCAGGCCACTATTGTCTGCTTCCGCGTTCATGACGCCTCCCGCCTGCTGCACATTCCCCGGGATCCCGTGGGCCTTCTGAACAAGATCACTTGAAGGACTGGGCGTCCGGTCCGTAGAACTCTTCGACCTTGTGCTGCGTCACGGTGTCCTTGTTGATGAGGACGGTGTCCTGGTACTGCTCCTGAGGGATGTCACTGCCCTTGCCCTCCATGAGGGCGATCGCGTTGTCCACCGCCATCTGGCCCATCCTGTACGGCTGCTGGGCCATCGTGGCCTGCGTCAGGCCGCTGGCGACCCCGTCGAACATGGTGGGGAATCCGTCGATGCCGACCGAGAAGATCGTCTTGCCCGATTCCTTCGCCGCCTTGGACGCACCGAGCGACATCGCGTCGCTCTCCCCGAAGACGGCCTTGACGTTCGGGTGAGCCGTGAGGATGTTCTGGGTGGCCTTGAATGCCTTGGTCTCGTCCCAGTTGGCAGTGTCTTCTGCGACGACCTTGACGCCGGGGTTCTCCTTGAGAGCGTTCTGGCAGCCCTGGGTGCGCTGGATCTCCGCTGTGGAGCCGAGGACCCCGTGCAGGATGGCGAGCTCGCCCTGGCCCCCGATCTGCTTGAACATCCAGGTGCAGAGATCGTGGGCGGCCTTGACGCTGTCCGTGGCGATGTAGGTCGACAGCTTCCCCTGGCCCGACTCGGGCCGCTGGTCGACGGCGATGACCGGAACCTGCGCCTGGTTCGCCGCGCGCACGCCCGCTGCGGCCGCGGTCGAGTCCTGGGACGTGAAGATGAGGGCGCCGATCTGCTTCGTCAGCAGGTCGTTGACCTGCTTGATCTGGGCCGAGGAGTCGTTGTTGGCCGAGGTGATATCCACGTCATAGCCCTTCTTCTTGGCCTCGTCCTTGATCCCAGCGACTTCGGCGACGTAGAAGAGCGACTTCTGGTCGGCGACCGAGACCCCGATCACCTTCCTAGCTCCGCCCGAGGAAGCGGGGGCGTTCTGCCCGCAGGCCGCGAGGGAAAGCGCGGCGAGGCCCGCCGCGATCACAGCGCAGCCGATCCGGACGGTCTTGCGTGAAGTCATCTTCGTCTCCTCTGTTGCATTTTTATGCAAGCGGCCAATTCGTATGCAACGATAGTGCGATGCAGGTCACAGACTTGTCAACAGCCGAGATCCTGGGCCAAGTCCAGATCGCCCACATCGCAACCCCGGCACTTCTGAGACCAGGCCCTCGTGATCATCTGGCAGCTGCTCAAGGACCCCTACACCGATCCGGACATCAAGGACTCCCTGCTGCAGACCCCGGGGACACTGCCCGGGCACCCCTGGTGCACCTCGAGGACCTCCCCGCAAAGTCCAGGACCGCGCCCTCGAAGGGGAAGGCGCCGCCTAGACACGAGCCCAACCCGGGCGGATCCTTGTAATGTTTGTTGTGGAAGATGTCAAGGAGTGTGACAGGCCTTTTGGGGGAGGGAGCCTTGGGAGACCAGCTAGGGGGTCGGCGGCGGGGAGCGGGGCGAGCGCTCCATGGGCTCTTCTACGAGCTACCCCCGCGGTGGCGGGCTGTGCTGGGCCAGCTGCCCCTGACCGCCGCAATGGCCCTGGTCGCCGCCGTGGCCGCGGTCTGGCACCCCGGTTTGGCAGGTGATCCGCTGTTCCGGACCGGCATGTTGGCCCAAGCCGTCCTTCTTGCCCTGGCCGCCGCGGTGCCCTGGCACCGGCTGCCGGCCTCGGCGGCCCTCGCGGTCCCCGTCCTGCATTTCGTCCCGATCGGGATGGTCCGCCTTGCCGGGCTGCACTCCCCCATGCAGCTGGGGGTCCTGGCGGTTATCCCCGTGGTCTGGCTCGCGTGGTCCGGGCTGCACCCCAGATTCTGCCTGGCCACGACGTTCCTCGCACCCCTGCTGATGGTCTGGGCGCCCTTGGCCGCGGCGGGATCCGGCGACGCCGGCGCGTACGCGGACGTTCTGGTGCTGCCGGCGATGATGCTCGCCGCCGGCACGGTCGTGCACATGCTCGCCACGAGCACCGCCGAGCAGCGGCGCTCCCTCGAGCGGGCCCGAGATCATCTGCGGGAGGCGCTGGAAGCAAAAGCCCGCGAGACCAGGCTGCTGGACACCGTGCTCGAGACGATCCCCGTCGGAGTCCAGGCCATCGACGCCCACGGCGCCACAGCTGTGGCCAACCGGCAGCAGCTGCTGAACAAGGCCCTCGCCGGGCGCGTGCCCGGCGTCGGGAATGAATGGCCGCGGATGTTTGCCCCCGACGGATCCCGGCTCGTTCTGCCGAAGCAGCCCGTCATGCGCGCGCTGCGCGGGGAGGCGTTCTCCGACTACATCGTCCGCCTCGGCGACGGGCCGTCCCAACGCGTCTTCTCCACCTCCGCCCGCCCGATCCCGACGCCAGAGGGCGGCACCGACGGTTCGGTGCTCGCCTTCACCGATGTGACGGCACTCATAGAAGCATTGGCGGCGAAGGACGCTTTCCTCTCCAACGTCTCCCACGAACTGCGCACCCCGCTGACCTCGGTCCTGGGCTACGTCGACCTGCTGCTCAAAGCCCCCGGGCTGCCCGCCCACGCCAGAGACGGCCTAGAGGTCGTGCGCCGCAACGCCCAGAGGCTCCAGCGCCTCGTCACCGATCTGCTCACCGCAGCCGCCGGCGCCGTCGACGCCCGGCCCGAACCGGCCGACATGGCCGAGATCGTCCGCCTCGCCGTCGCCACCGCCGCCGACGCAGCCGAAGCCGCCAGCGTGTCCCTGACTGATCTGACCGAGCACCGGCCCCTTCCCGCAATGCTCGACCCGGTCCGCATCGCCCAGCTGCTGGACAACCTGCTCTCCAACGCGATCAAGTACACCCGCCCCGGAGGGAGAGTCACCGTGCGGGCCTTCCGAGCCCGGGGCGGGATAGCCTGCGAGGTCGCCGACACCGGGATCGGGATGACCGGGGAGGACACCGAGCGGATCTTCACTAGGTTCTACCGCGCGGAGACCGCCCGCCAGGACCACATCCCCGGCATCGGCCTCGGCTTGGCCATCGCCAAGTCCATCGTCGACGCCCACGCAGGGCGCATCGCATGCACCAGCCGGCCGGGAGCCGGGACCACCTTCACCGTCCTCCTCCCCGACCTCCCCGCAGACCCGGCCCGCCAGGACCCGCAAACCCACTCCCCGGCCGCCGGCCGGGAACGACGAGACAGGGAGGACAGCCGTGCCCGATAGCAGAACCGCCGTCGTCATCGAAGACGACGACGACGTCCGCGGCCTGATCGGCGCCGTCCTGCTGGCCGCCGGACTCCAGGTCCACGCCGCAGCCAGCGGCGGCAATGGCATCTCCGCCGTCCGCGAACACCAGCCCGACCTCATCATCCTGGACTACGGGCTGCCCGACGTGGACGGCCTCTCTGTCGCCGAATCCCTGCGCGAGTTCACCACCGCCCCGATCCTGCTGCTCACCGCACGCGAAGACCTCGTCGCGGCAGGCCACGCCGCCATCACCGATGCAATGTCCAAGCCCTTCCAGGTCACCGACCTCAGCCGACGCGCACAGGCACTCCTGGGCCGAACCTGATCTAGGCCCGTGCAGCCTCAGGGCAGGCCGCTGAGGAAGCCGCCGCGGAGAGTCCTCACGGTCCGGCGCCCGCACTCCGACAGTCCGCCGCAGAAGAGCTCCAGGTCCACTTGGGAGCCGCCCTTAAGGGCACGCTCGACGCAGGCAGCCTCTCCGGACAGGCGCCGGGCACCGACCATCGCCGAGGACACTTTCAAGCTCAGCACCGCATCCAGGGCATTGTCCATCCGCCCCACCGCCACAGCCTCTGCCAACGCGGCGTACCGGCGCTCCCACAGCCCCACGAAATCGCATGCGAACCGCCGCCCCGCACCCGGAAGCTCAGCCTCCAGAGCGGACAGGACAGCCAGGTCCACGAGTGGACCAGCGTCCGCGCATGAGCCCGCGCAGGGGCCATCCGCACAGGGCGGGCATTCCATCGCGGGCCTCCAAAGGGGAACAGAACGGGAGTCAGGACACCGTCCACACTACGGGCACGCCACGTCGGAACAGCCGAACCCCGGTCCAAACTGCGACAAAACTGAGCATTCACGCGCCCGCGCTGACACCGCGCCCTCGGCGACGGCAGCCCCGGTCGGAAGCGTCCGGCTCGCCGCGCACACCGGGACAGATAACGGGCACGACCGCCGCAGGAGCCGGGGGCAAAGCCAAGAACCGCTCCCTCCCAGGACCGCGTGTCGTTGAGCCGGGGCAACGGGCGCGACGAGACCCTCCCGCTTGGGCTGCCGCTCGGATCAGGCTGAAGGGTCCTCGGCAGCCTGAGGCTGCGGTCGTCCCTCGCCTGAACCTGAAGGGCGGTCCAGCCCCGGATGACGAGCACGACGAGCGATGCTGCACGCGTTCACAGAAGGAGTGCAGCAACGCAGCATGCTTCGCCTGGGTCGCACAATCCCGGGGCCTGCCCACGGATGACGCGCGTTGTCGAGGCCGGCGCGTCAAGGGGAGCGTCCCTTCGCGGCTGCTCCAAGGCAGTCGGCCGGCCAGCGCCCTTCATCGGATCAGTCGGCTCGGCTATTCCGCCCGAAGCAGGCATCGACCTCAAGCCCCCGCCCACGCTGTCCTCCGACAACGGCCCCCACTGACGCTCCAAGATCTGAGATATGGCTGCGAGTGCACCCTGAGTGGCCGGGTGCGGCGTGCGGGCCTTGCTGCGGAGCGAACGTCTCGCCGCGAGGCATATCGCCGGGCGGGCATCCGATGCTACATTCTGGCGGACGCGCGCCTGCTGAGGGCGAGCAGACGGGGGGCTGGCCATGGCCGCGACGGCGCACGAGAGGCCCTCCTCCGCTTTGTCCGCGCGTCAAGGGGTTCGGCACGGCGGCAGCACTGAACAGGCAGGGACGGCGGGCGTGCCGCTGGACCGGGGCAGCGGCGGACCACGGTCAGTCGACGCCAGGGGGCGGATCCTGGAGGCGGCCTATGCGCTCTTCGCGGAGCACGGCATCCGGGCGACGGGGGTAGAGGAGATCATCGCGCGCTCGGGGGCGGCCAGGGCCACCTTCTATGCCCACTTCCGGTCCAAGGACGAGGTCGCGATCGCGTACCTCGAACGCCTCTGCCGGGGCCGGGCGGCGCAGATCGACGCCGCCGGCGCGGCCCGGGGCGAGGGGCCCGGAGCGCTGGTCGGAGTCTTCGACGTCTTCGGGGAGACGATCAGCCAGGAGGCGCTGCGGGGCAGCTCGTTCGTCCACGTTCTGTTCGAACTCGGCACCGAGCACCCCGTGGGACGGGCCAGCATCCAGCACTTCGCCAGGCTGCGGGAGCACCTCGCTGGGCTCGCCGCCGCCCGGGGGATGCCCAGCCCCGAGGCCTTTGCCAGGGACTGCCAGCTGCTGGTCAAAGGCATGATCGTTTCGGCGGCCGAAGGCGACCCGCACGCCGCAGAGCACGCCCGCGCAATGGCCGAACACCTCATCGAACGCTATGTGGCCTCTCCGCGGCCCCTCCCCGCCCCCGGTGGCAGCGAACGGAGGCACCAAGGACCGACCGAGCGCCCCTGCCCGCCCCCGCTGGGGTCCTATGATTCGTGAGTGGACTCTCACGCTGCCGCCTCCCAGCGCGGACCGGCCCCCGCGGGCGCGGCGCGCCGGAGGATCCTCGCCACCGGTGTGCGCTGTTCTCCCGACACGGCGTCCGCGACGTCGGGATGGACGAACTGGTCTCGGCCGCCGGGGTGACGAAGTCGACGTCCTACCGGCACTCCCACTTCAAAGACGACCTAGTCTTGGCCTGCCTCCAGCTTCGCTACGAGGAGCGCAGCACGGCCGTGGAGGCCGCCATCGCCCAGAAGGCTGAGGGCGAGGGAGCGATCCAGGCCGTCTTCGACGCCTTCGAGGGCTGATTCGGCCAGGACGCCCCCGAGGTCGTGGCGTTCCTGCAGGTCCTTGTCGAGATGGGGCCCGGGCACCCTCTCGGGCAGGACAGCGCCGCCTACATGGCCCGCAACCGCGCCCGGCTGGGACACCTCGCCGCCGCGGCCGGCTGCGCGAGCCCGGGGACTTCGCCTGGTCCTGCCACCTCCTGGTCCAGGGCGCGATCATCGCCGACCTCGAAGGCGACCCGGACGCCGCCGGGCGCGCCAGGCGCCTCGCCTGGCTCCTGATCCAGCACCACCGTCCAGCCGGCCTCAGCAGCGCTCTGGCCGTCCGGGGACCCCTAGCCTGACGGGCGGGCACCCGCCGGCGTGACTCAGGCCGGGCGTGCGCCTCTTCAATGCCCGGTGCGGTTCACAGTGCGCGCTCGAGCAGGTCCCGCACACGGCTGCCGGCGCGGGCGAGCACTCGGTGCCGTGCCCGATGGTGGGACCAATGTGCACGATAGCCGCGACGCGTCCCCCCTTGCTCCGCCTCGGCCTGTCACGGACGCCCCTCAAGGGACGAGCCACGCTGCGGTGTTGACAGTGGAGTTCACACAGTTTTTACGGCCCTGAAATGTAGACAGAACGGTCGTTCTGCCCCAACACTCGTCGCATGGTTGAGATCATGGCAGCTGGGGCCATGGCCGGGCCGGCCGATCCGTGGGCGGGCAAGGAAACCCTCGCCGCACAGGTGCTGGGCATCCTCCGTGAGGTGCTGGACGAGCCACGCCTGTGCGAGGAGTCCAAGGACAACCTCCGCCGGCTCCTGGTCCTGCACAAGGACCACCCCGAGCAGGCCCTGTACGAGCACCTGAGCTGCATCCGCTCCGGCCGGGCCGGCTGAGGGCTTCGGCATGCACGCCGTGGAGGTCCCCGCGGTCCGCCGCCCCGGGCGCGCGGCCCTGTCAGGGGAACAGGCACTCGGCTGGGGGCAGCGGACGCGTCACCCAGGGACAGCCAGGATGCCCCCGTGGCCCGAGGTGGACGAAGCCGTCGAGCTGATGGAGCAGCTGCGCATTCTGTGCGGGGTCCCACAGCGCGCGTGCGCCCGCCCCGTCCCCCTGCTGGCGCCCCAGCCCCACAGGCGGCACCCGCCGGTGTGCCCCCGGACACAGGCCGACTCGCTCCCGGGGGTGACATTCCGCCGGCAGCTCGCCCACCTGCTCGGCTTCAGCCGCGCCTACGCCCGCATGCCATCGACCAGCCGGCGCGCGCCCCTCGAGGAGAGGAAGCTGGGCATGTGGCTCTACCGGCAGCGCCGCCGCCACGCGGCCGGGAAGACCACCCGAGCAGAGGCCGCGATGCTGGCCGCAGGCCTCGGCCCGGCCTGGGCAGCCGCCCCCTCGGGCCCCACGGGCGGCGCCACCCACGAGGCCCGCGACGCGGGACGGAGGACACCAGAGGAGGGAAAATGGGCACGAGGTTCGGTGAGAGGCTACGCCGCGAACGGCTTGAGCGCGGCCTCACCCACGACCAGCTCAGCCGGGACCTGTGCCCGCCCGGGCTGATCTCCCTCCTGGAGACAGGCCGCAGAGAGCCCTCTTGCGAGCTCGTCCGCTCTCTCGCCGGCCGCCTCGCCCCGGCCCCTCCCGGGCCCGGGGCTCTCCTTGCCGCCCTGCGCGCTGAGCAGGCTTGGGATGAGCACGACTACGCCCAGAGCGCCGGACACGCCCTCGCCGCAGCCCAGCTGGCCCTCGCCGCTGGTGACCGCCTCACCAGATGGGACCTGAGCTGCCTGCAGGCCGAATGCCTGATGAGCCAAGGCCACCCGCGCGAGTCGAAGCACATCCTGGACCGCCTCGTCGACGACGTGCCTGCCCCGGACCCCGCAGGCACCGAACTGCGGTGCCGGACACTGCTCGCCGAGGCCTGCACGGCCCTGGGCGAGCACGCCGAGGCCATCGCCCACGCCCGCGAAGCCCTCCGACTCGCCACCAGCCACCCCGCACACCCGGCGCAGCAGGCAGCGGCGACCCGGGCCCTGGCCACAGCGCTGGCCGAAGCAGACGACACTGACGAGGCCTGGGCGCACTGCCGCTCCCTCGAGCACCTCCTGGACGCCGGGCTGCCTGCCCGGGCCGCCGGGGAGGCGCACTGGACAATTGGGAACATCGCCGTGCTCCGCGGCGAGTCCGGAAGAGCCACCGCACACCACCAGCGCGCGGCCGAGCTCCTCATGCCCCTGCAGGACATGCAGCTGTGGGCCCGCTTCAACCTCGATGCCTCCGCGGCCCGCCTCTCCCGAGGGATCGCCGACCCCTTCATCCTGGCCATGATCGAACAGGCCGAGACCGCCCTCGCGGCCACGGGCGGCAGTCCGCTCGAGCACCTCCACGCCACCCTGAACCGCGCCCAGTGGCTCTACCTCCGCGGCGGAACCGCCGAAGCCGCCCGATAGCTCGAGCAGATCCACCCAACCCCGCAGGTCCCCTCCTCGGACACCGCATCGCCGGCGAGGCCGCCATGCTCTACGGGAAAGGAGCGCGATGTCCAGCCAGATCGAGACCGCCGGGCACGCCCCCGATGATTACGCGAGCGCGGTCGAGACGGCTCGGGATCACCGACTCGGACGGGCGCACCCAGACGATGCCCGGCTTGTTGCCCCGACCGTCCGTCGGGGTGGCCGCCGCGGCCTGTGACGGATCGGCGCGCCTGCCGACCGGCGAGACCCCACGCGGGAAACGTCGCTGTTCGCGGGACTCGGAATCGACCTCGATGTCGAGCCCGCCCGCCACACCCGACACCTCCCCGTCAAGGCAGGCGCCGCCACCCCCCGGGGGCGAGCGCCGCGCGCTTCGGCTTCCGCCCGTGTCTGCGTTCATCCGCGATGGCCGCACGTCCATGGTGCGGCCGTCCAGCATCGGGGTCCCCGAGTTGAGCATGTCTGGTTCCGCCACCGCATCCGAGTTGAGCATGTCTGGTTCCGCCACCGCATCGACCTCGGTTGCCGGGGAGCGCGTGTGCACCTACCTGCTAGGAGGTGCCGCACTGATGAACACGACGAGCCGCAAGCGGAAGAACCGGCACGGGTTCGCCCGGCTGGGATGGCCCCCGGCCACAGCGCATACAGGAGCCGAGCACATCTGCACCGGGCTCATCGAGGCCTCCCCGAGGGCCTGGACCTTCGAGGCCCTGCGCCGCCGCTTCCACGCCCGCGCACCGCTGGGGATCCCCGGCACGTCCTGGCCGGCCGTGCTGCATTCCATGCCCGGCAACCCCGGCCCGGGCCCGACGCACACTGCCGCGGGAAGGGGCGTTCTGCCGCGGCCGATCATCGGCGGACCGCTCAGCGACCTCCCGGACGACGAAGCCCCGCTCGCCGAGGACGCCGCGCGCCGTCAGGGGGCCTCACGGTTCACCGGCAGCGCGGATAACCCCAGGTCACACGGTGGGGCCACCGTGGCCCCACCGTCAAAGGTGAACGGGAAGACCTGGGATGGGCGCCGCGCTCAGCGATCCGAACTCGGGCACAGGACCGGAAGGCATCGGCGAACTGCAGCGCCTCGCCGACGATCACGACCACCCCGCTGCTCCGGGACCATGCAATGGTGGACCGGCAGGGTTCGATGCTGCGGTGCGGGAGCGTCCTGCGCAGGACGGCACCCAGGGCCGGGCATCCGGGGCGCAGACCCGCGCCGCCGCTCTGGGACATCCCGCTGCCGAGGCATTCGCCGGCGTCCGCGCCGGACAGAACACGGCAACCACCCCCGCCCACACCTGCACCCGCAGCGGCGGCGATGGTCGACCGGGCTTTGGTCCTGGTCTGGGACGAGCTCGCCGAGCACACTGCGACGGCGGGCGGCGTCGCAGTTCTCCGTCGGCGGGCATAAGCCCAGGTCGCACGGTGCCGCCACGGTGGCGGCACCGTGCGAGCGCAATCGCAGCACGACGATGCCCGGGCCCCCTGTGTCTCGCGCGGGCGCGCCGGAAAGTGGTCGGAGCCTCCATTGTCAACGTCATCCTCGCCCGGTGCCTCCATCCCCAAGAATTTGTCCGACCTGACCACCCTCGTCAGCGAACAGACCACCGCCTGGTCCACCACCATGGGATACCACGGCACCGCTCTGCACAGCGCTCGCACCCCGCACCACCCAGCGTCGCACGCAGGCGGGCGGTGAGGGAAGATCACGCGTCCTTCGCGAAGGCGCGCTCGAGCATCTCGGCGGTGGCCGGGTTGACCATCTCGTTGCGGCGGATGTAGTGCGCGATGGTGATCTTCGGGTCCGTGTGGCCGAGGAGTTCGGCGGCGAGGTCGACGCCGGCTTGGGCATTGATCGCGGTCGCGACGGTGCGGCGGAACATGTGCGGGGTGACCCCGGTGATTCCGGCCAGGTCCATCACCCGGCGGAGCTGGAGGCGGACGTGATTCGTCGTCAGCGGCTTTCCTTCCCTGCTGCAGAACAGCAGGGCGTCCAGCGATGGGTCCTCCAGCTTCGCCAGCCGCCGCCGGACGGCCTCGGCAGTGAAGGATGGGAGCGCAACCGTTCGACGGGACTTCGCCGTCTTCGGATGGTCCTGCCGCACGGTCGGCTCACCCCGGTTGCTGATGATCGTTCCGGCGATCCGGATCGAGGGCGGGGCGCCGGTGATGTCGATGTCGCGGCGGCGGATGGCCAGGACTTCGCCGATGCGTGCGGACGTGCCGAGCATGACCTCCACGATCGCGCCGAGCTGGCCGTCCGGCTTCGGGCCCGAGGACGAGCGTCCGGCCTCCCAGTATGCGATCGCGGCGCGGACTGCGTTGACCTCTGCCGGGGTCAGCGCGCTCGGCGTGGACGCCGGGCGGTGCAGGCGGGAGACGTGGTCCATCGGGTTGCGGGCCAGTACCTCGTGCCGGACTGCCAGGCCGAGGGCCAGGCGGAGGGCGACGCGCGCCTGCTTGGCGCGGTTGTAGCTCTGCTTCGCGAGCTGCTTGAGGAAGTTGTCGCAGCGGGCGACGCCGATCTCTCGCAGGGTCAGGCTCTCGAAGGCAGGCAGGACGAGCCTGTGCATGTTGCTCTCGTAGAGCTGTCGGGTCCTCTTTGAGAGACGGCCTTCGAGATCGAGGTCTTCGAGCCAGTAGGCGACCAGTTCGGGGAAGGGGCTGTCTGCGGTGAGCTTCGAGGATGAGGGCTGGAAGAGGCTCCGCTCGGACAGCTTGGCCTTCAACGCCCGCTCGGCGGCCTTCCGGGTCGGGCCGGTGGCCTGGACCAGACGGGTCTTCCCGTCCCAGCCGCGGTAGCGGGCCCGGGCGACGACCCGCCCGCCGGCAGCGGGCAGGTGGCCGATCTCCCCGAAGGTGCCGATGGCCAGGCGCTGGCGGCTCACCGTCTCACCTCCGGTCCGCCGGCGAGGGCGGCCCGGGCTCGCGCTGCCGCTCGATCCATGTCCGCACGTCGGAGACGGCGAACTTCAGGTGCTTGCCGAAGCGGTAGGCGCGCGGGCCCAGGCCCCGGGTGCGCCAGTCGTAGACCGTGGAGACCGGAACGCGCAGGTACGCGGCCAGCTCGCCGACGTCGAGCAGGCTCTCCAGCCCCCACGGATTCTCCGCAGCAGTGTGATCGGTGTCCATGCCGGACAGGTGCGCCGCGCTCCTCCTCAGTGATCGGAGGCAGCCGGAGCGGTCGTCCGCCTGCCGGAGCGCAGCCGCCCAAGGGCGCCACGGGGAGGCCAAAAAGATGGGTTTTCGATGACCGGGTCAAATCTCACCTGCTGGAAAGTCGCGGGAACCCTTGAGTTCCCGCGGCTCCGGAGAGCCCCCTGCCGGATTCGAACCGGCGACCCTCTGTTTACAAGACAGATGCTCTGGCCAACTGAGCTAAGGGGGCATGGGCCCGGGCCTCGCCCGAGCGCCCTACAAGCGTAACGTGTGCGGCCCACGGCTTCGAACCGCATGGCCCCCGCGGGCACCCGGGGGAAAGTCACGCTCTCGCTGAGAAGTCATCCCGAGGGTGACTTCTCAACGAGAAGGTGACTGCGCGAGCTCCCGCCCCTCAACGAGGTAACTGCACGAGCGCCCTGCCCCGCCCGCCGCCCCGAAAACCGCGAGCGGCTCGGCCCCCCCACGCAAGGGGAGCCGGGCCGCCGTCGTCCGTCGCCGGGAAGGGTCAGGACTTGGCGCGCGCGTCCAGGTCCGCCTGGAGGAACGCGTCGAACGCCTGGTTCGCCGAGTCGCCGACCCCCCACTGCTTGCCGTCCACGATCGCGGTCGGCGTGCCGGTCACGCCACTCGACGTGGCGAGCTGCGTCGTGTACTTGACCCAGGGTCTGTACGTCTTGTCGTCCACGCACTTCGAGATGTCCGCCCCGACGCCCGAGGCGATGTCCTTGAGCTGCTGGTCGGAGAGGCCGGCCGAGCCCTCGGCGGGCTGCTGGTCGTACAGCTTGGTGAAGAAGTCCGAGTACTTGTCCGGGTTGGAGTTCGCCACGCACGCCGCGGCCGCCGCCGCACGCGAGGAATAGTTCGTGGTCGAGTTGCGGTCGAGGAACGCGATGGGCCGGTACTCGAGGGTGATCTGACCTGCGTTGCGCAGATCCGTGAGCTTCTGGCCGTACGTCTGCTCGAACTGGTGGCAGATCGGGCAGATGAAGTCCACGTACACCACGACCTTGGCCGGCTGCCCCTTAGCCGCCGCCTCGGTGCCCGGCGCGTTCGCAGCCTGGCCCTGCGTGGGCTGAGTGCTGGGCGTCGGAACGCTCGCCACGTTGACGTTCGACGCCGGCTGCGCGGTGACCGCTGTGCCCTTGCCGAGGGTGATGCCCCCGTTGGAGTTCATGTTGGCCGGGCTCGCACCGCTGTCGGCGATGGGCGCGTTCGAGCGCATGGTGGTCGTGATGACGACCGCCACGATGGCGATCACGGCGACAAGCGCCACGACGACGCCCCACCGCAGGAGCAGCTTGTTCCGCTTCTCCCGCTTGAGCTGGGCCTCGCGGATCTGGCGGGCCTTCTCTCGGGCGGCGGCGGTGCGCTCCGCTTTCGTGGGGCGTGGTTGGTTGGAGGGGCTCATGGTTCCTCGTGTCATTTCGCGGGCGCGGGGATGCGCATCGGGTCGGCGACGGGGAAAGTGTATGCCAGCGGGCATAGCCCTCCCTGTCAAGGGTCTCCACAGGCCGCAACGAGCAGACGTTCGCAACGGTTCCTTTACCTGCGTGTGACGGTCGCCGCACCCCGCCCCCGGTAGGGTGGAAATGATCTCATGGAATGCGAGGTAGCGCGCAAGTGGCCCAGGACACTGAACGGACAGCACCCGATACGAAGACCACGAAGGGCAGGGCGGCAGGCCAGTACGACTTCCTTGTCGTCGCCAACCGCCTGCCAGTCGATCGTGCCGGGGACGGCCCGAAGTCAGGCTGGAAGCGCTCCCCTGGCGGCCTCGTCACCGCGCTCGCTCCGATCATGGAAAAGTCCGACGGCGCGTGGGTGGGTTGGGTTGGCTCTCCCGGCGAGGAGATCGAGCCGTTTGAGCACGCCGGCATGGCCCTCGTCCCCGTGGAACTCTCCGCTTCCGACGTAGAGCTGTTCTACGAAGGCTTCTCGAACGCGACCCTGTGGCCCCTGTATCACGACGTCATCGCCCCACCCGAGTTCCACCGCACATGGTGGGACGCGTACCGCCGGGTCAACGAACGCTTTGCGGTGGCCGTGCTGGCCCGCGCGGCCGAGGGCGCCACGGTCTGGGTTCAGGACTACCAGCTCCAGCTCGTCCCCGCGATCCTGCGCGAGCGGCGCCCGGACCTCCGGATCGGCTTCTTCAACCACATCCCGTTCCCGCCGCCGGAGATCTTCTCCCAGCTTCCGTGGCGCCGCCAGGTCCTCGAGGGACTCCTCGGCGCCGACCTCGTGGGGTTCCAGCGGCCCAACGACGCCCTGAACTTCGCCCGCTGCGCGCGGCGCTACGGCGGCGCGGGCGGCAAGGGCACGCACCTGCTCGTGGGCCCGGAGCAGCGCGCGGTCCGCGCCGAGCCGTTCCCCATCTCGATCGACACCGCCCGGATCTCGGACCTCGCCCGCCAGCCGGAGATCCGCGAGCGGGCCCGCCGGATCCGCCACGACCTCGGCGATCCGAAGACGATCATGCTCGGCGTCGACCGTCTCGACTACACGAAGGGCATCCGTCACCGCCTCAAGGCGTTCGAGGAGCTCCTTTCGGACGGCCGCATCCAGGTCGGCGAGGTCACCCTCATCCAGGTTGCGAGCCCGAGCCGCGAGCGCGTCGAGCAGTACCGCCTGCTCCGCGAGGAGATCGAGGGCACGGTGGGACGCATCAACGGCGCCTTCGACACCCTCCAGCACACTGCGGTCCGCTACCTCCACCACAACTACCCGGTCGAGGAAATGGTCGCGCTCTATCTCGCGGCGGATGTCATGCTCGTGACGGCGCTGCGCGACGGCATGAACCTCGTGGCGAAGGAGTACGTCGCGGCGCGCTGCGACGGGACGGGCGCGCTCGTGCTGAGCGAGTTCGCGGGGGCCGCGGACCAGCTCAAGCAGGCGCTCCTCATCAACCCGCACGATATCGCGGGCCTCAAAGACGCGATGGTCACGGCCATCGGGATGCCCCGTGGGGCAGCGGGACGGCGCATGAAGGCCATGCGCCGTCAGATCATCGTCCACAACGTCGAGGAATGGTCCACCGCGTTCCTCGACCGGCTCGCGGAGGTCACGCATGGCTAGCACCGGAGTTCCTCACGACCTGCGGATCGCGCTCGAGCGGCTCGCCGCCGTCGAACGTCTCCTCGTGGCGCTCGACTTCGACGGGGTCGTCTCCCCGATCGTCGAGCGGGCCGAGCAGGCCCGCCCGCTCCCCGAGACCGCGGCGGCCGTGGCCGAGCTCGCGGGCCTCGCGGGCACGTGGACGGCCTACGTCTCGGGCCGCTCCCTCGAGAGCCTCGTCGCGGCGGCGTCGCCGGACGCACGCACACTGCTCATCGGCAGCCACGGCGCCGAGGTGCGCCTGGGCGGCGAAGAGCACCCCGTGACACTCGACCCGGACCAGAAGGAGGCGCTCGGCGTCCTCCACGCGGCGTTCACGGCGGTCGCCGCGAACGCCCCCGGAACGTGGGTCGAAGAGAAGCCGGCCGGGCGCGTCCTCCACACCCGCCAGGCCGAGCGTGACGTCGCTGCGAAGGCCGTCGAGGCTGCGCGTGAGCGGCTCGGGGGCCGCCGCGACGTCTTCCTCAAGACCGGCAAGCAGGTGCTCGAGGGCTCGGTGGTCCACGCGACCAAGGGCGAGGGCATCGCCTTCCTGCGCCAGGTCACCGAGGCGGACGCGGTCCTCTTTGCGGGCGACGACGTCACCGACGAGGACGGCTTCCTCGCCTTGGAGGACGGCGACGTCGGGATCAAGGTGGGCGATGGCGACACCTCCGCGGGCTTCCGCGTGGGAGGTCCGGTGGACATCGCCGAGGCGATGGCGCTCCTCGTGCGCTTCCGGGCGGAGCTGGGCGCGCAGCGCACGTCGTGAGGCGCCGGGGCGTCCACGTGGTGGACGTCACACTTTGGATCGCCTTGTGATGCATGCCATACTCAACTGGTGATCCGGGGCACGTCCCGGCGGATCGCGCTGTGCCAGAATCGGCGATGCCAGCTTCGGCAGCCGCGACTGGCACACAACTGAACAACATGAACCATTCACAACGGATCGTCCGGCACGTACCTGCCGGTGAAGGGACACGATTACTGTGGCAACAGTGACGTTCGACAACGCTACGCGCCTGTACCCGGGCACCGATAAGCCCGCGGTGGACAAGCTCAACATCCAGATCGCGGACGGCGAGTTCCTCGTTCTGGTCGGCCCCTCGGGCTGCGGAAAGTCCACCTCTCTTCGTATGCTGGCCGGCTTGGAGGACGTCAACTCCGGCCGCATCCTCATCGGCGATCGCGACGTCACGGACGTCCCGCCGAAGGACCGCGACATCGCCATGGTCTTCCAGAACTACGCGCTGTACCCGCACATGAGCGTTGCGGACAACATGGGCTTCGCGCTCAAGATCGCCGGCGTCTCCAAGGAAGAGCGCGCGCAGCGTGTTCGCGAGGCGGCCAAGCTCCTCGACCTCGAGCTGTACCTCGACCGCAAGCCCAAGGCCCTCTCCGGTGGTCAGCGTCAGCGCGTCGCCATGGGCCGCGCGATCGTCCGTAACCCGCAGGTCTTCCTCATGGACGAGCCGCTCTCGAACCTCGACGCCAAGCTCCGCGTCCAGACCCGCACGCAGATCGCGTCCCTGACCCGCCGCCTCGGCGTCACGACCGTCTACGTCACGCACGACCAGGTCGAGGCCATGACCATGGGCGACCGCGTCGCGGTCCTCAAGGACGGCCTCCTCCAGCAGGTCGACACCCCGCGCAACCTCTACGACAAGCCGCAGAACGTCTTCGTGGCCGGCTTCATCGGGTCCCCCGCGATGAACCTCCTCGAGCTTCCCGAGGTGGACGCCGGCGTGCAGTTCGGCGGCGCGGTCTACCCGGTGGCGCGCGACGTGCTCGCCGAGGCGACCGGCACCACGGTCACGCTGGGTGTTCGTCCCGAGGACCTTGAGGGCGCGCCGCAGGGCGAGGGCCTCGAGGTCGAG
The DNA here is from genome assembly GCF_049332655.1 of Sinomonas sp. P47F7. Taxonomy (GTDB): domain Bacteria; phylum Actinomycetota; class Actinomycetes; order Actinomycetales; family Micrococcaceae; genus Sinomonas. The sequence continues at coordinate 915,308 of NZ_CP186327.1, read as the reverse complement.
GTCGACGTCGTCGAGGAGCTCGGCGCCGACGCCTACATCTACGGCCACACCACGCTGAACGGCCAGAGCCACGACATCGTGGCCCGCACCGACGGCCGCCGCCCCCCGATGAAGGGCGACAAGGTGTGGGTCCGCCCGCAGCAGGGCCACGTGCACCTCTTCGACACGAAGACCGGCCTGCGCCTCGGTTAATCTGTCAATGACACAGCGCTGTGCCCGCCGGGACCCCGGCGGGCACAGCCGTTTCTCCCGGGAAAGAGCACGATGAACGGCGCCAACTGGCAGGACGAGCCGACCGATTACGAGATGCTCGGCAAGCTGCCGCGGAACGAACCCCTCCCCGAGCCCCCTCCCGCAAACGTCATGGGGTCGCTGAGCATCACCGCGGCCGCGGCGGACCCTGAGCTCCTCGACCTCCCGTGGCACATCCGGCTCGAGGAATGGCCCGAGGAGCACCTCGCAGCCCTCCCCCGCGGCATCTCCCGGCACATCGTGCGCTTCGCGAAGCTCGGCGGCTCGGTCATCGCCGTCAAGGAGACGGGTGAGCACATCGCCCGCCACGAGTACCACATGCTGCGCCGCCTCCAGCGCCTCGACGTCCCCTGCGTCGAGCCCGTCGCCGTGATCCGCGATCGGCAGACGCCGGACGGCCGCCCCCTCGACCCCGTCCTCGTCACGCGGCACCTCAAGTTCTCGCTCCCGTACCGCGCCCTGTTCTCGCAGACACTGCGCAAGGACACGCTCACGCGCCTCATCGACGCGCAGGCCCTCCTCCTCGTGCGCCTGCACCTCATCGGCTTCTATTGGGGCGACGTCTCGCTCTCCAACACGCTGTTCCGCCGCGACGCCGGCTCGTTCGCCGCCTACCTCGTGGACGCGGAGACCGGCGAGCTCTACCCCGATCTCTCGACTGGCCAGCGTGAGTACGATCTCGAGATCGCGCGCGTGAACATCGCCGGCGAGCTCATGGACCTGCTCGAGGGCGGTCTCATCGACCCCGAGGTCGACCCGGTCGCCACGAGCGAACGCATCATGGATTCCTACCGAAACCTGTGGGCCGAGCTCACGGAGAAGGAGTCCTTCGAGCTGGGCGAGCGGTGGCGCGTGAGTGCGCGCATCCGCCGTCTCAACGAGCTCGGCTTCGACGTCGAGGAATACGCGATCAAGACCACGCCGGACGGCTCGACGATCCAGCTCCAGCCCAAAGTGGTCGACGCCGGCCATCACCAGAGGCGGCTCCTCCGCCTCACGGGCTTGGATGCCCAGGAAAATCAGGCCCGCCGGCTGCTCAACGACATGGACTCGTTCCGGGCCGACAACTTCCCCGACCAGGATGAGGAGATCTCCGCCCACGCGTGGGTCACCCAGGTGTTCGAGCCGGTCGTCCGGGCCATCCCGAAGGAGCTCTCGGGGAAGCTAGAGCCTGCCGAGGTCGTGCACCAGGTGCTCGAGCACCGTTGGTACATGTCGGAGAAGCTCGATCGGCATGTGCCCCTCGCCGAGACGCTGCAGTCGTACATCGACACCGTGCTGCGGCACCGCCGCGACGAGGCCGCGATCATGCTCAACCCAGACACGAACATGCTCAAGGTGCTCGAGGCCGAGGAGGCCGCGCAGCGCGATGGCGAAGACGAGTACGACGACGAGGAAGAGCTCGGCGACGAGGAAGCGTTCGACGACGAGGCTGAGGTCGCCAAGGAAGAGCCCGTCGACGCCGACTGATCGATCCCCGTTGCGCCGTCACCTCCGCACGGTCCCCACCCGTTTGCGCCGTCACCTCCGCAGTGTCCCCACCCCTTGCGCCGTCACCTCCGCACGGTCCCCACCCTGCGGAGCTGACGGCGCAACAGAGTGTTGGGTGCTAGTGGACGTGGGTCGAGAGCCAGTCGATGAGCGGGCGGATCTCATTCCAGTAGCCGCGGATCCGGTCGAGGGCCTCGGGGGTATCGAGCCACTCGGGCGTCCCGAGCGCCTTCCCGGCGGTGATGGACTTGTGCTTGAGCAGCTCGCCGCGCGGGTGGTCGGAGCCGAACTCGCGCGGAACGGTCTTGAGCCGCTCCCCCTCGATCGCGAACCCCGACTCGCTCAGCGTGCGGACGATCCGCTCAAGTTCCTCGCCCGAGGCCGGCGCGTCGACGGCGGCCCGGAGACGCGCGACCTGATCGGGAGTGCTCGTATGGCAGCCGCCGCCGACCATAAGGCCCGTCGCGTCAAGGTGCAGGTAATAACCCGTCCCCTCCGCCGTCGACGCGAAGCCGCCCTGCGACGTCTTGTACGGCGACTTGTCCTTGCTGAAGCGCACATCGCGGTTGGGCCGGAACGCCTTGCCCTCGCCAAACTCGTCGGAGAGCTCGTCGAGGAGCGTGAGCATGGGGCCGCGGATGGCCTTCTCATACACGTCCTTGTGGTCGAGCCACCATTCACGCGTGTTGTTCTGCTCGAGCTCGGCGTAGAACGCCGGACCCTCGGCCGGGAAACCCTCGAAGTCGCTCATGGACAGGATCATCGCGGATTGCCAGGGACCCCGCAACGTTCCGCCAGGGACCCCGCAACGTCACCGTGCGGCGGGCGGCAGCGCCGGACCGCCCAGGAACCACACCGCGGCGGCGGGGCCGTCGGACGCGAGCCGCGCGCCGCCGTCGTCCGCCAGCTCGAGCCGCAGCCCGCCCACGGCGACCTCCGGCACGCCCTCGGGCACCGGCAGCACGCCCGCCGGCAGCGACACAGAGCCCGCACCGCGCGCAGCCACAACGAGCGCCGTGCGCCCGGGCAGTTCGCGCACGAACGCGAGCGCCTCCCCCTCAGCCCAGAGCCATCGCAACGAACCCTCGCGCAGCACCGCTTCCCGCGCCCGGACGGATGCGAGCCGCCCGTACAGTCCGCGGAGGTCCCGCGGCACCACCGAGCCCCACGGCATGGGGGCGCGCGAGTGCTCGCCGTTCGTGCCTTCGAGGCCGAACTCGTCGCCCGCGAAGACCACCGGCAGGCCCGTGAACGTGAACGCGAGCAGCGCGGCGACGTCCTGCCCGCCGGGGACCATGACGGTCGCGGCGCGCGCGGTGTCGTGCGTGTCGATCGCGGTGAGGCTGTGGAGCCGCACGTCCCACGGGTACGCCGCCGAGAATGCCCGGTGCTCGGCCACGAACTGCTCGGCCGGGATCCGGGGCGGCCCGTCGAGCGGCGTCCCGAAGTAGTTCACGCGCGCACCGCCCGTGAGCCAGCCCCACACGGGGCGCGTGAAGCCGAGGTAGCTCATGGAACCGTGATAGGTGTCCCCTTGGAAGTCGCGCGTCGCGTCGGCCGTCGACTCGGCGATGAGGAGCGCGTCGGGGCGCACCGCAAGCGCCGTGCGCCGGAGCAGGGCCGCGACGTCACGGTTCCAGTCGACGTCGCCAAGCCGCCCGGTCATGTTGCATACGTCGATCCGCCAGCCGTCGAGGTTGAACGGCGGCTTGAGCCAGTGCGCCACCACGGAGTCCGGCCCGTCGACGAACTCGCGCCGGAGCCGCTCCGACGCCCAGTCGAGCTTCGGGAGGCTCGGCACGCCCCACCAGCTTTCGTAGCCTCCGTCCTCGCGCCAGTAGTAATACGAGCGTTCGGCGGCGTCTGGATCCGCGAACGCGGTCCGGAACCATTCGTGGGCCTCGCCCGAGTGGTTGGTCGTGAGGTCGCCGATCACGCGGATCCCGCGCGCGTGGCACGCCTCGACGAGGCGGACCAGCGCCTCGTCGCCTCCGAGCAGCGGGTCGACGCGACGGAAGCTCTCGGCGTCGTACCGGTGGTTCGACGTCGCCGGGAAGAACGGCGTGAGGTAGACGATCCCAACGCCGAGCTCCACGAGGTGGTCGAGCTTCTCACGCAGCCCATCGAGATCGCCGCCGTACAGCTGACGCGACACGTCCGGCCCGGTCGCGAGGACGGGCTCTCGCCACGCGGCGCGCACGGCCCACTCGGGCGCGGGCCGGCCGTCCGCCGCGGCCGACCGCGCGAATCGGTCGGGGAACACCTGGTACATCGCGGCACCGGTGGCCCAGGAGGGCCCGCCTGAGGCCACGGTGAGCCGGAAGTCCTGCGCGTCGGGCACGTCGTGGTCCCATTGCCCGGCCGAGTTGAGCCACGAAAGCCGCCGCGCGCCGTCGTCCGCTGCCTCGGGCGTTGCCTCAAGCAGGAAGCGGTACGTGGTCACGCCCGCCCGCACGGGGACGCGCGCCTCCCACCAGTCCCAGCCGCCGGCCGCGCCGAGGCGCTCGGCGGGGGCGTAGCGTGGCTCGGCGTCCTCGAGATACCTCGCCCATGCGCGGACGACGGCGCCGCCCGCCGGCGTGCGCAGCCGCACCCGGGCCTCGTCCCCCAGTGAGGGGCGGCCGTCGGGGACGTAGAGCGGGGATCCGTCATGGTGGGCCTCGAACGCGGGGATCATCCCTTCACCGATCCCGCAACGAGCCCGTTCACGATGTAGCGCTGGAGGAACAGGAACAGCGCCATGACCGGGAGGGCCGCGAGCACGGCGCCGGCGGCGAAGACGCCCCAATCCTCGGTGCGCTGGTTCGCGACGAAGGAGAACAGGCCCACCGCGAGCGTCTGCGTGTTCGGGTCCGTCAGCACGACGGACGCGATGACGAACTCGCTTGAGATCCCGATGAAGCTCAGGAGCCCGATGACGGCGAGGATCGGCGTGACGAGCCGCAGGATGATCCCGAAGAAGATCTGCGCGTGGCTCGCGCCGTCGATCTTCGCGGCCTCGTCGAGCGAGACGGGCACGGTGTTGAAGAAGCCGTACATGAGGTACGTGTTCACGCCGAGGGCGCCGCCGAGGTACACCATGATGAGCCCCAGCTGGCTCCCGAGCCCCAGCACGGGGATCACCTCGCCGATGCCGTCGAGCAGGAGGAAGATCGCGACCACGGCCAGGAGCTGTGGGAACATCTGCAGCAGCAGGAGGCTCAGGAGGCCCACGCGGCGGCCGGCGAAGCGCATGCGGGAAAACGCGTACGCAGCCATCGCGCCGAGGAACACGGTCGCGGCGGACGTCACGACGCCGATCACGAGCGTGTTGACGAACCAGCGGCCGAACGGGCGCTGGTCGTTGCCGAACAGCTTCGTGTAGTTGTCGAGCGAGACATCGTGGAACAGCATCCCCGAACCCGCGAGCGTGCCCGAGGGGTTGAGCGCCGCCGAGAGGACGTACAGGAGCGGGAACACCGCGAACACGCTCGTGACGACGCCGACGGCGTGCCGCCAGCCCTTGTCCCGGAGCCACGCTCCGAAGCTCTTTGTGCGCATGTCAGTTCACGTCCTCGAGGGCCTTGGTCTGCTTGAAGCTCACGGCGGAGATGACCGCCACGATGATGAAGATGATGATCGCGAGCGCGCTCGCGAGGCCGTAGTCGCGGCCCGTCCCGACGCCGAACGCGCTCTTGTAGACGAGCGTGATGAGGATGTCCGTCGCGCCGATGTCCCGCGTCGTGTCCGCGAACCGGGGCCCGCCGGCCGTGAGCATGTAGATCACGTTGAAGTTGTTGAAGTTGAACGCGAACGAGCTGATGAGCAGCGGCGCCACGGAGACGAGCAGGAGCGGGAGCTTGATCGAGCGGAAGATCCGCCACGCGTTCGCGCCGTCCACGCGCGCGGCCTCCTCGACGTCTTCGGGCAGCGATTGGAGCGCCCCCGTGCAGACCAGGAACATATACGGGAAGCCGAGCCACAGGTTCACCACGAGCACGCTGATCTTCGCGAGCACGGGGTCCGTGAGCCAGCCGATGTGCGCGCCGCCCAAGATCGCGTTGTTGATGAAGCCGAACTCGGGGTTGAGCAGCCCAGCCCACACGAGCCCCGAGAGGAAGGCGGGGAACGCGTACGGCAGGATCATGATGATCCGGTAGACCCGCTTGCCGCGCAGATCCGAGCGGTTGAACGTGATCGCGAGGAACAGGCCGAGCGCGAAGGTGAGAGCCACGGACGCGATGGCGAACGTGAACGTCCACGCGGTCACCGCGAGGAGGGGCCCGCGGAGGCCCTCGTCGGCGAATGCCGTGACGAAGTTCTTGAAACCGACGTCGATCTTCCAGCCGGTAGCGAGCTTCTCGCCGCTCGGCGCTGCGAACGAGCCCTGGCCCGAGTCGCGGTAGACCGTGCCGGTCGCGGTGTCGGTGAGGGTGTCGGCGCCCTTGTCGTACACCATGGTCGACTTGAAGACGTACGCGGTCCGCCCGTCCTGCGTGTGGAGCGAGCCGTCGGCGGGATCGGAGGAGAACGGCACGGCGAGCGCCAGGACATCCTTCTGGTGCGCCACGATTTCCTGGAACGTGAGCGTCTCGTAGCCGTCCACGCCCGTGGCCTTGCCGCTCGAATCCTTCGTGGCCTGGGCGTCCGCGAGGGGGTGACCCGTGGTGCCGAGCTCGGTTTTGCCGTCTGGGGACGTCACGAGGAGGTAGAACGTGCTGTCCTTCTCGAGCACGGACGTCCGGTACGCGGGCGAATCGGGCACGCGCTTCTGCGAGGACGTGAGGATCGCCGCGATCGCGTCCTCCTTCGTGCTGTTGTGCCCGTCGCCATAGTTCGTGAACGCGATGTACCCCGAATAGAGCACCACGAAGACCTGGAACACGAGCAGGAACAGGACGCCCGGCGCGAGGTACTTGGCCGGCAGGCCGCCCTTGCGCAGGTAGATCCAGTTGATCCCGAGCGTCACCGCGGCCGCGATCCCGAAGACCACCCACGAGCGGCTCAGGAAGAGTGCCATGAGGATGTACACCGCGAGCGCGTCGGCGAGCCCGAGGAGCACGATCTTGGCGAGCGTCCCCTTCCACGAGTCGGGACCGCGCCGACCGCGCGCGGGGCGGGGACCGCGCTTGGCGGGACGACGCTGGGAGGGCGGGGCGCCGTCGTCCGTTGCGACAGCGGGGGCGAGCTGGTCGGCGCGGGGCATCTCAGTTCGGGGCATCGAGGGGTCCTTCGGTGGGTCGGGAGAAACGGACGACGGCGGCGCGCGCCTAGGTGCCGCGCGCCGCCGCCGGTGGGTGCCGCCGGGGCGGCGTCCCGGCTAAGCGCCGATCTTCCCCTTGATGGTGTCCGCCATCTTGGCCCACTGGGCCGCAGGGTCGCCGCCCTGGCCCTTGATGATGTTGAGCTCCGTGGAACCCCAGTCGGCCCACACCGAGTCCATGGCCGCGATGGCGGGCATCGGGACGCCCTGGGCGCCGATGTCGCCGAACGCCTTCACGATCGGATCTCCCGCGGCCTTCTGGAACGAGGCCTTGAGCGCCGGCGGGCGGCCGCCGGCCTTGAACATCGAGTCCTGCACGTCCTCGGTGGTGAGGTAGTTGACCACGAACTCGTTGGTCGCGAGCGCGTTGGCGCTCTTCGAGCTGATGTAGAAGCCGTTGACGCCGATGAACGGCTGTGCGGCCTTGCTGCCCGTCGTGGGGAGCGGATCGACCGCGATCTTGAGGCCCTTCTTCTGCATGTCCGGCACGTTCCACGGGCCGGTGAGGTAGAACGGGCTCTCGCCGTTGAGGAACTTCTCCTTGGCGATGTCCCCCGTGATGTTCGAGTTGAGGATCTTCGTGCCCGTGTCGCCCCAGGCCTTGAGCTTGGCGGCAAAGTCGGCGGAGCCGGCGGCGCCGAGCGCGAACTGCTTCGGGTCGTATTCGCCCTTCGAGTCCACGCCGAAGACCTGGACGCCCATGGACGTCTGGAGGGGGTACAGGTGGTACGGGTCGCCCTGCTTGGGGTCGAGGCCCACGAGGAACGCGTACTTGGCCTTGCCCGCGGTCACCGCGGCCTGGCCCTTGGCCACGACGTCGTCGAGCGTCGCGGACGCGCTGTCGACAAGCGCGGTGTTGCGGATCAGGCCGATGTTCTCGATCGCGTACGGCACGCCGTAGACCGAGCCGCCGAACGTCATGGCCCGGATCGCCGAGTCCTGGAACGAGCCCTTCTTGTCGCCGAGCTCGAGCGGGGAGATGACGCCGTTCTGGACGAACTTGCCCAGCCAGTCGTGCGGGCCGACGATGAGGTCCGGGCCCTTGCCCGTGGGGACCTGCGTGATGAAGTCGTCGCGGACAGCCGCGAAGTCCTTGATGACGAGCTTGACCTCGATGCCCGTGTCCGCCTTGAACTTGTCGGCCACGGCCTTGAGGGCGGGGGCGCGCTCGGCGTCGAGCCACATCGTGATCGTCGAGGCCCCGGCGGCCGCGAGGTCCTTCTTGGACGCGGAGGGCGAAGCGGTCGCGCTCGCGCCGGTCTGGGCGGCCCCGCACGCGCTGAGGCCGAGGAGGGCGAGGGCGCCGGCGGCGCCGACGGTGAAGTTGCGGCGGCTGAGCGCCTGATCGGTGAAACGCACCATCGTTGGTGTTCCCTTCTGGTGTTCGCTGTGTGCGGCGCGACCGCGGGCAGGCGGCGGGGACACCATCGACGTGTCCCAGCTCACAGGTGGAAGCGTTTCCAGATCTTACACAGGTTTGACTGTTTGGCAAAGGGTGATTCGGGGAAGACCTAGCGCCTGTCCCGGAGGATAAGTCAACTATCTGAGATAGGACTCTGCAAGCGTTTCCAGATTTGGATGGCTTGTCCTAGGATGGCCGGCATGCTCTCTTCGACTGCAGTCGGCTTCGGGCCGCTCACTGAGGTCCACGCGGCGTCCGCGTCCCGCGAATGGTGGCGCTCCGCCGTCATCTACCAGATCTACCCGCGCTCGTTCCGCGACGCGAACGGCGACGGCGTCGGCGACCTCCCCGGCATCACGGCCGAACTGCACCACATCGCCGAGCTCGGCGTCGACGCCATCTGGCTGTCGCCGTTCTACGCCTCCCCGCAGCGCGACGCCGGCTACGACGTGAGCGACTACTGCGACGTCGACCCGCTCTTCGGCACGCTCGAGGACTTCGACGCCCTGAGCACGGCCGCCCGCTCGCTGGGCCTGCGCGTCATCGTCGACCTCGTCCCGAACCACTGCTCGTCCGAGCACGCGCTGTTCCAGGCCGCCCTCGCTGCCGGGCCGGGAAGCGCCGAGCGGGACATGTTCCTGTTCCGCGACGGCCGCGGCGAGCACGGCGAGTTCCCGCCCAACAACTGGGAGTCGCACTTCGGTGGGCCCGCGTGGACCCGGGTCACGGAGCCCGACGGGACGCCTGGCCAGTGGTACGCGCACCTGTTCGATTCGACCCAGCCCGACTTCAACTGGGACAACCGCGCGGTCGCCGCCGAATTCGAGCGGATTCTGCGCTTCTGGCTCGAGCGCGGCGTGGACGGCTTCCGGGTCGACGTGGCCCACTCCCTCGTCAAGGCCGCGGGCCTGCCGGACTGGGGCGGAAGGGCCGACGGCGCCTCCTCCCCCGGCTTCCCGGGTCACCTTGCGCCGATGTTCGGCCAGCCCGGGCTCAAGGGCGTCTACCGCCGGTGGCGCGAGGTGCTCGCCGAGTACGGCGCGGACAAGATCCTGTGCGCCGAAGCCAACGTCGACCCGCTCCCGCGCATGGCCGAGTGGGTTGCCTCGGGCCAGCAGCACCAGGCGTTCAACTTCAGGTACCTCTCGGCGCCGTTCGCCCCGGGGCCTCTGCGCGGCGTCATCGATGAATCACTCTCGGCGTTCGACGCCGTCGGCGCGCCCACCACGTGGGTGCTGTCCAACCACGACGTCGTGCGGCACGCAACGCGGCTCGGCCTCACCGAAGGCGACCTCGCCTCCGGGGACGGGATCGGCGCGGGCGGGCCGACGCCGAACGTGACCCTCGGGCGCGCCCGGGCCCGCGCGGCGTCGCTCTTCATGCTCGGCCTGCCCGGCAGCGCCTACCTGTACCAGGGCGAGGAGCTCGGCCTCGTCGACAACCTCGACATCGCCCCCCACGAGCGGCAGGACCCCACGTTCCACCGCACGGGTGGCGAGCGGGTGGGCCGCGACGGCTGCCGGGTGCCGCTCCCGTGGACCTCCTCCGGGCCGGCCTACGGCTTCAGCCCGAGCGGCGCGAGCTGGCTCCCCCAGCCGGGCCTCTGGGCGGAGCTCGCGCGCGACGCCCAGGCCGCCGATCCGGCCTCCCACCTGAGCCTCTACCGCGAGGCGCTCGGGCTTCGCCGCGAGCACGACCTCGGCGCCGGCTCGCTCGCGTGGGCGGACGAGCTGAGCGTGGGCGGCGTCCTCGCGTTCGTCAACGGCACTATTCTGGTCATGCTGAACCTCGGCTGCGCTCCCGTCGAGCTGCCGCCGGGCGAAGTGCTTGCTTCGAGCGCACCCGTGGGCAACGCCCTCGGTCCGGGCGAGGCCGTCTGGCTCAGGTTCTAGGGGCCGCGCCGTCGAGAACAGGAGAAAGGAAGGCCGCGTTGGGAGTCATCAGCATTCGTGACGTGGCCGAATCCGCCGGCGTCTCGATGGCGACCGTCTCGCGCGCCCTCAGCGGCCGCGGCAACGTCTCGGAACGAAGCCGGCAGCGCGTGCTCGACGCGGCCTCGAAGCTCGGCTTCGTCCCCTCGTACACGGCCTCGAGTCTCGCCTCGGGGAGGACCCGCAACATCGGTGTCATGCTGCCGAGCGTGACCCGCTGGTTCTTCTCGAGCGTGCTCGAGGGCGCGTCCAAGGCGCTCCTCGACGCGGGCTACGACCTCACGCTCTACAGCACGGGCGAGCAGCCCGACGATCGCGAAAGCGTGCTCAACGACTTCCTGCTCCGCCAGCGCCTCGATGGGGTCATCGCGGTCTCGCTCGAGCTCTCCGCGGCGGAGGTCGAACAGCTCCTTCGAGTCCGGCGTCCCGTCGTCGGGGTGGGCGGCCCGATCGAGGGCGTCGCGACCCTGAGGATCAACGACTTCGAGGTGGCCCGTCACGCCACCGAACACCTCATCGGGCTCGGCCACCGCGACATCGCGCATGTGAGTGGCACGGCTGAATTCGAGCGCGACTTCGCCCTGCCCACGAGCCGCCGCGAGGGGTATCTCGCGGCGATGCGGGACGCGGGCCTTGAGGTCCGCCCGTCCTGGCTTGCCGCGACGGACTTCACGATCCCCGGCGCGTACGAGGCGTCGAAGCGACTGCTCGCGGCGCCCGGCGGGCGGCCCACCGCAATCTTCGCCGCCTCGGATGAGATGGCGTTCGGCGCGATCCTTGCCGCCCGCGACCTCGGGTTGCGCGTCCCGGACGATCTCTCGGTCGTCGGGATCGACGGCCACGACCTCGGCCCCCTCTTCGGCCTCACGACGTTCGATCAGAATCCCCGCAGCCAGGGCGCGGCGGCCGTCGGAATGCTCCTGCGGCAGCTCGACGGCGACGGCGACGCGCCCCGCAGCGACATCATCGAGCCAGAGTTCGTGGTGCGGCAGAGCACCGCGACCCCCGGGGCCGCGCGGCGGGCCTGAGCGGCTCGGCTGCCGGGAACTGGGAACTGGGAACTGCGGGCTGGGGGCCTGCGGGCTGCGGGCTGGCCGGCTACTCGACGGTCTCGACCGCGTCCGCGGGAACCCCGAAGTACGCGGCGTAGCGGCCCAGGATCACGGGCCATTCGTTGTACTTCTCATACTGATCCCGGCCTTCGGCCCCCCGCGCCCAGCCCTCGTGGGTGAACGTCACCCGCGTGCCCTCCCCCGACCCGGGATCGGCATCGAACTCGACGCGCACCCGGGTGGGCGCGTCCGGGCGCCATGCGAGCGTCCACGCGAATTCCACGAACGACGGCGGTTCCTCCGCCCGCACTTCCCCCCAGACCTGGGATTCCCCGAGCTCAGATTCCTCGCCGATGATCCCGTCCTCGACGTAGGCGTGAGTCGTGGCGCCGAATCCCGTGTAGCTGTCCGGCCACCACAAATGGATGTCGCCGACGAATGCCGAGAACGCGATCTCGCGAGGCGCCGGAACGGCGAGCCGGTAGACGCGGGGCGGAGGTGTCGCGTGCCCTTCCTCGGACGGTTCCGGACGCGAGCCATGAGAAAAGAGCGGTTCCACGGAGAGGATCCTACCCGCCCCCACCCCCGTCTCGGGTACGGATACTCCGGGCCTTCTTGCGTCTCGGGTGGGGTCTCGGGTGGGGCTGTGTCTGTCCCGTTAAAGGCCTGAGGGCCCCACGTCGGTGTGGGGCCCTCGGGTGGTGGTGTTGTCCGGCGGTGTCCTACTCTCCCACACCCTGGCGGGTGCAGTACCATCGGCGCTGTGGGGCTTAGCTTCCGGGTTCGGGATGGGTCCGGGCGTTTCCCCCACGCTATGGCCGCCGTAACCTGTTCTCCGCGCGCCCCCTGTGGTGGGGGTGGGGAAGTGTCGGGGTTGCGGTGTTGCGTGCTGTTCTGTTGCGGTGCTGCGGTTCTGTTGCGGTGGTGCTGTTCTGTTGCGGTGGCTGGTGCCCCCGTGGGTGCCCCGCCCGTGGTTGGGGCGGGGGGTGGGGGGTTTGTGGTCTGGGGACCGTAGAGTGGACGCGGGCAGTTCGTGTGTTGTTGTGGTGGTGTGAGGCTGTCGGCCTATTAGTACCGGTCGGCTTCGCAGGTCGTTGGTCCCTGCTTCCACGTCCGGCCTATCAACCCAGTGGTCTGCTGGGGGCCTTCAACACCAATGGTGTACGGAGATCTCATCTTGAAGCGGGCTTCCCGCTTAGATGCTTTCAGCGGTTATCCCATCCGAACGTAGCCAAGCAGCGGTGCACCTGGCGGTACAACTGCCACACCAGAGGTTCGTCCGTCCCGGTCCTCTCGTACTGAGGACAGCCCTTCTCAGATCTCCTGCGCGCGCAGCGGATAGGGACCGAACTGTCTCACGACGTTCTAAACCCAGCTCGCGTACCGCTTTAATGGGCGAACAGCCCAACCCTTGGGACCTACTCCAGCCCCAGGATGCGACGAGCCGACATCGAGGTGCCAAACCATGCCGTCGATATGGACTCTTGGGCAAGATCAGCCTGTTATCCCCGAGGTACCTTTTATCCGTTGAGCGACGGCCCTTCCACGAGGTGCCGCCGGATCACTAGTCCCGACTTTCGTCCCTGCTCGAGATGCCTCTCTCGCAGTCAAGCCCCCTTGTGCACTTGCACTCGCCACCTGGTTGCCGACCAGGCTGAGGGGACCTTTGGGCGCCTCCGTTACTCTTTGGGAGGCAACCGCCCCAGTTAAACTACCCGTCAGGCACTGTCCCTGGCCCGGATCACGGGCCGAGGTTGAGATGCCCAAAGCGACCAGAGTGGTATTTCAACGACGACTCCGCCGGCACTGGCGTGCCGGCCTCACAGTCTCCCACCTATCCTACACAAGCCGCTCCGGACACCAATACCAAACTGTAGTGAAGGTCTCGGGGTCTTTCCGTCCTGCTGCGCGTAACGAGCATCTTTACTCGTAGTGCAATTTCGCCGAGTTCGCGGTCGAGACAGCGGGGAAGTCGTTACTCCATTCGTGCAGGTCGGAACTTACCCGACAAGGAATTTCGCTACCTTAGGATGGTTATAGTTACCACCGCCGTTTACTGGGGCTTGAATTCTCCGCTTCGCCGTGAGGCTGACGGGTCCTCTTGACCTTCCAGCACCGGGCAGGAGTCAGTCCGTATACATCGTCTTGCGACTTCGCACGGACCTGTGTTTTTAGTAAACAGTCGCTTCCCCCTGGTCTCTGCGACCCCTCCCCCCTCCCAGGCGCGTGTCCTGTTCAGGGCCGGGGTCCCCCTTCTCCCGAAGTTACGGGGGCATTTTGCCGAGTTCCTTGACCGCGATTCTCTCGATCGCCTCGGTATTCTCTACCTGATCACCTGTGTCGGTTTGGGGTACGGGCGGCTAGGACCTCGCGCCGATGCTTTTCTAGGCAGCATAGGATCACCCGATCCCCCCTCGCGGGGGTCCCGTCGGACCTCGGGCACAAAAGGCCGCGGATTTCCCTGCGGCCCGCCCTGCATCCTTGGACCAGGTCAACCATCGCCTGGCCGGGCTGCCTTCCTGCGTCACACCTGTTAATGCGCTTGCCTCGCGGCCTCAGGTCCCACGCTCACCCCCGCCCGCGCCCCGAAGGGCCCCGGCAGGGGATCCGTTGGTTAGTATCGGCCGTCCGGCATGGGCGGTCCTTCGCCGGTACGGGAATATCGGCCCGTTGTCCATCGACTACGCCTGTCGGCCTCGCCTTAGGTCCCGACTCACCCAGGGCAGATTAGCTTGACCCTGGAACCCTTGATCATCCGGCGGACGGGTTTCCCACCCGTCTTTCGCTACTCATGCCTGCATTCTCACTCGTGCGGCCTCCACCCCTCGGTCACCCGGGAGCTTCACAGCCCGCACGACGCTCCCCTACCCAGCCCCACCCCTGAACCACGAAGGCTAGGGACACATGGGACTGCCGCGGCTTCGGCGGTGTGCTTGAGCCCCGCTACATTGTCGGCGCGGAATCACTTGACCAGTGAGCTATTACGCACTCTTTCAAGGGTGGCTGCTTCTAAGCCAACCTCCTGGTTGTCTCTGCGACTCCACATCCTTTCCCACTTAGCACACGCTTGGGGGCCTTAACCGGCGGTCTGGGCTGTTTCCCTCTCGACCACGGAGCTTATCCCCCGCGGTCTCACTGCTGCGCTGTATCTTGCCGGCATTCGGAGTTTGGCTGACGTCAGTAACCTGGTAGGGCCCATCGGCCATCCAGTAGCTCTACCTCCGGCAAGGAACACGCAACGCTGCACCTAAATGCATTTCGGGGAGAACCAGCTATCACGGGGTTTGATTGGCCTTTCACCCCTACCCACAGCTCATCCCCTCCATTTTCAACTGAAGTGGGTTCGGTCCTCCACGACGTCTTACCGTCGCTTCAACCTGGCCATGGGTAGATCACCCCGCTTCGGGTCTAGACCGCGCCACTGAACGCCCTGTTCAGACTCGCTTTCGCTGCGGCTCCCCCACACGGGTTAACCTCGCGACACGGCACTAACTCGCAGGCTCATTCTTCAAAAGGCACGCCATCACCCCAACAAGGAGGCTCTGACGGATTGTAGGCGCACGGTTTCAGGTACTGTTTCACTCCCCTCCCGGGGTACTTTTCACCTTTCCCTCACGGTACTAGTCCGCTATCGGTCATCGGGTAGTATTCAGGCTTATCAGGTGGTCCTGACAGATTCACACGGGATTCCTCGGGCCCCGTGCTACTCGGGGACACCCGCAAGGGCACGTGAGAGGCATTGAAGGCTACGGGACTCACACCCACTCCGGCCGGCCGTTCAAGACCGTTCGCCTATACCCACACACACCCCGGCACGCCGGCAGACGCACCAAGCAGGACCCCACAACCCCATACGCGCAACCCCTGCCGGGTATCACACGCGCACAGTTTGGCCCTCGTCCGCGTTCGCTCGCCACTACTGACGGAATCACTGTTGTTTTCTCTTCCTGCGGGTACTGAGATGTTTCACTTCCCCGCGTTCCCCCCACACCGCCTATGCGTTCAGCGGCAGGTCACCGCACATGACATGCGGCAGGGTTTCCCCATTCGGACACCCTGGGCTCACAGTCCGGTTATCGACTCCCCCAGGCTTATCGCAGATTCCCACGTCCTTCATCGGCTCCCGATGCCAAGGCATCCACCGTACGCCCTTGAAAACCTCACACCCCCACACACGGGGGCGCAACAAATCAAGGAAAAAAACCAAGAAAAAATTGCACACAGGAAAAAGCCCGAAAGGCCTCCCCCTGTAGATGCTCGCGTCCACTATACAGTTCTCAAACAACAAACCCCTGCCCCCCGCAGCACCCCGCCCACAAGGGAACGGGACCGCCAGGGGACGGGACCAGCCAGGGACTGCTGTCCCAGGACCCAACAGCGCACCACGCAACCGCACCCCCGCGCACACCCCCGGGACACGGCCCCCCACAACAGGGGGACCCACCCGGGCACGCACGCCCTCGAAGGGACACGGCCGGCCCGGCCCGGCACCCCCGCACACGCATTCCAGCACCCCCGCCGAAGCAGGGGCGCGTACTCGCGCAGCACAGGGCCACCACGGCCAGGCCACCAGGAGATGATGTTCCACCCACGAGCACCCGCCGCAGGACATCCGCCTGCGAAACGGGCTCTCACCTGCCCCACGCCAACCGGCACCCACAACGGGCACCGTGCACGGGGAGGGGCTCCTTAGAAAGGAGGTGATCCAGCCGCACCTTCCGGTACGGCTACCTTGTTACGACTTAGTCCCAATCGCCAGCCCCACCTTCGACGGCTCCCCCCACAAGGGTTGGGCCACCGGCTTCGGGTGTTGCCGACTTTCGTGACTTGACGGGCGGTGTGTACAAGGCCCGGGAACGTATTCACCGCAGCGTTGCTGATCTGCGATTACTAGCGACTCCGACTTCATGGGGTCGAGTTGCAGACCCCAATCCGAACTGAGACCGGCTTTCTGGGATTGGCTCAGCCTCACAGCATCGCAACCCTTTGTACCGGCCATTGTAGCATGCGTGAAGCCCAAGGCATAAGGGGCATGATGATTTGACGTCGTCCCCACCTTCCTCCGAGTTGACCCCGGCAGTCTCCCATGAGTCCCCACCATCACGTGCTGGCAACATGGAACGAGGGTTGCGCTCGTTGCGGGACTTAACCCAACATCTCACGACACGAGCTGACGACAACCATGCACCACCTGTGGACCGGCCCCGAAGGGAGGACGCATCTCTGCGCCTGTCCGGCCCATGTCAAGCCTTGGTAAGGTTCTTCGCGTTGCATCGAATTAATCCGCATGCTCCGCCGCTTGTGCGGGCCCCCGTCAATTCCTTTGAGTTTTAGCCTTGCGGCCGTACTCCCCAGGCGGGGCACTTAATGCGTTAGCTGCGGCGCGGAGGACGTGGAATGCCCCCCACACCTAGTGCCCAACGTTTACGGCGTGGACTACCAGGGTATCTAATCCTGTTCGCTCCCCACGCTTTCGCTCCTCAGCGTCAGTTACAGCCCAGAGACCTGCCTTCGCCATCGGTGTTCCTCCTGATATCTGCGCATTTCACCGCTACACCAGGAATTCCAGTCTCCCCTACTGCACTCCAGCCTGCCCGTACCCACTGCAGACCCGGGGTTGAGCCCCGGGCTTTCACAGCAGACGCGACAAACCGCCTACGAGCTCTTTACGCCCAATAATTCCGGATAACGCTCGCGCCCTACGTATTACCGCGGCTGCTGGCACGTAGTTAGCCGGCGCTTCTTCCGCAGGTACCCTCACCGCCGAAACGGCTTGTCCCCTGCCGAAAGGGGTTTACAACCCGAAGGCCGTCATCCCCCACGCGGCGTCGCTGCATCAGGCTTGCGCCCATTGTGCAATATTCCCCACTGCTGCCTCCCGTAGGAGTCTGGGCCGTGTCTCAGTCCCAGTGTGGCCGGTCACCCTCTCAGGCCGGCTACCCGTCGTCGCCTTGGTAGGCCATCACCCCACCAACAAGCTGATAGGCCGCGAGCCCATCCAAGACCGCACAAGGCTTTCCACCCCCCACCATGCGGCAGAGGGTACTATCCGGTATTAGACCCAGCTTCCCAGGCTTATCCCAGAGTCAAGGGCAGATTGCTCACGTGTTACTCACCCGTTCGCCACTAATCCGCACCCGAAGGCACATCATCGTCCGACTTGCATGTGTTAAGCACGCCGCCAGCGTTCATCCTGAGCCAGGATCAAACTCTCCGTCAAAAACAAAAACAGAAACACCAGGAGAAAAGGCGGAAAACCCCACCCCCAGCAATCCGATCCAAGCCGAAACCCAGCCCCAAGCACACGAGAAAGCACCCAGGACCAGGCAAACAGCCATCAAAAAAATGGCATCAAATCCAAACATGGCACGCTATTGAGTTCTCAAACAACAGGCCCCTTCGGGCGCCTCCAGATCCTCTGGACTTGCTCCGAAGCAACTTCTCAAACCTACCCGCCCGGCCGCACCGAGTCAAACCGGCCGTTCGGCCAGCGACTGATCGCTGCTGAGCAAGGGATTTTTTGCGCCGCCCTCTCGGTGGCGCGGGATAAAACTATACCACCGTCCGAGCGCGAGTGCCAACCGTCCGAGGGGTACAGCTGAGGCCCGGATTCCGCGGATCCGGGCCTCCGTCTGTGCCGCTCCGGCACCCCCGCAAGGGGAGCCGGCCGCCGTCGTTCGCGGACTCAGTCCATCGCGCTCGGCTCGAGGTAGACGACGCCGAGCGGCGGCAGCGTGAGCGTCGCCGCGGCGGGCTTGCCGTCCCAGTCCCGCTGCTCGGCCATGACGAGCCCGCCGTTCGTCACGCCGGAGCCGCCGTATTCGGTCGCGTCCGTGTTGAGGACTTCGGTCCACGCACCTGCCAGCGGGAGCCCCACCGTGTAGTCGAGGTGGGGACCGCCCGCGAAGTTCGCGATGCACACGAGCGGGGCCCCGTCCGCGGACCAGCGGATGAAGGAGACCACGTTGTGGTCGCCATCATCGCCGCGGATCCATTCGTACCCGGCCGGATCGTTGTCCTGCGTGTAGAGCGCGGGCCGCTCGCGGTAGATGGAGTTGAGCTCGCGGATGAGCTTCTGCAGCCCCTGATGCGGCTCGGTGTCGGCGAGCCACCAGTCCAGCCCGTGCTCCTGGTTCCACTCGCCCTCCTGTCCGAACTCGCACCCCATGAAGATGAGCTGCTTGCCCGGGTGCGCCCACTGGAACGCGTAGAACGCGCGGAGGTTCGCGAGCTGCTGCCAGCGATCGCCCGGCATCTTGCGCAGCATGGAGCCCTTCCCGTGTACCACCTCGTCATGGCTGATGGGCAGGAGGAAGTTCTCGCTGAAGGCATACATGATCGAGAACGTCATCTTGTTGTGGTGCCACCGGCGGTTCACGGGGTTTTCCTGCATGTACTGGAGCGAATCGTGCATCCAGCCCATGTTCCACTTGAGCCCGAACCCGAGCCCGTTCATCGAGGTCGGCTTGGTGACGCCCGGGAACGCGGTGGACTCCTCGGCGATCATGACGATGCCGGGGTTGCGCTTGTACGCCGTCGCGTTCGCCTCCTGCAGGAAGGAGATCGCCTCGAGGTTCTCGCGCCCGCCGAACTGGTTCGGGCGCCACTGGCCCTCTTCGCGCGAGTAGTCGAGGTAGAGCATCGAGGCCACGGCGTCCACGCGGAGTCCGTCCACGTGGAACTCCTCGAGCCAGAACAGAGCGTTCGCCACGAGGAAGTTCCGGACCTCGGTCCGGCCGAAGTTGAAGATGTACGTGCCCCAGTCGGGGTGCTCGCCCTGCTGCGGGTCGGAGTGCTCGTAGAGCGCCTCGCCGTCGAAGCGGGCCAGCGCCCATTCGTCCTTCGGGAAGTGTGCGGGCACCCAGTCCACAATCACGCCGATCCCGGCCTGGTGGAGCTGATCCACGAGGTACTTGAAATCGTCCGGGTGGCCGAAGCGCGAGCTCGGCGCGTAGTAGGACGTGACCTGATACCCCCACGAGCCGCCGAACGGATGCTCCGCCACGGGCATGAACTCGACGTGCGTGAAGCCCATCTCCGAGACGTAGTCGACGAGCTCCTTCGCGAGGTCCCGGTAGCTGAGCCCGGGGCGCCACGAGCCGAGGTGCACCTCGTACACGCTCATGGGCGAATTGTGGGGGTCCTTCGCCGCCCGCTCGGTCATCCAGGCGTCGTCCTTGAACGCGTACCGGGTCTCGACGACGCGCGACGCCGTGCGCGGCGGCACCTCGGTGCCGAACGCCATGGGATCCGCGCGCTCGACCCAGTGGCCGGCGCGGGTCAGGATGCCGAACTTATAGCACGCCCCTGCTACAACGCCGGGGATGAAGACCTCCCACACGCCGGAGGAGCCGAGGCTGCGCATCGCGTGCTCGCGGCCGTCCCAGCCGTTGAAGTCGCCCTTCACCTGGACCGCCTGCGCGCCCGGCGCCCACACCGTGAACGCCGTACCCTCGACGTCGCCGAGCACCGAATGGTAGCGCTGGACCCGGGCGCCGAGCGCCTTCCACAGCTCCTCGTGCCGGCCCTCGCCGATGAGATAGATGTCCAGCTCGCCGACGGTCGGCATGTAGTGGTAGGGATCGTCGACGTCGACCACGTGGCCCTCGCCGTACTCGACCTCGAGGCGGTAGTCGGGCACCCCGCCGTCGTCCGTTGCGGGGAGCACCGCGGTCCACACGCCGTGCGCCTCGTGGCGCAGCGGCACCCGCCCGCTCGGCGTGACGGCGGTGGCGCCCGTCGCGAGGTGCTTGACGGTGCGGATCGTCACCGAGCCGTCCTCGGCGAGATGCGCGCCGAGCACGGCGTGCGGGGCGTGGAACGAACCGGCGGCGATGCGGCCCAGGACATCCTGCGGGACCGGAATCGGGGCCGCGGACTCCGCGAAGGCCCCCGCGTGGGCACCCTGCTGTTCAGTGTGCTCTGACACGTCTCTCTCCTCTCCTCGGCGGCCCGAAGCCGCCAGTTCTGCAGGTCCCTCTGGGCCCGCCATGTCCGTGGGCAGGCCCTCGGGGACGTAGGCGGCGAGCGCCGTCCGCACGGCCCGCAGCGGAATCTCTGCCCACGCGGGCCGGTTCCGCTCCTCGTAGGCCACCTCGTAGAGCGCCTTGTCGAGCCACAGCGCAGCGAAGAGCGGGCCGCCAAACGGATCGGCCTGCTCGAGCACACTCGCGTAGCCGTCCCAGAACGCATTCCCTGCCGCGTCGGTCCAATCCTTCGGCACACGCGCGGCCGGAACCGTGCGCACGGCGGCGCCTGCCGCGTAGTCGAACGAGCGCAGCATTCCGACGACGTCGCGCAATGGCACGTCGGGGCGGCTCCGCTCCGACACGGGCCTCAGGGGCTCGCCCTCGAAGTCGAGGATGGCGTAGGGGCGCTCGGCGTGGCCCGGGAAGTTCAGGATCTGGCCGAGGTGCAGATCGCCGTGGATGCGCTGGACGCGAAGACCCGAGGCCTCCCCCGCGAGCGTCGCGAGGAGACTCTCGAGCGCGGCGTCGGGAAGCCCGACGCTCTCCCGGACCTCCTCCCACGCGGCGCGCAGCCGCGAGGACAGCCCGCCCACGAACTCGGCGGCCGCGGCGTCATCGAGCGCCTCGCTGCCGAGGCTCGCCTCGAGCGCCTCGTGGACGCGCGCCGTCGCCTCGCCGAGCCCACGCGCATGGTCGGTGAAGTCCTCGCCGCTCGCGGCGGCATCGAGCGCGAGCTGCCAGAGGTCCTTCCCACCGGGAAGGAATTCATGGACGACGGCGAGCTGACCCCGCGCTGTCCCCTCACCGCGCTGCTTCCACGCGCCGTCGACCCAGCCGAGCGTCGCCGGCACGTCCGCCGCGCCGGCCCGCGCGAGCGCCGCGCCGAGCTCGACCTCGGGGTTGAGCCCGTCCGCGGGCTGCCGGAGCACCTTGACCATCGCGGCCTCGCCTTCCGGCGAACGCACGATGATCGAGCTGTTGGACTGCTCGCTCGAGAGGACCGTGCAGGAAAGCGGGCCCTGCGGGATGTGGCCGGCACCGCTCGTCCGGCCCCATGCGGTGCCTTCCTTCGCGGGGCCGCCCGAGGCGACCAGCGCGAGAAGGGCGCCGATGAACGCGGGGTCGTGGACGCCGTCGTAAATCCAGCGCGGGCCGAACGCGGAATGCTCGCTCCTACCCACGAGCGCATGCCCCGCGCCGGGCAGCGGCTCGGACCGGTAGGTGAGCGGCACGTTGATGACGACCTCGAGCCGCCCAGCGCGCACGCGCATGAGGTGAATCTCGATGTCCACCTTGCCCTCTGGGTCCTCGAGCCGGATACCGCCGGCGCGCGCGAACTCGGCCTGACGGCCCTTCGCGGGGTACCAGCGCTGAGATGGGAGCCAACGCTCCAGCAACTCGGCGATGGGTGGCGTCAGGATGGGTTCCGCAGCGTCCGTCATTCGATCAGCTCCCCTTGGTGGGTCTTGGATGTGATGATCGGCATCGCCTGCGTGAACGGGCTGCTCGGGACGCTGCCCGCGCTGCGGATCCGCAGCCAGTAGTAGCCGTGCGAGCCAAGCGTCACGTGGAACCGGCCGTCGGAACCGACCTGCGAGAACGGCTCGCCGCCGAAGAGGTCACGCAGGCCGCGCCCCTCGTAGCCGTTGAGGTCGAGTTGCGAGGCCACCGGGTGGCCGGACAGGTTGAAGACGCACAGGACGGTCTCGTCCTGCTCACCTGGCACGTCCGCCGCACGCAGCTCGCGGACGAACGCGAGGACCTGCTCCGACTCCGCGTTGATGTTGCGGTAGCTGCCGAGTCCGAACGCCGGATGCCCGCGCCGCACGCCGAGGATGTTCCGGGTCCACCGCAGGAGCGAGCCCGAGTGCGCCATCTCCGCCTCGACGTTCGCCATCGAGTAGTGGTAGACGAGCGACTGGATGGTCGGGAGGTACAGCTTGCCCGGGTCTGCCACGGAGAAGCCCGCGTTGCGGTCCGGGTTCCACTGCATGGGCGTGCGCACCGCGTCGCGGTCCTGCAGCCAGATGTTGTCCCCCATGCCGACCTCGTCGCCGTAATAGAGGAAGGGACTTCCCGGCAGGGACAGGAGAAGGGCGTTGATGAGCTCGAGCTCATGGCGGGAATTGTCCAGAAGCGCCGCGAGGCGCCGCCGGATGCCGATGTTGGCCCGCATCCGCGGATCCGAGGCGTACCAGCCGAGCATCGCCTCGCGCTCCTCGATCGTGACCATCTCGAGCGTGAGCTCGTCGTGGTTCCGCAGGAACGTGCCCCACTGGGCGCCGCGCGGGATCGCCGGAGTGTCCACCATCGTGTCGATGATCGGCCTGGCCCGCTGGTCCCGCAGCGCGTAGTAGAGCCGCGGCATGATCGGGAAGTGGAAGGCCATGTGGCATTCGGGGGCTTCCTCGGTCCCGAAGTACTCGACTACCTCGTGGGGCGGCTGGTTCGCCTCGGCGATGATGATCCGGCCCGGGTACTTCTGGTCCATCATGGCGCGGAGGCTGACGAGGAACTCGTGGGTGGCGGGGAGGTTCTCGCAGTTGGTCCCGTCCTCCTCGAAGAGGTACGGGATCGCGTCCGCCCGGATGCCGTCCACGCCCTGGTCGAGCCAGAACTTGAAGACGTCGAAGACGGCCTCGACCACAGCCGGGTTCTCGAAGTTGAGGTCCGGCTGGTGGCTGAAGAAGCGGTGCCAGAAGAACTGCCGCCGAATGGGATCGAACGCCCAGTTCGATTCCTCGGTGTCGATGAAGATGATTCGCGCGTCCGTGTACTTCTGGTCCGTGTCACTCCACACGTAGAAGTCGCCGTACGGCCCGTCGGGGTTCCGGCGCGACTCCTGGAACCAGCGATGCTGGTCCGAGGTGTGGTTGATCGGGAGGTCGATGATGATCCGGACGCCCCGCGCGTGCGCCTCCGCGACAAGGCGCTGGAAGTCGCTGATCGATCCGAACTCGGGCAGCACGGACTCGTAGTCCGAGACGTCGTAGCCGCCGTCCCGCAGGGGGGACTCGAAGAACGGCGGGAGCCAGAGGCAGTCCACACCCAGCCACTGCAGGTAGTCGAGCTTGTCGATGAGCCCCTGGATGTCGCCCGAGCCATCGCCGTTCGCGTCGGCGAACGCCCGCACCAGAACCTCGTAGAAGACGGCCTTGCGGTACCAATGGGGATCATGCTGGAGGCCGGGCGCATTGAAGGAGAACGGCTGCTTTGCCTGCTGGCCGAGGTTCATCTGGGGAAGATCCTTCCGACGGTCTGGCTGACGGGTCCGGGCGGCGCAGTGAGCCCTAACGTTAGCGCCGCGGTCCGCCCCCGGCTAGCGCCTCACGTGGAGAATGTGCGCGGGCTCCACATGGGCGTCGAGCCGCACATAGTTCTCCTCCCCCCACCACCAGCTTTGCCCCGTAATCAGATCATCAACCCGGAACTTGCCGTCTCCGTCGAAGAGCCCGGGCTCGAGATCGAGCGATTCGAGGTCGAGCTGCACGAGGCTTTCCCGCGTGCTGTGCGGGTCTACATTGACGACGACGATGAGCGTGTCCTTCGCGCCGTCCTCGAGCACCTTGTGCTTCGAGAACACGAGCGTCGCATCGTCGGTGCACGATTGCAGCGTGAGGTTCTGCAGGTCCGCGAGCGCAGGGTGCGCGCGCCGGATCTCGTTGAGGCGCGTGATGTAGGGAGCGAGCGAACGGCCCTCCGCCTCGGCGCGGGCCCAGTCGCGCTCCTTGTACTCGAACTTCTCGTTGTCGATGTACTCCTCGGCCCCCGGGCGGGCGACGTGCTCGAAGAGCTCGTAGCCTGCGTAGACGCCCCACGTCGGGGCCGCCATGGCTGCCAGAACCGCGCGGATCTTGAAGGCCGGCCAGCCGCCGAACTGGAGGTACTCCGTGAGGATGTCCGGCGTGTTCACGAAGAGGTTGGGCCGGTAGAACGGCGCCCATTCCTTCGTGATCATCGTGAAGAACTCCTCGAGCTCCTCGCGCGTGTTCCGCCACGTGAAGTACGAGTACGACTGCTGGAACCCGGCCCGCCCGAGCGACTTCATCATCGCCGGCCGAGTGAACGCCTCGGCGAGGAACACGACGTCGGGATTCTTCTTGTTGACCTTCCCGATGAGCCACTCCCAGAACCACACGGGCTTGGTGTGCGGGTTGTCGACGCGGAAGATCGAGACCCCGTGATCGATCCACAGGTTGACGATCCGCAGGATCTCGCGGCTCAGGCCCTCGGGGTCGTTGTCGAAGTTGAGCGGATAGATGTCCTGGTACTTCTTCGGCGGGTTCTCGGCATACGCGATCGAGCCGTCCACGCGGGTGGTGAACCACTCCGGGTGGTTCGTGACCCACGGATGGTCGGGCGAGGCCTGGAGCGCGAGGTCGAGTGCCACCTCGAGGCCGAGTTCGTTGGCGCGCGTCACGAACGCATCGAAATCCTCGAACGTTCCGAGCTCTGGGTGGATCGCGTCGTGCCCGCCCTCGGGGGCGCCGATGGCCCACGGGGACCCCGGATCGCCCGGGCCGGCGACGAGCGTGTTGTTGGGGCCCTTGCGGTACGCGACGCCGATCGGGTGGATCGGCGGCATGTACAGGACGTCGAAGCCCATCGCCGCCACGGCCGGGAGACGCTCGGCCGCGGTCCGGAACGTCCCGGACGTCCACTGGCCGGTCTGCGGATCGCGCCACGCGCCCTCGGAACGCGGGAAGAACTCGTACCACGAGCCCCGGCCCGCGCGGTCCCGCTCCACGAGGAGCGGATAGGGCTTCGTGACTGTCACGAGCTCGCGGATCGGGAAGCGTTCGACGGCGAAGAGCACCTCAGGCGATTCGCCGGCGGCGAGGCGCTCGGGAACCGAGCGGGAGGTGTCCGCGAGGGCCTCGGCGGCCGCGCGGAAGGTGCGGCGGTCCGCTTCGGAGCGGTCGTCGTCGTCCGCGGCCTCATGCAGGAGCTTCGCGCCCTCGGCGAGCATGAGCTCGACGTCGACGCCCGCGGCGATCTTGACGTCGGAGTTGTGGTGCCACGTGCCGTAGCGGTCGTGCCAAGCCTCGACCGCGAAGCTCCACAGCCCCGGCTTGCCCGGGGTGAGCACGCCGCTCCAGCGGTCGAGCCCCTTCCCGAGCTGATCGAGGCGCACGCGCTGCTTCTCCTTGCCGCGCGGGCTGTAGAGGACGGCGGAGACTCCGAGGGCGTCGTGGCCCTCGCGGGTCGCGGTCGCGGAGATCACGATCCCCTCTCCCGGAAGGGCCTTCGCGGGGAAGTCCCCGTCCTCGACCACGGGCGAGACGTCCGTGATGGGGAACCGGCCGAAACGGAGCTTGTCAGGTAGCGCGGGTTCTAGACCAGGCACAGCAGGATCCTTTCGCGGCGGGCACGGCAAGGGTCAAACACCCGCCACGATAGTCCGCCTGCTTGCCGAATGCGAAGGACGTGACGCGGCCACGTGACCGGCACGCCCGCAGTCCACACGTCATTCACCGGCGCGTTACCGGATGGTATTCAGTGTCGAGACAGGCTCAGATAGGGTGGCGCACGTGAAGGCCATACGTCGTTTCACCGTACGCACTGTTCTGCCTGAGCCCATCGCGGCGCTGGGTGCTCTCGCCACGAACCTGCGCTGGTCGTGGCATCAGCCCACCCGGAAGCTGTTCGAGGGCCTCGACTCCGAGCTGTGGGAGGAGAGCCGCCACGATCCGGTGGGATTCCTCGGCTCGATCTCGCGCGAGAAGCTCGCGGACCTCGCAGAGGATGCGGACGTCGTGGAACGCGTGGCCGCCGCGGGCGAAGACCTGCGCCGCTATCTCGAGGACCCGCGCTGGTACCAGGCGCTCGGCGAGGACGCGCCGCGCTGCATCGCGTACTTCTCCCCCGAGTTCGGCATCACCGAGGTCCTCCCGCAGTACTCGGGCGGCCTCGGGATCCTCGCGGGCGATCACCTCAAGGCGGCGTCCGACCTCGGGGTGCCGCTCGTCGGAGTGGGCCTTCTGTACCAGTCCGGCTACTTCAAGCAGGCCCTCTCGCGGGACGCCTGGCAGCAGGAGACGTACCCCGTCCTCGACCCGGACGCGCTCCCGCTCACGCTGCTCAGGGAAGAGGACGGCACCCCTGCCGTTGTGACCCTCCCGCTCCCGAACGGGCGCAAGCTGCACGCGTACATCTGGAGGGCCGATGTGGGTCGCGTCCCGCTCCTCCTGCTCGACTCGAACGTCCCCGCGAACGACGACGGCGCCCGCGCCATCACTGACCGCCTCTACGGCGGCGGCGGCGATCACCGCCTCCAGCAGGAGCTCCTGCTCGGCATGGGCGGCGTCAAGGCGATCCGCATCTACGAGCGGCTCGCGGGCTGCCCCGCGCCCGAGGTGTTCCACACCAACGAGGGGCACGCAGGCTTCCTGGGGATCGAGCGGATCCAGGAGCTCATGGCCACGGAGGAGCCGCTGAGCTGGGACGAGGCGCTCGTCGCGGGCCGCGCGTCGACCGTGTTCACGACCCACACGCCCGTCGCGGCTGGGATCGACCGCTTCGACGCGGCACAGATCAGGTACTTCTTCGACGCGGGCCTCGCCCCGTCCGTCCCGACCGGGAAGATCCTCGAGCTCGGCCGCGAGAGCTACGAGGGCGGGGACCCGTCCGTGTTCAACATGGCCGTCATGGGCCTGCGGCTCGCGCAGCGCGCCAACGGCGTGGCCAAGCTTCACGGCGAGGTCTCCCGCGCAATGTTCGCGGGCCTGTGGCCGGGCTTCGACCACTCCGAGGTGCCGATCTCGTCCGTGACGAACGGCGTGCACGTGCCCACGTGGATCGACTCGTCGATCACGGACCTCGCCGAGGAGCTAGCGCCCGGCGCCGCCGTGGGCGGGCGCTGGGACGTCGTGTTCAACGTGAGCGACGAGGAGATCTGGGCCGTGCGGCGGCAGCTCCGCGCGCGGCTCGTCGAGGACGTACGACGGCGGCTGCGGGCTTCGTGGAAGAAGCGCGGCGCCGCGGACGCCGAGTTGGCTTGGACGGACTCGGTGCTCGACCCGGACGTGCTCACGATCGGCTTCGCGCGCCGCGTGCCGACGTACAAGCGCCTCACGCTCATGCTGCGCGACCCCGCGCGGCTCAAGCGGCTCCTGCTCGACCCCGAGCACCCGATCCAGATTGTGATCGCGGGCAAGTCGCACCCCGCCGACGACGCGGGCAAGAAGATGATCCAGGATCTCGTCCGGTTCACGGACGATCCCGAGGTGCGGCACCGCATCGCGTTCCTCCCGAACTACGACATCGCGATGGCCCGGACGCTCTTCCCCGGGTGCGATGTGTGGCTCAACAACCCGCTCCGGCCGCTCGAGGCGTGCGGGACGTCCGGGATGAAGGCCGCGATCAACGGCTCGCTCAACCTGTCCGTGCTCGACGGCTGGTGGGACGAGATGTACGACGGCTCGAACGGCTGGGCCATCCCGACCGCGGGCGACAAGGCGAGCCCGCAGGAGCGCGACGACGTCGAGGCGGCCGCGCTGTACGAGCTCATCGAGGACCACGTGGCGCCGCGCTTCTACGGCGCCTCGAGCAAGGCGGAGGGGGCCGATTCGGCCGGCGCCGCGGGCCCCTCTGCCGCCGGCACGAACGGGGTGCCGACGCACTGGGTCTCCATGATCAAGCACACGCTCTCCCACCTCGGCCCGGCCGTCTCGGCCGATCGCATGCTCGGCGACTACGTCCGCGAGCTCTACACGCCCGCCGCCGTGTCCGGCCGCTCCGCGCGAGCCGACGACTTCCGGCAGGCACGCGAGCTCGCGGCGTGGACCAAGCACGTGCGCACCAACTGGTCGCAGGTGCACGTCGAGCACATCGAGTCGGGCGGGCTGTCCGAGGTCCCGCAGATCGGCGACCGGCTTCACGTCAACGCGTATCTCAACCTCGGCGTGCTCAACCCCACCGATGTGCTCGTCGAGATCGGGTACGGCCGCGTCGACGAGAGCGACGAGCTCACGGACACGCACATCGTGGAGCTCGAGGCCGTCCAGACGCTCGGAAACGGCCGCTACCTGTACGGCGGTACCGTGACGATCGAGCGCTCGGGGCCGTTCGGCTACACCGTTCGGGTCATGCCGCGGCACGAGGCGCTCGCGTCGAAGGCCGAGCTCGGGCTCGTGGTCAACGCGGGCTGACCCTTCTCCCGTTGCGCCGTCACGTCCGCGGGGTGATTCACCCCGCGGACGTGACGGCGCAACCGATGGCCCGAGCTTGCCGCCGGTCTATGGCGTCTTGCCGTACGGGCTCGTGTGCGTGCCGGGGGCGCCGTGGCGCGCGCGGTAGATCGCGAGCGACCACGGCTCGGCCACGTCGCCCTGACCGCTCGCGAACACCGTGCCGATGCGCTGCTCGCCGCGGGGCGCCGTCGAATATCGAAGCTCGAACGCGTAGTCGTGCCCGAACGCCTCCGGGAACACGAGCTCCGCGGACTCGGGCCCGCCATTGATGACCACGAGCCCGTCGAGGTAGCCCTCGCGCGAGCCGAGCAGGAACTGGAGGATCCGCTGGTTCGGGTCCTGCCAGCGGTCGGGGTCCATGAGCCGCCCGTCCGAGCCGTACCAGTGGAAGTAGTTGCTCTCCTCGCGCGCGGGGTAGCTTGCCGGCTGGCGCTCGAGGAAGTCCCGCCGGATCCGGATGAGCCAGCGCGTGTGATCGAGCATCTCGCGGCCTGCGGTGTCGAGGTTCCAGTTGAGCCACGTGGTCTCGTTGTCCTGGCAGTACGCGTTGTTGTTGCCCTGCTGGGTGCGGCCAAACTCGTCGCCGGCCGTGATCATGGGCACGCCGAGGGAGACCATGAGGGTGGCCATGACGTTCTTCGCCGTCTGGGTCCGCGCGGCGATGATCGATTCGACCTCGGTCCGGCCCTCGAAGCCGTGGTTGTAGCTGCGATTGTGGGTCGCGCCGTCGCGGTTCTGCTCGCCGTTCGCCTCGTTGTGCTTGCGGTGATAGGCCGTGAGGTCCGCGAGGGTGAAGCCATCATGGGCCGTGACGAAGTTGATCGACGCGAGCGCCGTGCGGCCGGACGCGGCGAAAAGCCCGTGCGAGCCGGACAGGACGTCCGCGAGGCGCGCCGTCGGGCCGCCAAGGCCGCCGGCCTCGATCGAGCCACGGTCCGCGAGCCAGAAGTCGCGCACGGTGTCGCGGTAGTGGTCGTTCCAGTCGGCCCAGCCTTGGGGAAAGCGGCCGGTCTGCCAACCGCCCATGCCCACGTCCCACGGCTCGGAGATGAGCTTGGCCCGCGACACCACCGGGTCCGCGGCGGCCGCGACGAGGAACGGGTGCAGCGGCGTGAACTGGTGCTGCGCGTCGCGGCACAAGGTGACGGCGAGATCGAAGCGGAAGCCGTCGATCTGGAATTCCTCGGTCCAGTAGCGCAGCGAATCGAGCGCGAGCTGCACCACGCGGGGGTTCCCGAAGTCGAGGGTGTTCCCGCATCCGGTCGTGTCGATGTACCGGCCCTCGGGGTCCGTCCGGTAGTAGTTCGCGTCCCCCAGGCCGCGGAAGTTCACCGAGGGGCCGTCCGGCCCCTCCTCCGCGGTGTGGTTGTAGACCACGTCGAGGACCACCTCGATGCCGGCGAGGTGCAGGAGCTTGACCATGCCCTTGAGCTCGTCCTGGACCGCCTGCGGGCCTGCCACCTGGGCGGCGCGCGTCGCGTACGCCGGGTGCGGCGCGAAGAACGCCGCGGTGTTGTAGCCCCAATAGTTCGCGAGGCCGAGGTCCTGGAGATGCATCTCGTCGAGGTGGGCGTGGATCGGCAGGAGCTCGATCGTCGTCACACCGAGCCGCTGGAGGTGCTCGATCATCGCCGGGTGGGCCATGCCCGCGTACGTTCCGCGGAGTTCCTCGGGGATGTCCGGGTGCCGCATGGTCTGGCCGCGCACGTGGGCCTCGTAGACGATCGTGTCGCGCCACGGGACGGTTGGCTTCGCGATCCCGCCCCAGTCGAAATGCTCGTGCACGCGCACGCCCAGGAGCTCTTCGCCGTCGGGCTCGCCCTTCCCACGCGGCAGCTGGACGCTGGCGACGGCACGCGCGTACGGATCGAGGAGCAGCTCGGCTGCGCCGGGCCCGGGCACCTTGCCGTCGCCCGCAGTGCGCGCGGCGAACGCGTAGCGGGTTCCCTCGGGCATGCCTGCTACGAGTCCGTGGTGCACACCGTCGGTCAGCTCGGGCAGCGGCTCCTTGTGCCACACGCCGTCCGCGTCGAGAAAGTGCACGTCGACGGCGTCGAGCCCGGGCGCGTAGACGGCAAGGTTGACCGTCTGCGCAGCCTGCTGCTCGGCGCTTCGGGCAGGCGTGAGCCCGAGCGGAAACGGCTGCGATGGGGTGACCACGAAGGCCAGCGGCATCGTCATGTTGCTGCTCATCAGCGCCAATCCTACTGGCCGCGCCAGGGCCGAAGGTCCCGGGGGCTCAGAGCGTGACGCGATTGGCGAGGACGGGCAGGGTGCGGCGCGCGTCGTCGACCACCGCGGTGTCGATGTCCGCGTAGAGGATTTCGGGGGCGTCCCCGGCCCGCTCGATGACGTTTCCGTAGGGGCCGACGACGGCGCTCCGGCCGATTCCGGTCGGCGCGCCGGGGCGGGCCTCGACTCCCGCGGCACCCGGCTCGGACTGGCCACACGCGAGGACGTAGCTCGTGGAGTCCGCCGCGCGGGCACGCACGAGCAGGTCCCACTGCTCCGCCTTGCCGGGCCCCGCGCCCCATGACGCGCACACGAGCTGAACGTGCGCACCGGCGGCAGCGTTCGCCGTGAACAGCGCGGGAAAGCGCACGTCGTAGCACGTCGCGAGCCCGAACGTCACGCCGTCGAGCGTGAACTGCACGGGCGAGGTGCCGGCCGTCACGGTGTCCGATTCCTTGAAGCCGAACGCGTCATAGAGGTGGATCTTGTCGTAATGCGCGTCGATGCCGCGTCCGTGGACCAGGAGCGTGTTCCGCACCGTGTTGTTCTCGCCCCCAGGGTGCCCCGGCGTGAACATCCCCACAACGACGACGACGCCGGCCTGGTCCGCGGCGGCCCGCACCGCCGCCGCCCACGGACCGTCGAGCGGCTCGGCGATGTCGGCGAGCGAATTGCCGAACGCTCGCATGCTCGCCTCGGGGAAGACCACGATGCCGGCACCACGCCCCGCCGCCTCGCGGGTTCCGGCGCGAATCAACTCGAGGTTGGCCTCGAGCTCGCGGCCCGTGGTCAGCTGGACGAGCGCGACGCGCATCGCGGTCACCTCGAACCGGCGCGGCGCGTCGAGACTTCGTAGAGCGAGATCGCCACAGCCATGCCCGCGTTGAGGGATTCCATGTGCGAGTCGATGGGGATCGAGACGATCTGGTCGCACAGCTCGCGCGTGAGCCGTGAGAGGCCCTTGCCCTCGGAGCCGACGACGACGACGACCGGCTCCGTGGCGAGCGCGAGCCCTGGGAGCTGCACATCGCCGTCGCCATCGAGGCCGAGCACAAAGTAGCCCGCGTCCTTGGCCTGGCGGAGCAGCGTGTTGAGGTTCGCGGCCTTCGCCACCGGAACCCGCACGGCGGCGCCTGCGCTCGTCTTCCATGCCGCGGCCGTCATCCCGACGCTCCGGCGCTCGGGGACCACCACGCCTTGACCCGAGAAGGCCGAGACGGAGCGGATGATCGCCCCGAGGTTGCGGGGGTCCGTGATGCCGTCGAGCGCAACGAACAGCGGCGTGGAGGCGACGTGGCCCTTCTTCCACTTCTCGATCGTGTCCTCGACGAGCTCGAACGCGTCCGGGTACTCGTACGGGGGGACCTGCAGCGCGAGGCCCTGATGGATGGCGTCGCCCGTCATGCGGTCGAGCTCGGGCTTCTGCGCCTCGAGGAGCGGAATGCCCGCCTCCGACGCGAGCTTCATGGACTCGCGGACGCGGTCGTCCTGCTCGATGCGGATCGCCACGTAGAGGGCCTTCGCGGGCACGCCAGCGCGGAGGGCCTCCACCACGGAGTTGCGGCCCGTGACCATCTCCTCCATGGCCTTGGGCCGGCCGGCACTGCGGCCCGCGGCGAGGCGGCCCGGCTGGCCCTGGCGCTTCGCCGCGGAGCGCTCGGCGAGCTCCTTGGTCCGGTGGGCCTTGTGGTAGACGCGGTCCTCGGCCTTGGGGGTGGGTCCCTTGCCCTCGAGGGCCTTTCGCCCGTGGCCTCCCGTGCCTACGGTCGCACCTTTCTTATTGGTCTTGCGCGCGCCGGGGCGCCCGTTCGCGGCCATCTATGCTCCCGTTCCGGTGGTGGTGATCTGGGGTTGCGCGAGGCTCCAGGTGGCCCCGTCTGCGTGGTCTTCGACCGCGATGCCGGCGGCCGCGAGGCGGTCGCGGATCGCATCGGCGGCCGCCCAATCCTTCGCGGCGCGGGCCTCCGCGCGGGCGGCGAGCTGCGCCGCGACGAGGACGCCGAGCGCGTGGTTCGCCGCGCCGTCGGACGCGGGCGCCGTCCGCCGCCCGCGGCATCGAGGCCGAGCACGGCGGTCATGGCGAGGACCTCGCGGAGCGACTCGCGCACCGTCTCCTGAGCGGACGCGTCGCCGTCGGCGAGCGCCGTGTTCCCGCGGCGAACGGCCTCGTGCAGCGCCGCGAGCGCCTGAGGGATATTGAGATCGTCGTCCATCGCGGCCGCGAAGGCGTCCGGGACGTGGCCCGCCGCCGGTGCCCAGGCGCCGTCGTCCGCCGCCTTGCCAGCGAGCTTCGCGCTCGCCTTCGCGATGAAGCCGTCGATGCGTTCGACGGCGGCCGCGGCCTCCTGGAGCGACGTGGGCCGATAGTCGAGCACCGAGCGGTAGTGGGCCTGGCCGAGGTAGTAGCGGACGACGCGCGGGCTCGCGAGCTCGAGCATCTCGCCCGGGGCGATGACGTTGCCCACCGACTTCGACATCTTCTCGCCCTCGAACGTGACCATGCCGTTGTGCATCCAGAAGTTCGCGAAGCCGTCGCCGGCCGCCGCGGACTGCGCGAGCTCGTTCTCGTGGTGGGGGAAGCGGAGGTCGAGCCCGCCGCCGTGGATGTCGAAGCGCGCGCCGAGGTACTTCGTGGCCATCGCGGAGCACTCGAGGTGCCAGCCGGGGCGGCCGCGGCCCCACGGCGACGGCCAGCTCGCCGTCTCGGGCTCGCCCGCCTTGTGGCCCTTCCACAGCGCGAAGTCGCGCGGATCCCTCTTGCCGCGAGGATCGGCGTCCGTCGCCGCCTGCATGTCGTCGATGCTCTGACGCGTGAGCGAGCCGTACGCGGGCCACGAGCGGACGTCGAAGTACACGTCCCCCGAGCCGTCCTGCGCGGGGTACGCGTGGTGGCGCTCGATGAGCCGCGCGATGAGCTCGTGCATCTCGGTGATGTGGCCCGTGGCGCGCGGCTCGTAGGTGGGCCGCTGGACGCCGAGCGTCTCGTACGCTTCCTCGAACTCCTGCTCGTAGCGGTAGGCGAGTGCGAACCACTGCTCGCGCGGAATGTACGAGTTCTCGGGGACGAAGTCCGGCGCGAACGAATCGGCACTCTTCGCGAGGATCTTGTCGTCGATATCGGTCACGTTGCGGACCACGATCGTCTCGTAGCCGCGGTAGGCGAGCCAGCGTGTGAGCTGGTCGAACACGATGGCCGAGCGCACGTGGCCCACGTGGGGGGACCCCTGCACGGTCGCGCCGCAGTAGTACACGGTCGCCTGACCGGGCACGAGCGGCACGAAGTCACGGACTTCGGCGGAGGCGGAGTCGTAGAAGCGCAGGGTCACGGGATAAGCGTAGTCGGGTGGGAGGGTGGGGTGAGCCGGCTCAGCCGCCGCAGACCTTGCCGACGCTGTTGAGCGCGTCGCCGATCTGCTTCTGCTGGTCCGCACCCACGACGCCCGTCGCCGAATCGGCAGCCTTCTTTTCGAGGTCCGCCATGGTCTGGATGAAGCCGGCGATCGAGGGGTCCACCTTCTTGGCGACGTCCGCGTAGTGATCCGCGATCTGCTTGGCCTGCTGGAGCTGCGTCCCCGTGGGCTTGAACGTGTCGCTGTTGAGGTACTTGCAGCTGTCCTGGACGTTCATGCGTCCGTCACCGCCGCACGCGGTGAGCAGCATCGTGGCCGTGACGGCAAGGGCGACTGCGATCGAGCTCTTTTTCATGCGGGGTTCTTCCTTGGCTGGGGACGGAACGGCCTACAAGTCTACCTGCACCAGAGCCGACGCGCCGACCCGAGCGTGCCGCGACGGCCGGGGCCGCGGCCGATCAGCTCTCCTCGAGCAGATACACGAGCGCCGTCGCGACGGCCGCGACGCCCTCCCGCCGGCCGGTGAATCCGAGGTGGTCGCTCGTGGTGGCGGACACCGTCACCGGCGCCCCTGCGGCCTCGCTCAGCACACGCTGCGACTCGTCCCGGCGCGGCGAGAACACCGGGCGCTGGGCCACAAGCTGGACGGCGACGTTGCCGATCTCGAACCCCGCCGCGCGCACGATCCGCGCAGCCTCCGCGAGCAGCCGCACCCCGGAGGCACCCGCATACTCGGGCCGATCGGTGCCGAAATGCGTGCCGAGGTCGCCGAGGCCGGCGGCGGAGAAGAGCGCGTCGGCGGCTGCGTGGGCCACGGCGTCGCCGTCCGAGTGGCCCGCGAGGCCGCGCTCCCCCTCCCACAGGAGGCCGCCAAGCCACAGCGGCTGGGGGGCTTCTTCGGGGGCGTACGCGTGCACGTCGACGCCGATTCCGGTGCGGGGAATTGTCACGGGGCCTCCTGGGGCGTGCAGGCTCCCTCGACGAGCATCTCGGCGAGACGAAGGTCCATGGGGGTGGTGATCTTGAGGGAGCGGGCGTCGCCCGGGACCACGTAGACGGGCAGGCCGAGTGATTCGATGAGCATCGCGTCATCCGTGATGGCCGCGGCGCGTTCGGCGGGCCACCCGCTCGCAGTCTCGTGGGCGTGCCGGAGGGTCTCCGCGTCGAAGCCCTGGGGGGTCTGGACGGCGCGCAGCTGCTCGCGCGCGGGGGTCCCGGTCACGATCTCATCGGCCAGGTAGGCGGACTCCCCGACCGTCACGGCGACACTCTTGATCGTGTCGACAACCGGCACCGCGGGGATCACGGCCGCGGCCCCGCGACGCAGGGCCGTCGCGACGCGGCGGAACGCCTCGGGGGGCGTGAAGGGCCGCGCGGCGTCGTGCACGAGGACATGAGCGGTGCCAGGCAGGAGGGCCCCGAGCGCCGCGCGCACGGAGTCAGCCCGCGTCTGGCCGCCGCGCACCACAGTCACCTCGAGGGGCGTCCCGGTGGCCGCGAGCTGCTCGGCGAACGCTCGGCACACGGCCGCGAGCTCGTCGTCGTCCGCGGGGACGGCGACGCACAGCTGGCGCGCGATGCCCGCCGCGACCGCTCCGCGGAGCGCATGGGCGAGCATCGGCTCCCCCGCAACCGGCACGAGCGCCTTCGGGATCCCGTGCCCGAGCCGGGTGCCGGCTCCGGCGGCAACGACGACGACGGCGAGCGGCGGCTCGGGCGAGGCGTCGGCTGGGACGTTGGCGGGGGTCACGGGCTCAAGCGTAGCGTCACGCCGCCGTCCCCAATTTCTGTGCCGTCGAGGACCACGACTCGCCGCCACGCGGCCCCACATACCGATGAGCGGCGCCGGAACGTGGGGAATCCGGAAGAGAAGCCGGAGAGAACGGCCCCCAGAACGCCAAAAAGGCCCCGCAGCCTAAGCTGGGGGCCTTCCGAAACCTTGCGGTTAGGAGGCGAGAACCTCGTCGAGGACGGTCGCGGCCTGCTCCTCATCGGTCTTCTCCGCGAGGGCCAGCTCCGAGATGAGGATCTGACGCGCCTTGGCCAGCATCCGCTTCTCACCTGCGGAGAGCCCACGGTCCTGGTCGCGGCGCCACAGGTCGCGAACCACTTCGGCAACCTTGATGACGTCGCCGGATGCGAGCTTCTCGAGGTTGGCCTTGTAGCGGCGTGACCAGTTGGTCGGCTCCTCGGTGAACTCGGCGCGGAGGACGTCGAACACGTGCTCGAGGCCTTCCTTGCCCACAACGTCGCGGACCCCTACAAGGTCCACGTTCTCAGCTGGTACTTCAATCGTCAGGTCACCCTGAGCCACTTTGAGCTTGAGATACATTTTCTCTTCGCCCTTGATAGTGCGCATTTTGATCTCTTCGATCTTGGCTGCACCGTGGTGGGGGTAAACAACCGTCTCGCCAACCTCAAAAACCATGTGGACATTCCCCTTTCCCGCAAGCCAGTCTATCACGACCGACCGAAGGCCCCGGCCCGAGGATGCCCCGCGATCGGCGGAATGACGCGGGAGAGCGATTGCCGCAGGGGCCAGCCGGGCTTGACGAATCGTCAAGAAAGTGCTTCACGTCACACACGCGGGCGTCGCGGAATCTACGATCTGTCGAAAGTCGGGCTACGCTAGGGGCGATCAGACCTCAGACACCATCGACACAGGAGCGAGCTGTGCGTTTCACTGCTTCGACCCCGGCCACGCGCGTTGCTCTTGCAGCCGCTCTGGGCTTGGGTCTGCTGACGGCCACCGGGTGCGGCTACATCAACCCTCAGCAGACGTCCATCCAGTACTCGGCGTCGGATGGCATCCGCGCCGACGTCGGGTCGGTCCAGCTCCGCAACGTGCTCATCGCCTCGACCGGCAAGTCCGGCTCCTCGCAGTCCGCCAGCGCGAACGCGCCGGGCCGCATGATCGGCACGCTCTTCAACACGTCCGGCCAGGACCTCACGGTGTCGCTGTCGACCCCGTCGTCGAACACCGTGTCCGTGACCATCCCGAAGAACGGCGAGGTCCGCCTCGAGACCACTTCCACCCCGGTCGACTTCTCGCACGTGGGTGGGGTCCCCGGCTCACTCGTGGACGTCAAGGTCAACGCGGGCGGCACGAGCCAAAGCGTCAAGGTTCCCGTGCTCGACGGCACCATCGCGGACTACCGCACGTACCTGCCGACCCCATCGCCGAGCGCCACCTCAAGCGCCTCGAGCTCGACTTCGGCCTCGAGCTCCGCGTCGGGTTCGGCGTCGGCGACGCCTTCCGCGACCCCGAGCAAGTAGGCTCGCCAAGCAGCGCACGACGGCGGCCGCTCACCCCAGATGGTGAGCGCCCGCCGTCGTCTGCCGTCCCAAGAGAACGACTGCTCCGTAACTGTCGTTTTGAGCCCTCAAAACGACGGTTACGGAGCAGTCGATGACAGTTGAAGTTGGAGGGCCTGTCAGGGCTCGAACTTGTAGCCGAGGCCACGCACCGTGACGAGGAAGCGCGGGCTTGAGGGGTCCGGCTCGATCTTGCTGCGGAGCCGCTTGACGTGGACGTCGAGGGTCTTCGTATCCCCGACGTAGTCCGAACCCCACACACGATCGATAAGCTGCCCGCGAGTCAGGACGCGCCCCGAGTTCCGCAGGAGCATCTCGAGCAGCTCGAACTCCTTGAGCGGGAGGGCCACCTGTTCGCCGTCGACGCTCACCACGTGCCGCTCGACGTCCATGCGCACGGGCCCGGCCTGAACCGTTGACGAGATGAGCTCCTCGGGCTCGCCGTGCCGCCGAAGGACGGCGCGCACGCGCGCCACGAGCTCGCGGGACGAGTACGGCTTCGTGACGTAGTCGTCCGCGCCGAGCTCAAGCCCCACAACCTTGTCGATCTCCGAGTCCTTGGCCGTCAGCATGATGACCGGCACATTCGAACGCTGGCGAAGCTGCCTGCAGACCTCGGTGCCGGGGGTGCCCGGCAGCTGGAGGTCCAGAAGGACGAGGTCGGCGCCATTCCGGTCGAATTCCACGAGAGCGTCTGTGCCGTTGTCCACCACCTCGACCTCGTAGCCCTCCTTACCGAGGAGGAAGGACAGGGGGTCGCTGAACGATTCCTCGTCCTCCACGATCAGGATCCTGCTCAAGCGATCGCTCCTTGCTCAGGGGGCCGCGTGGCCCCTTCCTGGCGCCGGCCCGGTTCCGGGCTCTCAGCACCTTGGTCTTCCTCCATCTGGGGCAGCCGCACCGTGAAGGTCGAGCCCTTGCCGAGCTGCGACCACACGGTCACCTCGCCGCCGTGGTTCTCCACGACGTGCTTGACGATGCTCAGGCCAAGGCCCGTGCCGCCCGTCTGCCGCGACCTTGCGGCGTCCACCCGATAGAAACGCTCGAACACGCGCTCCTGGTCCTCCGGCTTGAGGCCGTCGCCCTGGTCCGCAACGGACACCGAGACAAGGCCGTCCTTGTCCCGGATGCCGATGCCGACCTTCGTGTTCCCGGGAGAATAGCGGATCGCATTGTCGATGAGATTGCGGAAGGCGTTGACCAGGAGATCCGGGTCGCCGTAGACCCTATGAGCGCTCATGCCTCCGACCACCACGGAGATGTGCTTGGCTTCCGCGGCAAGCCTGGACCGGTCGACCGCGTCCGCGACGACCTCGTTGACGTCCACGACCTTGCCCTGATGGACGATATCCGCGGCTTGGAGACGCGAGAGCTCGATGATGTCCTGCACAAGCGCCGCAAGGCGCGTCGACTCCTTGTGCATGCGCTGCGCGAAGCGACGCACAGCGTCCTCGTCGTCGGGGCTCGCCTCTAGCGCCTCCGCGAGAAGGGAGATGGCGCCCACCGGCGTCTTGAGCTCGTGCGAGACATTCGCCACGAAGTCGTTGCGGATGCGCTCCGTGCGCGTGATCTCCGTGCGGTCGTCGGCGAGGAGGAGGATGTATTCCTCGCCGAGCATGGCCGCGCGGACCAAGACGATGATCGTGCCCTGGCCGAGCGGACCCCGCGGGAGCTCGAACTGCTTCTCGATGACGACTCCGTTGCCGCGAACCTTCGCCGTCATCGAAAGCAGCTCGCGGTGCACCACCGTGTGCCCGCGGACGAGCCCATACGCGTAGGCCGCCGGGCTGGCGCGAACCACGCTGTCGATTGCGTCGACCACCACGAACGCCTTGCCGAGCACCGCGAGCACATCGGCCGCACCCTCGGGGAAAGTCGCCTCCCCAGGGGCGACCTCGAGGAGGGCACGCTGACGCTCGCTCGCCCGGAACGCGAGGACGCCGAAGGCGCCGAAAGACAGGCCAAGAAGACCCGCGACGATGCCGACGACGAGAGGATCCACACCATTAGCTTAGGGGCGGGCCCCGACGTGCTCAGACCGCGTGCACGAGCTCAAGCCCCGGTTCACGTATCGTTCACGTATCAGGTGGCAAGTATTCATCTGCCGCTGAGAGTGTGACGAGTCGAAGCACCCCGCGAGGCATCGGACGGGACGGCATTCCCGCGCCCGTGCGCAGCGACACGGAGCACCGAGGAAAGGACACCGCCGTGCGCAAAGTTTTTCAGGAAGAGCTCAAGTCGGTCCACGACGATCTCGTGGAGATCGCCCGTCTCGTCGCGACCGCGCTGGACAAGGCCATCGAATCCTTCCAGAGCGCGGACGTTGACCTCGCCCAAGAGGTCATCGCCGAGGACGCTCGGATCGACTTCCGCCAGAGCGCGCTCGACGAGCGCGCGATCGACATCCTCGCCCTTCAGGGCCCGGTCGCGAGCGACCTCCGGACGCTCGTCGGCTCGCTGCGCATGAGCGCCTCGCTCGAGCGCATGGGCGACCTCGCCCGCCACGTCGCGCAGCTCGCGCGGTTGCGCTTCCCCGAGAGCGCCGTCCCGGAGTCGCTCACCAAGACGTTCGCGCGCATGGCCGAGCTCGACCGGAGCATCATCGCTGACGTCGCGGAGCTCCTCGAGACCCACGATCTCTCCCTCGTCGCGAAGATCCAGGGCGCCAACGCCGAGATCGACGACCTGCACGCGGGCGTCTTCCGTGCCATCGCCGATTCCTCGTGGACGGGCTCGCCGGCACTCGCCGTCGACGCCGCGCTCGCGAGCCGCTACTTCGAGCGGTTCGCAGACCACGGCGTCTCCGTGAGCCGCAAGGTCTCGTATCTCGTGACCGGCGAGTGGGACGGGGACATGACGTCGAACTGACGTCCCGGCTTCACGTTCCGGCTGCGCCGTCACGTTTGCGCGGTGCGGCACCCCGCAAACCTGACGGCGCAACACGTGGAAGTACGACGGCGGCCGCTCACTCCCCAGCGCCTCCCGGAGCACGCTGGGCGTGCTCCGGGTCCCTCGGCGCTGTGGGCCCCCTCGGTGAGCGGCCGCCGTCGTCCGTTGTGGGGCGCATAACCGTTCCTCCCGCACCATGGCCCCCCTCGGAGGCATAACCGTTGGTCACGCTGGACGGTTGTGCCTCGTTGGAACGGTCGTAGCGCGGAGGAGACGGTTTCGGCGTGAGGCGTGACCCCGCTGCGCTACTTCTTGCCCTGGTTCTTGACCGCCTCGATCGACGCAGCCGCGGCCGCGGGGTCGAGGTAGGTGCCGCCCGGGTTGGTGGGCTTGAAGTCCTCGTCGAGCTCATACACGAGCGGGATCCCGGTGGGGATGTTGAGGCCAGAGATGTCCGCGTCGCTGATGCCGTCGAGGTGCTTCACGAGCGCGCGGAGCGAATTGCCGTGGGCCGTCACGAGGACCGTCTTGCCCGCCTTGAGGTCCTCCTTGATCTCCGACTCCCAGTACGGGAGGAGGCGGACGAGCACATCCTTGAGGCATTCGGTGCGCGGGAGGTCGTCGCCGAGGTCCGCGTAGCGCGGGTCGCCGGCCTGGGAGAACTCTGAGTCGTCCGGGAGCGGGGGCGGCGGGACGTCGTACGAGCGGCGCCACTCCATGAACTGGGCCTCGCCGAACTCGGCGAGCGTCTGGGCCTTGTCCTTGCCCTGGAGCGCACCATAGTGACGCTCGTTGAGCCGCCACGAGCGCTTGACGTCGATCCAGCCGCGATCGGCCGCGTCGAGGGCGATGTTCGCCGTGTTGATGGCGCGCTTGAGCCGGGACGTGTACAGGATGTCAGGGTTGAGGCCCTTCTCCGCGAGCAGTTCCCCGCCGCGCTGAGCCTCCTCGCGGCCCTGGTCGTTGAGGTCAACGTCAACCCAACCAGTGAACAGGTTCTTGGCGTTCCAGTCGCTGTGCCCGTGGCGCAGCAGGATCAGCGTGTAAGTCATGGGGCCATGCTATCGAGGCGTCCGCTGAGAGGCGGTCTCATGACGAGGATGAGGAGCCCGGCGCGACGGCGTCCCACTCGACCGTGAGCTCGCCAAGCCGCCAGCGCGTCGGCCCGTGGAGCACCGGCCAACCGGCCTCTTTGGCGGCGCGGACCATCGCGATCCAGCGCTGCCTCGTGCCGAAGGCAGCGAGGGGAGCGGAGGCGAGCCACGCGTCGTCGAGCGCGCCGAGGAACGCGTTGACGCGTTCCCCTGGGACGTTGCGGTGGATGAGCGCCTTCGGGAGCCGCTCCGCGACGTCGGACGGCCGCTCGAACGAGCCGAAGCGCGCGGCGAGGGAGAGCGTCCGGGGGCCGCCGCCGTCGAGCGCTACCCAGGCCGCGCGACGGCCGATCTCATCGCACGTGCCCTCGATGAACAGCCCGCCCGGCGCGAGCCGCGAGCAGACGAGCTCCCAGATCGCGGGGACGTCGGTCTCCTCGTACTGCCGAAGCACGTTGAACGCGCGGACGAGCGCGGGCCGCTCCTCGACGGGGAGCTCGAATCCGCCGAGCCGAAAGTCAAGCCCCTCGCGCTCGAGCGGTTTGGCCGCCTCGACCCGGCCCGGCTCGATCTCCACGCCGGTGAGGCGGAAGTCGGGGCGCACCGCCCGGAGCCGGTCGAAGAGCTCGACGGCGGTCGCGGGGTGACCGCCGTAGCCGAGGTCGACGGCGAGCGGGGCCCGAGGGAACGAGCGAAGCCGGCGCGCGTGCGCCCCCGTGATCCAGCGGTCGACGCGCCGCATGCGATTGGGGTTCGTGGTGCCCCGCGTGACGTTGCCCACTGGCCGGCCGCGGGCCGCCCGGACCGGGCGCGCCTTCTGCACCACGGCGCGGTCAGCGCGAGGTGACGGCGGGGCGCACGTCCGCGAGGTACACGCCGGCGATCGTCACGCTGGCGATATTGAACAGGCTCAGGCCGAAGAAGGGTGTGGGG
Source organism: Sinomonas sp. P47F7 (assembly GCF_049332655.1). Taxonomy (GTDB): domain Bacteria; phylum Actinomycetota; class Actinomycetes; order Actinomycetales; family Micrococcaceae; genus Sinomonas. The sequence continues at coordinate 872,964 of NZ_CP186327.1, read as the reverse complement.
ACGAGCACAGACAGCACCGTGACAAACGTCGCGGCGCCCGTCAGGCCGAGCCAGAAGCCCTTGGTCCGCTTCGAGCTCGCCTGGAACGCGGGGCCCTTGCGGATGGTGCAGTCAACGAACGCCCACACCGACAGGACGGCACACACGAGCGAGACGAGGTACCCGACGGTGTTGTCGATATAGAAGATGAGAAGTTGGCCGCTCACGGTCCAAGCCTACCGAGTGCGGGGCCACTCGGCGGCGAGGGGTTCAGTCCAGCGCGTCGAGGCCCTGCGCGAGATCGGCCCAGAGGTCCTCGACGTTCTCGATCCCGACGCTGAGCCGAACGAGTCCCTCCGGAACCGTGAGCGGCTCGGCGGCGTGCCGACGGCGCCGCTCGATCGTCGATTCGACGCCCCCGAGCGACGTCGCGGGGAGCCACAGGGCGAGGGACGCCACGAAGGCGTCCGCGGACGTCGCGTCGTCGAGCTCGATGCTGATGATCGAGCCGAAGCCCGAGAACTGCGCGGCCGCGCGCTCGTGGCCCGGATCGGAGACGAGCCCGGGGTAACGCGTGCGGCGCACCGCGGGGTGACCCTCAAGCCGCCGCGCGAGTTCGGCCGCGTTGGCCTGCGAGCGCTCGACGCGCAGCGCGAGCGTCCGGAGGCCGCGCAGGCCGAGCCAGGCTTCCATGGGGCCCGCGATCGCCCCGTGCAGCGTGCGGTGGCCGAGGAGGCGCGCGCGCAGCTCGTCCTTCGCCGTCACGGCGAGGCCGAGGAGCACGTCGGAATGGCCGGCCAGGTACTTGGTCGCCGAATGGACGACGACGTCGGCCCCCACCGCGAGCGGGCGCTGGCCGAGCGGTGTGCTGAACGTGTTGTCGACGACGACGAGTGCGCCGGCCGCGTGGGCCGCCTCAGCGAGCGCGGGCAGGTCCGCGACCTCCATCATGGGGTTTGTGGGGCTCTCGACCCACAGGAGGCTCGCGCCGTCGAGCGCGGCGATGACTCCCTCGGTGTCCGCGATGTCGACCGAGCGGAGTTGGAGCTCGCCCCGCTCCCCCTTGCTCTGGGCGATCCCGAGCGTGCCCGAGTACGAATGGGCCGGCGCCACGAGGACCCCGCCGACCGGGATGAGGCTCAGCGCGGCGGCCACGGCGGCCATGCCAGAGGAGAACAGGAGCGCGGGGACCTCGGCCCCCTCGAGCCGCGCGACGGCCTCCTCGAACGGTTCCCACGTCGGGTTCGAGTACCTCGCGTAGCCACGGGCGCCCTCGCCGACCGCGCCCATGCCGACGAAAGTCGAGGAGAACACGACGCTCGGGTTCACGGGGGTGTCGTGTCCCCGTTCCGGCCGCCCCGCCGCCACGGCCAGAGTCTCCGCGGAGAGCGCGGCGAGAGCCTCCGAGTCGAGGTGCGGGAAGGCGCCTTGGGCACCGCTCTCGGCGGGGCTCTGGGCGGGGAAGACGGAGTCGGCGGGCGCGTCGGTCATGCCCCTAGATTATGCCCAGCGTGGTGAGCCCGCGGCGGCGCGTGACGGCCCCTCACGAGGGCGGTTGTTCCTCCACAGGCCCAGCCGTCCACATCCGCGCGTTTGCGGCGCGAGGACGGCGTCCGAGTCGGTAGTCTGGGTGGGTGATCTCCTCCGCCGAAACGCCGCTTCCTGGCCTGTTCGTCGCCTTCGAAGGCGGCGACGGCGCAGGGAAGTCGACGCAGGCGCGGATCCTCGCGGATTCCCTCCGTGCCGCGGGTCACGAAGTGCTCCTCACGCGCGAGCCTGGTGGCACGCCGATCGGCGAAAAGCTGCGCGGCCTCGTCCTCGAGCACGGACACGGAGAGGTCGGCGCGCGCACCGAGGCACTCATCTTCGCGGCCTCTCGCGCCGCTCACGTCGAGCAGTCCATCCGGCCCGCGCTCGAGCGCGGAGGCGTCGTGGTGACGGACCGCTACATCGGCTCCTCGATCGTCTACCAAGGTGTGGGGCGCGGGCTCGGCGCCGATGCCGTGCGCGATCTCAACGTGTGGGCCACGGACGGGCTGTGGCCCGATCTCACGGTGCTCCTCGACGTCGACGAGGCCGAGGGCCGCTCCCGGAGAACCGCTGGCGACGCGGCCGAGGACCGGCTCGAGTCGGAGCCGGACGAGTTCCACCGCGACGTGCGGGCGGCCTTCCTCGAGCTCGCCGAGACGCGTCCCGGCGCCTACCTCGTGCTCGACGCGCGTCAGGAGCCCGGCGAGCTCGCCGAGGCGATCCTCTCAGCCGTGACGAGCGCGCTCGAAGCGCGCTCCGCCGCGGTCCGTGCCCATCCGGGCCGCGTGGAGGCCCGCCCGTGACCGTGTGGGATCAGCTCGTGGGGCAGGCGCCGGTGGCTGAGCAGCTACGACGGGCCGCCGCAGGCGAGGGCCTCACCCACGCGTGGCTCTTCACTGGCCCCCCGGGATCCGGGCGTTCGACGGCGGCGAAGGCCTTCGCGGCGGCGCTCAACTGCGAGGTTGAGGACGTTATGGCTCGCGGCTGCGGGGTGTGCCCCGGGTGCCGCGCTGTCCTCGCGGAGTCGCACAGCGACGTGACGTTCGTGCGCACCGAGAAGGTCACCATCACGATCGACGAGGCGCGCGGGCTCGTGGCCAAGTCGGGTGACCGGCCGTCGACTGGCCGGTGGCGCATCGTCGTCGTCGAGGACGCGGACCGGATGGCCGAGCGCACCACGAACGTGCTGCTCAAGGCGATCGAGGAACCCACGCCGCGGACCATCTGGATGCTGTGCGCGCCGTCGCCGGCCGACGTGCTCGTGACCATCCGCTCACGGTGCCGTCCCGTGGGGCTCCGGCTCCCACCGGTGTCCGACGTCGCGGCGCTGCTCGTCGAGCGCGACGGCGCCGATCCCGATCTCGCGGTTCAGGCGGCCCGCGCGGCCCAGAGCCACATCGGCATCGCGCGGCGGCTCGTGCACGATCCCGCGGCCCGAGAGCGCCGCGCGGCCACGGTACGCCTCCCGCTCACCCTCACGACCGTCTCGCAGGCCGTCAACCTCGCCGAGCAGCTTGTCAAGATCGCCTCGGACGAGGCCTCGAGCTCGAACGAGGAGCGGGACGCGCAGGAGCGCTCGCGATTGCTCGAGACGCTCGGCGTCACCGGGGACGAGAAGCTGCCCCCGACGCTCCGCTCCCAGGTCCGGCAGCTCGAGGAAGACCAGAAGAGGCGCGCGAAGCGGTCCGTCACCGACTCGCTCGACCGGACCCTCACGGACTTGCTCTCGTTCTACCGCGACGTCCTGATGCTCCAGCTCGGCAGCGACGTGGACCCGGTTAACACCGAAATCGCCGCGGACGTCAGGGACTTCGCGGCGAAATCTTCGGCCGCCGTAACTTTGGCGCGCATGGACGCGGTTAACACCACGCGACAGCGCATCACGACCACCAACGTGGCCCCGCTCCTTGCGGTCGAAGCCATGGCGGTAAGCCTGATCTGACGGAGGAGCCCTGTGACGACGCCTGCCCCGAGCCCGGGGACGCCTCTGCCCGCCGCCGCAACCGCCCGGCTGCGGGGCGCGGTCGTCGTTGTCGTGGCCGCGATCCTGATCGCGCTGACGGGATGCACGCCGTTTATCGGACCGGGCCAAGGCAACTCCGCGAGCCCCGAGACCTCGGCGACCGAGGGGGCCGCGCCAGAGCTGACGAAGTTCTACCAGCAGCAGATCCAGTGGTCTCCGTGCGAGAACAATCTCGAGTGCGCCAAGGTCACCGTTCCGGTGGACTACGCGAAGCCGGACGGGGACACGATCCAGCTCGCCGTTGCACGCCTCAAGGGGCGCAACGCGAAGGGGAACCTCATGGTCAACCCTGGCGGACCGGGCGCCTCGGGAATCGACCTCGTGCGCGACGCCGGCAACTCGATGTTCTCCGACAAGCTCCGCGGGATGTACAACCTCGTGGGCTGGGACCCCCGTGGGGTCAAGCGCTCCGCCCCGGTCACATGCCTCGATGCGGCGGGGCAGGACGCGGTGCGGCAGCTCAACCTCGACAATTCGACCGATGCGGGGCTCGCGCAGTCGTTCGCCGAGCAGAAGAAGGTCATCGAGGCCTGCAAGGCGAACACCGGCCCGATCCTCGCGCACTCCGACACGATCAGCTCGGTCAAAGACATGGACGTCCTGCGGGCCGTCGTCATGGGCCAAACCAAGCTCGACTACGCGGGCTTCTCCTACGGGACGCTCCTCGGAGCGACCTACGCGAGCATGTTCTCCGACCGTGTGGGGAAGTTCGTGCTCGACGGCGCCGTCGATCCCGCCTTGGGCGCCCAGGAGCTCACGCTCGGCCAGGCGAAGGGCTTCGAGGACGCGCTCCACGCGTACGTGCGCTCGTGCATCTCGAAGTCGGGCTGCCCGCTCACGGGCTCGGAAACTGATGCTGTGGGCCAGCTCCAGACGCTCTTCCAGAACGTCCAGGAGCAGCCAATGCACACCAACGATGGGCGCGCCCTCCCCATCACCGACTTCGTGAACGGGTTCATCCTCCCGCTCTACAATGACCAGAGCTGGCCCGTGCTCACACAGGCCATCGCGAAGGCGCTCCGCGGCGACGGTTCCGCGATGCTGCGTCTCGCGGATCAGGCAGCGGATCGCGACCAGAACGGCACCTATTCGTCCAACGGCTCGTGGGCATTCATGGCGTACAACTGCCTCGACTACCCCACCGAGTCCAACACCGCCGGCATGCGCACCGAGGCCCAGCAGCTCGCGGAGGCGTCGCCGACCTTCGGCCAGTTCTTCGCGTACGGCGGGGTGAACTGCCGGGACTGGCCCTACAAGTCCGTCCGGACGCCCGCCCCCGCGCACTACACGGGCAGCAACCAGATCATGGTGCTCGGCACCACGGGCGATCCCGCCACGCCGTATCCGTGGGCGGTCTCGCTGCGCTCGGAGCTTGGGAACGCCGCCCTGCTGACCTGGACCGGGCAGGGTCACACGGCGTATGGGCGCGGCTCGACGTGTGTCGATCAGGCCGTGGACAGCTTCCTCGTGGACGGCAAGGCCGCCGAGGACGGCAAGCACTGCTGACGCCGCGCCGCCTAGGGCGAGCCGGGCGCCGTCGTTCGCGTGAGCGAGCCGGGCGCGGCGCTAGACCGCGGCAACGGCGTCGCGCTCCCACAGCAGCGACGGCAGGTCGGCGACGGAACGGACGACGGCGGTCGCGCCCGCCGCGCGCAGCTCGTGGGCGGGCTGGGCCCCCGTCAGAACGCCCACGGCCGCGGCAGCGCCGGCGCGCAGGGCCGACGTGATGTCTGCGGCCGTGTCGCCGGCAACGAGAACCTGCCGGACGTCTTCGATATCGAGGGCCAGGACGGCCGTGAGGACCATGTCGGGATAGGGCCGGCCGCGGCCCGCGTCCTCCGAGCACAGCGAGAGGTCCGCGAGACCCATCCAGTCAAGCGCCTCGAGGACGCTGTTCTGCGTGTGCCGACCGAAGCCCGTCGCGAGGCACACCTTGACGCCGTGCTCACGCAGGGTGTGGACGGCGGCCTCCGCCCCGGGGACCGCCCGCACGCAGCCCGAGAGGATCATCGCGTCGTACCCCTCGGCGAAGGCGCGGAACGCCGCCTTGGCGGTACCGGCGTCGTCCGGGAAAAGCCGCTCGAAGACCCCGGCGCGGTCGAGCCCCGCGCTGCGTCGAGACATCACGAGCGCCGAATCGAGCCGCTCGCCCGTGACGCCGAACTGCCGCAGGGCCTCGGCGACCGCGCGCTCCGCCGCTCCGCCATCGACCACGGTTGTCCCGTTCATGTCGAGTACGGCGAGACGGATGCCACTCGCCACGGCGGGCGGCAGGTTTTGCACGGTCACTGATGATCCCCCAAGTCCGGTTGGACGCCAGACTCGCCCGGCGATTGTTCTCCGACGATGCCATTGGCTCGCGACACACCACTGAATTCGCCACGTACGCAGGGTGAACACGACCACGGAGGACACTGGATATAAATGTTGGAGAAAATCGCGTCATACGGCGTGCTGGCCTTGTTCTACCTAGTAGGTGGCCGCCACGCTGGGGGTGGCGGCCACCACTGGGGCGCAGCAGGGACACAGCAGGGAGCTGATGGTGACGGGGACGTCGGCGATGGACAGAATGCAGGTCAGCAGGCAACTGCGGGCAGCGCTGAAGGGAAGCGGCGCGCGCCAGGCAGTGGGCACGATCGGCTCGGTCGAGGTGGTCGTGTATCCGGAACGCCCGGGAGGGCGGCAGAGCACGCTCGCATGCCTTCGAGGGCGCGGCGGAAGCGCCTACGTAGACTCCGCTCATTACGGGTCGTGGCGCCTCTTTTCGGCGGCGGTCGCGTATGCGGTGGACTATTTGGCCAAGCCGGCCTGACGCTCGTTTTGACCCGGAGCGGCGCGCTCCACTAGAGTATTCACTCGGTGGTTCCGCTGCTGCGGGGCTCCTATTGCCTCCCTAGCTCAGACGGTAGAGCGTCTCACTCGTAATGAGAAGGTCAGCGGTTCGATCCCGCTGGGAGGCTCCACGACCCCTCTCTAGACTTGCGGAAACGCGGATCAGAGAGGGGTTTTTCGTGCCCTTCGATGAGGGCTCGCCGATGGTGCGGGCTGGACCTCGGCCGGGTGTCTGGCTAGCCTCGCATGAGGCGCTCGCCCATCTTGCGGCGAACGGGGTTCGGAAATCCGCAACGGCCCACACGACGCGCCGCTGTTTGAAAGACCGCGGAACATACCGGGCCGCCGGGTCCCGTCGGCCGACCACTTGTCTGGAGAAATAACAGCCATGGAACTGGCCAAGACCCCCTACAGCCTCTTCTCCCTGACCGATGACGGAACCGTGCTGGAACTACAGTGGAGCGCGACCGAGGGCATGACCGACGAAGCCTTCCGCGCTGACATGGCGGCCTTCGCCGACCTGGCACTCGAACACCGGCCCACGGTCCTCGTTGTGGACGCGAGGGATTTCGCCCACCGGATGAGCGAAGCGACCGGTCAGTGGCGAGCCGAAGAGATCATCCCCCGCTACAACCGTGCGGGAGCTCTCAAACTCGCTTTCCTCCTCCCGCCCGCGGCTGGCTCCTCCGCGCCCGCACACGAGGACGGGGCCGATTTCCTCACCGCGTGGTTCACCGACCGCGCGGCGCTCAACGAGTGGATCCACGCCGCCTAGGCGGGCGCCCGATGAGCAAGCTTGCACTTGTCACCGGCGCGACATCCGGCATCGGCCGAGCCTTCGCCGAGCGCCTCGCCGCGGATGGCTACGACCTGGTGATCGTCGGCCGGCGCGCCGAGCGCCTGGCGGAGTTCGCCGCCGCGCACCCGGAGGTCGCGGTCCGCACTGTCGCCGCCGACCTGTCCACTCCCGAGGGGATCGGCGCGGTCGCCGAGATCTGCGCGGCCGAACCGTTGACGATGCTCGTGAACAATGCCGGAGTGGCCCACTACATGCCGCTCGCCGAGCTGCCGGCGGAGAAGGCAGCCGAGCTTGTGAGCGTCAAGGTCCTCGCGCCCACGATGCTCACCCGCGCAGCGGTCGGCGGCATGCAGGCGCGCGGCGAGGGCACCATCATCAACGTGGCTGGCATGATCGCGTTCGGCGGCCCCGCCCCGCACGCCCAGATGCCCCGCCGCGCGGTGTACGGCGGGAGCCTGGCCTACCTCGTCGCGATGTCCCAGACTCTGAGCGCTGAGCTCGAGGGTACAGGCGTCACCGTCCAGGTGGTGTGCCCTGGGGTCGTGGCCACGGAGTTCCACGAGCGTCAAGGCCTCGACCTGAGCATGGTGCCCCGCATGAGCGCGGCCGACGTCGTCACGGCGAGCCTGCGAGGCCTCGATCTGGGCGAAACCGTGTGCGCTCCGGGCGTCGAGAACGCACACCTCCTCGATGAGGTGTTCAACGCGGATCTCGCCGCCTTCGGGGCGCAGGGCCCCGATCTGGCGACGCGCTACCGGAACGCCTGAACCGAGCCGCCGGACCCCCGAGCCGCCGGGCCCTAAGCCGTCTCGAACCGGCTACGGTCTCGGGCTAATCGCATCAAACGCCCAGCCGACCCCGATCGCACGGTCGATCATGCGCCGTCGCGCGTCGCAGAGCGTGCCGCGGCGAGACTCGGCGCGCTGGGCCTCGAGCCAGCGCCCGAGCCTCGCCTCAAGCGCACTCTCCCCAGAGGTCTCGGGAGCCCGCCCCTCGGCCACGTGGAAGGCTGCCGTCTGCTCGAGCGTCTTGCCGAATACTTCGTCGCTGCTCTGCGACGGTCGGCGAATACCGGTGATCTGCCACGCAAGCTCGCGCATCAACGCCTCGTCCACGACGCTTCCCCCATCGATGTGAAATAAGTGATGAATATCATATTAGACACGTCCAACGGCTTCCGCTACCTGCGGGTAACTACGGCCGCCCGTAGGTCGACCCGTTCCTTGCCCGCAACTCGTCGGAGAAATGTCCCGCCCAAACTCGCGTTTAGGCCGGGACATTCCTGCACGCGCAGGGCCCCGACGCTACCTCTTCGGGCACGGCGGTCAGCTTGGCGGTGACTTGTCGACGAAAACGCCCTGTTCCGGGTAGACCGGGAGCCGACGGGTATCAAACGCTTCGCCGAATCCGGCGTGAACATCGCTGAAACGGCGGCGGGTCGGCTCGCGGGGCTGTCGAAGCCCAGTGGAGCATGGGTTCAACCGCAGGCTCGACCGGAGGAATCCCCCATGGCCGTTTCCAGTGTCTTGGCCAATCCGCACGTGACCGACCGCCTCTCCGCCCCTGAGGTCGCCGCCCTCGATCTCGCCAGCAATCCCGAGCTCGCCGAGCTCTTGGCAGCCGCGCCGCGCATGGCCCGTGCCCTCAACGCGATCCTCAACCTGGACGTGGACGAGAGGGCAAGACGCCTCATCCTCTGGGAGATCCGGGAAGCGCTCGGATAGCCGACGTCCACCACGAGCCCGGAGTCTCGGCTCAGGGGCCATTCGATATCTGGACTCGACGCCCGATTCCTCGCAAGTGAGAGTATGCAGTGCATCGCCGCAGTCGTTCATGGACTTCTGGGACGAGCCGGCCGAGTCGCCCGCAGGCGCCGGCCAACCCTAGCCGCGCGGTCCGCGCGCCTCGAGCACGGCCGCGAGCCGAGCAACCTGCTCGGACAGCGCGCGGATCTGCTGCTCGAGGGGCGCGTCGACGGCGTCGAGCGCCGCGGCCGTCCGCTCCGCGGTTTTGGCGGCCGTCTGGGCGGAGACGCTTTCCACGAGCCAGGATGCGATCGAGGCCGTGACGACGCCGAGCACCGCGATCCCAGCCACCATGAGGCCTGCGGCGGCGAACCGCCCAACGACGGTGATCGGGTAGTGGTCCCCGTATCCCACAGTCGTGATGGTGGTGAGGGCCCACCAGAGCGCGTCTCCGAACGTGCGGATGTTCGCCTGCGGATCGTTCTGCTCGGCGTCGAGGGCCGCGAGGGCACCGCAGTAGATCAGCATGGAAGCCGAGCCCAAAACATAGAGCAGGAGCTTGCCCCTCAGGGCGCTGCCCGCCCGACTATGCACGACCTTCAGCAGCGTGACGAGTCGCAGGAGGCGCAGTGGCCGGAGGGCGGGCAGCGCGAGGATCGCGAGTTCGTGCAGGTTGTACAGGAACCAGCGCCCTCGGCTCGGAGCGAGCCACAGGCGCACGCCGTAGTCGAGCACGAAGACCGCCCACGCCGCCCAGACGAGGGCGTCTGCCCACGCACCTTCCGCGTCCGGAAGGTCGGCGATGACCTGCACCGAGTAGGCAGCGAGGAAGAGAAGGGCGGCGGCCATCATGGGCCATTCTGAGAGCCGTTGCCAGCGTTCAAGGGTCATGCGCTGAAGGCTACAACTGGGCGATCCCGAAGGTGCGGAACGCCGCAGGGGCCCGGGCGCAGCGCCCGGACCCCTGCGAAACGTAGTGCGTCAGCCCGGATAGACAGGACCAGTGGGCCGGTCGAAGCGCTGCCCCTCGGGCTTCGGAGGCAGCAGCGAAAGGATGAGCAGAGTGAGGCCGCCCAGGATCGGGACGAGCCCGATGAAGATCATCCAGGCACTGATATTGACGTCATGCAGGCGGCGGGCAAGGAGCGCGAGCTGCGGGACGATCGTGGCGAGGAACCAGATGCCCTCGAGCGCGTACCCGACCACGGACATGGGCCCGGGCGTAGACGTTGTGTAGCCGGACGCGTCGGTGTACTCATAAATCCCCCTCGTGTCTATGGATGACGAGGCCATGGTAGACACGGCCGCGCTGGAACCGACGGAATTTACGGGTACATTGCGCCGCATGGCCACGCAGCGTGGTCGGTGGCAGGGACCCCGCAACCCGGTGGCAGGGACCCCACAACCCGGCGCCAGAGACCCCGCAACCGGGCGGCGGGCAGCGTGTCATCGCTGCCCGCCACCGGAACCAAACCTCGGATGGGAACCGCGCCACAGTCCGCGGCTCAGTTCAGGACTGCGGTTCAGTTCAGGACTGCGGTTCAGTTCAGAACCGCGGCCCAGTTCGGGATGGCTCAGTTCGGGACGGCTCAGTCGGCCAGCGGGGTCCCAGTCGCGTCGGCACGGAAGGCCTCGGCGCGGGCGAGGATCATGATGCCCTCGATGAAGCCCCACAGGGCGCCGAAGCCGAACGTCACCAGCGTGACGACGATCTGGATGATGCCGATCTTCGTGTAGCCGAGGTAGAAGCGGTGCACCCCGAGGCTGCCCAGGAAGATGCCGAGCAGGCCAGCGGCGATGCGCGACTTGGGCTGGGTCGCGGGGACGGGCTGTGCGGGTGCGGTGGGCTCGCCAACGTTGGGCTGGGTCATGGCTGACCTTTCTGAGAGTGTGTGCGACGGACCTGACGGGGATAGTGCCGCCGGACCAAGACAAGCCTGTGGTGGGGCCAGCCTCGGTCACGGCAGCATGATCATTTCAATTAGACATGTAAAACACCAGTGTGACGCGGCGCTTCTGCGCCCCATTCCCCGGGTCCGCTCAGGACCCGTCCAACTCCGAGGGTCCGTTCCGCGACCCCGGAACGTCGGCGAAGGAGAACGGCGGCCACGGGCCGAGGAATTGCACCCGGACGGCCGGATCCTCGGCCTCGATGTCGCTCAGGGCCTGCCCGAGGCGGGGAACGTCGCCGCGCCGGGCCAGGACGGAGACGTTCAGAACCGTGGCGCAGCCCGCGGGCGGGTGCCCGCGGAGATTCTCCGTGAGATCCTCCGACAGGGCGGCGAGGCGGCGGCGATACTCGGGATACAGCCGGTCCGCGCGCTCCTCCACCGCCTCCGCGGCCAGCGCGGCCAGCTTTCGGGCAAGAAGACGCTGGACCCCGGCCGGGCGCTCCGCGAGCTCGGCCTCGACGCGCCGCGACTCCTCGCTCCCGCTCGCGGCCGCGCGTCCGTCGAGGGAGATCTCGACACGGAGCTCCACGCGGCCTTCAAGAGCCGCGAGCCGTTCGGCGAGCGCGGCGGCATTGGCCCGGAGCCAGTGCGCGAGCCGCTCGCTCGCCGATTCGTTCTCCCCCGGCGTCACGATGACGTTGAGCCCGAGGGGCAGCACGGTCCCCGCGTGGGCCCAACACCGCTCGACCACGTTGCCGTGCTCGAGGACGCGGCGCTCCGCGTCCCTGCCGGATCCCGCGTACGGCGGGGCGTCGTGGCGGTGGACCACGGCCGCGACGCCCTCGGACACGGCGACCACCTCGAGGGCCACGGCGTCGATGCCCACCCCGAGAGTCGCGGGGTCGAGGTCGTGAGGCACGACGGCGTAGACGTACAGCCCCGCGGTGCCCCCAGGCGCTGCGCTGGTCATCGGAGCGCTCCCCGCGCCGTACCCGTGGGGCGGCCCGGACTCGCAGCCCGACCGATGAGCTCCGTCACGGCCTCGTCGAGGCCGCGACGCAGCTCATCGACGGAGTCCTCGATGCCGTGATCGAGCTTGAGCTGGGCCATCGCCGCGTCGAGTTCGAGGAGGGCGGTCCCGAGCCGGTCCTGCTCCTCCTCCGTGAGCGAGCCGCCCTCGATGCGGCGCAGGGCCTGGGCCTCGAGCGCCTCCTGGATGATCTCGACGAGCGTCACCACGAGCGTCAGCACGCCGTTCTTGAGGTTGTCCTCGTCGATGTTGAGCTTCGTCATGCCGCACCTCCCTGCCGCAGCGCGGCTTCCCATTCGTCACCGCGGTCGACGGCGATGGCGACCTCCCAGCGTTCGGTCGCCAACGCGAGCACGCGCCGCTGGCCCGGGGCGGGGGAATCCGCGGCGTCGACGGCGAGGAGTCCGAGTTCGCGCACCCCTGTGATCTCGTCCGCGGCGATCCGCACGGCGGGGCGGCGGTCGCCCTCCCCGAACCAGGTGAAGCCGCGGGCCGGCTCCCACCGGGCCGTTCCGCTGCGCCAGACCTCGCCGTACGAACGCTGCTCGCGGAAGAGGGCCTGGCTCTCGAGTCGCGCGCGGCCCATGGTCGGGGCCGCGGCACCCGGGTGCGCTGCGCCGCCGTCGTCCGCAGCGTGGGGACGGTGCGCCGCACGCGTGGCCTCGTCCCAGTCGCGCATCATCCCGTACTCGAGGAGGGTCTCCATCCCCGCGAGCGCGGCCCGGAGGCTCACGCCGACGAGCGGAATCTCGGCGACCGTGATGACCGCATCGACGTCGAGATACACGCCTTTGGTGAGCAGCGTGTCGACGAGCGCCGAGACGGACGACTCGGGTTCGCGGACCGGGTCCATCACTCCCCCGCTCCCGGGTCGCGGCCCCGACTGAGCGCGAGGGCGCTCTTCCACCCGCACCACGGGCAGAACTCGTGCAGCAGCTGGGCCTCGGGGGCCCGCTTCCCGCACTGCGGGCACGTGTCCTTGCGTTCGATCGAGTCGTTCCACGCCGCCGTGTCGCGATTCGTCCCGGACGGGAAGTCCAGCCCGTAGCGCGCGGCGGTATCGAACGAGGCCAGCGCTGCGCGGATCCGGATGCCCAGCAGCTCGACGCCCGCCAGCGAGACCGTGATGTCCGCGTTGATCACGAGCCCCTTGTCGAGCAGGGTCTCGATGACCTGCGTGAGCGTGCCGTCGCGGTCGCGTTGCGGCTGCAGGGGTGCGCCGCCCGTAGCGAGGCCTCGCGCGGGCGAACGGACGACGTCGCGCCCCGCACCTTCCGCCTCGCGGGGCGCGGCGCGGGTGCTCTCAGATTCCTGGGTCATTGGCCTCCGGGTCGACCCCGCAGGTATCGCTCCCCGCGCGAATAGCCCACGAGCTCTCCCTTCGCGTTGACGTCCACCGAGTATTCGGCCATGACGTCCGAGGTGTCGGGGAAGTGGTGCGCCTCGACGACCTCGACGATGACCTTCCAGTTGCCGGAATCGGTCTTGGACATCCCGACGACGGCCTCGATGTCCCGGGTGGTCAGTTCATGGAGCTGGACGACGGCGCGCTGGGCCGCGCGGATCGAGCTCAGTTCGGGCCTGCGCGCCCGGCTCCCCGTCGACCCGCTCCCCTTGGACGGGCTCCCGTTCGATTGGCTCCCCTTCGACGGGCTCCCCTCGGGGGCGCGACGCGGGGTCCCTTCGTCGCTTCGGCTCGCCATGGTCAGTGCTCCTTCCTGCTCCGCCGTTCGTTGCCCTCGAGAAGGCGGGCCACGAGCTCCCGCTCGAGAGCTGCGGCGTCCTCGTCGGAGACCTCGCCCCGGCCCCTGGCCTGGGCGACCTCCTCGAGCTGCCGACGGATCGCCGCCGGATCGTAGTACCGCCGCTCCGCCTCCTCACCGAGACGCTCAGCCACCCACACCACGCCCTTCGCGGGCGCGAGCGGGAGTCCGAGGATCCCCGAGAGGAGTCCCATCACGCGACGCCCATGAAGTCGTAGGGGGCCTGAGGGCCGAGCAGCCGGAACGTGATCCGGCCGGCGGAGCGGCGCGCGAAGTCCTCGGCGGTGCGCTCGAACTCCGCCTGCCGATGGCGCTCGACGAGGGCGGCGAGTTCGATCACGTCGTCGGCCTGGCCGGGTTCGCGCTCGACGACCTCGAGGGCCAGCGGAACGATGGCCTCGCGGACGGGCTGCGCCTCCGCCGTGGCCTTGCGGTGCAGACCACGAACCACGAGCTCGCCGAGGCGGATCCTCTCCTCGCGGGTCTCGTCCTCCGAGGAGCCCGAGATCGCCCGCCGCAGGGCGGATATCTCATGATCCTCCTCGACGAGTTCGGCGAGCGCCTGGTCCGCAACGAACCGGGCGTGCAGGGTGAACTGCGCCGAGTCCCCAACCCGCGCGAACTGGGCCGCGTAGGCGTTGTGCCCGGGGGCGAGCACGCGTTCCACGAGCGCCTCCGCGTCCGGCACGAGCGTGCCGAACACCATGGGGAGCACGGGCCTATCGGCCGCGATGCGGTCCAGGACGGCGCTGTGGGCCAGAAGATTCTCCGGCGTGCCGATCTCCTCGCCGTCTTCGACCTGTGAGACGAGGGCCGTCTGGCCGTTGGACTCGACGGTTGTCACCCGCTCGCCCTGGACGCCCACCAGTTCGGGGACGTCCGCGGGGCTCGGAACGATGCCGTAAACGTACAGGCTCACTGGGGTCTCCTGTTCCACTAGGCCTTCTCACTCCTTCGGCGACGCGGCCGCGCCTCTTCCCGCTCGCCGTCGTCCTCGTTGTCCTTGTCGCCGACGACCGCGTCCTTGACGCCGGAGAGCAAGCCCTTCGTCTTCTTGTGGGCGCCGCTCTCCTCCATGTCGCCGATCATGTCCGGAAGGCCCTTCCCGCCCTGCTTCGCGAGGTCCAGGCGGTTCGTGGCCTCGGCGAAGCGCAGGTAGGTGTCGACGCTCGCGATCACGATCCGGGCGTCGATGGTGAGCACCTCGATCCCCACGAGGGAGACCCGGACGTAGGCGTCGATCACCAGCCCCTTGTCGAGGATGACGTTGAGGACGTCAGCCAGCGAGCTCGATTGGGGCCGGTCCATGTAGCCCCCGCGGGGCTGCACTGAGCTGTTGGTCGTCATGCGCTCCTCCTCGCCCGAGGCTTCGCGGGCCGCTTGTCCTCGGAGTCGTCGTCGCGCCGGCCGGCGCGCTCGTCCTCGTCCTCGTAGTCTTCGTCGTCGTCAGCTACGTCCTCTGCGTCCTGTTCGTCCTCTTCGTCGTTGTCCTCTTCGTCCTCGTAGTCGTCGTATTCGTCTTCGGCCGCCTCGTCGTCGTCGGACTCGCCGTCCGCGGACTCGGGGTCGTCGTCGTACTCGTCCTCGTACTCGTCCTCCGGGTCGCCTTCGCGGCCGCGGTCGTGATCCTTGGAGTCGGATTCGCGTTCCTCCTCAACGACCTCGTCGTGGGAGCGCACGACGTCGCCATCGCGGATCTCGCCGCGCCAGCCCTCGACGTCGTCCGGACTGAGGATGGTCGAGGTCATGACGTGGCGCACATACCTCTTGAGCTCCACCCGCACACGGCGGCCCACGGCGCGCCAGATCTGTCCGGTCTTCTCGAAGAATCCCCGCGGGTAATACTCGACGACCACGCAAATGCGTGTGAGCCGCGGGGCGATCTCGTGAAATGTCACCGAGCCGTCCAGATGACCCTTCTGGCCCTTCGACTTCCAGATGATCCGGTCGTCCGGAACCATCTCCTTGATGGTCGATTCCCACGTCCGGTGGGACAGGAAAACCTGGCCCTTGATTTCGACCTTTCCCTGGTCCTCGTCGTGTTCGACGTTGTGGACCTTCTTCATGAAGTCGGACCATTCCTCGAATTCGGTCCACTGGTTATAGGCGACCTTCACGGGTACCCCGACATCGGCCCATTCGACGATATTCACGAGCTTCTGCTGGCGGCTTCCGCGCCCGCCTCCGCCACCTGTCAGCGCCTCGGCGCCGGCGGAGACCGTGTCCTTGACCTTGTCCTTCACGCCGCTCAGAGCCCCTCCCACCGAGGCGAGCACGGGATTCTTGCCCTGGAGCTTGGCCTTGAGCCCCTCTCCGAGGGATTTGCCCTTGATGCTGGATGACTTGCCGTCGGCGTAATCCGTGAGCCGGTCGGTCAGGCCGTCGATCGTGTCGCTGACCTTGCCCATGCCGTTGTTGACGAGGGCGGTTCCGTAGTCGCTCGCGGCGTCCTTCAGACCGTCCAGGCCAAGCTTGTCCAGGAGGGAACTGTTGCTCGTCTTTGCCTCCATGACCTGCCTCCTTCTGCTGGCGCCCTACGCGGACGAAGACTTGGTGGACTTCGAGGAGCTCTGGCTGCGGCCCGGACTGCGGCGAGTCGAGGATGCCGTGCGGGAGCCCGTGCGTGTGCCCCCTCGGGATCCGGACGCGGAGCCAGACTGCTTGGAGCCAGACTGCTCGGAACCGGACGCCTTGGAGCTGGAACGGGACTGGCTGGGACGGGACTGGCGGCGCGAAGGCTGCTTGTCGGCGTCCTCCGCGGCATCCGAATCCTCGGGCTCCGCGCGCTCGTCCTGGGGCTCTTCGTCCTCGGGCTTGGGCTCGCGGAGCTTCTCGGCCCTGTCCTGCAGGCTGTCGCTCAGGGAGCCGATGCCCCGCGAGGCCGCCGTGACGGCCGCCCCGGTGGCCGCCTCCAGGAGCGTGGTGCGGACCTGCTTCACGATGCTCCTCGCCTCGGGGCTGGATTCGAGCATCTTGCCGGCCTTGCTGATCAGCTCGCCTCGGTGGTGCAAGATCTGCCTCCCGCCGATCACGCCGGCCACCGTCAGGGCGAGCTTCATCTTCTTGGTCCTGCCGAGCAAATAGCCGGCTGCGAGTACAGCTGCAATTTGTGTTCTGCCGTCCACGGGACCCTCCATCCGTGTTGGGGCGATTGTGAGCTGGTTTGCGTTCGATGCCGAGGCGTCGCCGAGGATGCGAAACTTCCGGCGGCGCACGGTGATCCCGTCGGGAATTTCCCACACGGAAACACCGCGATGCGAACGAATTAATGCCCGGCCTCAGGCCTCAGGCATTCCGATATCGAGTTCAGTACCCTGCGCCGGAGATCCCAAACTCGGATGATCTCCGGGCCGCTACGCCCGCCAGTACGCGCTGCCGTCGGCCTTGCGGCCCAGCAGACCTTCGTCGACGAGCGCGCGGCGGACGCGTGGAACGTCGTCGACCCTCTCGGCGAGCCGCGCATTGAGCTCGGTCTCGGGCACGGTTTCGTCGGGCCCGAGGACCTCGCCCGCGAGCTCCTCGAGGGTCGCCCGGAGCAGGGTGCGCCGTCGCGGAAGCTGCTCGATCCTCTGCTCGGGCTTCGGCACCAGGGCAGACCGGGCGTGGGCAAGCAGCCCCTGAAGGGCGGCCTCGTCGACACGGACGAGCGCGCCGGGGAGCTCCTCGAGCACACCCGCCGCCTCGAGTAGACGGTCCCGGGTAGGATCGGCCGGCGCGCCGCGGCGCCCGCCCAAGGAGATCTCCGCGAAGCGCTCCCGCGCGCGGCCGTTGGCGAGCGCGGCGATGAGCCGGATCAGCTGCTCCTGCATAGCTCCACTGTCCACGGTCTGGGGCGAGTGTCCAATCCCGGGCTCCGTCACGTCGCAAGGTCGCGCGCTCGATGGCCCGCAAGTAACGTATGTGGCACGCACCACACCGCTAGCGAGAACCCACCCCGAGGAGGGTCACGTGCCGGAGAGCGCGAGTGTCGAGCAGGAGGCCCGTCAGCACGTCTTGTCTGCCCTGGACGCGGATCCCCAGCTGAGCGGGGCGGAATGGGGCGAATTCGGCGAGCGCTTCGACCGCCATTTCCCCGAGCTCGAGCGCCTCTTCCGCTCCCTTTACGGCGAGCGCGGGGACTGGCTCGCGCAGCTCTCGGCGCTCGTCGTCGAATGCGCCGAGTCCTGGCAGAAGCGGCCCGCGGAGCTCAAGGCGCTTGACGCGCGGCGCGAGGCCGAGCCCGACTGGTACCAGTCGGGCGGGATGCTGGGCGCGGTCTGCTACGTGGACCGCTACGCGGGCAGCCTCGCGGGCCTTCGCGATCGTATTCCTTACTTCCGCGAGCTGGGCCTCACCTATCTGCATCTCATGCCGCTGTTCCTCGCCCCGGAGCCGAACTCGGACGGCGGCTATGCGGTCTCGAGCTATCGCGACGTCAATCCTAAACTCGGCACCATCGCGGAGCTGCGAGAGCTTGCGACCGAGCTTCGCGAAAACGGCATCAGTCTCGTGGTGGACTTCATCTTCAACCACACGTCCAACGAGCACGAATGGGCCCAGCGGGCCGCCGCCGGCGATCCGGACTTCGAGGGCTACTACTGGCTCTTCCCGGACCGCACCATGCCGGACGCGTACGAGCGGACCGTCCGCGAGATCTTCCCGGACGACCATCCCGGCTCCTTCGTCCCGCTCCCCGACGGCCGCTGGGTCTGGGCCACGTTCCACACGTTCCAGTGGGATCTCAACTACTCGAACCCCGCCGTGTTCCGCGCGATGGCTGGGGAGATGCTGTTCCTCGCGAATCAGGGCATCGAGATCCTGCGCATGGACGCGGTCGCGTTCATCTGGAAGCAGCTCGGCACCGCGTGCGAGAGCCTCCCCGAGGCGCATTCGCTCCTCCGGGCGTTCAACGCCGTGTGCCGCCTCGCGGCGCCGTCGCTCCTGTTCAAGTCGGAGGCGATCGTGCACCCCGACGAGGTGGTCCAGTACATCGACCCGGCGGAGTGCCAGCTTTCCTACAACCCCCTCGAGATGGCCCTCACGTGGGAGGCCCTCGCCACGCGGGACGTCTCGCTTCTCGCCCAGGCGCTCACGCGCCGGCACAACCTCCCCGCCGGCACGGCGTGGGTCAACTACGTGCGCAGCCACGACGACATCGGCTGGACGTTCGCGGACGAGGAGGCGGCCGAGCTCGGCATCAACGGCTTCGACCACCGCCGCTTCCTCAACAACTTCTACGTGAACCGCTACCCCGGAAGCTTCGCGCGAGGCGTCGCGTTCCAGGACAATCCCCGCACGGGGGACTGCCGCATCTCCGGCACCACCGCCTCCCTGTGCGGGCTCGAGTCAGGCTCCCCCGAGGCGATCCGCCGCATCCTGCTCGCGCATTCGATCGCGATCAGCACAGGCGGCATCCCGCTCATCTATCTCGGCGACGAGGTGGGCCAGCTCAACGACTACGGCTACGCCCAGGAAGAGGGGCACGAGGCGGACAGCCGCTGGGTCCACCGACCGCACTATCCCGCCGAGCGCTACGCCCACCGCGGCGATCCCACCACTCCGGAGGGCGCGATCTTCGCTGGCCTCGCGCGCATGCTCGCGGTGCGCGCACAGACGCCCGCCTTCGCGGGCAACCGGCTCGTCGACTTCACGACGAACAATCGCCACATCCTCGGCTACCAGCGCCAAGCGGACGACGGCGGAGTCCTCGCCTTGGCGAACTTCTCCGACTCACCCGAGCGCGTCGATGCGGCGACGCTTTCTGGCCTCGGGGGCGACGCCGTCGACCTTTTGACGGGGCAAAGGCTCCGGATCGCCGAGGGGCTGACGCTCCCGCCGCAGGAATTCCGCTGGCTCGCCGTCCAGCCGGCCTAACTCGGGTCGCGCCGGGCACGGAACGGCCGCGACGCCTCACGACGCCGCGGCCGTTGTGGACTAACTCTTTTTCTAGTGCGAGGGCATCATCTTGCGATGCGTGTCGATGCTCGGCTTGATAGCCGCCGCTGTCACGGCAGCGGCAACCAGGCCGGCAATCCAAGACGTCCAGGCCGCTCCGGCGGTTCCGGTGTAGTTACCGATCCATGGGGAGACGAACAGCAGGACGCCGAAGGCCGCCTGTGCGTACTCGAGCCACGGAGTGCCCGGCATGGACAGGTTGAGGACGGCCGTTGCGATTAGCAGGATGCCGAAGACGAGCATGAGAGACACCGCCGCTGTCGAGGGCATCGTCACGATCACCGACAACGCGGCGACCAGCCCGCAGACCCCTGCAACGTAGTCTTCCCAGCGCATCCACTTCTTCATTGAGTTACTCCCTCCCATCAATCCGCTCCTCCGGACTCCCGGAGGAGCCGGTCAGTGGGGTGGTGGTCGGTGCTTTCGCGCCGGCGCCCGAAGCCGCTGGCCTCTTCCAGTAGACGCCGGTAAACCCATGCTGTAAAGGGCACATAACGTCACAGACTGGGCGTCAAATCAACCGGATCAGTTAGCGTGCTGCCCCTTGAGGCCAGGCGCTTACGCGGCCATGTGGCGGCGGAGCCTCCCGAGCAGTCGGCGCAGGAGCCGCGAGACCTGCATCTGGCTCACGCCGAGCTCGCGCGCGATCTCGTCCTGCGTGAGCTCCCTCACGAATCGGAGGTACAGGAGGTGGTAGTCCGCCTCCGACGAGCCCTCGAGTGCGTCGGCGAGGGCCTGCATCGATTCGACGCGCTCGTAGCCGGGATCCTCCGCGGCGACGACGACGTTGAGCCGCCGCTCCACCGGATCGTCGGACGTGTCGGCGTGCTCGATGGGGTTCGCCACCATCGAGGCGTCCGCGATCTGCGCCTCCGCGACGTCCTCGACCGGCATCGAGAGCTCGAGGCTGAGCTCGCGCGTCGAGGGCTCGTGTCCGAGGCCCTGCGCGAGCCGCGGCCGGAGCGCGTTGATCTTGAGCCGCAGCTCCTGGATGCCGCGGGGCGGCCGCACCACCCACGACTGGTCGCGCAGGTACCGCTTGAGCTCGCCCGTGATGGTGGGCACCGCGTAGGGGACGAATCCGTGCCCCTGGTCGTGCCGATACCTGTTCGCTGCCTTGATCAGTCCCAACCGCGCGACCTGGCGCAGGTCGTCGGGGTCATGGCCGGGGCATCGAAAGCGCTTCGCGAGCGCGTCGGCCACCCCCAGGTATTCGACGGCGAGGTCTCCGGCTGCCTTGGCCCGCGCGGCGGTCTCGGGTGAGGCCGATTCGCTCGACTGGTCGCCAAGTTCCCCGACCCGGGGTGCCGGGTCCGCGGGTAGCGATTCGGCATCGCGGGGGGCACTTCGCGGTGGTGCCGCGAGCTCCTCTCGAACACTCGTCATGTACGGATCTCCTTCTCGCCTGAATCGATACGGACCGTGCAATTAATCGGACGCTACGACTAGACAGACCGTTCTGTCTATACCCACAGGGGGTACTCCGCGCTCGGCGCGCCCGTTTACGCGCCATCTTCAAGGGGTATTTCCCGCGGTGAAGAGTGTCGCGGCGAAACGGAGGCTGCATGCGAGACCCGGTGAACGTCGTGCCGCGAAAACCGCGCCGCAGAGGGGCCGAACGCGAGGTTGCGAGCCGTTCCGCTGCGCGCGCCGCGACGGGGAGAATGAACGAAGCGGGAGCCGCAGACTCCTCCTCTCGGCAATCGATGTGGCGGTGAAGCCATGAACCATTCCCCAGGCGGCGAGGACCGCTCCGCGACCGCGTATTGGATCACGGGGCCGTGCGAGGGCGAGCTGCGGACCGAGTCCCTGCCCCAGACCGGCGAGGGCGCGGCGCTCGTCCGCTCCCTCTATTCGGGGTACAGCCGCGGCACCGAGGGCCTCGTCCTCGCGAACCGCGTTCCGCAGCGCGTCGCGGGGCTTATGCAGGCGCCGCACCAAGAGGGATCGTTCCCCAACCCCGTGAAATACGGCTACTTGTCCGTCGGGGTCGTCGAGGAGGGCCCGGACGCGCTGCGCGGACGCACCGTCTTCTGCCTGTACCCTCACCAGGACCGCTACGTCGTGCCCGTCGCTGAACTCGCCGTCGTCCCTGACGAGGTGCCGCCCGCGCGCGCCGTCCTCGCGGGCGCGCTCGAGACCGCCGTCAACGCACTGTGGGACGCCGCGCCGCGCCTCGGCGACCGGGTCGCCGTCGTCGGCTGCGGCCTCGTGGGCGGTGCCATCCTCGCGCTCCTCGGGCGCTTTCCGCTCGGCCGGCTCCAAGCGGTGGACAACGACCCCGCCAAGGCGGAGCTCGCCGGCGCCTTGGGCGCGGACTTCGCCCTGCCGGGCGAGGCGCTCGCCGATTGCGACCTCGTGGTGCATTGTTCGGCGCGCGCGGAGGGCCTGGCCTGCAGCCTCGAACTCGCGGGCGACGACGGCGAGGTGCTCGAGCTTTCCTGGTACGGCGCGGAGCCCGTCACGCTCCCACTCGGCGCCGACTTCCATGCGCGGCGGCTCACGCTCCGCTCGAGCCAAGTCAGCGCCGTCGCCCTGGCCCGGCGCCATCGCCGCACGCGGGCCGAACGGCTCGGCCTGGCGCTGGACCTGCTCGCCGACCCCATCTTCGACCGCTTTCTGAGCGGTCCCACCGACTTCGCGGATCTGCCGCGCGACGCCGAGGCCCTCGCCTCGGGCGCCCTCGACGGACTCTGCCACGTGATTCGCTACCCAGGAGCCGAGGAAGAGCATGTACTCACTGACCGTGCGTGACCACGTGATGGTCGCACACAGTCTGCCGCGGCCCGCGTTCGGGCCCGCGCAGGGGCTCCACGGGGCCACGTTCGTTGCCGAGCTCACCGTGCGCGCCCGAGAGCTCGGCGAGAACGCGACCGTCCTCGACATCGGCGTCCTGTCCGGGCTGCTGGGCGAAGTCCTCGACGGACTGAGGTACCGAAACCTCGACGAGCACCCCGCGTTCGAGGGAAAGCTCACGACCACGGAGGCCCTCGCGCGCCACATCGCCGAAGCCGTTGCGGACCGGCTCGAGCCCGGCGCTCGCGATCGGCTCGTCGGCGTGGCCGTCGTGCTCCGCGAAACCCCCGACGCGTGGGCCTCGTACAGCTTGGACCTCCCCTGATGCCGCCCTCAGCGGTGAGGATCGACGTCGTCGGCCCCGGCGCGCTCGGCTGGAAGTCGGGCGGGCTCACCTACAACGAGCGGCTCATCGCGGGACTGCGCGAACTCGGCGTCGACGTCCGCGAGCATGTAGCGCCGGGCGCGTGGCCCGAGGGCAGCGCGGCGGACCGCGCGGCGCTCGCGGCGTTGCTCAGGAGCATCGCCGCCGACGGTGGAGGAGCGGCGATCGTCGACGGCCTTGTTGGCCTGGGGTGCCCCGACGAGCTCCGGGAGGCCGAGCGGGCCGGGCTCGCCGTGTGGGTCCTCGTCCACACCTCCCTCGTGGACCTCGCCCCGAGCGCTGGCCCCGATGCGGCGCGGCTGGCGGGCCTTGAGCACGCCGCCCTCACGATCGCCACGGGCGTGCTTTCGCCCAGCGAATTCGCCGCGGGGCGGCTCGCGCAGCGGTACGGGGTGGGGGCCGCCGTCGCCCGTCCCGGGGTCGCGACTGCCGGGCAGGCCCGCGGATCTCGCCCGGCGCGGATCGTGTGCGTCGCGGCCCTCCTTCCGGGCAAGGGCCAGCTGATCCTGCTCGAGGCGCTCGAACGGCTTGCGGACGTCCCATGGACCGCCTGGCTCGTGGGCTCCGACCGGGCCGACGGCACGTATGCGCGGCAGGTGCACCACGCCGCGTCGCTGCCGCCCCTGGCCTCGCGTGTCACGATCACGGGACAGCTCTCCGGCGCCGACCTCGAGGACGCGTGGCTCGCCGCAGACCTGAGCGTCCTGCCGAGCGCGAGCGAGACGTTCGGGCTCACGGTCGTGGACTCGCTCTCGCACGGCGTCCCGGCGCTCGTCCCGGCCGGGACCGGCGCGGAGGAAGCGCTCGGGCTCTCGGTGGCCGGGGGCGAGGGGCTCGCCGGTGCGGTCGGGGCGCTCCGCTCCGTCGACGCACTCGAGGAGGCCCTCCGGGCGTGGCTCACGGATCGGAGCCTCCGCGCCGCCTGGCGCTCCGCGGCCCGCGCCGCGCGGCTCGTCCTCCCGGGGTGGGAGGGCACCGCGAGGGCCGTCCTCGACGCGGTCTTCGTTGACGCGGATCCCCAGCTTCTGGGCCAGCCTCCCCAACTACTGGGCCAGCCTCCCCAACTTCCAACCGACGACGGCGCAACTCGCCGAGCGCTTTAAGGGCCGCGCCGGGGTACGCGGCTAAGAGTCGGGGAGATCGGTTCCGAAGTTGGGGAAGCCGACGCAGCTGCCGGGGAGGCCGGCAAAGAAGCTGGCGAAGCCGGTCACCGATCGGTCGAGGGCTCCAACTCGTCCGAGGTCAGGGCGCGGGCCACGGCGATCACCGAGCCCGAGACGTGGCTCGACTCCGCCGACGCGAGGTACACGAACGCGTCGAGCTCCTCTTCGTCGGTGACGGGCTCGGGGCGCTGGCCGTGGTCGAGCTTCGCCTCGAGGATCGGGTCCCATCGCGGCCCGCCGACCACCGCATTGACCCGCACGCCGCGGGGCCCGAGCGCCTGCGCCCACCCGCGCGTCGTCTCGAGGACGGCCGTCGCGAGGGCCTCCTGGCCCCGGCTCAGCACGAGGCTGTGCGCCGAGAAGCCGGCGGTGTTGATGATGCTCGCCCCTGCGTTCATGGACGGGAGCGCTGCCTCGGTCGTGGTCACGAGGAGGGCCATGGAATGCTCAAGCGCGCGCTCCACGCCGCGGCGGACGGCCGCCGGCCGCTCCCCCACCTCGGGGATCACCGCGGGCCCGGTGTTCACCAGAACGTCGAGCCCCCCGAGGTGACGCGCAGCCGAGCGCGCGATGCGCGTACCGTCTGCAGAGTCCGCCGGCTCGATGTCGAGCACGGCCCCGCACCGTTCAAAGACGGCCCCTAGGCGTTCTGATAATTCCGGGTCCTCTCCTGTGACGAGAATCCGCCGGCGTGCCAACCGGCCCGCAAGAGACATGAAGCCAGCTCCCTCGGTCAGCGGCCGCTGCACGGCCGCGCGGTCTTGGCCATCCGCTGGACGACGATTTCAAAACTGAGACCTCCTAGCTCAGGTACCGGTTCACTACCCGTCCAGCGCATCCCCAATCACTGCCCGTTCCGCCATCACTGCCCGTTCCCCATCACTGCCCGTTCCCCAGCACCGCCCGGCGGATCTCGGCCGCCACCGTGATCGGGTCCTCGTGGCTCCAGAAGCGCAGCACGCGCCATCCACGCTCGGTGAGCGCCGCCGTCGTCTCCTCGTCGCGCGCGCGGTTCCGGGCGATCTTGGGCCGCCAGTAGTCCACGTTCCGCTTGGGCTCGATGTAATGCTCGGGGCAGCCGTGCCAATAGCAGCCGTCGATGAACACGGCGACGTGCGCCCGCGTGAAGACAAGATCCGCCGTGCGGCGCAAGTCCGGTTCGGGCCGGAACGCGACGCGATAGCGCAGGCCCATCGCGTGAACGGCCCGCCGGACCAGAAGCTCAGGGGCGGTGTCGCGCGACCGGTTCCCGAGCATGGTCTTGCGGATGGCCGGAGTGGAGGCCCAGGAGGAGGTGCTTTCGGGCTCCTGGCTCATGCCGCCAGCGTACGCCGAGCTGATCTTGGTAGGGTGCGCACATGTCGCGGATAGAAGACTATGCGCTCCTTGGCGACCTGCACACGGCCGCTCTCGTAGGGCGAGACGGATCCATCGATTGGCTGTGCCTGCCCCATTTCGATTCGCCCTCGTGCTTCGCGTCCCTCCTCGGGACGCCGGACAACGGGCGGTGGCTCCTCGCTCCGGCGAGCGGCGGCGAATGCACCAGCAGGCGCTATCTGCCGGACACGCTCGTGCTCGAAACGCTGTGGGAGACCGAGACCGGAACCGTGCGGATCCTCGACTTCATGCCGCCGCGCGAAGACGTGATCGACGTCGTGCGGATCGTCGAGTGTGTGAGCGGCACCGTGTCCATGCGCGGGGAACTCGTGCTGCGTTTCGACTACGGCCACGTCATCCCGTGGGTCCGGCGGCGCAAGGGAGTGCTCCACGCCGTCGCAGGCCCCGACTCCGCCTACCTCACCACGAGCGCTCCGCTCGAGGGAAAGCACTTCCGCACCGTCAGCGAGTTCACCGTGGCGGAGGGCGAGCGGGTCCCGTTCGTCCTGACGTGGATGCCGAGCCATGTCCCGTACAAGCCCCAGACCGACGCCGATGTCTCGCTCGAGCGGACCACCGAGTTCTGGACCACATGGTCCAAGCGCTGCTGCATCGACGGCCCGTATCAGGACGAGGTGCGCGGCTCGCTCATCACGCTCAAGGCCATGACGTACGAGCCCACGGGCGCGATCGTCGCGGCGCCCACCACGTCCCTCCCCGAGTGGATCGGGGGGCCTCGGAACTGGGACTACCGCTACTGTTGGCTCCGCGACGCCTCCCTCACCCTCGAGTCCCTCCTCGAGGCGGGCTACACCGAGGAGGCGAAGGCGTGGCGCGACTGGCTCCTCCGCGCCGTCGCCGGCGATCCCGCGGATCTGCAGATCATGTACTCGATCACGGGCAAGCGGCGCCTCCCGGAGTTCGAGCTCGCGTGGCTGCCCGGCTACGAATCCTCCCGCCCCGTGCGCGACGGCAACGCCGCCGCGGATCAGCTCCAGCTCGACGTCTGGGGCGAGGTGATCGACGGCCTCGCGCTCACCCGCGCGAGCCTCGGGAAGCACACCGACGCCGCGTGGGACGTGCAGACGGCGCTCATGAAGCATCTCGAGAAGACGTGGCGGCGCAAGGACAACGGGCTCTGGGAGATGCGCGGCGCGAAGCGGCACTTCGTGTATTCGAAGGTCATGGCGTGGGTCGCGGCCGATCGCATGGTCAAGGCCATCGACGAGTTCGGCTTCGACGGGCCCCGCGAGCGGTGGGCGGCGCTGCGCGACGAGATCCACGAGGACGTCCTGCGGCACGGCGTTCACCCCGAGCACGGATACTTCGTGCAGGCCTACGGGTGGGACGAGCTCGACGCGAGCCTCCTCCTCATCCCGCGGGTCGGTTTCCTCCCGTACTCGGACCCGCGCGTCGTCGCGACCGTCGAGGCCGTGCAGAGCGAGCTCCGCGCCGACGGTTTCGTGATGCGCTACCGCCCCGAGGCGAGCAACGACGGGCTGCCGGGCGGCGAGGGCGTCTTCATCGCGTGCTCATTCTGGCTCGTCACGGCACTCGCCGGACTCGGCCGGCTCGACGAGGCCCGCGACCTCTTCGAACGCCTGCTCACGCTCCGCAACGACGTGGGCCTGCTGAGCGAGGAGTGGGACCCCGAGGCGAAGCGGCAGCTCGGCAACATGCCTCAGGCCTTCAGCCATCTGGGCCTCGTCGGCGCGGCGATCGCGCTGCGCGAGGCCGAGCGCGCCGCCGAGGGCGAGGCCGCGGCCGGCGCCTAGCGTCCGGGGGGGGCACTCCCCGCCGAAACGAACGACGGCGGTGCCGCCGTCATTCGTTGCGCCGTCACCTACGCAGGGTCCCAACCCGTTGCGCCGTCACCTACGCAGGGTCAACCCCGCAAAAGTGACGGCGCAAGCTGAGGGCAGGCTACGTCAGCCGAAGTCGGCGTGCGCGGGGTCGGAGGCGATGCGGCCCGGGGCGCCCTTGTCGAGCTGGGCGATCGCCGCGAGATCCTCAGAGTCGAGCACGACCCCGAGGGAGCCCCAGTTCTCCGAGATGCGTCCGCTCGTGACCGACTTCGGGATCACGACGTTGCCGAGCGCGAGGTGCCACGCGATGACGACCTGCGCCGGCGTCGCGCCGTGCTTCTCCGCGACGGCCTGGAAGACCGGGTCCTCGAGCAGGCCCTTGCCCTGGCCGAGCGGGGACCAAGACTCGTGCAGGATGCCGCTCGAGGATTCGAACGCGCGCAGCTCGGCCTGCGGGAAGTATGGGTGGGTCTCGACCTGGTTGATGACCGGGAGGACGCCCGTCTCGCGCTCGATCTCCTGGATCGTCTCGATCGTGAAGTTGGAGACGCCGATCGAGCGCACTCGGCCCGAGGCCTGGAGCTTGACGAACTCCTGCCACGTCTCGACGTACAGGCCCCGCTTCGGCTGGAGCCAGTGGATGAGGTAGAGGTCCACGTACTCGAGGCCGAGCTTCTCGAGCGAGGCCTCGAACGCGGGGCCGACCTTGCCGGCGCCCTGGTTTGCGTTCCAGAGCTTCGTGGTGATGAACAGGTCCTCGCGGGCGAGGCCGGACTTCGCGATGGCGCGGCCCACGCCGCCCTCGTTGCCGTAGATCGCGGCGGTGTCGATGTGGCGGTAGCCAGCCTCGAACGCCTCGCCGACAACGCGCTCAGCGACGTCGTCCTCGACCTGCCACACGCCGTAGCCGAGCTGCGGGATGGTGTGGCCGTCGTGGAAAGTGAGCACAGGGGATGTCAGGGATTCGGTGGAAGCCATGGGTCTCATCCTGCCACTCAGGCAACCGATTTCTGAGCGGTTGTCAGATATTTCCAGCCCGCTTCGCCGACCGCGAAACGCGGAATAATGCGGGGCCGGGCTCATGGGCCCCGAGAGCCCCAGCCCGGCACCAAGCCGTCAGAGGCTGACGGCGCGCTCCGCCGTCTCGACTTGCTCGACGACCGTCGCGGCCCGCCGCTGGACCGAGAGCGCGCCGACCGGTACGGGACCGATGGCGAGGCTCAGCATGGCGGCGGCCTCCGCCGTGGTCGCGAGCGCGTTCCCGGCTTTGGACAGCGCGCGGTGCACATCGGCGTAGTCGCCGGGCACGTCGAAGCCGTCGCTCGGGGCAAGGCGCTGGCACATCACGCAGACGGCCCGGACGCGCGGGAGCAGGCCAGCGAGCCCGTCGGCGATGACCACGAGCTCGGCGTAGAGCACGTCGTCGTCAACGCCCTCGAGGACCTGGTGATACCTGTCGAGCCCACGCTGGAAGCGGTCGTGCGCGCGGCGCCACAAGCCCTTGCCGAGCTCGGCGTCGTCCCGACGCCCGCGCAGGACGTTGTCGAGGATCCCCACCCGTGCGCTCAGAGGTACTGGCCCGGACCGTGGTCCGCGTCAGGGTGGTCGCTGCGCAGCCGGGCCTGGTCGGGGCTCATGGGCGCGCGCTGCGGCTCCCCGTTCTCGCCGATGACCACGCCCGGGGCGATGACCGTTCCGGGCGGGAGCTGACGGAGTTGGACCTGGGCTGCGGCGAGCTGATGGGCCGCCTGCTGGGCGGCGATGGCGGTCTGGATGCCGTGGAAGAGCCCCTCGAGCCAGCCCACGAGCTGGGCTTGCGCGACACGGAGCTCGGATTCGGACGGCACGGAGTTGTCGCTGAACGGGAGGGTGATGCGGTGGAGCTCGTCGACGAGCTCAGGCGCGAGCCCGTCCTCGAGCTCGGCGATGGAGCGCTCGTGGATGGCGGCGAGGCGGTTGCGGGCCGCCTCGTCGAGCGGGGCGCCCTTCACTTCCTCGAGCAGCTGGCGCACCATCGTGCCGATCCGCATGACCTTCGCGGGCTCGTCGACGAGCTCCTGGAGGCTCGCCCGGCGCCGGTTCTCGCCCTGTTCGCCGCGCATCATGCGACCCGCCGCCGGCGCGCCCGGCTGGCCGCCGTCGTCGATCGTCATGCCCTCAACGGGCTCGTCGTTCTGACCGCCGTTGGGCGCAGTGCTCCCGCGCGCTTCGCTCATGTGGCCATCCTCGCACATGCGCCGGGCGCGCGGCCGGGCCCGCCCGATGCCGGAAGGGCCTGTCAGGTGGTCAGGAGGACCTTGCCCACATGCTCGCCGGAGTCGAAGTATTCGTGGGCGCGCTGCACATCGGCAAGCCGGAACGTACGGTCCACGAGGGGCTTGATGCGCCCGTCCTTGATGAGCGGCCACACGTGTTCGCGCACCGCGGCCATGATGATGCCCTTCTCCTCGACGGGCCGGGGCCGCAGCGCCGTGCCGATAATTGCCGCACGCTTGTTGAGGAGCAATCCGATGTTGAGCTCGGCCTTCGCGCCGCCCTGGAGCCCGATGATGATGAGCCGGCCGTACGGCGCGAGCGCCTCGACGTTGCGCTCGAGGTACTTCGCGCCGACGACGTCGAGGATCACGTCCGCTCCCCGGCCGCCGCTCGCGTTGCGCACCGCCTCGACGAAGTCCTGCTCGTTGTAGTTGATGGCCACGTCGACGCCGAGGAACGCGCGCGCCGTGCTGACCTTCTCCTCGCTGCCAGCCGTCGCGGCGACGCGTGCCCCGAAGGCCTTCGCCATCTGCACCGCCATCGTGCCGATCCCACCGGTGGCGCCGTGGATGAGCACGAGCTCGCCGGCCCGGAGCTGCGCCGTCATGACGAGGTTCGAGTACACCGTCGCGGCTGTCTCCGGGAGGCTCGCGGCTGTGACGAGATCCACGCCCTCGGGCACCCGCAGCACCTGCTCCGCGGGCACCGCGACCTTCTCCGCGTACCCGCCTCCCGCGAGCAGCGCGACGACCCGATCACCCACCGAAAAAGGACGGACGACGTCGGGCCCGAACCCGGCGATGCGCCCCGAAACTTCCAGCCCGGGAACCTCGGAGACGCCCGGCGGGGGCGGGTAGAAGCCGCGGCGCTGCTGGACGTCGGCGCGATTGATGCCGGCTGCGACGACGTCGATGAGCACCTCGCCGGTGCCGGGTACGGGATCGGAGACGTCGCGGACTTCGAGGCCCTCGGGCCCACCGGGTTCAGCGATGTAGACGGCCTTCATGCTCGTGGTTCCTCCCGAGGCGTGCCCGTACCGGTTTCGTCAGGTCTTGATGCCTATGAAACACTACTAGGCACAGGGAAGGTTGTCCGAGCGGCCTATGGAGCTGGTCTTGAAAACCAGTGTGCGGTCACCCCGCACCAAGGGTTCAAATCCCTTACCTTCCGCGCGTGATGCAGCGAGACGCCCTTGACGGATGTCGCGATCATTGACACCCCCGGTCTTCGGACCGGGGGTGTTGGGCTTTCCGGCCGGTCTCGCGCGAGCGGCGGTCGCGGCCTTTCTCGCGGGACTTCGCCGCGCCGCAGAGCTTGAAAACTGTCGGTGGGCCCTAATAGCGTCGTCAGCGTTGGAAGAACCACGAGTCACCACCAACCAAGGAGCAGCCATGCCCAAGCCCGAGATCACCTCCGGAGCCCCTTGCTGGGCCGACCTCATGACGAGCGACGTTGAGAAGGCGAAGGCCTTCTACGGCGAGCTCTTCGGTTGGACGTACGAGGTGGGCGACCAGGAGAAGTACGGCGGCTACGTGACGGCCTGGAAGGACGGCGAGCAGGTCGCCGGGCTCATGAGCAAGATGCCCGAGCAGGCCACGATGCCGGACGTCTGGACCGTGTACCTCAGCACCGATGACATCGGTGCGACGGCCCAGAAGATCGAGGCCGCGGGCGGCCAGGTCTACGTCCCGCCGATGGAGGTCCCCGAGCAGGGGCACATGGCGATGTACGGCGACGCGGGCGGTGCCGCGTTCGGCGTGTGGCAGAGCACGGGCCACACGGGCTTCGGCAAGGTCATGGAGCCCGGTTCGCCCGTCTGGTTCGAGAACTTCACGCGCGCCTACGAGCCCACGGTGAAGTTCTACCAGGACGCGCTCGGTTGGGAGACCGACGTCATGAGCGATACGCCCGAGTTCCGCTACACGACGCTCGGCGCCGGGGGAGAGGCCAAGGCTGGCATCATGGACGCCGCGAACGAGCTCCCGGAGGGCGTGCCGTCCAACTGGCACATCTATTGGGGCGTGGCGGACGCGAACGCGGCGATCGAGGCGGCGGCGAAGCTCGGCGGCCAGGTGATCCGCGGCGCGGAGGACACGCCGTTCGGCCGCATGGCAACCCTCGCGGACCCGCTCGGCGCGGTGTTCCTCGTCAACCAGGACCTTGGTCAGGGCGGCGAGCAGGCTGCCGAGTAGTCACTCCGCGGTATTCGGGCGGCGCACGCGAAGGCAGCCCGGACCGCCCCCACGTTGTGCCGTCACCTCCGTTGGGAGAACCCCGCGGAGGTGACGGCGCAACCTAGAGCCCGAGGATCGCGCGGGCCGCGAGGTCCGCGTCGCGGAGGGTGCGCTGCCCGCTCGGGTAGGCGGCGCCGTCGTCCGCCTCCCCGGGCGCCCCGAAAGGGTGGGCCTCGGCGGCGATCGCTGTGCCCCACTGCACCGCCGAAAGCTGGAGTCCCAGCACGTACAGCCCCGGAACCGCGTGGCCGTTGACGTCGAGCGGGCGGTACGGGGGCGGGGTGACGTCGAGCCCGCTCGCGGGCCGCGGGACGCCGTCCGCGCCGGCGAGGTACTTGGGGCGCACGAGGCCGTCCGCGAGGAGCCCCTCGATGAGCGGCGAATCGGCGGCGGCCACGACGTTCGCGGGGGCGAGGGCCTCGACCATCGCGGCCGCGTAGACGGGCGCGCCGCCGACCCACGGCGAATCGGCCACGAAACAGCCCGCGCCGCGGTCCACGCGGAAGCGCGGCTCTGGGCCCACCGTACTCACGACGCCCGCCCGGATGAGCGCGGCGAGCTGGCGGATGCGCAGCGACGGCGGCCCGCTCGCAAGGCCCTCGACGAGCCCCTCGAACCAGCCCCGCAGGCCGGCGACCCACGATTCCTCGGTGATGCCGCCGTCGGCCACGGCCTCCTTGAGCACCGCGCGGCCGCGATGGAGCGCGGCGACGGCCATCTTGATCGGATCGTCCTCGCCGCGCGCGGAGCCGGCGGCGTCCGCGTCGAGGTACGCGAGGATCTGCGCGTCGAGGTCGGAGCGGCGCGCGAAGTGGCGGCCCACGAGGGGCGCCCCGAGGCCGCGCAGGTCCAGACGCCGGTCCTCGGGCACCCCGCGCTCGACCACGCGCTGCGCGTGCAGCTCCCACGACGGATCCTCGACCGCGAGCGCGCGGTCGAGCTCGGCCAGACACCCGGGCGCGACGGCCCCCGGTTCGGCTCGCGCGAGCGTCGAATAGTAGGCCCACAGGGTGTCGCGGTGCAGGAGCGGCCAGAGGTCCGCATCGAACGACGGCGTAACCCCCGCCTCCCGCGGTGCGAGGGCGGCCGCCCGCGTGAGCCAGCGGAGCCGCACGCGGTCCGCGTAGTAGGAGCCGAGATTGGCCTTGCCCCGATACGGGACCCCGCGGCGGGACGCCGCGACGAGCCTCGGCTCGCGGCCGGACGGGAAATACTCGAGGCCCGCCGGCCCCTCCTTGAACCGCCCGCCGCGCCCCTCGGTGAGCCGGATCATGACGTCGAAGAAGTTCAGCCCCATGCCCCGCACGAGCACGGGCCGCCCGGCCGGAAGGACGTCCCAGTCGACGTCCGCGGGCGCGGCGGGCGGCAAATACGTGAGCCCGAGGCGCACGGCGGCATCCATGAGCTCGTGCTGCGACCGCGAGGGCTTCGACGGGACGTGCCCGAGCGCGAGCACGACCGCGTCCGCCTCGCGCGCGCGCCCATCCGCGGTGGTGACGGCCCAGCCGTGCGGCGTCCGGCCGAGCCGCGCGACCTGCGCGCGGACGTGCCGGACGCTCGCACCCTCGGGGGCGGCGGCGAGGATCGCTTCGAACGTCTCGGCAAGGTAGCGGCCGTACAGGGCGCGCGGCGGGTAGCCGGTGGCTTCGAGCGCCGCAGCCTCGTCGCTGGGGTCCTCCCGCGCCCGCAGCCACTCGAGGAAACTCCCACCCTTGAGCGGCGGAGCGAGCCCGGGCTCCGAGGGGATCATCGTGGGGAAGAGGCACGGCGTGTTCATGAGGAACTCGCGCGGCTGCTCGGGCCGCCAGACCCGGCCGGGGCCGGGGGTGAACGGGTCAAACACGGTGATCTCGAGCGCGCGGGGACGGCCCGCGCCCGGGTTGCCCGCCGCCGTCGTCCGCGAGGCGCCGAGCGCGGCCCAGTTCGCGAGGAGGCGTTCGACCGCGGAGGCGCCGCGGGGGCCAGCGCCCACGACCGCGACCCGCAGCGCGGCGCGTTCTCCTCCCGGGGTCATCCTCCGAGCTTAACGCGCGCCGGCTGAGGCCCTCACAGCAGGCGCATAGCGGCGGCCCCTTGCGCTGTCGGGGGGCCATGCGAGGATGAATCGCATGACGGATCCGGCGCAGACCCTGACCCATGCCCACCGCGAACCCGTGGATGAGAACATCTGGCTCGAAGACGTTCACGGCGAAGCGCAGCTCGCGTGGGTGCGCGAGCAGAACGCGCGGACCGAGGAGCTGCTCGAGATCGGCGACTACCCGGAGCTCGAGGCCCAGATCCTCGAGGTCATGGATTCGCAGGACCGCATCCCCATGGTCACGAAGCGCGGCGACTGGTACTACAACTTCTGGCGCGACGCCGCGAACCCCAAGGGCCTGTGGCGGCGCACGCGCTGGGACAGCTACGTGAGCGAGTCGACCGAGTGGGAGGTCCTGCTCGACGTCGACGCGCTCGCGGCCGAGGAGGGCGTCGAGTGGGTGTGGGGCGGCGCCGGCTTCCTGCGCCCGGCCGACGGCACGTCGTGGCGGCGGTGCATGGTCCGGCTCTCCCCCGACGGCGGCGACGCCGTGGCGGTCCGGGAGTACGACGTCGAGGACCGCGCCTTCATCGCCCCGGACGCTGGCGGCTTCGCGCTGCCCGCGGCCAAGGGCGGCGTGGATTGGTTCGACGAGGACACGCTCATCGTCTCCTCGACGCTCGGCGAGGACGCCGTGACCACGTCCTCGTATCCGAGGATCGTGCGCAAGCTCGCCCGCGGAGGCGCGCTCGACGAGGCCGAGATCATCTTCGAGGTCCCCGCCGATCACCTCATGGCGAGCGGCGGGTTCGACGACACCCCGGGGTACGAGCGGCTCCTCGCGAGCGATCGGATCAGCTTCTTCGACGTCCGGCACTCCATCTGGTGGAACGACGAGTGGCTCGAGATCCCCGTCCCCACGGACGTGGACATCGACGTGCACCGCGAGTGGATCCTGTTCCGGCCGCAGCGCGACTGGGAGATGGGCGGCGCCGTGCACGCGGGCGGCTCGCTCCTCGCCGCCAACTTCGAGGCGTTCCTCGGCGGATCGACAGACCTCACCGTCCTGTTCGCGCCGGACGAGCACACCGCGCTCCAGTCGTGGAGCTGGACCAGGAATCATCTCCTCGTGAACCTGCTCCGGGACGTGTCCTCGCAGATCCGCGTGCTGACGCCACCTTCCGCGGGCGGCGGCTCGACGGACGACGGCGCGTGGTCGAGCGAGGAGCTCGACGCGTGCCCGCCGCTTCACCTCGTCGAGAGCTACGCGGTCGACGACGAGGACCCGGACGCGGGCGACGACTACTGGCTCGTCGCGACGGGCTTCCTCACGCCGACGACCCTGCTGCGTGGCAGCATCGGCGGGGGTCACGCCGAGGTCAAGCGCGCGCCGTCGTTCTTTGACGAGAGCCGCTTTGCGGTCTCGCAGCACTTCGCGGTGTCCGCAGACGGCACACGCGTGCCGTACTTCCAGGTCGGGCCGAAGGATCTCGAGCGCGGTTCGGCGCCCACGCAGCTCAGCGGCTACGGAGGCTTCGAGATCTCGCGGACGCCCGCGTACAGCGGGGTCGTGGGGCGTGCGTGGCTCGAGCGCGGCGGAGTCTATGTGGTCGCGAACATCCGGGGCGGCGGCGAGTACGGCCCCGCGTGGCATCAGGCCGCGCTCAAGGAGAACCGCCACCGCGCGTACGAGGACTTCGCGGCCGTCGCGCGGGACCTCATCCGGCGCGAGGTGACGAGCCCCGAGCATCTCGGGTGCACGGGCGGCTCCAACGGCGGGCTGCTCGTGGGCAACATGCTGGTCCACTACCCGCAGTTGTTCGGCGCGATTTCGTGCGGCGTGCCGTTGCTCGACATGCGGCGGTACACGAAGCTCTCGGCCGGGACGTCCTGGATCGCCGAGTACGGCGACCCCGACGTGCCCGAGCAGTGGGAGTACATCCGGACGTTCTCGCCGTATCACCTGCTCCGGGACGGCGTCGACTACCCGGACACGTTCATTTGGACGGCCACGTCGGACGACCGTGTGGGCCCCGTCCAAGCCCGCAAGATGGCCGCCCGCATGGAGGCCATGGGGATCCCGAACGTCTGGTACCACGAGGCGCTCGAGGGCGGCCACGCCGGCGCCTCCGACAACCGCCAGGCCGCGGCCCTCCAGGCCCGCAGTGCAGCATTCCTGTGGAGGTCGCTCGGGCGGTAGCAATGCGTAGGCCGCGCCACGTCCCCCACCACTGAGAAGGCCCAAGCGACGCAATCAGTGGTGGTTCCGCCTGCTTACGCTGGCTGCGCAGCCCGTTTCGGGCGTGCGCCCAAAAAGCGAGTTCAATATGGGGGACACAATCATGAAAAGGCACTTTGAAGGACCAGTCAGAAAGGCCATCGGGCGTGCAATTTCCGTCCCGACCGCTGCAGTCGCTCTAACTTTTATTTCATCGGCTTCGCCGGCTGCCGCCTCTGCCCGTCAAGTTCCGCCAACCCATAGCGGATCGACCGAAGAATCAGACCGAGCCTTCGGGCTATCAAAACCGGAGGCGTTTCGTGACGGTGATTTCGCCCCAACCAGCTCGCAGCAGCTAGGCGCGGCCCCGAGACTCTCCTCCGAGAAAACGTTGTTGTCGATGTCAACTGCAATTACAGGCAATCCCTACAACTGCCATGGGCAGACGGAGAACGTTCACAAGAGTGGCAACATGTCATCGCTTCACACTCGTATCCGCGATTGCAGCGGCCTTCCACAGCAGATGACCAATGCGTCCGAGATCATGAAGAAGGGATGGTTTTTCGCTTGGCATCGGTCCGCGTTTGCGGCCCGTACGGTGAATAACCAATGGGCCGTCGACACGGTAGCGAAGGCTGTCTGCGGCAACCAGTCCCTGCAAACGTATCGCGGGAACGGCTATCACCGTGTCGAAATCGGAGGTCGCAGCTACGTCGGCCGGACCTCGAGTCCGATCGAGACCCGGTTTGCGTGCGACTCCTAACATCGCGACCGTAGCCCTATTCCTTGGAACTGGCATCCTGCTGGCCTCTTGTTCAGCCTCGGACAAGCAGACCGATATTCATCCACCGGACGGATCAGAGAACGTGGAACTCAGAGAATACAAGGGAGCCGACTCAAATCCTCCTCGGCTAGAAATTGACGGAAGCACGGTCCAGCCTGCGATCATCGATTGGAAGAGCCCGGCGGCCAAAGAACTCCTGAAGGACGACTCAAAGGAGCTTTCCAAATTCCCCGTTTTGAAGATCGGGGAGTCGCTCGATATAGAAATCAGCTCGCCCTTGGAACCCGCAGCTCTCGAGCTTTCGGTCTTCCGTGGCAGCATGAATGAGATTGATCCTGCGGGCCCTCCCGACCACATAGTCGACATGCTCGCCAGCGACCTCGTGTCAAGGACAACTTCATCTGGCACACTCGTCTACTCGCTGGACCGCACGGCGGCCGGGATAGCGGGACACGTGGTTATCGGTGTCTTCAGCCAATACTACGCGGATCCATCTTTGTCCCAAGAACGGTTTACCAACTCAGTGGGATGGGTCTTTTCTCTTGAAACTACCGGGAATTGAGTGCTGGCGGAGTCGGGCTAGAGCTCTCGTCGGGCCTCAAAGAATGCCGCGACCAACTTCGACCACGGGGCACTTTGTAGGTCGGCCTATCCTCCCAGGAGAAGCCGAACTCGACCTCGGGCAATGAGCTACAGATCGCGTGGACGTCCTCCGGCTGCGCTCTCCGTTTCATGGGCCAAACGGTAGCCCCCGAGCCTCCGTGGGAGGAAGGAGTGCACACGTGGCCCGGGACACCGAAGACACGGCCTCTCCGCCGACGGCCCTTCGGTGAACTGTCCCGGTCAAACTCACAGTTAGCCCGGGACATTCCCGCGGACACTAGCCCCGACGCTACCGATGACTACCGGCCACGAAGGCCGTCTGGAACGCGGCGCCGACCGGTCGGCCGGGAAGGATGCCGGGGCAGTCACCTTCTCGCAGAGCCAAGTCACCTTCGGGCGCGGCAGTCACCTTGAGGGTGACTTGCCGGCAAGGAGGTAACTGCCGGCCCCGAGAAGGTGACTGCGCACGTCGAGGGGTGACTCGTCGGCAAGAAGGTAACTGTCGGACGCGAGAAGGGAACTGCGGCTCGACGAGACGGGGCCGAGAAACAGAACA
The DNA here is from genome assembly GCF_049332655.1 of Sinomonas sp. P47F7. GTDB lineage: Bacteria > Actinomycetota > Actinomycetes > Actinomycetales > Micrococcaceae > Sinomonas. The sequence goes on along the minus strand of NZ_CP186327.1, from coordinate 835,243 downwards.
CCCCCGGTCCGAAGACCGGGGGTGTCAACGATGTCGCATCACATCCGTCGAGGATGTCTCGCTACATCACATGAGCGGAGACGGGGGTGTGTGAATTCAGGACATCGTTCACACATGAGTCGGGACATGCTTCACAGGTGATCGTTCCCCGGTGAGTCGGGACATCGTTTACGGCCTCGGGGGTGAGTCGCGACATCGTTCACACCTCCTCGGGCCCGAGCATGGGCCATGTCGAAGAACAAGGTCATCGTCCTCGCGGTCCTGGAAGGCGGAATGTCCAAGGCCGAGGCCGCCCGCCGCTACGGGGTCACCCGCCGCTGGGTCCACGAGCTCATCCAGCGCTACAGCGAACACGGCCCCGAGGGCCTCGAGGCACGCTCACGCCGACCCCGCACCAGCCCTCAGGCCACGAGCGAGGACATACGAGACCGGGTCCTGGCCCTGCGGGCCGAGCTCGCCGCTGCAGGCCTGGACGCCGGCCCGGCCACGATCCGATGGCATCTGGAGAAGGACAGCGGCACGGCCCCGGCCGTCTCCACCATCCGGCGGATCATCACCGCCGCGGGCCTCGTCACCCCAGAACCGCGCAAGCGCCCCAAGTCGTCCCTGCGCCGCTTCGCCGCCGCCCAGCCGAATGAGACCTGGCAGTCAGACTTCACCCACTGGCACCTCGCCGACGGCACCGACACCGAGGTCATCGACTTCCTCGACGACCACTCCCGGGCCCTGCTCCACCTCACCGCACACCCCAGAATCACCGGCCCCATCGTGGTCGAGGCCTTCCTCGACACCGCCAACGAGTACGGGTTCCCGGCCAGCACCCTGACCGACAACGGCATGGTCTACACCACCCGCCTCGCCGGCGGCCGCGGCGGACGCAACGCCTTCGAAACCCTCCTCGCCTCCCTCGGGATCACCCAGAAGAACGGGTCCCCCGGCCACCCCCAGACCCAGGGCAAGATCTGTGAAGATCGGAATCAGCGCTGTGCCGGTCCCGGTCTGACTCCGGCCAAGGTATGACCACGGTGTCCTGCGTTCGATTTGTCGGCCGGCTCCGGTGCAGCGTCGCGGGGCACGCCGACCGGACGGGACTGACCTGATAGGAGCTTGGACTAGAAGCCCCGTCACAGACTTGTCGCCCGCCCGGCCGGTTTCGCTCCATCCGTCAGAACAGCCCTACGGAAGAGCGGATTCCAGCATGACAATCCAACCCGTCCCCGAGTCAACCGTCGTCCGAGTCATCGGCGGCGTCGACACCCACAAGAACACGCACTACGCGGCCGCGGTCGACGATCACGGCCGCTTCCTCGGCCATCGCGAGTTCCCGGCGAATGACCACGGCTATCAGCAACTGCTGGCCTGGATGCACGAGCACGGCGAGGTCCTCGCTATCGGTGTTGAAAGCACCGGCTGCTTCGGGGCCGCGCTTAGCCGCTTCCTCACCGCCGAGGCGATCCAAGTGGTCGAGGTCAACCGGCCGAACCGGCTCGCCCGTCGCATGGACGGGAAGTCGGACAGGCTCGACGCCGAACAGATTGCCCGAGCAGTGCTTGGACAGACATCGACCGCGACCCCGAAGGCCAAGTCCGGCGTCGTCGAAGTCATCCGGACGCTTCGGGTCACCCGCACCAGCGCCGTGAAGGCCCGCACCAGCACCTTCAACACGCTCTGGGGCGTGATGATCGGAGCGCCATCGCCGCTGCGCGATGAGCTGGTCGAGCTGAGCAAGAAGACCCTGGTCAACCGATGCCTGCGGCTGCGTCCGGAGTCCGATGACCTGCTGGGCTTGGCCGCCGCCCCTGATCGCCTACTGTTGGCCGGTGTCAAGACCGCCTTACGAGACCTGGCACGACGCTGGAAGCAGCTCGACGAGGAGGTCAAGACACTGAACAAGCAGATTGACGCGCTCGTGCGGGCCACCGCACCCGATCTGGTCGGACTGCACGGAGTCGGGGTCGAGATCGCCGGCCAGTTCCTCGTCACCGCCGGCGACAACGCCGAGCGGATCCGCAGCGAAGCCGCCTTCGCCAAACTCTGCGGCGTCGCACCGCAGCCCGCCAGCAGCGGCCGCACGACCGGACGGCACCGACTCAGCCGCGGCGGCGACCGGGCCGCGAACAGTGCCCTCTACATCGTCGCCATCGTCCGGATGCGACACCACCAGCCCACCCGCATCTACGTCGAACGACGCACGGCAGAAGGCCTCAGCAAACGCGAGATCATCCGCTGCCTGAAGCGCTACATCGCCCGGGAGATCTACAGAAACCTCCCACGTCCAGCACTCAAGCACCAGCAAGCACCATCGCTCCAAACAGCGGCTTGACGAACATAGGAGCATCGAGCGCTTCCACCAGACCCTCAAGAAATGGCTCCAAGGCCAGCCCGAGGCCCACACCCTGACCGACCTGAACGAGCTCCTGGCCAAGTTCCGCCGCATCTACAACCACGAACGACCCCACCGCGCCCTGGGCCGGCACACCCCAGCCGAGGCCTACGCCGCGACCCCCAAGGCCGCACCCGCGACAGCCGCCCAGGGGGAACTTCCGCGTCCGCACCGACCGCGTCGACGCCGACGGCAAGGCCACCCTCCGCCACGCCGGACGACTCCGACACCTCGGCATCGGACGCGCCCACAAGCACCAGCGCATCCTCCTGCTCGTCCAGGATGCCGACGTCACCGCCATCGAACACGGCACCGGAGAGATCCTCGCCGAATTCACCATCGACCCGACCAAGGGCTACCAGCCGAAAAAACAGAACACCCCCGGTCCGAGGACCGGGGGTGTTACCGATGTCGCGACTCATCCGTGAAGGATGTCCCGCTTCATCACATGAGCGGAGACGGGGGGATTTGAACCCCCGGTCCAAGTTTCCCCGGACCCTTCATTAGCAGTGAAGTCCATTCGGCCACTCTGGCACGTCTCCAGCTATTGCTAGCTCCCCAAGATTACCCAGAACCACAGGACGGACGCAAAGCGGCTCGCACCCCGCGGACCTGACGGCGCAACGGGCGCACCCCGCGGACCTGACGGCGCAACGGGCGCACCCCGCGGACCTGACGGCGCAACGAGAGGCGGCAACCTCTACCCCGCCTGGGCGAGGGCGAGCGGGAGGACCGGTCCGGCGCCGGCCAGACGCAGCATCCGCCCCGCGACGGTCAGCGACCATCGGCTGTCCACGAGGTCGTCCACCAAGAGCACCGGCCCACCCCCGGCCGTGGCGAGGGACGCACGGAGGTCGGCGTCGACGTCGAACGCGGACCACACCCCGGCGAGCCGGAACGCACTGTTCCCGCCCGCCTGGCCGGCCCTCGCCGCGTCTGTCCGCGCGAGCGTCCCGAGGAACGGGAGCTGCCCCGCGGACGCGATCCCGCGCGCGAGCGAATCGACGAGCCGCGGCCGCGTCGCGGACGGCATCGCGACGACCCCGGCGGGCCGGCCTGCCCCGCTCCACGGCCCGGCGGCCGAATCCCCGCGCGCCCACGCGGCGAGCAACTGGAGGACGGCGGGGCGCAGACCGGGCGGGACCTCGCCGTCGGGCGTGGACGCGGCAAAGAGCTCCCGGAGAGCTCCGCCGTACCCCAGGTCCGTGAGGCGCGCGAGCACGCGCCCCTCGGCGAGCTGCTCCTCGGCGGGGATGCGCCCCTTCGCGGGAACGCCAAGGCGGTCCATGCCGCTCGGCCACTGGGCCCGCGGCTCGATCGGCACGCCGGCGTGGCGCAGCTGCTCCCCCGCGCGTTCGAGCAGCCCAGGGTCCACCTCCGCCGGGAACCACGTCCCCGCGCAGTTGTCGCACCGCCCGCAGGGAGCGGCGGTCTCGTCGTCGAGCTGCGCCGTGACGAACTCCATGCGGCAGCCGCCGGTCTCCTCGTACTCGACCATCGCTGCCTGCTCCGCGCTCCGGGCGGCCGCAATGCGTTGGTACCGCTCGGCGTCGTACGTCCACGGCGCCCCGGTGGCGCGCCACCCGCCGCCCACCCGCTCGACCGCGCCGTCCACGGCGAGGACCTTGAGCAGCAGGTCGAGCTGGGTGCGCCGCAGCTCGACCTGCGCCTCGAGCGCCACGGTCGAGAGTGCCCGCCCGGCTTCCGCAAGCACGTCGATCACGGACTGCGCCTTGCCCTGATCGGGCATCGAGGCGGTCGCGAAGTACCGCCAGATGTCCCGATCCTCCGGCCCCGGCAACAGAAGAACGTCGGCGTGCGCGGCCCCGCGGCCCGCGCGGCCCACCTGCTGGTAGTACGCGACGGGCGAGGACGGCGCGCCGAGGTGCACCACGAACCCGAGATCAGGCTTGTCGAAGCCCATGCCGAGCGCCGAGGTCGCGACGAGCGCCTTGACCTCGTTGCCCTTGAGGAGTTGCTCCGCCTCTTCGCGCTCGGCCGTATCGGTCTTCCCGGTGTACGCGAGCACGCGGTGCCCGGCGTCGGCGAGGAGCCGCGCCGTGTCCTCGGCCGCAGAGACCGTGAGCGTGTAGATGATGCCGCTGCCGGGCAGGTCGCCGAGATGCGCGAGCAGCCACGCGAGCCGGTGCCGCGAGTCCGGCAGGCGGAGCACACCGAGCCGCAGGGAATCACGCCCCAGCGGACCGCGGAGGGTGAGCACGCCGTCGCCGAGCTGCTCCTCGACGTCGGCCACGACGCGCGCGTTGGCCGTCGCCGTCGTCGCAAGCACGGGCACGGACGGCGGCAGCTCGTCGATGAGCGCGGCGATGCGCCGGTAGTCGGGGCGGAAGTCGTGGCCCCAGTCGGAGATGCAGTGCGCCTCGTCGACCACGAGCAGGCCCGTCCGCGCGAGGAGCTCGGGCAGATGCTCCTCGCGGAACGAGGGATTCGTGAGGCGCTCGGGCGAGATGAGCACGACGTCCGCAGTGTCCTCGGCGAGCGCCGCGTGCACCTCGTCCCATTCGAGGCGATTGGCCGAATTGATCGCGACGGCGCGCACGCCCGCCCGCGCGGCCGCCTCGATCTGGTCCCGCATGAGGGCCAGGAGCGGCGAGACGATGAGCGTGGGCCCAGCGCCCCGCGCACGCAGGAGCAGCGACGCGACGAAGTAGACAGCGGACTTCCCCCACCCTGTGCGTTGCACCACGAGCGTCCGACGGCGGTGCGCCACGAGCGCTTCGATCGCCTCGTACTGCCCGGGGTGGAACGCCGCGTCGTCGCGCCCCACGAGGCGCCGGAGGACTGTGAGCGCCTCCCCGCGCAGCGCGTCGGAGCTCGGCGAACCGGTGTCAGAAAACGTCATGAAATGGCCCCTACTGTCGGGTAAGCAGTGCTTGTCTCGCACTCCGGACTGTCCCTCCCAGTATGGCCGTGACGTCTGACACTTCTCGCTGTGCGGAAACGCGGGCGCCCGTTACCTTGGGGATATCTCAGTGCCCAGCTCAGCGCCACAGAAGGATGTCCACATGACGGCAACGGTGCCGCCCCTGTCCGAATCCACCCTGCCCGCGGAACCGGAGCCGCAACCGGTCCGCAAATCGGCCGGCCATGTGATCGTGGACTCGCTCGTGGCCCACGGGGTCACGCGCTCGTACGTGGTCCCGGGCGAATCGTTCCTGGACGTCCTGGACGGGCTGCACGGCTCGCCGATCGAAACGGTCGTGTGCCGCCACGAAGGTGGCGCGGCGTACATGGCCGAGGCCGACGGGAAGATGAACCAGGTCCCCGGGATCGCGATGGTCACGCGCGGCCCGGGCGCGGCGAACGCTCACGTGGGCCTGCACACGGCGTGGCAGGACTCGACGCCGATGGTCCTGTTCGTGGGCCTCATCCCGTTCGCGCACCGCGACCGCGAGGCGTTCCAGGAGTTCGACATCAAGTCGTGGTTCGACACCGGCGCGAAGCGCGTCATGGTCCTCGACCACGCGGAGCGCGCGTCCGAGCTCGTGGCTGAGGCGATGTTCGCCGCGATGAGCGGCCGCCCCGGGCCCGTGGTCGTAGGCCTGCCCGAGGACGTCATCCAGCAGGAGGTGGACGCGACGATCCACCCCGCGATCCCCGTCGCGACGGGCGGCATGACGGTCACCGACTGGAAGTCGCTCAAGGGCGCGCTGCTCGCGGCGGAGAAGCCGCTCTTCGTGGTCGGCGGCAACGACTGGACGCAGGAGGGCGCCACCGCGCTCACCGGGTGGCTCGAGGAGCACCACATCCCGGCCGCCGCCGAGTGGCGCTGCGAGGGGACGATCCCGTTCAGCTCGCCCTCCTACGTGGGGCCGATCGGCTACGGCCGTCCCAAGCCGACGTACAACCTGCTCGAGGAGACCGACCTGCTTGTGTTCGTCGGCACGGTCCCCGGCGACGTCATCACGGACGGCTTCCTGGTCCGTCAGGACTGGGCGAAGAAGAACTTCCTCGTCACCATCGATTCGTCCCTGCGCGGGCGCTCCGGCCCCGTCTCGTACCAGATCGTGGCCAAGCCGGACGTGTTCGTGCGTGACCTGATCCGCATGGACCTCCCCGTCCGCGAGGAGTGGACGGCCTGGACCGAGCGCATGCGCGGCGAGCAGGAGAAGTTCGCCGCCCTCCCGCCGGCGAGCCCCGCGGACGGCCCGGCCCGCATGGACACGCTCATGGCCAACCTCGTCCCGACGCTGCCCGAGGACGCGATCGTGACGCTCGGCGCGGGCGAGCACACCAACTGGGCGCACCGCTACTTCCCGACGCAGCGCTACGCGTCCATGATCAGCGCGCGCAACGGCTCGATGGGCTACTCGGTGCCCTCCGCGATCGCGGCCTCGCTGGCCTATCCGGGTCGCCGCGTCGTGACGATCGCGGGCGACGGCGAGTTCCTCATGAACGGCCAGGAGCTCGCGACCGCGGCGCAGTACGGCGCGACCCCGCTCGTCGTCGTCATGGACAACCAGGAATACGGCACCATCCGCTCGCACCAGGAGCGCCAGTACCCGCACCGGGTCTCCGGCACCCAGCTCAAGAACCCCGACTTCGCCCTCATGGCCCAGGCGTTCGGCGGCTTCGGCGTGCGGGTAGAGCGCGACGCCGACGTGCCCGGCGCGATCCAGGCCGCGCTCCACGCGATCGACGAGGACCACACCTTCGCGCTCATCCACCTCGTGGTCGAGCAGCGGGTCAAGGCCTACTGAACCCGGCTTCCGCAAGCAACGAACGACGGCGGGGTCCCCACGCGTGTGGGGACCCCGCCGTCGTTCGTGGTCGCCGCGGCTACGCGCCGAAGCGGCCGCGGTGCTCGACCGGGATGAGGGGCTTCTCGGCCCGGGCCTTGATCTGCTGGACCGCCCAGGAATTGCCGTCGGGGTCGGCGAAGCCGAAGAACGTGCCGCCGTCGTCGGGAGAGAACACCATGAGCTCCGAGCAGTCGACGCCGCGGCCCACTAGCTCGGCCCGAGCGGCCTCCGCGTCGGCGACCACGAGCTGGAGCCCCTTGAGCGAACCGGGCGCCATCTCGCGCTGGGCCGGCAGGTCGCCGATCACGATCGAGCATCCGGAGCCTTGCGGCGTCAGCTGGACCACGTGCATGTGTTCGTTCGTGGTGTCGTGGTCGAGCGTGAAGCCGACCTTGTCGCGGTAGAACTCGACGGCGCGGTCGATATCGGAAACGGGCACGATGACAACTTCTAGAGTCCAGTCCATGCCGCCAACCTAGGGGCCGTTAGCCGCGCGGGGAACCCCTTCACCACGGAAGCGTAAAATCCGGCACTACAATCTGACAGGTGACGAGCAACGTGAGCACTCCCGGCCAGGCGCCGCAAACCGACCTCTCCGCGTCCTTCAAGGCGTACGACGTGCGCGGGATCGTGGGCGAAACGATCGACGCGCGGATCGTCGAGGCCGTAGGCGCGGCCTTCGTCGACGTCCTGGGCCTCGCCGAGCAGCCGGTCCTCGTGGGCGGCGACATGCGGCCCTCGTCGCCGGAGTTCATCGACGCTTTTGCGCGCGGAGCGGCCGCCCGCGGCGGGCTCGTCGAGACGATCGGCCTCATCTCGACCGACGAGCTCTACTACGCGTGCGGCGCCCTCGGTGCCGCGGGCGCGACCTTCACCGCGAGCCACAATCCGGCCCAGTACAACGGGATCAAGCTCGCGAAGGCGGGCGCGCTGCCGGTCTCGTCCGAGACCGGCCTCCAGGAGATCCAGGCCGCCGCGGAGGCCTACCTCGCGGCAGGCGAGGTCGTCGCCGTCGAACGCCAGGGCACCGTCGCGCAGCGGGACGTCCTCGCGGACTACGCCGCGCACCTGCGCAAGCTCGTGGACCTCTCCGGCATCCGTCCGCTCAAGGTCGTGGTCGACGCGGGCAACGGCATGGCGGGCCTCACGACGCCCGCGGTGCTCGGCGACACGATCCTCCCCGCGCTGCCCCTCGAGATCGTTCCGCTCTACTTCGAGCTCGACGGCACCTTCCCGAACCACCCCGCGAACCCGCTCGAGCCGGAGAACCTGCGCGACCTCCAGAGGGCGGTCGTCGAGCACGGCGCGGACCTGGGCCTCGCGTTCGACGGCGACGCTGACCGCTGCTTCGTCATCGACGAGAACGGCGAGCCGGTCTCCCCCTCTGCCATCACGGGCCTCGTGGCGCGGCGCGAGATCGCCCGCGCGAAGGCGGCCGGCGAGGCCGCGCCGATCATCATCCACAACCTCATCACGTCCCGCGCGGTTCCCGAGCTTGTCCAGCACGACGGCGGGCGCCCGGTCCGCACGCGGGTGGGCCACTCGTTCATCAAGGCCGTCATGGCGGAAGAGGGCGCCGTGTTCGGGGGCGAGCACTCGGCCCACTACTACTTCCGCGACTTCTGGAACGCGGACACGGGCATGCTCGCGGCCATGCACGTCCTCGCCGCCCTCGGCGGCCAGGACCGGCCGCTCTCCGAGCTCGGCGCCGAATACGAGCCCTACGTCTCCTCGGGCGAGATCAACTCCGAGATCGAGGACAAGGCTGGGGCCGTGGCCCGCGTGCGCGAGGCCTACGAGGGCCCGGACGTCGCGATCGACGAGCTCGACGGCACCACGTTCTCCGCCGCCGACGGTTCGTGGTGGTTCAACCTCCGCCCGTCGAACACCGAGCCGTACCTGCGCTTCAACGGCGAGGCCAAGGACCTCGAGACCCTCGAGACGATCCGCGACAGCGTCCTCGCGATCGTGCGCGCATGAGCTCCCCGACCCCGACCCCGACCTGGGGCGCCGGCTCCGGCGCATCCCGCTAGGTGAAGTGGGCGCACCCAGTGGATGCGCCCGCCCGGGCCCCCGGACGCACCACTGAGACGGTGCCAACCGTTCCCCTAGGTGACGATGACGCCCGGTTACTCTGGGCACGCTGGCCTCTCGGAGGCCGGCTCACGCCACCCGGGGGAACTCACTCATGCCTGCAAGGAAGCCACGTCGGGCCGACATACAGGGCTTGCGCGCGATCGCTGTCCTCGTCGTCGTCCTTGACCATCTTCTCCACTGGTCGTCCGGCGGTTTCGTTGGGGTTGACATCTTCTTCGTCATCTCTGGCTTCCTCATCACCGGCCTGCTCATGCGGGAATGGGAGAAGACGGGGCACATCTCCTTCGTCGACTTCTACCGCCGGCGAGCCCGGCGCATACTCCCGGCCGCACTCCTCGTAACAGCCGTGACGCTCGCCGCCACGTGGTTCATCGTCTCCGAGGGCAAGGCTCGCACGGTTCTCTGGGACGGGCTGTGGGCCACGCTGTTCGCGGCAAACTGGCGCTTCGCGTCGACCGGCACGGACTACTTTGCACAGGGCGGAGCGCCGTCACCCCTCCAGCACTACTGGTCCCTCAGCGTCGAGGAGCAGTTCTACTTCGTGTGGCCGTGGCTCATGCTCGGAGTACTCGTCCTCATAACCAGACGGGGCACACGCTCTGGAGGCCGCGTGCCCGCCGCGGTGACCATCGGTCTCGTCAGCCTCGCCTCCCTGGCCTGGGCGTTCGTCGAGTCGCAGGCGAGCCCGACCGTGGCCTACTTCTCCTCGTTCTCCCGGGCCTGGGAGCTCGGTGCCGGAGCGCTGCTCGCGATCGCCGCACCGAAGCTCGGGAAGATTCCGACTCGGGTGAGGTCAGTGATGGCCTGGGCAGGCATTGCTGGAATGGGGGCGTCCGTATTCGCCATCAGCCCAGCGTCGACGTTCCCCGCCCCCTGGGCGCTGCTGCCCGTGCTCGCGGCCGCGCTCACCATCGCTGCCAGCACGGGTGCCCCGGCACCCGGAAACGTCCTTCTCACGAACCCCGTCAGCGTCTACTTGGGCGACGTTTCCTACAGCCTGTACCTCTGGCACTTTCCGATCATCATCCTTGGCCGGGCCCTGGTCCCGGACGGCGGACTAGTCTCCAACCTCATTGCGCTGGCTGTGACGCTTGCCCTGTCTTCGGCCGCGTACCATGCCTTCGAGAAACCGATCATGTCCTCCCCCTGGCTCATGAAATACCACTCCCGGTGGGAGCGGCGTGGGGCATGGTCCTACTGGTGGGAGCTCAACGAGCGGCAGGTCAAGTACATCTCCGCCGCCGTCCTCGTCAGCGCCGTCGTCGCCGGCACGAGCTCCACCGTTATCGTCGAGGGCACCAACCGGGCCGAGGCCGCCCGCGGAGCACTGGCGATCCCTACCCCGACATCGACAGGAACGGCCGGCGCGCCAGCGTCCTCCGACACGACCAAGGGAAAGATTCAAGGCGCCCTCTACGCTGCCCTGAGGACGTCGACGTGGCCCAAGCTCAACCCGGGCATCGACACCGTCATGGACAAGGGGCAACCTGCCGAAGCCGAGATGGGATGCGGGCTGACGAAGATCGACGACCCGAAATCGTGCTCATTCGGTGACCCCGCGAAACCGAACATTGTGGTCTTGGGCGACTCCCTCGGCATCACCTTCATGCCCACCCTCCGTGCGGCGTTCGAGTCCGACCATCACATCAGGGGCGTCACCGCCACCGCCTGCGCCGTCACAGACCTCGACGTGGTCTTCCAGGATGACAACTACAAGAAGAACTGCCTCAACCTCCGGACCGCATCCACCGACTACATCAACCGGATCAAGCCCGAGAGCGTGTTCGTCATCCAGAACTACGCCTGGGCAGCCTCAAACAAGCTGGCCTCGGGGGCCACGGGGGACCAGGCGGCCGCAGAGTGGAAGGCGGCGGATGACTCACTTTTGAAGAAACTCGCCCCGAGCGGGGCGAAAATCTACTTCGTCTCTCCTCCGCCGGAGGGCAAACAGCTGACCGAGTGCGCGTCGAAGACATCGAAGCCGGCGGACTGCGTCAGCAAAGTTCCGCCCCTATGGAATGCGATCCGCGACGCCGAGAACAAGACCACCGGGGCCAGGTTCCTCGATACGCTCCACTGGTTCTGCTACGAGGGCTACTGCCCCGCATTCAGCGGCGGCACGCCGATCAAGCGCGACTTCGTCCACCCAACCCAACAGTACGCACGGACGCTGGGGGACGATTTCAAAGCCCTCGTCGATGCCGAGCGCTCCCGCCCGTGATGGGCAGACCGTGATCGGTGGATGACGGTCCGCTTCAGGCGGCCGCTGGACGGCTGGCTAACGGGCGGAGTCTCCTGCCGCTCCACTCAAGGTCAGGATCTCGTCGACAACGTGCGCGAGCGGAGCGGTGGCGTCGATGGCGATGCCGCCTCGCGGAATGTTCGCCTTCGTGCGATGCAAGCGGAGTATGAGGTCCCGTTCCGCTTGCCGGCCCTGTCCTCCCCACTCGTCCTCCTGCCGGTCGTCGAGCCGGCGAGCCAAGGTTTCGAGGTCGATCTCGAGCACGAAGACGCCGTTGAACAGGTCACTGAACTTCGCGAAGTTTCGCGATCCCCCACAGAAGAACGTCACCGCCTCGCGCTGATCTGCGACGATGGCCTTAACTTTGTCGATCCGCCAAAGGTGGTGATCGTGAACGGCAAGACCAGTGACGTCTTCCATCGGTGCCCCGGTCTCCGGATCACCCTGGTACGCGAGTTCGCGATCGCCGTGAACGACGTGGTAACCGCGCCTTGCCAACTCCCCGCACACAGAGGTCTTCCCGGTTCCGGAACCACCTTCAATGAGGAAGTTTCTGCTGCCCATGGTGAATGGTAGTCAGACACTGCACCACGCGAGTGCTCTGGGATCCTTCACCGGACGGTCCTTGGGCGGTGAGGCGAAGGACCATGGAATGATGACGCTGTGAACGGGATCATCGTCGTCACCGGCCCGCCCGGGTCGGGCAAATCAACCGTGGCGGCCCTGTTGGCTGACCGTTTCGAAACGAGCGCCCTCGTGCAAGGCGATCGCTTCTTCGCCTTCCTTCGACAGGGTTTCATCCCACCTTGGCTGCCTGAGGCGCACGCTCAGAACACGGCTGCCATTGAAGCCGCCGCTCAGAGCGCCGGACGGTTGGCCAGACATTGCGATGTCGTCTATGACGGCGTTATCGGTCCGTGGTTCATCAAGACATTCCTCGAGCACACGGGGCTTGAGGAATTGCATTATGTGATCCTTCTGCCACCGCTCGGTGTCTGCCTCAATCGGGTGAAGACGCGTACGAACCACGGTTTTACCGACCTCGACGCCGCAGAGCACATGTGGCGCGATTTCGACCAATCGAGCGTCGAGGACCGCCATCGTTTCATCCCACCTACAGCTGGCCCCGAGGAAACGGCGAGCCAGATCGCGAGCCTGACGTCGAACGGGCGGCTCACATACCGACCGTCCCGCTGAGGGATCCGATTACGGGCGCTCCGGTTGAACGCGGTCCTCGGGCAGGGGCCGCCGGTGATGAGGATGTCTGCGCTTCCAGATGGCCCGGCCGATGATCGGAGCCCCGACGATCGCCGGGATGACCCAGAAGGCCAGAGGTGGAAGGAGGTTCCATACCGGTAGCTGAGGGCCGTTGTCTACGTAGAACGCAGTCAGCATGGCGATATAGGAGATGCCCATCGCGAGGATATGCGGAATGTCTCCCGGTCGGTGCAGGCGTCGGAACGCGAAGCCGTAGACAGCTGATGCTGCGCCGATTCCGCCGATGACAACCAGGGGCAGATCTTCCGGCCAACGGAAGACTGCGAGGGCGCACGCCGTTGCGAAGACCGCCAGGATCCCGATCAGATACCAGCGGCCGGCGCGGCTGTGACGCCCCGGCCCCTTATGGGCCACCATCGCCACTACTCCGAAGACGATCGCCACAAACGCAGCGGCGACGTGCACGGTGAGGATCGCGAGGAAGAGCACAGACGTCGAGGCGACGTCGAGCCCGAAAAACGGCTCACCCTGGACCATGGCCACCTCGCCTTCGTGCTCAGATCCAGAGTAGAGCCCTTCAAGAGTCGGACGCCCGGCAATGGATCCTCTTGCGGACCGTCAGCACGCCACTCCCCAAGGAGTCATCACGCCTGTGCCTAGCGGTGTGCGTGCTTGTCGGGGGTGTGGATGAACATGGCGGCGAGGGCCGCGAGCCCGAGGACGGATGCCGCGATGGCGAAGCTGGCCTGCATTCCGGGGACGAAGCCGGCGGGTGAGGCGACGAGGCTGCCGAAGACGGCGATGGCCACGGCGCCGCCGACTTGGCGGAACGTGTTGAATACCGCGCTGGCCGTGCCGGCCCGTTCGCTGGGGACGCTCGCGAGGATGACCGACGTGACCGGGGGCATGGCAGTTGATCCGCCCAGGCCCGTGAGGATCAGGAAGGCTCCCACGAGTGGGGGCGAGCCCAGCGGGGCCGTGAGCAGCATCGCGCCGAGCCCTGCCGCCATCGTCGTGAGCCCGAGGACGATCGGCATGCGGGGGCCGAACCGGTTCGCGAACCTGCCGCTGACGATGTTCCCGGTGATGCTGAAGGCTGCCGCCGGCAGGAACACCAGCCCGGCAAGGAGCGGGGTCAGGCCGAGGTGCTGCTGGAGGAAGAGGCTGACGGTGAAGACGCTGCCGAAGTTCCCGACCATGAACGCGAACCCGGCCGCGAGGGAGATCCGGATCCCGACGGAGGAGAACAGCTCGAGCGGCATCATGGGGTGCCGGCCGCGGGCCTGGATCAGGAGGAAGGCCGCGATGCCCGCGGCCCCGATGGCGAGGGCGATGACTGGCTCGGGGCCGAACCCGTGTGCTCCTCCGGTGATGAGCCCGTAGATCAGTGCGGTGAGGGCGATGACCGATGCGATCTGCCCGGCCCAGTCGAACGGCGTTGGCCGCATGGGGGATCTGGCGACCTTGGTCAGCAATGCGAGCATCGCGATGCACACGGGAAGGTTGATCGCGAAGACCAGGCGCCAGTCCCAGGTGGTGAGCAGCCCGCCGAGCAGCGGTCCCACGGCGCCGGCGACAGCGCCGCCGACGGCCCAGATCCCGAGGGCGTGGGTGCGGCGCCTCGCGTCGGGGAACGCCTCGCGGATCAGCGCCATCGATGCGGGGAGCATGATCGCCGCGGCGGCGCCCTGGACGGCGCGGGAGGCGATGAGGATCCCCAGCGTCGGTGCGGCCGCGCAGGCGATCGAGGCCAGGAGGAAGAGCGCGATCCCCGACCCGAAGGCCCGTTTCGCGCCGATCCGGTCGGAGAGGTTCCCGGCGAACAGCAGCAGCGAGGCGAACGCGAGGGTGTAACCGTCGATAACCCACTGCTGCCCGGAGGTGCCCCCGCCGAGCTCGTTCCTGATGCGGGTGAGGGAGACGTTGACGATCAGGATGTCCAGGGTGATCAGGAAGAACCCGAGCGAGCACAGCAGGAGTGTGGTCCGCGCCTGCGGCTGCTCTTCCGTGATGGCGGGGGCGGCCGGCGGGATCATCGTGGTGTCGGGTTCCGGCACGGTGATTCCTTTCGCGAGAGTTGCTGGACGAGCGGCATGGGGGGCGTTTGGACAGGTCCCCGGCCGAACAGCCGAGCGTGCCCTCGTCTCTATTCAAGCCCTGTGTGGGAGTGAGTGGGGGGCCCTGCTGTGCGGGGTACTGACAGGGACCCCCACAGGCACAGCTCCGCTCGTACTGTTGATCGCATGACCACGAAGAACCGGGACGAAGTCCGCGAGTTCCTCACGACGCGCCGGGCGAACGTCCGCCCCGACCAGGTCGGCATGGCCGCCGGGGCGAACCGGCGCGTGCTTGGCCTGCGGCGCACCGAGGTGGCCCTGCTGGCCGGGGTCAGCGTGGAGTACTACACGCGCCTGGAGCGCGGGAACCTCGCCGGTGCCTCCGACGGCGTCCTCCACGCGATCGCGTCCGCCCTCCAGCTGGACGAGGCCGAGCGCGAGCACCTGTTCGACCTGGCCCGCGCGGCGAACGAGTCTCCGACACAGCGCCGCCGCCGGTCTAGGCCCGGCACGATCGTCAGGCCCAGCCTGCAGCTGAGCCTGGACGGACTCACCGGAGGGCCGGCACTGGTCCGCAACGGCCGGATGGACATCATCGCCGCGAACATGCTCGGAAGAGCCCTCCACGCCGAGGTGTACTCCTCCCCGGAGCGGCCACCCAACCTGGCTCGGCACGTGTTCCTTGACCGCAGCAGCGCCGAGCGCTTCTACCCCGACTGGGACGCCACGGCCGACTCGATCGTTGCGATCCTGCGCGCCGAGGCGGGCCGGGACCCGTACGACAAGGACCTCCAGGACCTCATCGGCGGAGGCCGCTACACGGACTCCCTCGAAGCCCAGACCAACCTCTGACGACCGTGTGCGGCCGTCCGGTGAGGGATCCCTCACCGGACGAGGTGCTGTATCAACTGGGGGTAGGCTCCTCATCGTTGGCGACAGCCTCGATCCAATCCACGGCTTCGTCGGAAAGCTGGGGACCCTCAGCTGATTCGCCAGCCCACCACTCGGAATCGGTCGTGCCCCCGGTCACCGCCAGTATGTCGGCGCTCACGTGAGGCGGCAGCGGCTCGCCGTTGTGCTCAGTGAGCCAGTCGCGTGTTTCTGGTTGGACCCGAGGCCACCACTCGAAGATCTTCATCAATTCAGTCTCGCGCAGGCGAAGTCGCGCGTACATGCTCCACCCACGGGAGCTTCATCGAGAGGCGCTGCTGAGTAAACTCAGGCGCGTGACGATCAACGTGACCACACCCTCCGGCCAGGCGCCGCAGCCTCACCTCCGCTTCAACGGCGAGGCGAAGGACCGCGAGACCCTCGAGTCGATCCGCGACGGCGTCCTCGCGATCGTGCGCGCATGAGCTCCCCGACCCCGACCGAGGGCGCGGGCTCCGGCGCATCCGAAGACACCACGCTGCGCGAGCTGCACGACGTCCTGGGCACGGCGCTTGCCATGGCGCAGGAGCAGCTCGAGAAGAACGGCGGCTTCCTGCCGTTCGGCGTCACCCTCGCGGACGACGGCGAGCTGCGGCTCGTGCTCGTCACCCCGCCCGAGCCTGAGGGCGGGACAGAGGGCGGCGGCGACGAGCTCGACGGCGAGCTCGACGCCGAGGCGATGCTCGCCGACGTCATCGAACTCCTGCGGCAGGGGCGTGAGGGCTGCCGCGCGATCGCGTTCGCGAGCGACGTGACGCTGCCCGAGCACGGGTCCGACGGGATCCACGCGGCCGCCGAGCATCGCGACGGCGGCCTCATCGCCGCGATCCTCCCCTATGAGATGACGGCGGGCGGCTACGTGTACTCGGCGGTCGAGCCGGACGGGCACGACGCGCAGGTCTTCACCGACTGACCCCTGAACGGACGGGGACCCCGGCCGCGGCCGCACTCGGGCGGGGGCGGCGACGGACCAGAGTCGTCCCGACGCCCGCGAGCAGCACGAGCCCTCCGAGGGCCTCGAGCGGCTGCGGCACCTCGCCGAACGCGAGCCACGCGGCGGCGAGCCCCACCGGCGGGACGAGCAGCGTGTACGGCACCACGGCGGCGGCGGGGTACTTCCCGAGGAGCGAGTTCCACGCCGAGTAGCCCACGAGCGAGGCGAGCACCACGGTGAACAGCCCGCTGAGCCACGCGGGCAGCGACAGGTGGGCGAACGCGTCGAGCACCGTGGCGGGGCCCTCGACGGCCGCGGCAAGCGCGAGCATCGGCACGGGGACCACCGCGGCGGACCACACCACGAGGCCGAGGCCCGAGACGCCCTTCGCGGAGCGCGAGATCGTGTTCCCGATGCCCCACGAGAGCCCCGCGAGCACCACGAGCAGGAGCGGCCCGAGCGGCGCAACGGCCCCGCGGCCCACCGCGACGAGCACCAGGCCGACCGCCCCCGCGCCCACCCCGGCAAGCTGGGCCGCCGTCGGCCGTTCTTTGAGGACGGCCGCCGCGATGAGGATTGTGAAGAACATCTGGCTCTGCAGCACGAGCGGTGCGAGCCCCGCCGGCATCCCCCAGTGCATCGCGAGGTACACGAGCCCGAACTGCCCCGCGCTCATGAAGATCCCCACGCCCGCGATGACGCGCCACGAGACGGCGGGCTTCGGCACGAAGAACACGGCCGGCACGGCCACGAGCGCGAAGCGCAGCGCCACGAAGACGAGCGGCGGCACGTCGCGCAGGCCGAGTTCGATGGCTACGAAGTTCACGCCCCAAATGACGGCGACGAGGACTGCGAGGGCGGCATGCTTCGGTTTCACCCCTCCATCGTCCCGGGCGGAACCTTTCAGCACCAGCGTTGATTTGTGCTCATGACCATCTACGATTGCTTCATGATCGACCTTCAGGCCCTCCGCTCGCTCGCGGCCGTCGAGCGGCACGGCTCGGTCGTGGCCGCGGCGGACGCGCTGGGCTTCAGCCCGTCCGCGGTCTCCCAGCAGATCAAGAAGCTCGAGCGCCAGTCGCGCGCCGCGCTCCTTGAGCGGCAGGGCCGCGGCGTGCTGCTCACCGAGCGCGGCAGGGCGCTCGTCGAGCACGGGGTGCGCCTGCTCGCGGACATCGAGCGCGTCGAATCGATGCTCGCGGCGGAGGACGCACCCCAAGGGACCTTCGCCGTCGCGTCCTTCTCGACCGCGACGCGCGCGTTCTTCGGCCGCGTGGCCCGCCGGCTCGCCGAGGAGGCCCCGGGCATGCGGCTCGAGGTCTCGAGCGTCGACCCGGTCGAGGCCGTGGAGCTCGTCGCGCACGGGGACGCGGAGCTCGCCGTCGTGCACAACTGGAACTCCGTGCCGCTCGAGGTGCCCGCGCACGTCACCCTCGAGCCGCTGTGCGAAGACGTCGCGGACGTGATCCTGCCCGCCGCACACCCGCTCGCGGCCCACCCGGTCCTCGACCGCCGCGACCTCCTCGACGAGACGTGGTGCGCGACCCCGAAGGGCGCGATCTGCCACGAGGCGCTCATGCGCCTCTTCACGGCCGAGGGCACGGTGCCGCGCATCGGCTTCACGGATCCGGACTTTGCGACGCACGTCGCCCTCGCGCACGACGGCGCCGCCCTCGCCTTGGTGCCCAGGCTCGGCAGGCCGCCCCTCCCCGAGGGCGTCGTGGCGCGCCCCCTCGCGGGCGAACCCCCCACACGCCTCGTGTCCGCCGCGTATCGGCGCACGATGTCGGCGAGCCCCGGCGTCCGCCTGATCGTCCGCCTTCTGCGCGACATCCGAGTTATCTGAACAAATGTTTGCATTCCGGGGGTAGACTTCACGCCATGCGCATGACGGCCTTCGAGGATGTGAGCCTGCGGGCACTCATGCTGCTCAGTGCGGCGGACGGCACGCAGCCGCTCGCCACGCGAGCTATCGCCGAGGGCGTCGGAACGCCCTACAACCACGTGAGCAAGGCCGTGCTCCGGCTCCGCGAGCTCGGCCTCGTCGAGTCCACGCGGGGACGCGCCGGCGGCGTGCAGCTGAGCGATCTTGGGCGCAGGGCCACGGTCGGGAGCGTGCTGAGGGCCCTCGACACGCGGACGGACCTCACTGAGTGCGAATCTCCCGGCGGCGACTGCCCGCTCATGTTCCAGTGCAACCTCCGCTCGGCGCTACGCCATGCGCGCGAGGCGTTCTACCGGGCCCTCGATGACGTCCTCGTGAGCTCGCTCCCGCATTCGCGCCAGATGGGGCCGGTGCTCGTCCAGCTCGGCGTCCGGCCGTTCGCCGGTACGGCCTGACCCCAGTTTGCCTTTTTCTACAGGGCGTAGAAAACTTGGAGTTAATCCAGCATTGAGGATGCTGGATTACCCTCCAACCTCAGGAGTCTCCATGCTCTCGGACAGCGCCCGCCCCGTCATCGAAGCCACCCTCCCGCTCGTCGGGAGCCGCATCGGCGAGATCACTCCGCTCTTCTACCGCAAGATGTTCGCGGCCCACCCGGAGCTCCTGGACGGCGTGTTCAGCCGCGCGAACCAGGCGAACGGCGAGCAGCGCAAGGCCCTCGCGGGCGCGATCGCGGCATTCGCGAGCCACCTCGTGACCAACCCGGACACGCTGCCCGAGGCCGTGCTGAGCCGGATCGCCCACAAGCACGCCTCGCTCGGCATCACCGAAGACCAGTACCCGATCGTGTACCGGTACCTCTTCGAGGCCATCGCGGAGGATCTCGGCGACGCCGTCACGGCGGAGGTCGCGGCCGCGTGGACCGAGGTCTACTGGCTCATGGCGAACGCACTCATCAGGATCGAGAAGGGCCTCTACGCCCGGCAGGCCAACAACGTCATGTGGGCGCCGTGGCGGGTCGTCGAGAAGCGCGCCGCCACCCCCAGTGTCGTCACGTTCGTGCTCGAGCCCGCGGACGCGACCCCGGTCACGCCGGGGCGGCCGGGGCAGTTCGTGAGCGTGCGGATCCCCGTCGAGGACGGGCTCCTGCAGGCGCGCCAGTACTCGCTGTCCGCAGACGCCGAGTCGACCGAGCGTCGCACCTTCACCACGAAGTACAACGACGGCGGCGAGGTCTCGCCTGTCCTGCACGCCACGATCCGGGTGGGCGACGTCGTCGAGCTCTCCAACCCGTACGGCGACGTCACGCTCGACGACGGCGAGGGCCCCCTCGTGCTCGCGTCGGCGGGAATCGGCTGCACGCCGAGCGCGTCGATCCTGCGTTCGCTCGCGAGCGCCGGCTCCGCGCGCGAGGTCCTCGTGCTGCACGCCGAGCGGAGCTTCGACGCGTGGGCGCTCGGGGGCCAGATGCTGGGCGACATCGAAAAGATCGACGACGCCGAACTCCACCTCTGGCTCGAACAGCCCGCCGAGGCGCCGGTCGCCGGCGCGGCGGCGCGTGCGGGCTTCATGAGCCTCGCCGACGTCGACGTGCCGCGAAGCGCGAGCGTCTACCTGTGTGGGCCGCTCCCGTTCATGCAGAAGATCCGCTCCGAGGCCCTGGCCCTCGGCATCCCGGCGCAGCGCATCCACTACGAGGTCTTCGGCCCCGACCTCTGGCTCGCGTCGGCCAACTGAGCCCCGCGGGGCGGGCCTCAGGTCCCTCCCGCCCCGCTGGGCGAAGGCGTAAGTTGTGTCCATCCGGTGCATCTGTTCCCTGTGAGGCTCAGGTGACCTGAGGAGCGCACAGTGGTCGAACAAGCACCCCAGAGCCCGCGGCGACAGCCGGCGGAGCGCGGTGATACGCGCCCGCTCGGCCGGCTGCGGAGCTGGGTTCGCGCCCACCGGATCCTGACCGCGGTGTCCGCGGCCGCCGTCGTCCTTCTTCTCGCCGCGATGGGCGGCGTCTTCGTGATCTCGAGCCGCCTGGCCGTGAGCGCGCCGGCCAACCCGGGTCTCACGAAGATCAAGCACATCGTGGTGATCATGCAGGAGAACCGCTCGTTCGACAGCTACTTCGGCACGTTCCCCGGCGCCGACGGCATCCCCATGCACAACGGTGTGCCGACTGTTTGCGTGCCGGATCCCGCGCGCGGCACGTGCGTCAAGCCCTACTACGACCCCGCGGACAAGAACTCGGGCGGCCCGCACAGCGAGACCAACGCGACGGCGGATGTCGACGGCGGGAAGATGGACGGCTTCATCGCGCAGGCCGAGCACGCGGCGTCGAACTGTGCCGCGAACGATCCGGCGTGCTCGGGTGCCGCGGCCACGGACGTCATGGGCTATCACGACGCGCGGGACATCCCGAACTACTGGGCCTATGCGAAGGACTACACGCTCCAGGACCACATGTTCGAGCCGAACGCGTCGTGGAGCCTCCCCGAGCACCTGTACATGGTGTCGGAGTGGTCGGCGAAATGCAGCGCGGCGGGCGATCCGCAGTCATGCGTCAACGCCCTCCAGGGGCCGGCGCTCCCGCCCGACTTCGGGCGCCGCACCGGCAAGCCCGCACCAGCGCCGGACTATGCGTGGACGGATCTCACGTATCTCCTCCACAACCAGGGCGTCTCGTGGGGCTACTACGTGTTCAACGGCACCGAGCCGGACTGCCGGGACGATTCCGCCGCCTCGTGCGCGCCCGTCGCGCAGAACGCGAAGACGCCCGGCATCTGGAACCCGCTCCCCTACTTCGACACCGTCAAGGAGGACGGGCAGCTCGGCAACATCCAGGCGCTCACGAACTTCTACGCCGCCGCCAAGGACGGCACCCTCCCGGCCGTGAGCTGGATCGACCCCACGAGCGCCGTGAGCGAGCACCCGCCGGCCCTCGTGAGCACGGGCCAGGCCTACGTGACCGGGCTCGTGAACGCCATCATGTCCGGGCCGGACTGGGACAACACGGCAATCTTCCTCTCGTGGGACGACTGGGGCGGGTTCTACGACCACGTCACGCCGCCCGCCGTGGATCAGAACGGCTACGGGTTGCGCGTGCCCGGGATCGTGATCAGCCCTTACGCGAAGAAGGGCTACATCGACCACCAGACGCTGAGCCACGACGCGTACGTGAAGTTCATCGAGGACGTCTTCCTGCACGGACAGCGCCTCGACCCCGCGACCGATGGCCGGCCCGATCCCCGCCCGGACGTTCGCGAGGAGAGCGCGCTCCTCGGCGACCTCGCGAACGATTTCGACTTCACCCAAAAGCCCTCGAAGCCCGTCCTGCTCCCGAACGCCGCGACGTATTGACCGGCCCCACGTTGCGCCGTCACCTCCGCCGGCTCCCCCACGTTGCGCCGTCACCTCCGCAGGGTGCGCACCCCGCGGAGGTGACGGCGCATCGGAAAGCGGTCGATCAGTTGGCGGCCGTGAAGATTTCTCCCCGGAACTGCGGGCTCTCGAGCTCGTCGAGCGCCGCGACCGCGTAGTCCTGGGCCGAGATGAAGTCGCCCGCGGCGACACCGACGGCCGTGCGGTACTCGCCGGTCCGCTCGCCGGGAGCGATCACGGCGGCGGGGGCCTGGACCGTCACATCGAGTCCGGCCGAGGAGTCGCGCAGCGCCTCGTACGCCTCGAACACCGTGTCCGATTCGCCCTTGTACTCGGCCGGGAAGTCCGGCAGATCCTTGATGCGCGTCCCATCCGGCGACTGCAGCCCGCCGAAGCCGCCCACGAGGTACAGCCGTGCGTCCGTCGGGACCGCCGCGATCGCGCGGTGCGCGGCGAGATACGGCTCGCGCGATCCGCCGGTGCGGTCGGGCGCCGTTGCCAGCACGACGTCGTCGTTCGCCGAAGCAGCGGGACGGTACGTTTCGAGGTCGGCGAGGTCCGCAGCGCGGACGACGGCGGCGCCCTCCACCGCGGTGCCCTTGCGGCTGAGGGCGGTCACCTCGTGCCCGCGGCGCGCGGCCTCGGCGACGATCTGGCTTCCCACCATGCCGGTGGCTCCGTAGACGGCGATCTTCATGAGCGGTCCTTCCGTTGATTCGTGAAGCTAGGGGTGTTGCCTTGCAAACACGCCAACAGTATCCAGAAGATACCAAGTACTTCAAAGTGCTATGGTTACCTCGTGGAAAGCCTCGCCTTCGACGTCATGGACCCCGAGTGCCCCTCTCGCGTCGTCTTGCAGCGCATCGGAGACAAATGGACCCCGCTCATCGTCCAGGCACTCAAGGTCGGGCCGCTCCGGTTCAGCGCGCTGCGCGCGGCGGTCGGCGGCATCACGCCCAAGGTGCTGACCCAGACGCTGCGGACGCTCGAGCGCGACGGCCTGGTGTCCCGCGCCGTTTTCGCCGAGGTCCCTGTGCGCGTCGAGTATCGGCTCACGCCGCTCGGTGCGAGCCTCCTCGGCCCGCTCGACGCGATCCGCGACTGGGCCGAGAGCCACGCCCGGAAGATCCTCGACGCCCGCAGCGCCTTCGACGCCGCGGCCCCCTGACGGCGCACCCCGCAAAGGTGACGGCGCAACCGGAGGGCACCCCGCAAAGGTGACGGCGCAACCGGAGGGCACCCCGCAAAGGTGACGGCGCAACCGGAGGCGCCTAGAAGACCCGGCGCCAGTTCGTCTTCGCGAGGTCGAGCACCTCGTCGCCGCGGCCCGAGAGCACGGTCCTGAGCGCGTACAGCGTGAAGCCGCTCGCCTGCTGCGCGGTGATGGTCGGGGGCATGGCGAGCTCCTGCCGGATGGTCGCGACGTCGACGAGGGCCGGGCCATCGTGGGCGAGGGCCTCCTTGAGGCCCCGCTCGAGCTCGGAGGACTCGTCGACCCGGACGCCCTTGATGCCGAGCGATTCCGCCACGGCCGCGAAGTTCGGGTTGTCGAGCCCCGTCCCGTAGTTCACGAACCCCGCGGACTTCATCTCGAGCTCGATGAAGTTGAGCGACGCATTGTTGAACACCACGAGCTTCACGGGGAGCTTGTTCTGCACGATCGTGATGAGCTCGCCCATGAGCATCGACAGCCCGCCGTCGCCCGCGAGCGCGACGACCTGCCGTCCCGGATAGGCGGCCTGCGCGCCCATCGCGTGCGGCAGGGCGTTCGCCATGGAGCCGTGCGTGAACGAGCCGACCAGCCGCCGTCGTCCGTTCATGGTGAGGTAGCGCGCCGCCCAGATGACGGGCGTGCCGACGTCTGCGGTGAAGACCGCGTCGTCGGCGGCGAGCTGGTCGAGGACCCGCGTGATGTACTGCGGGTGGAGCGCTTGGCCCTTCTTCGTGGGCGTCGCGAGGTCGTCGAGCTTGGCGCGGGCCTTCGCGTAGTGCTTGAGCGACGCGTCGAGGTGCGCGCGGCGCTGCTTCCGTTCGAGCAGCGGGAGCAGCGCCTCGGCGGTGTGCTTGACGTCGCCCACGAGCCCGAGGTCGAGCTTCGCGCGCCGGCCGAGCTGCTCACCGCGGATGTCGACCTGGATGATCTTCGCGTTGTCCGGATAGAACTGCTGGTACGGGAAGTCGGTCCCCAGCATGAGCAGCGCATCGCACGCCTCCATGGCCCGGTACCCCGAACTGAAGCCGAGGAGCCCAGTCATGCCGACGTCGAACGGGTTGCTGTACTCGATGAACTCCTTGCCGCGGAACGCGTGCACGATCGGCGCGCCGAGCGCGTCGGCGAGCGCGATGACCTCATCGTGCGCCCCCTGGACCCCCGCGCCCGCGAGGATCGTGACCTTGTCCGACGCGTTGAGGAGCCCCGCCGCCTCGCGGAGCTCCGCGTCGCTCGGAACGATCCGCGGCTTCGCGCGCCGCACCACCGCGACCCGCTCGGACTCGACCGGGGTGAGCGCGACGTCCCCCGAGAGGACGACGACGGCGACGCCCCGCTTCTCGACGGCGGTGCGGAGCGCGATCTCGAGGATGCGCGGCATCTGCGCGGGGTCCGTGACCTGCTCGGCGTAGACACTGCACTCGCGGAACACCTCTTGCGGATGCGTCTCCTGGAAGTAGTTCGAGCCGATCTCCGTGCTGGGGATGTGCGCGGCGATCGCGAGCACGGGCACGCGTGAGCGGTTCGCGTCGTACAGGCCGTTGATGAGGTGGAGGTTTCCGGGCCCCGCGGAGCCGGCGCACACGGCGACTTCCCCCGTCAGGGCCGCCTCGCCGGCGGCCGCGAACGCCGCGGCCTCCTCGTGGCGGACGTGGACCCACTCGATGCTCGGGGTCTCGCGGAGCGCGTCGGTGAAGCCGTTGAGCGAGTCTCCGGCGAGGCCGTAGACGCGGCGGACCCCGTTCGCGGCGAGGGTGTCGACGATGTTCTTCGCGATGGTCGTCATGCGGCCACGCTAGCCCGCGCTTCCGGGCCCCGGAAGGCCTCGGGAATATCTCGTCGGCCACACGGTTGAACATGAGCGACATCGACTCAAGTCTAGGAGGACGCATGCCGATCTACTTCGGCCCCACCGCCGGGAACGGCTCGTTCGACGACTTCCTGGCCCGTTACCTTCAGGGTCAGGGAGCGCGCCGTCCCAACCGGCCCATCGACATCACGCGGCTCGTGAGCCGCGGAACCCAGCAGGTCCTGAACGCCGCGGGGCGCTTCGCCATCGAGCACGGCCACCGCGAGGTCGACGCCCTCCACGTGCTCCGCGCCCTCGCGGAGACCGAGTCCGTGGCGGGCCTCATCGGCTACGCGGGGGCAGACCCCGCCGAGGTCATCGCAGCCGTCGAGGATCGGCTGCCCGAGGCCTCCGCCTCCCCGGACCCCGAGGCCGAGCCCGTCACGCCGACGCTCACGCAGTCGGCGCAGCACGCGTTCCTCGACGCCTACAAGGTGGCCCGCTCGCTCGGCTCGACGTACATCGACCCCGAGCACGTCCTCCTCGCGCTCGTCCTCGGCACGGACGCGCCCGCGGGCCAGATCCTCGGCGCGTTCGGCATCACCCCGCAGGCACTCCAGGCGCGGGACGGCGAACCTTCCGGGGACGGTTCCGGCGCCGCGGACGACGGCGGGGCCGCGCCTCGCGCGGATCGCCCCACCCCGCGCCGCGGTGCTCGCGGGCCCGTCGGTGTGGGAGGGCGTGGCGCCGGAGCGCGCGATGCCGCAAAGAGCCCGATGCTCGAGAAGTTCGGCACCGACCTCACGGCCCTCGCCCGCGAAGGCCGGCTGGACCCCGTGATCGGCCGCGCCGACGAGATCGAGCAGGCCATCGAGATCCTGGCCCGCCGCACCAAGAACAATCCCGTGCTCATCGGCGAGGCCGGAGTGGGGAAGACCGCGATCGCCGAGGGCCTCGCGCAGGCCGTCGCGGCGGGCGAGGTCCCCGCGCAGCTGCTCGGACGGCGCGTCATCTCGCTCGACCTCCCGGCGATGCTCGCGGGCACCCGCTACCGCGGAGACTTCGAGGAGCGGCTCACGAAGACCATGGACGAGATCGCGGCAGACGGAAACGTCATCGCGTTCGTCGACGAGCTCCACACTGTGGTCGGCGCGGGCGGCGGCGGCGAGGGCGGCATGGACGCGGGCAACATCCTGAAGCCTCGGCTCGCGCGCGGCGAACTGCACCTCATCGGCGCCACGACGCTCAACGAGTACCGCGAGATCGAGAAGGATCCTGCGCTCGAGCGGCGGTTCCAGCCGATCACGGTCGGCGAGCCGAGCGTCGAGGACGCGGTCGCGATCCTCAACGGACTCAAGTCGCGGTACGAGGAACACCACGGGGTCACCTACTCGGACGAGGCCATCCGCGCCGCGGTCGAACTCTCGCACCGCTACATCACGGACCGGTACCTGCCGGACAAGGCCATCGACCTCATCGATCAGGCGGGCGCGCGGCTCAGCCTGGCCCGCGGGCCGCGCGTGGACCTCGAGGGTCTTCGCGCCGACGCGGCCGAGCTCGAGGAGCGCAAGTCGGCGGCCGTCGCCGCGGAGGACTACGAGCTCGCGTCGCGCCTGCGCGACCAGATCGAGGCCATCGCGGCCCGGATCGAGGCCGCCGCGACGGGAGCCGCGGCCCCCGCGCCCGAGGGGAGCGACGCCGTCGTCCAAGACACAGACATCGCCGCCGTCGTCTCTCGCGCCACGGGCATTCCCGCCTCGCGCGTGACGGAAGGCGAGCGCGAGCGGCTCGCGCGCCTCGAGGACGAGCTCCACGGGCGCGTCGTGGGGCAGGAGGACGCGGTCGCGGCCATCGCGAAGTCCGTGCGCCGCAACCGCACGGGGCTCGGCGACACGGGCCGGCCCGTGGGGAGCTTCCTGTTCCTCGGCCCGACGGGCGTGGGCAAGACCGAGCTCGCGAAGGCCCTCGCGGCGTCGCTGTTCGGCGACGAGTCCGCGATGGTGCGCTTCGACATGAGCGAGTTCGGCGAGCGCCACACGGTGAGCCGGCTCGTCGGGGCCCCTCCCGGATACGTCGGCTACTCGGAGGCCGGGCAGCTCACCGAGCGCGTTCGGCGGCACCCGTACTCCGTGGTCCTGCTCGACGAGGTCGAGAAGGCTCACCCGGACGTGTTCAACCTGCTCCTGCAGGTCCTCGACGACGGGCGGCTCACCGACGGCCAGGGCCACACGGTCGACTTCCGCAACACGGTGGTCATCATGACCTCGAACCTCGGATCCGAGTTCCTCGCGACCCGCGGGGCGGCGCTCGGCTTCGCGTCCGGCGGCGTGGATGGCGGCCCGTCGGACGCGGAGCTGCGGGCCAGGATCATGGGCCGGCTGCGCGAGACCATGCGGCCCGAGTTCCTCAACCGCATCGACGAGATCGTGCTGTTCCAGAAGCTCACGCGCGAGCAGCTGCACGAGATCGTTCGGCTCCAGCTCCGGGGCACGGAGGCGCGGCTCGCGGCGCAGGGCATCGCCCTCGCCGTCGACGATACCGCCGTCGCCTGGATCGCCGAGCGCGGCTACGAGCCCGGCGCAGGGGCCCGGCCCCTGCGCCGGGTGATCCAGCGCGAGCTCGAGGACCGTGTCGCGGACCTGCTCGTCGCGGGGTCCGTCGCCGAGGGCGGACGTGTAGACGTGACGGTCGCCGGCGGCGCTCACGACGCCGGTGAGCTCGCCGTTCGCGCGGCGGCGCACGCCCAAGGGACCGCCGCCTGACGCACCGCTCACCTGTCAGTCCGCTCCTGCTCATCTCTGTCTTCGGATCGGAGCGAATCGCCTGGTGACACGGCCGCTCTGGGCCGCATCGGGGATCAAGATGGGCAGGAGCGGACGAGCGCCAGGGTTACCCGTCCCGCAGCGCGACCCCGAGGTGCTCCCGCAGCACGTACTCGGCGATCGCCATCGAGGACGTCGCGGCGGGCGAGGGCGCGTTCCGGAGCAGCGTCACGGACCCGACCTGGTCCACGGCGAAGTCGTCGAGCAGCGACCCGTCCGCGGCCCACGCCTGCGCCCGCACCCCCGCCGCGGTCTTCTCCGCCAGATCAGAGGGCCGCAGCTCCGGCACGAAGGCCCGCGCCTGCCGGTAATACAGGCTCTTCGCGACCGAGGCCGAGACCTCGCGCACCCCCATCCGCCAGTGCTGGCGGAACAGCGCGGCAGCCCCGGGCCACGCGAGGGAACCGACGGTGTCGCGCACCGACACGCTCCCCCAGCGGTACCCCTCGCGCGCGAGCGCCGGCACGGCGTTGGGGCCCACGTGCACGTCGTCGTACACGCCGCGCGTGAAGTGCACCCCCAGGAACGGGAAGCGCGGGTCCGGCACGGGATAGATCATGCCGCGGACCAGCGAGGCCCGCGCGGGCGCGAGCGTCCAGTACTCCCCGCGGAACGGCAGGATCCGCGGGGACGGCGACGCCCCGACCATGCGCGCCACGAGGTCCGACTGGAGGCCCGCGCACACGATGAGCCGATCGAAGGTGTGCGTCCCGCTCAGGGTTGCGACCGTCGTCGTCCGTTCGCCGGCCCGCACACCGACGACCTCGGTGCCCAACAGCACGCGCCCGCCGACCCGGCGAACATCGCTGGCCATGGCCTCGGTGATCGCCGCGAAATCGACGACGGCGGTGTGCGGCGAATGCACGGCCCCCACCCCGGCGACGTGCGGCTCGAGCTCCCGCATGCGCTCGGGCCCGATGCGGGCGAGGTCCGGTACGCCGTTGGCCCTGGCTCGCCGCTCGATCTCGTCGAGCCGTGGCACCTCCTCAGGCGTCACGGCGACCACGAGCTTGCCGAGCTCGCGGTACGGGAGCCCGCGGTCCTGGCAGTAATCGCGCGTGAGCTCGCGGCCCCGCGCACAGAGCACGGCTTTGAGCGAGCCCGGCTGGTAGTAGAGCCCCGCGTGCACCACGCCGGAATTGTGCCCCGTCTGGTGTGCCGCGACCCGAAGCTCCTTCTCGAGGACCGAGACGTCGAAGCCGCCCGTCAGCGCGAGGGCCCGCGCGATCGCCATCCCCACGATCCCGCCGCCCACAATCCCGACGCGCTCGGTCCCGATCCGGGTAGTCCCGGTCCGGCCGGCCCCCGTCTGCCCCGTCACGCGGCGTCCACCCGGCCTCGGCTCCCGTCCACGCGGACGCGCTGCCCGTCCCGGAGCACCGACGTGCCGCGCCCGGTGCCCATGACGGCGGGCACACCATACTCCCGCGCGACGATCGCCGCGTGCGAGCCCAGCCCACCCGTATCGACGACGACGGCGGCCGCCCGAGCGAAGAGCGGCGTCCATGAGGGGTTCGTGTTCGGGCACACGAGGACGTCGCCCGCGCGCAGCGCCCCGAACTCGTCGGGTCCGTGCACGATCCGGACCGGCCCCTCGGCGACCCCGCCGCTCGCCGGCCGTCCCGCGATGAGCGTCCCGCCGCCGTCGTCCGCCCCGGCCCCGCGCGGGAGGATCGCCGCGAGGTCGAGCATCGGCACGCCCGCGTATTCGCGCCTCAAGGCGGCCCGACGCGCGGCGAGGTCACGCAGGCGGGCGCGCTCGGCGTCGTCGATCGCCTCGGGCGAGCTGATGGCGCGGAGCTCCTCGAGGCGGAGGTCGAAGACATCCTCCGCCGTAGGGAGCGCCCCGGCTGCGGTGAGACGCCGGCCCAGCTCGATGAACGTGACCCGCATGGGGGTCAGGAGGCGCGCGGCGAGGACGTGGGTGTCCTCGCGGAAGGCCATCCCGCGCCGGGCCGCGTCGACGAGGCCGGTCGCGAGCTGCCGCGCGCGGGCATTGCGGAACAGCGGGTGCCCGAGGAGCCGATCGAGCGCGGCCGCCCCCGGATCGCTGCCGCGCTCCGGCGGAGGCTCGGCGGCCAGAGCCTGGATGAGACCGATTGCCGGGGTTGGGTCCGCTCGCCAGGTCGGTGCCGTCGCCATGATGATGCTCACGGATTCCCGGTGTCCGTACTCTGCGAGGAACGCGTCGAACGCCTCGCGTAAGCTCTCGAACTCGGGGAGCGTGCGGATGGCCTCCAGGAACGCCGGCGCCGCGAGGTCGCGGGCCGCCGCGGCGAGCGCTGGGTCCGCCCGCACCGCGTCGGCTAGCCTCTCCAGCGCGTCGTTGCCCTCGCGGGTCTTGGTGCGGGCTCCCGCTACGAGGGCGGACGCAAGCTCGCTCCGCCCGAGCGCCGCGAGCATGATCCGCAGCGGCGCGAACGGCAGGAACGAGCCGGGCAGGTATTTGACCCGGAGCTTCGCGACCGGGGCGAGGGCGTTCGCGCAGCGATCGAGGCGCGCCACGAGCGCCGGCCATGGCAGCGCCGCGAGGTCCTCGGCGTCGAGGGCAGCGACCCCCGCCTCGAACTCGGCCACGAGCGGGTCGGCGGTCCACGTTGAGGTCCTGTAGAGCCGTGCGCGCCGCAGGACCGCGAGGGGCGCGCCAAGCACACGGATGCTCGGCCGCGGGCGGGCGGGGACGAGCTGGAGCGGCACGCCGTCTCGCTCTGGGAGCAGCTCACGAACGGACGGGAACTGCACCCCCACGCTTCCCGCCATGAGGCCGAGCATCCGCTCCACGGCAGGCCCGAGCCACGCCGTGACGTCAAGCGGATACGGGCGCACGGGGAACATCTCGACGAAGAACGGCGCCATCGTGCGCTGGAAGCCGCCAAGCTGCGGGGGCTCGAGCGGGAGCGCCGTCATCGGCCGAGCCTGCAGGAGCACGATCCGCCCGCCGTCGAGCGCCCACTCGATGTCCTGCGGGACGCCGAAGTGCCGCTCTGCGCGGACCGCGAGCTCGGCGAGCTCGCGCGCGGCGAGGTCAGGCAGGACCCGGGGCGCGCCGTCGTGCGCGGGGACCCACTCGCGGACGGTGCCCTCGCGGTCCAGGACGAGGTGCTCGGGTGTGACCTGGCCCGAGACGACCGCCTCGCCGAGCCCCGGCGCCGCATCCACGACGAGCTCGGCTCGCCGGCCGCTCAGCGGGTTCGCGGTGAAGAGGACCCCGGCAGCGTCCGCGCGGGCCATCCGTTGGACGACGACGGCGATCGCCACGTCCGCGGGCGGGATCCCCTGCCGCTGCCGGTACTGCACGGCGCGGTCGGTCCAGAGGGAGGCCCAGCAGCGGCGCACCGCGTCGGCCACGGCGGCGGGTCCCTGGATGTCGAGGAACGTGTCCTGCTGGCCGGCGAACGCCGCGCCGGGGAGGTCCTCCGCCGTCGCGCTCGATCGGACCGCGACGAGTGTTCCTTCCGGCCCCAGTCCGGCGAGGGCGGCCGCGATCCCCTGCTCGAGGTCCGCGGCAAGGGCGGTAGCCTCAAGCGCGGCGCGGGCCTCGGCAGGGTCCGCGGTCGCGCGGTCGGGGTCGAGGCCGGCCTCATGGGCGTGGGCGCGGTAGGCCGCCGTCGTCACGACGAAACCCGGCGGCACCGGGAGGCCCGCCGCCAGAAGCTCGCCGAGGTTGGCGCCCTTGCCGCCGGCGTCCGGAAGGTCCGCCGCGCGGAGCGAGGCCAAGGGCCTGAGCTCGGGCTGGTGGGGCGGGTCAACGAGGGAGTGGGCGCCGCGGTCCATGGCCCCACGGTACCCGCGCGCGGAGGCGTCGACCACGGGCTCCTGGCCCCGATTCGGGCCCGCTGGCCCGCTCCGATGCAGGAGGGCCGCCCCGTGTGCAGCGGGGCGGCCCTCCTAGGGTGTCCGGCGCCGTTCAGTTCGCCGGAGTCTGTTGCGGCCTACGGCCTGCGCATGGTCAGCCGAGGCGCTCCTTGAGGCCGTCGAGCTGGGCCGTGATGCTCTCGGGCAGCGAGCCGCCGAAGCGGGCGAACCACTCCTCGAGGCCGGGGACCTCGGCGTGCCACTCGTCGGCATCGAAGCGGACCGCCTCGTTGACCTGCTCAGGCGTCATGTCGAGGCCCGTAAGGTCGAGGCTCTCGGGCGTCGGGACGAAGCCGATCGGCGTCTCGACGGCGTCCGCCGAGCCCTCGATGCGCTCGATCGCCCACTTGAGCACACGAGAGTTGTCGCCGAAGCCGGGCCACGCGAAGCCGCCCTCGCGGGTGCGGCGGAACCAGTTCACGAGGAAGATCTTCGGGAGCCTGGCCGGGTTGGCCTTGGCCGAGAGGTTGACCCAGTGGTTGAGGTAGTCGCCAGCGTCGTAGCCGATGAACGGAAGCATGGCCATCGGGTCGCGACGCACCACGCCCACCGCGCCGGCCGCGGCAGCGGTCGTCTCCGAGGAGAGCGTGGCGCCCATGAAGATGCCGTTGGCCCAGTCCCGGGACTGGGTCACGAGCGGGACAGTCGTCTTGCGGCGGCCGCCGAACAGGATCGCGTGGACCTCGACGCCGTCGGGCGCGAAGTAGTCGTCCGCGAGCATGTCGATCTGGTCGATGGGCGTGCAGAATCGCGAGTTGGGGTGTGCGGCCGGGCGGCCCGCCTCGGGCGTCCACTCGTTGCCCTGCCAGTCCGTGAGGTGGGCGGGGACTTCCTGGGTCATGCCCTCCCACCACACACCGCCCTCGTCTGTGAGCGCGACGTTCGTGAAGATGCTGTTGCCCTTCGCGATAGCGCGCATCGCGTTGGGGTTCGTGCCCCAACCGGTGCCGGGGGCGACGCCGAAGAGGCCCGCCTCCGGGTTGACGGCCCGCAGCTCGCCGTCTTTGCCGAAGCGCATCCACGTGATGTCGTCGCCGAGCGTCTCGACCTTCCAGCCCTCGATCGTGGGGTCGAGGAGGGCGAGGTTGGTCTTGCCGCACGCTGACGGGAAGGCCGCGGCGACGTTGTAGACCTTGTTCTCGGGGCTCGTGAGCTTGAGGATGAGCATGTGCTCGGCGAGCCAGCCCTCGTCGCGCGCCATGACGGACGCGATGCGCAGGGCGTAGCACTTCTTGCCGAGCAGCGCGTTGCCGCCGTAGCCCGAGCCGTATGACCAGATGGAACGCT
Organism: Sinomonas sp. P47F7; assembly: GCF_049332655.1. GTDB lineage: Bacteria > Actinomycetota > Actinomycetes > Actinomycetales > Micrococcaceae > Sinomonas. The sequence continues at coordinate 802,402 of NZ_CP186327.1, read as the reverse complement.
CCTCGGGGAAGTGCACGATCCACTTCTCCGGGTTGCACGGCCACGAGACGTCCTCCTGACCGGGTGTGAGCGGTGCGCCGACCGAGTGCAGCGCGGGCACGAAGAACGCCCGCGTCTCCTCGATCTTCTTCAGCACGTCAGTGCCGATGCGGGCCATGATCCGCATGGACGCGACGACGTAGGCCGAGTCCGTGATCTCGACGCCGAACTTGGGGTCCTCGGCGTCGACGTGGCCCATGACGAACGGGATCACGTACATGGTGCGGCCACGCATGGCGCCGTCGAAGAGGCCCTTGAGCTTGACCTTCATCTCGGCCGGGTCCATCCAGTTGTTGGTGAAGCCGGCGTCGCGCTCGTTGCTCGAGCAGATGAACGTCTGCTCCTCGACGCGGGCCACGTCCGCGGGGTCGGAGAAGGCCGCGAAGGAGTTCGGGAAGGTCTCCGGGTTGAGCCGCGTCAGGGTTCCCGCGGCCACGAGCTCGTCGGTCAGCTGGCGGTACTCCGCCTCGGAACCGTCCACCCAGTGGATCCGTTCAGGCTGAGTCAGTTCAGCGACTTCCTCAACCCAGGACAGCAGGGGCTCGTAGGTGGTGGGGGCTCCTTCAAGAAGCCGAACGCGAGTTGCGCCCATGTCTTCCTCCTTCGCTGGGTCGGCGTGTCCCTCAATGGTAGGGAAGGTGGTCTGTACCACCCGACCCCGTTACATGCCTGAAATGAGAGTGAAACACTCAAAATAGGTGAAATCTAGGGTTTTTGGTCCCGGGGGATCCTTTTTAAGTGATGAAGGTCACATAGACCGGTACAGTCATGTAGCTCTCATCGCTTTGATTTGGAACCGCGTTGGTCTTCGCGTAAAGTTATTCAGGCCGAAGCGCGAGGAACGCTGTGCGAACCGCAGTTCCACGCCAACGCTTAGGAAATGCGCCCATAGCTCAGCTGGATAGAGCGTCTGTCTACGGAACAGAAGGTCGGGGGTTCGAATCCCTCTGGGCGCACCATGTGATGAAGCGGGACATCCTTCACGGATGAGTCGCGACATCGGTAACACCCCCGGTCCTCGGACCGGGGGTGTTCTGTTTTTTCGGCTGGTAGCCCTTGGTCGGGTCGATGGTGAATTCGGCGAGGATCTCTCCGGTGCCGTGTTCGATGGCGGTGACGTCGGCATCCTGGACGAGCAGGAGGATGCGCTGGTGCTTGTGGGCGCGTCCGATGCCGAGGTGTCGGAGTCGTCCGGCGTGGCGGAGGGTGGCCTTGCCGTCGGCGTCGACGCGGTCGGTGCGGACGCGGAAGTTCCCCCTGGGCGGCTGTCGCGGGTGCGGCCTTGGGGGTCGCGGCGTAGGCCTCGGCTGGGGTGTGCCGGCCCAGGGCGCGGTGGGGTCGTTCGTGGTTGTAGATGCGGCGGAACTTGGCCAGGAGCTCGTTCAGGTCGGTCAGGGTGTGGGCCTCGGGCTGGCCTTGGAGCCATTTCTTGAGGGTCTGGTGGAAGCGCTCGATCTTGCCCTGGGTCTGGGGGTGGCCGGGGGACCCGTTCTTCTGGGTGATCCCGAGGGAGGCGAGGAGGGTTTCGAAGGCGTTGCGTCCGCCGCGGCCGCCGGCGAGGCGGGTGGTGTAGACCATGCCGTTGTCGGTCAGGGTGCTGGCCGGGAACCCGTACTCGTTGGCGGTGTCGAGGAAGGCCTCGACCACGATGGGGCCGGTGATTCTGGGGTGTGCGGTGAGGTGGAGCAGGGCCCGGGAGTGGTCGTCGAGGAAGTCGATGACCTCGGTGTCGGTGCCGTCGGCGAGGTGCCAGTGGGTGAAGTCTGACTGCCAGGTCTCATTCGGCTGGGCGGCGGCGAAGCGGCGCAGGGACGACTTGGGGCGCTTGCGCGGTTCTGGGGTGACGAGGCCCGCGGCGGTGATGATCCGCCGGATGGTGGAGACGGCCGGGGCCGTGCCGCTGTCCTTCTCCAGATGCCATCGGATCGTGGCCGGGCCGGCGTCCAGGCCTGCAGCGGCGAGCTCGGCCCGCAGGGCCAGGACCCGGTCTCGTATGTCCTCGCTCGTGGCCTGAGGGCTGGTGCGGGGTCGGCGTGAGCGTGCCTCGAGGCCCTCGGGGCCGTGTTCGCTGTAGCGCTGGATGAGCTCGTGGACCCAGCGGCGGGTGACCCCGTAGCGGCGGGCGGCCTCGGCCTTGGACATTCCGCCTTCCAGGACCGCGAGGACGATGACCTTGTTCTTCGACATGGCCCATGCTCGGGCCCGAGGAGGTGTGAACGATGTCGCGACTCACCCCCGAGGCCGTAAACGATGTCCCGACTCACCGGGGAACGATCACCTGTGAAGCATGTCCCGACTCATGTGTGAACGATGTCCTGAATTCACACACCTCTGGGCGCACCAAATACGAGGCCCGCTCTCCTGGAGCGGGCCTCGCGCATTTAACCCCCAGCGGCGGCCACGCACCGCGCGCTCCTGTCCCGTTCATCTTCCCCAATCAGTCGGAGACGCGACGCGTCGCAGTCCGGCGCGGTTTTGATCCAGAAGAAGCGGACTCGAACGCGATCAGGCCCGGAACACTCGGGTGCGGACCACAGGGAACTCGGGAATATCCCCGGGCCATTGCGCATTAATGCGAATGGTTCCAACTAACAGTAGGAGGCCCGCGTGAAGGTTCGCGCATCCGTCAGGTCACTCAAGTCCCAACCCGGCTCTCAGATTGTGAGGCGGCGGGGCAAGGTGTTCGTCATCAACAAGAGGAACCCGAGGCTCAAGGCCCGCCAGGGCTGAACAGGGGCCAAGGCGCCCAGCCGGTCGGCCCGTAGCCGGCAACCGACCGCCCAAGCCGCTCAGCCGGTGGTGGGCCAGCGCCTGTACTGGCCAGCGCCGGTTGAGCGGTCCCGCGCGCCTAACCCGAGCCACCCGTCCCGTAGCATCTGTGGGGTGGATAGCGAGTACGACGTCATCGTGATCGGTGCCGGCGCTGCGGGCGAGAACGCCGCGGACCGCGTGGCGAAGGGCGGCCTCTCGGTGGCCCTCGTGGAAAACGACCTCGTGGGCGGGGCCTGCTCCTACTGGGCCTGCGAGCCGTCCAAGGCGCTGCTCCGCCCGGGCACCGCGCTCCACGCCGCGCGTCGGGTCCCGGGTTCGCGCGAGGCGGCGACGGGGCAGCTCGACGTCGCGGCGGTCCTCGCCCACCGCGACGACGCCGTGAACCACTGGAACGACGAATCACAGGTCGACTGGGTCAACAGCGCGGGAATCACACTCGTGCGCGGCCGCGCCCGGCTCACCGGCGCCAAGCGCCTCACAGTCACCGACGCCGCCGGAAACCACTTCCCGCTCGTGGCGAGGCACGCCGTCGTTCTCGCCACTGGATCCGCGCCCTCGGTACCGAAGGTCCCCGGCCTCCAGCACACGCCGCACTGGACTACCCCCGACGCGACGAGCGCGCGCGAGGTCCCCGAAAGCCTCGCAATCCTCGGCGCGGGTGTCGCGAGCAGCGAGCTCGCGCAAGCGTTCGCGCGGCTCGGGTCGCGCGTCACAGTGCTCGCGCGCGGCACGCTCCTGAGCGGGTTCCCCGAGGAGGCCCGCTCGCTCGTCGCGGCGGGCCTGCGGGAGGACGGCGTCGAGATCCTGGAGGGCGTGGTGCCCGAGCTCGCCGAGCCGACGGACGACGGCGGCGCGCGCCTCACGCTGCCCAACGGCCGCACGCTCGAGGCGGCGAGGCTGCTCGTCGCGACGGGCCGGCGGCCAGCGCTCGACGGCCTCGGACTGCCCGCGTTCGGGATCGAGCCCGCGACGCTTCGGGTTGACGAGACGGGTCTCGTGATCGGGAATTCGTGGCTGTACGCGGTGGGCGACTGCTCGGGCCGCGCGATGCTCACGCATCAGGGGAAGTATCAGGCGCGGATCACGGGCGACACGATCGTGGCCCGCACGCGCGGTAACCTCGACGGCCGCCCCGCGCCGTGGAGCCGCCACGCCCGCACCGCCGACGACCTCGCCGTCCCGCGCGTCGTCTTCACCGATCCGGAGGCCGCCATGGTCGGGCTCTCGGAGGAGGAGGCGTGGGAGCACGGGATCCGCGTGCGGGCCGTCGACCTGCCGATCTCCGTGGCAGGTGCGTGGCAGCACGCCGAGGATTACGAGGGCTGGGCGCGGTTCCTCGTCGACGAGGACCGCCGCACGATCGTCGGTGCATGCTTCGCGGGGCCCGATGTCGCAGAGCTCCTGCAGGCGGCGACGATCGCGATCGTCGGCGAGGTGACGCTCGAGCGGCTGTGGCACGCGATCCCCGCGTTCCCGACCGTGAGCGAGGTCTGGCTGCGCTTCCTCGAGGCCTACGGCCTCTGAGGTTTCGGGGTCCCGTCCCCAGCGTTGCGGGGTCAATGTCCGAACCAAGACCCCACAACACTCCGCCAGAGACCCCACAACACTCCGCCAGAGACCCCACAGCGTCGAATTTGTACCGACTGGTCAGTTTGACTAAACTGGGAGCATGCTTTCAGTTCGCGAGCTCCGCATCGCTGGCCGCCGCGCCGACCTCGTGGCCCCGACGTCGTTCGACGCGCCCACCGGCCTCCTCACCCTCGTCCAGGCGAACGGGCAGGACGCCCGCACCGCGCTCGCCCTCGCCGCGAGCGGCCGCTACGCCCCGGACGCGGGCGCAGCCACATGGGGCGCCGCCACCGGACACGCCAGGAAGAGCCTCAAGGCCCTCCGCCGCGCGAGCGCGCTCGTCGACGCCCCCGGCATCAACGAGGCCGAGCGCCACCTGAGCGTCCGCGGCCTCGTTGCCGAAGACCTCGCGCTCCTCCCCCGCCGCCACCGCCGCCAGAGCCCCGACGCGTGGCTCACTGTCCACGCGTTCGAGGACGTCGCGAACGTCTGGGCCCACGAGCTCCCCGCCCACCGCCGCGTCGAGCTCCTCACCGAGCTCGCCCTCGCGGACCCCGCCGTCCGGCTCCTCGTCGTCGACACCCCGGACCGCCACTCCGACCTGACCGAAGACTGGCTCCCGCGCCTCGCAGCCCTCGCCGCGAACCCGGGCCGCGAACTCGCCGTCCTCGCGATCGTCGCGGAGGTGCCGGCGGGCTGGGAGGGAGAGGTCGCCGTCGTCGGCAACGTCACCCAGACAGCGGAAGTCCAGCCCGCAGAAGGCCAGACCGCCGAAGCCCAGCCCGCGGGCGCCGAACCGACCGAAACGAACGACGGCGCCGACGCACCGCCCGCCGCCCCCGCACCCGCCGCCGGCGTGCGCGAGCGCGAGGAGGCCCGCGCATGACCGTCATCCGGCTCGCCGGTTCCGAGCTCCAGCGCATGACCGCCGGCCTGCTCCCGAAGCTCGTGATCCTGGCCCTCACGATGGTCCCGCTCCTCTATGGCGCGGTGTACCTCTACGCGAATTGGGATCCGTACTCGAACATCGGGCACATCAAGGCCGCGCTCGTGGTCGACGACCAGGGCGCCACCACCCCGGACGGCACGCGCCTCGAGGCGGGCCCGAAGGTCGCGGACAGCCTCGTCGAGGGCCACGTGTTCGACTGGCAGCGCGTCCCCGACGCCCAGACCGCGGAGACCGGCGTCCGCAACGGTACATACTCCTTCGCGCTGCGCATCCCCGCGGACTTCTCCGCCAACCTCGCCTCCCCCGCGAGCTTCGACTCGGCGAAGCCGGCCATGCTCGACGTCACCACGAACGATTCGAACAACTACCTCCTCTCGACCATCGTGGACAAGGTCACGAAGGCCGTCCACGACTCGGTCGCGAAGGAGGTCGGGACGGAAACCGCGAACAAGCTCCTCACGGGCTACGGCACCATCCACACGCAGATGGTCCAGGCCGCGGACGCCGCAGGCCAGCTCCGCGACGGCGCCGGGCAGGTGGCCGACGGCGCGAGCCGGCTCGCGGATGGAACCGCCCAGCTGCGCTCGGGCGCGGCCCAGCTCGCGGACGGCCAGCAGGAGCTCCTCGACGGCTCGCTTCAGCTCCGCGACGGCGCCGGCCAGCTCGCGGGCGGGCTCGGGACGCTGCAGCAGAAGACGGCGTCCTTGCCCGCGGACACCCAGCGCCTCGCCGACGGCGCAGCGCAGGTCGCGGCCGGCAACGCCCAGCTCAACCAGAAGGTCCAGGGCGCGGTCGCAGCGGCCGACGCCGCGCAGTCCCAAGCCCAGCAGCAGGTCAGCGACACGCTCACGAAGCTCGTTGCGAACGGCACCATCACGCCGACCCAGGCCCAGCAGATCGGCGCGAGCCTCGCGTCCGCGACGCAGGCCTCACCGGCGCAGGGCGCAGCGGCCCAGCTCCACGCCGCGGCCGGCCAGGTCGCCCAGCTCGCCGCGGGATCGCAGCAGGTGGCCGACGGCGCGCGGCAGCTCGCGAACGGGACGCCCGCGCTCACGCAGGGCATCACCCAGGCCGCGAGCGGCGCGAATCAGCTCGACGCGGGCGCGGCGCGGCTCGCGGCCGGTGAGCAGTCCGCCGTCGCCGGTTCGCGGCAGCTCGCGAGCGGCGCGGCCCAAGCGGACGACGGCGCGCAGGCCCTGAAGGCGGGTGCCGCCACGGCGCACGACGGTGCGTCCCAGCTCGCGGACGCCCTCGCCTCGGGCTCGGGCAAGGTCCCGAACCCTAACGACGCGCAGAAGGGCAACCTCTCGCAGGTCATGGCCGATCCCGTCGCGGTCAACAGCGTCTCGCAGGCGAAGGCCGCAACGTACGGAGCGGGCCTCGCCCCGTTCTTCCTCTCGCTCGCGATGTGGGTGGGCATCTTCATGCTGACCCAGGCCATGCGCCCCGTGACGCGCCGCGCGCTCGCCTCGAACGCCCCGGCGTGGAAGATCGCGATCGGGGGGTGGCTCCCGTTCGCGGTGGTCGCGGCCGCGCAGGCCACGGTCCTGACCGCGGTCGTCGACTTCGCGATCGGGCTCAACCCCGCGCACCCGTGGCTCATGTGGCTGTTCATCATGCTCGGCGGGATCGCGTTCAGCGCGCTCATCCAGGGCATCGTGTCGCTGCTCGGCTCCGTGGGGAAGTTCGTGGTGCTCATCCTGCTGATCCTGCAGCTCGTCTCCTCGGGCGGAACGTTCCCGTGGGAGATGGCGCCCGGCCCGTTCCAGGTGGCGCACGCGATCCTGCCGATGGGCTACGTCGTCACGGGCATGCGGCATCTCATCTACGGGGGCGAGCTCTCCGGGATCCTCCCGCTCGTGCTTGGGCTCGTGGGGTACACGGCCCTCGGGGCCGCGTTGAATATCCTCGGCACGTGGAAGAACAAGACGTGGCGCCTCAAGACCCTCCAGCCGGAGATCGCGCTGTGAGCGCGGCGGGCGGGACCGCAGCGGGCGGGACCGGCCCCGGGCGGACCCCGGCGACCCGCGGCTCCGCCCGCTCCGAGGCCACGAAGCTGAGGCTCTTCGGCGCGGCGATGGAGCTCATCGGCCAGCGCGGCGCGGACGGCGTCACGGTGGACGAGATCGCCGCCGCCGCAGGCGTCGCCAAGGGCACGGTCTACTACAACTTCGGGAGCAAAAACGAACTCGTCGAGCAGCTCCTGCGCTACGGCATGGGCCTGCTCATGGAGCGCCTCGACTCCGGCGAGACGAACGGCGGCGAGACGAACGACGGCGGCGCCCACCCGCCGTCGTCCGCTCCCCTCGACGAGGTGCGGGGCCAGGTCGGGCGCGCGCTCGCGTTCATCGCCGAGTACCCCGCGTTCGTGCGGCTGTGGCTGGGCGAGCAGTGGAGGGCCGACGGCGCGTGGCAGGGCCTGCTCGCGGACATGCGCGCCGAGGTGCTCGCCGTGATCGAGCAGGGGGTGCGACGCGTGGCCGCGGAGCACCCACTGCGGGCCGGGGTGACGCCCGAGGGCGTCGCCGTGGCCCTGTTCGGCGCGGCGTTCGTGACCGGGATGGACCGCGCCGCGTTCCACCCCGAGCGCGCGCTCGAGGAGGCGACCGGGGCGGTCGTCTCCCTGGTCCTCGGGGCGATCGAGCCCTAGCCCCACGGACGACACGGCCGCGCCCGCAAAATCCGTACCCCACAGGTGACAAACTGGCCCCGTGGCCCCCTCGCGTTTCCTCCCCTTGCGGCGCAGCGCCCGCGCGACGATCGTGTTCGCGGCGGCCGGGGCGGCGCTGTCCGCGCTCACGGCGTGGACGCTCGAGGGATGGGCCGCGGCCCTCGCGCTCGCTGCACTCGGGGGCTTCGTGCTGTGCGCGCTCTACGCGATCCTCGGCATGAACCGCTACTGGGTGGCGGCGGGCGGCCTTGTCACGACCGCGCTCACCGTGGGCTGCGCGCTCGCGTTCCTGCGGGTCCTCGGGCTCGCGTGGGATGATGCCGCGGACCGCGTCACGACCGTCTCGAGCCGCGACGCCGACCCGTACTTCCTGGGCGCCGCCGGCGCCCTCCTCACGACGTTCGCCGTCCTGTTCGTGGGCGCCGTGTGGCCGCAGCGTCGGCGCCAGCCCCGCCGCCCGGCACCCGCGAGCGGGAACCGGGCCAGGTCCGGGACGCCGACCCGAGCCACGCGCCAGCCCGCCCAGCGAACGCCGTCACCGAGCCTCAGTGGCCGCGCGCCTGCTTCCGCCCCTCGGCCCGCGGCACGGCGAAATGGGTGAGCCGGGCGTCCTGCCCGTCGAGCTCGGCCCAGGGCTTGTCGATCTCGAGCACGGCCAGCCCCGTGGTCGGGAAATGGCTCGCGGCGTCCAAGTAGGCGTCCTGGTCTGACTCCCGCGACGCGAGGTGCAGCACGAGGTCCTGGACGCCGGGCATGTGCGCCACCACGAGAAGCGTCCGCACGGTGTCCGGGACGTGGTTGATGACCGAGAGCATCTGGGCTGCGCCCGAGGCGTAGAGGCCCGACTCGAGCTTGGGCGTGGGCGCGAGGTCGCCGAGCTGGCCGCACACCCACGTAGTCGTCTGCCGCGTGCGGAGCGCCACGGAGCACAGGATGAAGTCCGGCACCACCTTGTTGGCGAGCAGCCACTTCCCGGCCTCGGGCGCGTCCGCATGGCCCCGTTCCGCGAGCGGACGGTCCACGTCCGGAACCCCGACGGGCCACGCCGCCTTCGAATGCCGCAGGACGACGAGCCGCTTCACGTGGTGCTTGCTCATGGAGCAAGCGTAGGCCTCGGCCTAGGCCAGAGTTAGATCGAGTACTCCGGCGCGGCCCAGACGACGACCTCGGGGTGCTCGTAGAAGCGGTAGCCCTGGCCGCGCACCGTGCGCACGGTGTTGGCGAGGCGCCCGAGCTTCGAGCGGAGGCGGCGGATGTGGACGTCGATGGTGCGCTCGTTGGGAACCTCCTCGGCGTTCTTCCAGAGGTTCTCGAGGAGCTCCTCGCGGCTCACCGTCCGCGTGCCGTTCTCGACGAGGTAGTTCAGAAGCTCGAACTCCTTGAACGTGAGGTTGAGGGTCGCGCCGTCGAGGTGCACCTCACGCCGAGCGAGGTCGATGAGCACGCCGCTCGGGCGGTTGTCGCTCAACTGCGCCGGGCGCGGCTCCGGCCGGGGCCGGCTGCCGATGGTCGGGTCGCCGAACGTCGAACGGACCACGTCGAGCGGGCTTCCCGGGGCGCCTGACGGGGCGACGGCGACCGCGGCGTAGCTTTCAACGCCCGGAACGAGGTTCTGGGCGTAGGCGCGGATCTCCTGGGCAATGCGGGCGATCGAGGAGCCGGCCGCCGCGGCCTGCTCCTCGGAGATGCCGACGTAGAGCACGAAACCGTGGGCCACGGTGTCCGACGCGACGGAGCGGACAGGCTCCGTGCTGGGCGCGACGACGGGGGTCGGCGCGGTCATCGGGGAGTAGTCGTCCGCGACGGGGCGCAGCGGGCGCGCGCCGTACGGTTCGGGCTGCGCGTTCGCGCGGCCTCCGAAAGGCTGGCGGACGGCAGCGGCCTGAGCGCGCTGGGCGTTGCGGACAGAGATGTGGACGTATCCGGATGCAACCGACATGGAGTGCTGACCTCGTGTGTGACTAGCCGGGGAGGCTTCGAATGCTGAACAGGTTGAGCGAAGAGCTAAGTGCTGGGGTGGCGCAGTCAGCTATGCATTCGACAACGGCACATGGACCGACCGGCAGGTGAGCCGGGGCGGAATTCTGCCACTGCAGGAGCCGTTGAGTTCTTGTTCACACTGGGAGTGTCCCCCGTAACAATGGCTACAGGCAAGTAACAAAGGCCTGACCGTCTCACATCGTGAGAAATCGGCTTCGATTGTGATAGATCTCACGATTCGGCGCTCGCCAGATGTGAATCGCTTTTTTCATATGTCCGGCCCATTTTGGCCCTCTCGCCGAAGATTGTTCGGCGCGCAGCGCAAACCGAGGGGCTGATCAACTCCCATATCACGCGTCTCACGATATGGACACCGCGTCGGCCATAGAGCGGCCGCGGCGCCGCTCCTGAGGTCATGCTCCCTTCGCACCCTACCGAGACCGGGGCCGCTCAGATGCAATCCGCTGTTACCCAAATGTGACAAACAACCGAGAGTCCCGTACGGTGGTTTGAGTGCGCGGGAGACCCTGCGCGACCTTGGGTGCCGCCCGCCGAGCTCTGCCGGTGCCCCGAGGGACTCGAAGGCAGAGACGGAGGACCCAATCGGCCGCCCTGTGGCCCGCTTTGCGCGGGTCGCGGCCCGGGGTGAAGCCCACGCCATCAGGCGGGGCCGGATGGCTCGCATCCGAACCCGGCAGCTAACTTCGCAGGCGCTAGCGAGAGGCCTTTTGCGTGAGCAAAACCATGTCCTCGGGCACGCCTGTGCGTGTGCGCGGCCGCCATCGTGCGGAATCCCCCCGCCGCCTTGCCCGCATCAACGCCGGAACCACCTCCGGCAGCCGCTACCGCAATGCGGTCGTCGCCGCCTCCCTCGGAATCGTCGCCGCGTTCAGCGGCGGCGCCGCCGCGGGCGGAATGGTCCCGGCCTCCTCGACGGACGCGATCGCTGGCTCTGGACCGCAGGTCAGCGCGACCACCGATGCCCGGGTCGATTTCATCCGCCCCACGATCAACTCGGTCTCCAAGGCCCAGTCCGATCAGCAGACCAAGGACGCCGCGGCCGCCGCAAAGGCCGAGCTCCTCAGGACCCAGCCGGTCAACGACCCAGCCGGGGCGCAGGCCTACGCCTCGAGCCAGCTCGCGAAGTTCGGCTGGGGCCAGGACCAGATGCAGGCCCTCATCACGCTCTGGAACCGCGAGTCCAACTGGACCACCACGGCCACCAACTCGAGCAGCGGCGCCTACGGGATCGCCCAGTCGCTGCCCGGCAGCAAGATGAACTCCGCCGGCGACGACTGGCAGACCAACTACCGCACCCAGATCGACTGGGGCCTCGGCTACATCAAGAGCCGCTACGGCTCCCCCGCGAACGCCCTCGCGTTCCACTACGCGCACAGCTGGTACTGATCGGCAGGCGGGCTGACCGGCCCGGCCGGCACCTGGAGCCGGCCGGCGCCTGAAGCTCGCCAGCGCCTGAAGCCCGCCGTTGCTTGGAGCGCGCCGTGCTTGGAGCCGGCCAGCGCCTGAAGCCCGCTCACGCGTCCCTTCCCGTAGGCGTTCACGACGGCGAACGGGGCCTAAACCGCCGGCGCGCCGGTGATTCCGCGCGACACGCCGAGGAGACCGGGCGTCCCCACCAGTACGCGTACAGCACGACACCCACGACGGCGCCCCGGGGCGACGGACTGCGCCCTGGGTGGGCCCGGCGCGTTCCGTTCGCCGCGTGTGCTGCCCTCAGCCGCTTCTCCGTGAGGAATTTGCTACGGAGAAGCGGCTTTGGGCCGCAGTTGCTGCGCGCTAGTTGCTCTGGCCAGGGGTGGCCGACGTGCCCGAGCCCGACGTGCCTGAACCCGAGGTGCCCGAGCCCGACGTGCCCGTGGTCGGCGTGACGAGGATGCTCAGCGCCCCGTTGCCGTCCTTGAGTGCGGTGACGCGCACGGTCTGGCCCGTCGCGAGGCTCGTGGCCGAACCCTGGCTCTGAGACTGACCCTGCGACTGGCCCTGCGAGCGGCTTCCGCGCGCGGCGAAGCTCGCGACCGTCGTGTCGGAGGAGATCGAGTACGTCTGGACGTAGCCGTCGGCGCTCTTGACCGTGATCTGGCTGCTCGAGACGGCGGTGACGGTGCCCGTCTGCTCGAGCTCCGTGACGTACTGGCCGTTGCGCTGCACCACGTACTCGCCGTGCACCGCCTGACCGGCCGCGCCGACGCCGGTGTTGCCGGGGCCAGCGAATCCACCCGTGCCGTTCTGGCCCGTGCCGTTCTGGCCAGGGGCGTTCTGGCCAGGGGCGTTCTGGCCTGCGCCGCCCTGGCCCGGGGCACCGTTGCCGAAGCCCTGGCCCGCGGCGTTGGAATCGTTCGAGTTGGCGTTCGTCGCGGCGTAGACCGCGGCACCTGCGCCACCGGCCACGACCACCGCGACGCCCGCCGCGGCGAGGCCCTTCTGCACGGGCGTGAGGCGCGCGATCCGGCCCTTGGCCGGTGCGCCGGGGCGCTCCCCAGCCCTGGCCCGACGCGGGCGCCCCGGGGCGCCCAGCCCTGGCCGGGTGCCGAAGCGTTCGACGGCGCGCCCCACCCCTGAGCGGGCGCGCCCGGTGCCGGCGCGCCCACCCCTGGGCGACCTGCGGCTGGGCGGGTGCCTGCGCGGTCTGGGGCTGGTTGGGGTAGAGGGTCTCGGTCGGCTGGGCCGGCGCGTTCACGGGCGTCGGCTGGGCGGGCGTCGGCTGGGTCGGCGCCGGCTCGGTGGGCGTCTGCTCGGTGGGCGCCTGCTGGACCGTGCCCTGCTGGCGAGCGGCTGGCTGGTTCGAGGCCTCCGAGTCGCGGTCCTGCGGGTTGCGGTCCTGCGGGTTCGGGGTCTGCGGTCCGAGTGACATCGCGTTCTCCTCCAGGGGTGATCCGTTCCTGCACACCAGACTCAAGAGGGATCCTGTGCCGTCGCTGTGCCCACCGGCTGGACTGGCTGTGCTTCCGGGCCGCGATTCGCCTCGGATCAGGTACCTCGGGTCTAGGCTGGGCTCCACAGGCTCCTCACAGGGGGAACTCAGGCTTGGATTACCGACCCGCAGGAGGCTGGAAACATGGCAAGCCCTTATACGACCAACAACCTCCCCTCGCTGACGCACCCGGACGGCTCCCCGATCCGTGCGCTCGTCGTGGATGATGAGCCGAGCCTGTCCGAGCTCATGAGCATGGGGCTGCGCATGACGGGGTGGAGCGTGCAGGTCGCCGCCGACGGTCCCGCAGCAGTCAAGGCCGCCCGCGACTTCCGCCCCGACGTGATGGTTCTCGACGTCATGATCCCCGGATTCGACGGCGTCGAGGTGCTGAGGCGCGTCCGCCAGTTCCTTCCCGAGGTCCCCGCGCTGTTCCTCACGGCGAAGGACGCGATCGAGGACCGGATCGTGGGCCTCGCGGCCGGCGGCGACGACTACGTCACGAAGCCGTTCAGCATGGAGGAGGTCATGCTCCGCCTCCACCGCCTCGTGCAGCGGTCCGGGGTGGCGGCGCAGGACGACGCCGAGCTCGTGGTCGGCGACCTGGTGCTCAACACGGACACGCGCGAGGTGACCCGCAGCGGCGAGGACATCCAGCTCACGGCGACGCAGTTCGAGCTGCTTCGGTACCTCATGGAGAACCCGAAGCGCGTCATCAGCAAGTCGCAGATCCTCGACCGCGTGTGGCAGTACGACTTCGGGGGCCAGGCCAACATCGTGGAGCTCTACATCTCGTATCTGCGCAAGAAGATCGACGCCAATCGCACGCCGATGATCCACACCGTCCGCGGCGCGGGCTACGTCATCAAGCCCGCTGACGGATGAGCACGTTGTCCGGTGCCGCTCCGCGTCAACGCCGGCGCTGGACTGATCCGAACTCGTGGCAGCTGCGCACCAAGATCGTCCTTGCCATGACGCTCCTGCTGGTCGCGATCTGCTCGATCGTCGGCTCGGTCCTGTACGCGTCGATGGATCACTTCCTGACCCAGCAGCTTGACACCCAGCTCTTCCAGGCCAGCCGCCGCGCTTCGCTCTTCGGCGGAACGAACTCTCAGTCGTCTCAGGGCTCCGCGCCGGCACCCAGCCCCGGCACAGGCCAGACGGGGAACGGGTCCACGCAGAATCCGCCCGACCCGCGGGACACTCGAGGACAGGGCGCAGGGACACTCAACATCCGCCTGTACCAGGGCGGCAACCTCATGACCGGAGGGCTCATCGGCCCAGACGGCCAGCGCCTTGCGATCACCCAGGCTGACACCGCGATCCTCGCGGCGATCGCCCAGACGGCCGAGCCGCCCGGGAGCGGGACCCAGCCGGTTCCAGTGGACAAGAACCTCAGCGTGGGTCACTACCGGCTCGTGGCCATCCAAGCCGCGAACGGGGACACGATCGTCACCGGACTGCCGCTCGCTGCCCAGGACAGCACGCTCGCCTCTCTCGTGCTCACCACCGTGATTGTTTCCCTCGGTGGTCTCGTGCTCATCGGCCTCATCGGCACCTACATCATCCGCAAGACGCTCAAGCCCCTCGGCCAGGTTTCGGCCGTCGCCGCGCGGGTCGCCCAGCTGCCCCTCGACGCCGGTGAGGTCGCCCTCGCGGTCCGGGTGCCGCCGTCGGCCGCTCATCCTGGCACCGAGGTGGGCAACGTGGGGCACGCGCTGAACCGCATGCTCGACAACGTCTCGGGCGCGCTCCAGGCGCGGCAGGAGTCGGAGATGAAGGTGCGTCAGTTCGTGGCCGACGCATCGCACGAGCTCCGCACGCCGCTGACCGCCATCCGCGGGTACACGGACATGCTCAAGATGACCGAGTCGCTCTCGCCGCAGGGCACGGAGTCGCTCGGGCGCGTTGAGAGCCAGTCGCTGCGCATGGGCCGCCTCGTCGAGGACCTGCTCACGCTCGCCCGGCTCGACGAGGGCCAACCGCTCAAGTTCGGGCCCGTCGACCTGACCCAGCTCGTCGTCGAGACTGTCACGGATCAGAAGGTCATCGCGCCCGATCATCGCTGGCGGCTCGATCTCCCGGACGAGCCGATCGAGGTTAAGGCCGACGGCGCGCGGCTCCACCAGGTCATGGTCAACCTGCTCTCCAACGCGCGGAAGCACACCGAGGCGGGGACCGTGGTCACCGCTGGCGTGGCGCGCTCGGCAACGGGCGACGCCGTCATCACCGTCACCGACAACGGCCCCGGAGTGCCCCCCGAGTTGCAGAACAGGGTCTTCTCCCGGTTCACGCGCGCCGACAAGGCGCGCACGGGGACCGAGGGGTCGACGGGCCTCGGCCTCTCGATCGTCCAGGCGATCGTCGAGGCGCACGGCGGCTCGGTGGAGCTGAGCTCGCGGCCCGGCCGGACGGAGTTCGCGGTCTACCTTCCCGCGTAATTGACAGGCGCACCGGCTGCCTCATGCGCTACCGTGCGTCTTGTTCAGTGACACGTGACTTGGGGGCAACCGTGAGCTATCCGCAGCAACAGGACTATTCGACGCAGACATGGGGCGAGCCGCCGCTTTGGGCGCCGTTTTATGGGGCGGGCCCCGTTCAGGCCGTCAAGCGCTTCTTCAGGAAGTACGCGACGTTCTCGGGCAGGGCGAGCCGCAGTGAATACTGGTGGTGGGTGCTCGCACAGTACGTGATCACGTTCGTGTTCCTCGTGCTCTACCTAGTACTCGGCTTCGTGGGAGCGACCACTGCGGAGGACGGCACGACCGTCCCGGGGCCGGGCCTCTTTGTTGGAGTTGCGCTCCTCTTTTTGTGGCTACTCGGGAGCATCGTGCCGGGAATCGCGCTGGTAGTCCGCCGGCTCCACGACATCAACCTCAGCGGTTGGATCGCGCTCGTGCTGCTCGTTCCAGGTGTAGGAGGAATTCTCATCCTCATCTTCTCGCTCCTGGCGCCCAACCCGGAGGGGCAGCGCTTCGATCGGCCCACCGGCGCGTAACGGCTCAGGCTACCGGTGGGAGAGGTGGCAGAAGACGCACTTCGCGCCGAATTCGACCCGTTCGGGGTAGACGCAGCCCAACATCGGCGATTCGGAGCAGCGGTCCAGTGAGATCGCAAGTGCCTGCACATCATCCTGAGTCGCACCGAGAGCCTCGGCGAGCAGTCTCTTGATTTCGGATTCCGATTCCGCGATGAGGGCATTGAGCGCCCCAGTCACGACCTCCTGGGCGTTCTCCAGCTCGCTCCGGCGCTCTCCGTCCGCTCGGCCGATTTGGTAACCCATGGCCTCTGCCACGTGCTCCTGCGAAACATGCATCTCGTGGTAGTCGCTGTATTCGTTCTGGAGCGCGGTCACGTTGCGGCCGTTCCAGGTGCTGTTGCGAGGATTTTCCGGGTTGGCCCAGTTCGTGCCAGGAACGCCGGTCTCAAGGTGCGACACTGAGTATTCCTTTTCCGTAAATCGAGCCCGGCCGTCAGCCATGCGCTGCTTGAGCCACGCGGGTTGGTGTGCCTCGTCCCGCGGGAACTTCTTGGCATCGTTGACATACGCGACGGGATCGACGCCGCCGAGCCCGAAGTCCGGCTCGTTGTCGTAGTCGAACTTGGCCGACATATCGCCTTCGGCTGTCACGGTCATCTCCACGGAGAACCACGTTCCCGAACCCGGGCGGTACATCGCCTCGCGCATCCGGTCAACAAGATCATCGTCGAACCGATTCCCCAGCCGGACTCCCTTCGAGCTGCCATCCGGGAAGGACGCCTTGACCGTTCCGCTCATCACGGGGGCCAGGACACTCATCCGGAGCGCAATGCTTTCGGCACCCTCAGGAAGAACGCGCAGGAGAGCCTGCCGGATCGCCTCTTGAGCTTCGTCCTGGTCAATCATTCGATCTTCCATGGTGCAAGAATCCCATCCTAATTCATCGGACTTCTTCAGCGCCCGCAGGTCGTCAAGCATGTCAGCCAGTGCAGCAGACTCCGAGTCGAAGTATCTCTAGCGACCGGCAAGCTCTTTGAGTTCGACGAGACTCGCCAACCGCTTAATTCCCACCGAAACGTCGGGATACCCGAATCCTGATTTGACGTCGTCTTTCTCGACGAGTCAGCTAATCGCCTCGGACGGGGTTAGACCGTCGGCCTTGGCACTGCGGAGCAATTGGTTCCACGCCACCGACACATTGTTCGCGACGCTACCCGCAGAGCATTTCGGCTGAAATCTTCCGGCTCTATCGTCTTCTGCATACCAGAGATATCCTAGTAAGACTTCCATTTCGACGACTGGGATGTAGAAGATCGCCCGGTCCGTGTTTTCGTCGTAGTAGATAGGTTCATTGAGCCGGTTAAAATGAACATCGTCGGCCAGCGGGCCCCGGTATGGCCTGGGCTCAGACGTGCACATTCTAATACCTGCCAGCGGCTTCGCCGCGAATCTCATCCTGCCAGCGGCCGGAGATGTCATGAACTGTCAGAGTCCGGTGATTAGAGTGCTGAGCATCGTACTCATACTTGGCGTCGAGCGATCCACTTGCGACAACGTAGTGCAACTTGAGCTGACTCGGCACCGTACGGCCATATTTTGTTCCCGCCTCCCAGAGCCTCAAAAGCTGAATGCTTCCGTATTTCATCAATAAACGCTGGCGAGGTATAGAGGTGTCGGCATTCAACAACTTTCCCCTCCCGACCACCTCCCCGTCCACAACAAAAAACGGATCGAAGAACATCGACCCATTCTCGGTGGACGCATAGATGTAAACATCGCTAACACCATTCCCCGCGTACTCTAGAGACGCAGCTATCATTTCAGACTGGACGTCGGCGAGGAGACCCTCGAAGTCCGAATTCTCGTTCAGGATGACCCCTCTCCCAATGACGGCGAAGGCTTCGATGTTCGCCCTTCCCTCGACTCCGTCAGCCGCCGGCATCACTCACCGCGGGCGGCAAGGCCCGCCCGGCCCTCGGCGAGACGCTGCTTGAGCCAGTCGGGCTGGTGCCCCTCGTCCCTCGGAAACGCCTCCTGGTCCGCCACATACGCGACCGGGTCAATTCCTCCGAGACCGAAATTCGGTTCTTTATCATAGTTGTATTCCGCCGTTGCTGCCCCGTCGGATGTAACGATGATTCGAAGACTGAACCAGGTGCCGGCATCAGTTCGATACGACGCTTTTCGTAGCATCTTAAGGGCATCGCGCACATCGCTCGTCTCAAGTGGCGAATTCGCCTTTCCGTCGGGCGCTTCATATCGCCCGAAAGGATTGTACGCAAAGGTCTGTGTGAAGTGAACCGGTACTGTCATGCTAGCCCTGTATTCTATGCGGTCATCGCCCTCGGCTAGCATGCCGTAGAGCGCAACGCTGAGATCGTTGAATGCTTCCTTCTCAGCCAGAAGCCCGCGCATCTCCGACATTCTCGAACCATTTCCTTTCCGGGTAGGCGCCATTGACGATGCAGACGGCCACCACGCGGAGACCATTGAAGCGACCCTCAGGCGACTCAAGCGGGCCGGCAGCGTTGAATGCCCGAACCCGCTCGTACGTCGCCGGCGCAATCAATGACCAAAGAGCTTCTTAGAGAGGTCGTTGTACTTCTTTAGGTCGCGCAGTCGCGATATGAAGTCGTCGAGAGCGTCGGATTCGTTCGTGAAGTGCGACGTTCCTGTTGGGACCACAGACGCTCGTTCATCCGTGACATATACTATCCACCCGTTGTCGCCACGATGGATGACAGTCGAATCGGCGTAATCGTGCTCTGGTTTACCGAAGAAGGCACCCGGCAATCCCTCTGCCTCTACGATCGATATAGCGTCCCTCAAATTCATTAGTGAACCTCTCTCAATAGGCCAAGAGACTGGAGGATTTCGACACTCAAGGGCATTTGGTCTTGAATTCCGCCGCCATTACTCTCGAATCCGGGCGCGATTTCTCCTTCTTGGACCTTCATCTCCTCCCATGTCAGGCGGTACCGACTCATTGTACTGTCGATTGCCTGCTTGAGCGCCGCGTTTGGGCAGGCGTCATAGTAGGATTTGATATCATTGAGATCGCCGATAACCTCATACCGGTGGTATTGGAGTGGATCCTCAACATAGGGAAGTGATCGCTGATCGTATCCGAATGGTCGTCCATCCACCAAAGGAGACGTGAAGCGCCCGCTTGGCGGCCCATACCGGTCAATCACCGAACCCGCGGGAGGAGTCGCTTGGCTCTTGATGGGGTTTCCGTCGACGTCGAGTCGATATCCGTCTCGCGGCACCTGATGCCAAGCTATTGAACCATCACTATTTAGTACGCTACTGCTCTTGGGGATTTGAACGCCGGAGGGCCATTCACCAGTTTCAACGTATCGTTGATACCCCTGAGGGTCCGCGCGCTCGAGATATGCATTGAGCTGACGTGGAGTTAGGCTGCTCTTCGTTAGAACATCACTTATGTTGTGCCCTGCGCTATCCACTGTCGGAAGTGATTCCGGGCCTATCACCGCCGGACTCTCGCTGTTAGCCTTCTCGTGGCGGGTTCCATCAGCCGCAGATCCATCGGCCCCCGCCGGGTTATGGCCAAACTCCCCACTGCCGGGTCCATCTGTGCCCCTAACCGAATGGGAGGCGTCGGAACCCTGACCCGTGTGAACCGTCTCTGAGCGGTTAACGGTGCCAACCTCGGCCGGCTCGGAGATCGGCCGGTCGACGTGTGGCGCCACCGGTTCGGCGCGGGCCGCAGGAGCGTGGCCGTCGGCATGGGAGCCTTCGAAGTGGAACGAGCCGTCCTTGAAGTTCGGCATGTGGTCGGAAACGAGCCCCTTGAGGTCGTCGAACTTGCTGCCCAGGACGGAGGCAAGATCGGAAAGCTTCGGCAGCGCGAGGTGCACGCCCTTCGCCACGAGCGAGACCGGATCGGTCAGATCCCCGATCGCCGCGAGCTTGGACAGCTTCGAAGCGCCATCCGCGGCCTCCCCGACGCGGCCGGCGGCGCCGACCTTCCCGACCTCGCCGACCACGGGAATCAGGAGCGAGCCGACGTTGAAGATCGTCGCCCCCGCCGCAGCGCCGGGATCCTTGGCCCACTCGTCCCACGCGATCGTGCTCTTGCCCAGATTGGTCCACGCGTCCCCGGCACCCGACCAGTCGCCCCACTGGCCCGTCTGCGGGTTGTACGAGATCAGGGTTCCCATGGCGCCCCACGTCGTCGTGACCGTGTCCCGCGACCACGAGAAGTTCCAATCGTGCACCGTGATCCCGACCATCTGGCCCAGCCCTGCGAGCGTGCCGCCCACGCCGTCGACCACAATGCCCTTGAACAGGCTCGGGACGAACGTCGCGGTCTTCTCCGAGCAGGACTCCTCCCGGTCCGCGGACTGCCCCCAGGGCAGCTTCGTCCCGGCTGGGATCGACGAGTACCCATACCCGAGCGGATCGTCGCTCGCCCCGGTCAGGGCATGAAGCGGCGGCAGCCCGGCGATGGAGCGAATCGTGTTCGCGCACGTACGCTCCGCGGCCTCGTACTCGACCATCTGGTCGGCCACGCCGTTGATGATCCGGTTGTTCTCGTTGTTGAGCGACTCGTCCTGGTCCCAGCTGTCCACCTTGACATCACCGAGAGCCATCCAGCTCCACGTCTCGTGGGGCTTGAACGCAGCAACCTTGCCCCCGAGGGCGAGCGCGTCCGCATGCAGGGCCTTGAGCCTCGCCACAATCGGCTCGACCTGATCCGCGAACGAGCGCAGCGCACCGGCCACCTTGTCCAGGTCGTCCCCGAACGCCGTCGAGGACGCCCCCACGGGATCCATCGCCGAGAAAAGTTGTGCATCCCCCGGCCCCTTGTAGACCCCGGAGATCGGCCGCCACGCCGACACCACGGCAGCGCCCCCGCTGCGCACCTCACCCGCCGCGGAGGTCAGCGACGACGCACCCGTGCGGATCGCCTCGACGTCCACATTCGTGTACGGAATCGCCCCCGCCTCAACCAGCGTGCCCACGTCACCGACCCCCGAGTGCGGAGAAGTCCCCGGACGTCGCGGCCGCGACGGCCTTCGCTTGGGTGTCCGCGGCCATGGCCTCGTCGCCGTCCACGATCTCCTGCGTGGCCTTCGACGCCCCCATGAGCGAGGCCTTGATGCGGTTGGTGATGCCCGCGAGCACTGGCTTCTCGTGGTCGAAGAACGCCACGATCGCGTCGCCGATGACCTGGGACTGTGCGGCCGTGACGGCGGTCGCGGAGATCTTGTCGATCCCCAGCGTCCGCCCGTCCGCCGAACCGCCCAGCGCGTCCGAGATCACCGTGCCCTGGTGCGCCACATCGGTCAGCACCCTCTCGACCCCTGCCGGGTCTACGTTCCACCCAGACATGGGCTATCCGATGTTGTCGACTGCGCTCTTCGCCCGGCTCATCGTGCTCGTCGCGGTCTCGTCGTTCTGCTGAAGCGACGAACGCAGCGTGCTGATGATCGTGCGGACCTCTCCGGCCACCGCGTTCCAGCGGCGCTCCTTGGCCGCGTACTCCTCGGAGACGCCGTCGGCCTGGTAGTCGGCCATCGCGGCCTTCACGTCGCCGTCGCGCTGCGCAATGAGCGCCTCGAGCTGAGCGGCCACGCGGTTGAAGTTCTCCTGCGCGTTCTGCGACGCGGCCGTGTCGAAGTCGCGACGATCGGCCTGGTTTGCTCCCGTACCCATGATTGCTCCCCGTCTAGTCCTGGAATCCGTCAGCCGCGGCCGCTGAAGCGCGCCGCATCGAAGTTGGAGCTGCTCGTGAGCGAGCGCGTGCTATCGGCCATCTCCGAGTCGCCGGTCTGGAACGACTGGTCCATCCCCGAGATACCGCGCAGCACCGAGGCGAGCGCCTGGTTCAGCTCCGTGGCGATCTCGTCCGTGTGGGCATGGAAGGCGTCGAACGCCCCGCGCCCAGCACCGTTGAACTTGCCCTGCAGCGGCTCGGCAGACGCGGCGAGCTGACGGACCAGAGTCCCCAGATCGCCCTGCGACGACGACGTCTGCTTGGTCAGTGTGGAGAGGGTCTGAGCCCCCATGGCGAACTTCATGCTGTTCCTCGGTTCCTCTTCTTCCGCGACAATGCCGCCGGTGAACTGTGATCCGACCCCCGAACGAGCCGCAAGCGCCACCAGAATAACTAAATCCGTCAAAATGACAAAATACCTGTACAACCCATGACGGCGCGCTTCGGCCGTTTCGACAGGGCAGTCATAATGGTCACCGGAGGGGAGGTAGACCGTGTCATCACTGGCCACCGAGCCCATTCCTGCCCTCACCTGCGGACACTGCAGCAACGGCGTCTCGTCGGCGCAGCGCAACTGCGGCAGGTGCGGCGCCCCGTTGACGACGGCGGCCCCCGGCGACCAGCGTGAGGTCACCTCGCCGTTCGCAAGAGTTCATCTCGCATCCGCATGGCGCACCACGGCGGCGCGGGCGATCGACTCAGTCGTGGCCCTCATCGCGGCCTGCGCCGTGGGAGCCCTCGCGGCGGCCGCGGCCCCGACCTACGCCAGGACCGGCTTCCCCTGGTTCGCGGCGCTCGTCGGTGCCGCCCTCGGCCTGGCCGCCGCGGCCATCGCCCACGGCGCAGTGCAGGCCCGGCGGGGTCGCTCGCTCGGAGGTCAGCTCACGAAGACCCGCACGGTCGACGCGCTGACCGGACTGCCGGTCCCCTGGGCGGCGGCGATCATGCGCGTCGCCCGCCCGGCGAGCCGCCCGTCGCGGGCGCTGTTCCCCGGCGAGCCCGGGCCCTGGCAGCGCGCGACCGGGCGAGTGAACGCGGACTTGAGGCTCGGACGGGACCCGATCACGCCGTCGTTCGTTGCCGTTGCCCGCCCGCTCTCGGCGCCGGCGTGGACCGACCCCAACTCCACTGCGGCGGGCGAGGAGGCGACCGCGCGCGCGGCGGCGCCGGACGCGCCGTCCCACGCCGTCGTCATCTCCTTCAGCGCCGCGAACACGGCCCACTGGTTCATCGACGCGTGTGCGATCGGCCGGAACCCCGCGCGTCAGCCCGGCGTGACGTCGATCGCGGTGCCCGACCTCTCCCGCACGCTGTCCAAGACGCACCTCTGGCTCGAGCGGCGCGGCGGCGCGGTCTACGCCCGCGACCTGGACTCGACCACCGGGACCGTCATCGAGGCCCCCGGCCAGCGTCCAGTAACCCTCACCCCGCACACCGACGCCCAGCTCGTGGTGGGAACGACCGTGCGCATGGGCGACCACACGTTCCGACTCGACTCGATCGGCAAGGACGGCGCATGACCGAACGCGAAGACCAAGCGGCTCTCGACGACGAGGCGATCTCCGTCAAGCACCCGCTCGCCGACAGCGAGGGCGAGGGATCGGTCCGGACCGAGTCGCGGCTGCCCATCGTCTCGCTCAACTTCGGCCGCCTCGATCTGCTCCGCAAAGTCGCGGCGGCCGGCGGCCGGACGATCCTCGTGACCGACGGGCTCTCCGCTCTCACGGAGCCCATGCGCGACCTGCTCGAAGAATTCGGCGGGACCTGGGTGGTGCGCGGCGGCGACGGGGTCCTGCGCGACGGGCGCAACGGCCGCCGGCTCGAGCGCTTCCAGGACGCCATCCACGTCCCGCCGCCGCAGAGCGTCGACGAGGTCGCGCTCGCGTTCCTCCAGCCGCGGCCGCCCGAGGCGATGCAACTCGTGGTCTCGCTCTCGATCCGTCATCGCGCCGCGGAGGAATCCCTGCTCGGAGGCGGGATCGAGCTGTTCACCGCGGCGCTGGGCCACGAGACCCCGTCCGGCTGGGGCACGCACGAGCCCGCGGGCCAACCGTGGGACCGCCGGGCGCTCACCAACTTCGTCCGCTCCCGCATGCCGGAGCCGAGCCGGATCGTCGTGAGCGGCACCCGGGAGGTTCCCGTCTCGGCGACGCTCACGGTTCAGCGCACGCAGCGCGGCGTCGAGGAGCTCGTCACGGGGCTCGTCGGCGCGGGACTCCTGGGCGATCCGCACACGCCCGATCGCGTCCGGCTCGTGCCCGAGATCCTCGGCACGCTCGCGGCGCGGCAGCTCCCCCTGTTCGGCCTCGTGCTCGCCCGGCCCGGGACCGCGAACCTCACGTATCCGCCGGTCCTCGAGCTGCCGCCCGCGCCCCTCGCGATGCTCATCGGCGCGCCCGGGGTCAGGGAGCTGGGGCTCGACCCGGAGGAGATGCGCCGCCGCCACGGGGCGCAGATCGCGGGGAGGCCACGCATCCCCGCGCTCGTGTTCCCGCTCGACCCGGACCACGACGGCCGCGGCGCCGAGCGGCTCGCCGCGATCGTCGAGGACATCGGAATTGACCGCATCCGCGCCGCCACAGGGGCCACCCGGGCGCAAGCCGAGGAGGTTGAGCGTGCCGCGCAACAATGACGCGCTGCTCTTGGAGAGCGTCGGCACCCACCGGAGACGCCTCAGGCAGGCCCTCCTGTTCGGGCGGCTCGACGACCGACGCCAGGTGACCGACAACGTGCGCCGTTTTATCGGCGGGATCGTGCTCGCCGCCGTCGTCGGCGTGGGCTGCCTCGGCTTCTCGTTCGTCACGGCCGCGACGGCCCACGGCACAGGCACGCCGGGCACCCCGGCGCCCCAGAGCACCGAGACGCCACAGGGCAGCGCGTCGCCCGAGGGCAGCGCGACGCCCCAGCGCACGACGGCGGCCCGCACCACCGCGCCAGCCGCACCGCCGAGCGCCGCACCTCAGACGACCAAGGCCAAGGGGACGCCATGACGGATTTCACCAGGGTGACCGTGGTCGGCGAGCGCCGTCGGGCCGAGATTGTCGTGGCCTCGGACGAACCGTTCGCGGGGCTCGTGCCCCGCTTCCTCGACCTCCTCGGCGAGGAGCCGGACGCGAGCCGCGCGCCCGCGCTCGTCCGGGCGACGGGCCAGGAGATCGATCTTGCCGCGGACTCGCGGGCCCAGTCGGTGCTCGACGGAGAGGTGCTGCGACTGCTCCGCCGGGCGGACGCGCCGCCGCCGCCCGAGGTCTCCGACGTGACCGACGCCGTCGCGGACGAGTTCGCCACGGCGGCGAGGCCGTGGAACGCGGCCGCGCGAGAGGGCGTCGGCATGGCCGGCATCGCGGGGGCGACCCTCGCCGCGGGCCTGCTGCTCGGGGAGCTGCGGCTCCCGCCCGCGGTCGCGCTCGCCCTGCCCCTCGTCACCGCAGCGGTCCTCGCGGCGCTCGCGGCGGCACTCGGCCGCACGTGGCGCTGGCCGGCGCTGGCCCTCACGGCCGCCGCCCTCGGCCTCTCGGTGTCCGTCGGCGCGGCGGCCTCGGCCCTGCTCTCCGCGAGCGCCGCGCCGTCGGTGCCGCTCGCCGCGGCCCTCGCAGCCCTGTGGGCTTGGATCGCCGTCGGGGTGGGCGTGGGCCTCGGGCTGCGCCACCGGCCGCTCCTCACGGCGGCCGCGGTCGGGGGCGCCCACGCGCTCGTCGCGGCCGCGCTCCTCGCGATGGGCGCCCCGCTGCTGGGAACGTGCGGGGTCGTGGCCGTCCTCGCGACCCTCTCGTGCGGACTGCTTCCCGCGTGGGCGATGTCCGCTTCCGGTCTCACGGGCCTCGATGACGCGGTGACGCGGGGGACGTCGGCGCCGCGCACGCGCGTTCGGGCGACGCTCGGCGAGACGTACGCGACGCTCGACTGGACCGTCGGCGCGATCGCGCTCACGCTCGCCGCAACCGGAACGGTGCTGCTGGCGTCCGCGAACGGCTGGTCGGCGGCGCTCGGGGCGGCCGCCGTCGCGGTCTGCGCGCTCCGCACGCGCGCGTTCCCCGGGGCGACCCAAGGCGCGCTGCTGTGGGCGAGCGCCGGAATCCCGGCGATCGTGGGGATCGGTGCACACCTCGCTCAGGGATGGGGCGCCGCGGCGCTAGCGGGCCTGGCCCTCGCCATCGCGCTGCTCGTGGGCGCCAAACCCGCGCCGCATCAGCGGGCGCGCCTCCGGGCCTTCGGGAACCTCGTTGAGGCCTTGGCCGTCGTCGCGATGCTGCCGCTCCTGCTCGGGAGCTTCGACCTGTACGAGCACCTCCTGGGGACGTTCTGATGCTCGCGGCCAACGAGCTCGCCGCGGCGGCGCGGCGCGCGCTCTTCGGCAGCGTCGTGCGGGGCACCCGCGAGCTGGCAGACGCGGACGCCGCGATCCGCCGCGGTGTCCCGACCTGCCGCCGCGTCAACTTCGTGGGCCTCCACGGAGGGGTCGGCGTGTCGACGACCGCGGCGTCCGTCGCGACGATCCTCGCCCGGCGCCGGCCGCGGCGCGTGCTCGCGGTCGACGGCGGCGCGTCCCGTGCGGTGACGATCCTCACCGGCGCGGACGCCGTGCCCGAGCCGCCCGAGGAGCCCGCCCAGCCGCGCCGCCGCACGCTGCCCGAACGCCGAATCGCGGCCGCGACGTCGTGGGAGGCCACGGGCAGGCTGCCGGCCTCCCCCGCTGGGCTTCGGGTCGTCACGCCCGAGCCGACAGGGGCCCGTCAGGCATCCCCCGCCGAGTGGAGGGCGGCGGTCGAGCCGATCACGCGCTTCTTCGACGTCGCCGTGGGCGATTGGGGCCGGCGCGCGGCGTCCGTGGACCTTTCCGCCGCCGTGGACGATGCCCACGCGCTCGCGCTCGTGGCCCGCGCAGACCGGTTCGCGCTCGAGGAGGCGCTCGCGCACGTCGAGTCGATCCGCGCCCGCTCGGGCTGGGTCCCGCTCGTCGTGGCGGTCGACGTCGACGGCGTGGGGCCCGCGGCAAGCCGCGCCGCGGCGTCGTGGGGCCTCGCGCGAGTCCACCACGTTCCGTTCGACGCCCGGGCCGGCGCCTCGACGCCCGCTCACGCCGTCCGCGAAGCCCACATCCGCCTCGCCGCCGCGCTCATCGAGGCGTCGCTCCCGCGTTCGTCGGCGATGCCCGCGGAGAAGACCGAGGTGCGCGCATGATCACCGTGATTCACCGGCCGGGCCGCATCACCGAGGCGCTCGTCCCGCCCGAGCCGGAGGAATTGTCTCCGCCGCCGCAGCTCCCGGAGGGGAGCTCGGGCGGGCTTCCGCTGCAGTCGCTCCTGCCCGTGCTCGGCGCGGTCTCCTCAGTGGTCATGATGATCGTGCTGCGCGGCACCAATCCCGTGTTCATGGTCGTGGCGGCGCTCGTCTTCGTGGTCGCGATCGTAAGCGGCCTCGGGCTCGCGTTCACGCACCGCGCGCAGGCCGCCCGTACGCGCCGGACCCAGCGCGAGCGGTACCTCGACTACCTCGAGGAGCTGCGATCGACCATGCGGGAACGCTCCGCGCAGATGCGGCGCGACGCCCTCGTGCTGGACCCAGCCCCGGCCTCCCTTCCGCTGCTCGTCACGGACCCCTCGCGGGTTTGGGAGCGGCGGCGGAGCCACGCGGACTTCCTGCGCGTGCGGGTGGGGCTCGGCGACGTGCCGTGGTTCCGGCTCGCGGCGCCCGCGGCGTCGAACCCCCTGCAGCCCTCCGATCCGCTCATGGCCGAGGAGCTCAGCCTCTTCGCGGCGAGGGCCGCGACCGTTCCCGGGATGCCCGTCACCGTGCCGCTCGACCGCGCGGGCGACGTCGCGCTGGTCGGCCCGCGGGACGAGGTGCTCGGCGTCGCACGGGCCATGGCCGCCCAGCTCGCGGCCTTCCACGCGCCCGACGACGTGCAGCTCGCCGCCGTGTTCGCCGGGGACCGCGCCGACGACTGGGCCGGACTCGACCTCCTGCCGCACCTCGTCATGGGCCGCACGTTCGACGGGCCTATCCGCGCGCGCCGCGTGGCCCCCGACCTCCCGACGCTCGCCCAGGTGCTCGCGGACGAGCTCGCCGAGCGGGTGGCCGCCGCGGAGCAGCGCCGCCGCTCCATGGTCCCCGCGGGCCGGGCGGAGCAGCCGCGCCTCGTCGTCTTCCTCGACGAGCACGGCGGGCTCGCGCAGTCGTTCCCGTTCCTCGAGGGCAGGGCGGGCCTCGAGGAGCTCGGCATCACGCTCGTGCACCTCGTCGAGGACCGGCTCGACGAGCCGTCCGAGGTATCCCTGCGCGTGACGGTGTCCGACGGCGCACTCACAGTCACGGACGCGCGGGTCGCCGGCGACGCGCGGGGCGCGTCGAATGTTCGGGGAGCAGGCGATGCTCGGGGCGTGGGCGACGCGGCTCCCGTCGCGGACCTGCGCGGAAGCATCGACGCGATGTCCGCCCCGCTGCTCACCGCCGTCGCCCGCCTCGTGGCGCCGCTGCGCCTCTCGCTCGACGCCGCGGAACGCGCGGACGCGGGCGAGCCCATCAGCATGCCGGAGCTGCTCGGGATCGAGGACCCGGCGGCCCTCGAGGCCGCTGAGGCGTGGGGGGCCCGGGCGCCGCGCGACTTCCTGCGGGTGCCCATCGGCGTGGATCGGCACGGCATGCCGATCCACCTCGACCTCAAGGAGTCCGCGCAGCTCGGCATGGGGCCGCACGGGATCTGCATCGGCGCGACCGGCTCGGGCAAGAGCGAGCTCCTCCGCACGCTCGTGCTCGCGCTCGCCGCCTCCCACTCCCCCGACGATCTCTCGATGATCCTCGTGGACTACAAGGGCGGCGCGGCGTTCGCTCCGTTCGCGCGCCTGGGCCACGTCGCGGGCCTCATGGACAACCTCCAGGACGATCCGCAGCTCACGCGGCGCGCGCGGGAAAGCATCGCGGGCGAGGTGCTGCGGCGGCAGAAGCTGCTCCGGGACGCCGGCGCGTCGCCCAGCATCACGCACTACCGCGAGCTGCGCCGCACCCGGCCCGAGCTGCCGCCCATGCCCCACCTGCTGCTCGTGATCGACGAGTTCGGAGAGCTCCTCACCGCCGAGCCCGACTTCGTCGACCTGCTCCTGACGATCGGGCGCATCGGCCGCTCGATCGGCGTGCACCTCCTGCTCTCGAGCCAGCGGATCGAGAGCGGCAAGCTCCGCGGCCTCGACACGTACCTCTCGTATCGGATCGGCCTGCGCACGTTCTCGGAGGCTGAGAGCCAGACGATCCTCGGCACGGCGGACGCGTTCCATCTGCCTGCCGTGCCGGGATTCGGCTTCCTCAAGGTGGACACGAGCATCTACACCGAATTCCGCGCCGGGTACGTCTCGGGACCCGTCGACGCGCCCGCGCCCGGCCCGACGGCCGACGACGCGGCGCGGGACGTCTTCGTGCTGCCCGCGCACAACGGCGTCGGCGCGGACGGCGGCGCCGGCGTCGGTTCGGCCGACGCCGGCGAGCCCGAGGCCCAGCTCGTCCGGCCGGACACGGGGCCCTCGCTCGTCGACGTCGCGGTGGGACGCCTCGCGGCGTCCGGACGCCAGACCGCGCCCGTGTGGCTCCCGCCGCTGCCCACGCGCGTGGCGCTCGGGAGCGTCGTCGACGCGGCGACCGCCGCGGCGGACGGCGGGCTGCGGACGCCGATCGGGCTCCTCGACGACCCGTCGCGCCAGCGCCAAGCGCCCTGGCTGCTCGACTTCACGATCGGCGGCGGCCACATCGCCGTAGTCGGCGCCCCCGGCTCGGGCCGGACGACCGTGCTGCGGACCATCGCGGCATCGCTCGCGCTCACCCGCACACCGCGCGAGGTGAGCGTCTACGGCATGGACCTCGCGGGCGGCGGGCTCTCGCGCATCGAGGGCTTCCCGCACGTGGGCGGGGTGGCCACCCGCTCCGACCGCACGAAGCTCCTCCGGCTCATCGAAGAGCTCCAGGCCATGATCCGGCACCGCGAGACGGTGTTCCGGGACCACGACATCGACTCGATCGCGATGCTCCGCGCCCGGCACGCCGCCGGCGAGGTCCCCGAGCTCGTCTCGCCCGACATCGTGCTGCTCGTGGACGGCTTCGGCGCGATCCGCACCGAATTCGAGGAGCTCGAGGATCCGTTCACCGAGCTCGTGCAGCGCGGCGGGAGCTTCGGCATCCACGTGATCGTGGCGCTCACCCGGTGGAACGAACTGCGCATGGCGAGCCAGCCGCTCATCGGCCAGCGCTTCGAGCTCCGGCTCAATGACCCCTCGGACTCGAACGTGAGCCGCGCCGCGGCGGCCGTGCTGCTCTCCGCCGAGCCGGGCCGCGTCCTCGCCGGCGCGTCACTCTACGGTCAGGTCGCGCTCCCCGTGCTCGACGACGTCGACGACGCACAGCTCGGCGACGCGCTCGAGGCCCTCGCGGCGCGGCTCACGGCGGACTGGTCCGGCCCCGCCGCGGCGCCGATCCGGCTCCTGCCCGAATCGTTCGAGCCCTCCGAGCTGCCCGACGCCCTTGAGGTGTCCGAGCGTGTCCCGTTCGGACTCCGGCAGGACACCATGGAGTACGTCGCGTTCGACCCGCTGCTCGATCAGCACCTCATCGTGTTCGGCGACGCGGGCTCGGGCAAGACGACCCTTCTGCGCGGCATCGCCGCGGGCCTCATCGACAGATCGAGCCCCGACGAGCTCGCGATCGCCGTGATGGACGTCCGTGGCGGGACGGCCGCAGAAATCCCCGAGGACTACCTCGGCGGCCACGCCACAAACGGCCGCGACGCCCGCGGGCTCGCCGAGGCGATCGCCGCCGAGCTCGAGAAGCGCAGCTCCGCGACACATGAGGGGTCCAGGCCCCGCATCGTGGTCCTCGTGGACGACTTCGACATCCTCGCCTCGTCCGGCACCGAGCCCCTGAGCCCGCTCCTGCCATACCTGCCCTCCGCGCGCGATCTGGGCCTCAACGTCGTCGTAACCCGGCCCGTGGGCGGGGCCTCGCGCGCCCTCTACGACCTCTCGCTCCAGTCGCTGCGCGACGGCGGCGGGACGGGATTCGTGATGAGCGGCGAGCGCTCCGAGGGGCAGATCTTCCCGCGCGTCTACGCCGAGCAGTTCCCGCCGGGGCGTGGGCGTCTCGTGCGGCGCGGGGCGCCGCCGCGCGTCGTCCAGGTGGCGAACTTCGCCTCCACGAGAGGAGCCGTCCATGCCCCGTGACATTCTCATCCTGACGAGCGCGGAGCCGGACATCGCCGCGCTCGTGCGCGCGGGGAGCCGCGTCAACGGCGAGCTCCACGTGCGGACCATCGACGACGGCGCTGTGACCGAGGTGTGCGACGACCGCGGGAACGCCGTGCTCAGCATCGGCCGCCCCGAATGGATGCAGAACGCCGCCGAGATCGAGCGACTCGTGCCGAGCGCGGTGGGACGCGTGAACGTTCCCGTGTGGTGGCTCGAGGCGTGGGCGCCGTGGGGCGCGCCCGGCGACCCCGGCGTCGCGATCGCGCTCGACCTCGCGGCGGAACTCCGCGGATTCTGCGTGGTCGAGGACGCCTCGTGACCGCTGAGGCGGTCTCCACGCCGGGCGGGCCGACCGCGCGTCGTGCGCCTTCGCGCGGGGCGACGGTCGTCGTCGCCGGTACCGCCGGAGGTGTGGGGACGACGACGGTCGCCGCGCTCCTGGTTCGCGCGCTCGCCGAGCGCGGGGCTCCCGTTGGGGCGAGCAACCATACTCTGGGCGGCCTCGGCTCGCGGATCGTTCCCGGGGATCTCGGGGATCGGCCCGCACCGCTCGACGTCCACGACCTCGGGCCGCACGCGCTCACGGCGACCGAACTGCTGCTGAGCGAGACGACCGTGCCGGTGATCGTCACGCGGGCGAGCTCCGCCGGCGCGCGGGCCGCGCTGCGTGCGCTCGAGCGCCTCGCCCCGGACGCGGCCCTCGTCGTGGCGAGTACGTCGCCACGCCGGCGCCCCGATGCGTGCCTGGACGCGGTGCTGAGCCAGCGACCCGGGACCTCGGCGATCGCGCTCCCCTACGACGACGCGCTCGCGCTGCCCGGTTCCCTGCGCCCGGAGGGCTTCGCGCCGAGCACGCGAGACGCGGTTCGGCGGCTCGGGGACCTGCTCGGCGATTGAGCCGCTCAACCGTCCATTGAGCCGCTCAACCGTCCGAAGGAGGCACAACCGTCGCGCATGCGGGACGGTCATGCCTCTCCGGAACGGCCGTACGGCGTAAGGGACGGCAGTGCGGCACCAGGGACGGTCAGGCCGCCGGCGCTCCCTCGTGTTCCGCGGCATCGGGAGCCGAAGGGGTCGGGAACTCGTGGCGCGAACGGCGCGTCGCGAGGAACGTCCCCGCGAGAACCAGAACGGCGCCCGCGACGATGAGCGGAGTGAGCGGGTCGCCGCGGAGGCTCACGCCGAGCGCGAGGGCGACGACGGGGTTCACGTACGCGATTGCGGTCGCCCGGGCGGGGCCCGCCTCGGCGATGAGCCGGAAGAAGAGCAGGAACGCGAGCGCCGTGCACAGGAGCCCGAGGAGCACGAGCGATCCGACGGCCGTGGGCGAGGGCGCCGTGGTGGGCCACGTCGCGGCCGCGAACGGCGCCGAGATGAGCGCCGCGATGGTGAGGCACACCGCCGTCATCGGCAGGGCCAGCACGTCGCGCAGCTTGACCGCGGCAACCTGGGGCGCGATCGCGTAGCCCACGGCCACGAGGAGCATCTCGACCACGGGCCACGCACCGGAGGACTCCATGCCCCCGCCGCCGAGCGCCGCGACGCCACCCACGGCGACGACGAGGCCCAGGACGCGGAGGCCGCCGATCCGCCGCTCGAGCCCGATGATGCGCGCGACGACGAGCGCGAGCACGGGCGCGAACGCGATGAGCAGCCCCGCGAGGGAGCTCGAGAGGTGCCGTTCGGCGTCACTCAGGAGGAACCACGGGCCCACCATCTCGAGCAGGGCGAACGCGAGCACGGGCCAGCGGTGGGCCCACACGGCGCGCAGCTGCCGCCACGCGAACGGGAGAAGGACGACGGCGCCGATCGCCGTGCGCGAGAACACGACCATCGCGGGGCTCACCTCCGCGACGGACGCGCTGATGAGCAGATATGGGACGCCCCAGATGAGGCACATCGCGACGAAGAGGAGCCACGTGCGGCGCGTCATGGGCGCGCTCCGCGGAGTTCCGAAGGCTGGGTGAGATCGATCACCAGCCAACTGTAGGGCTCGGCACCGACAGTCCTAACCATTCGGCTGTGCCCGAATCCTCATTCGATCCCGAAAGGAGTCCCCGGCAACCCCTTGACGAAAAAGTGATCGGTCACACATTATTTAGTGACCGATCACTTTTTCCTGACACCCCTACCCCAGAAGGGATCCGCGACGATGCGATCTGATCTCACCCGCAGGGAAACCCTCAAACTTTCGGTTGCGTTCGCGGCGTCCGCCGCACTGTTGTCCGGCTGCAGCAACGCGAACTCGGCATCGCAGGACACCGGCCCGGTGACCCTCCGATTCTTCTGGTGGGGCGGCGACGCCCGGCAGAAGGCCTCGCAGCAGGTCATCGACGCCTTTCAGAAGGAAAACCCGAACATCAAGGTCACGGGCGAATTCAGCGACTGGAACGGCTACTGGGACAAGCTCGCCACCCAGGTCGCCGCCAACAACGCGCCAGACATCATCCAGATGGACGGGAGCTACCTCCGCGAATACGGCGACCGCGGGGCCCTCTTCGACCTCAAGAAGATCAACGGTCTCGACACGTCCGGCATCGACTCGAGCCTCCTCGACTCGGGGCAGGCCAAGGGGAAGCTCTACGCGCTCGTGACGGGCGTCGCCTCGCCGTCGATCGCCGCGAACCCGCAACTCCTTCAGCAGGCCGGGATCCCGATGCCGGACGATTCGACCTGGAGCTGGGACGACTTCAACCGCTTGGGCCAGCAAGTGGCCCAGAAGCTTCCCGGGATCGCGGGCATCATTCCGGGCTTCGACGACACCGCCCTCTACGTCTGGGCCGGGCAGCACGGGGACAGGGTCTTCGACGACAACGCCAACGTGGTCCTCAACCCGGACACCCTCGTCTCCTTCTGGAACAACCTGCTCGCGCTCATCAAGTCCGGCGCAACTCCGCAGCCGTCCGCGATTGTCGAAGATTCGACCGCGACGCTCAGCCAGATGCGGCTCGCGACGAACAAGGTCGCGTTCGCGCCCCTCTTCGACACCCAGCTCACCGCCTACTCGGCGGCCGCGGGCCACGAGCTCAAGCTCCTCCGGCCGCCCGGCGAGTCCCAGGCCAAGCCCGGAGAGTACTTCAAGTCCTCGATGTTCTGGTCCGTGTCCTCCCGCACGAAGCATGCTGACGCCGCCGCAAAGTTCCTCAACTACCTCACCAACAGCAAGACCGCAGGCGAATTGATGCTCACCGAGCGCGGCATCCCCGCGAACACCTCGGTCCGCAGCGCCATCACGCCCAAGCTCACCGCCACGGACAAGGCCGCGATCGATTTCACGAACGCCATCCAGGGCAAGGTCCAGCAGTCGCCCGCGATCGCCCCCGCGGGAGCCAGCGGGCTCGGCAAGCTCCTGACCCGCTACGCCTCGGACATCATGTTCGAGCGCAAGACCCCGGACCAGTCGGCCCCAGCACTCATCAGCGAACTCAAGTCCATGATCAAGAAGTAGTCCGAAAGCAGCCATGACACCCACAAGCACTGACCCGACCAAGCCGAAACCCCTTCACTTCGCGATCATCGGCACGGGAGGCATCGCGAACTCCCACGCCAAGGCCCTCTCGGCCCAGCCGGGAATCGTCCTCGCCGCAGCCATCGACATCGATCCCGGGCGCTCCGCGGCGTTCGCCGAGAAATGGGGCATCGCCCACACCGCCGCGACGCTCGCCGAAGCACTCGAGAAGGCGGAGGTGGACGCCGTCGCGATCTGCACGCCGCCGTCGTCGCACGCCCCGCTCGCCCTCGACGCCCTCGGGCGCGGCGTCCACGTGGTGATCGAGAAGCCGCCGGCCCTCTCCCTGCGCGAGCTCGCGCAGCTGCGGGAGGCGGAGGCCGCCTCCGCGGGCTCCGTGAGCTGCATCTTCCAGCATCGCTTCGGCGCGGCCGCCGAGCGCGTTCGCGGCCTCGCCGAAAAGGGCGCGCTGGGCAAGCCGCTCGTCGGCGTGTGCAACACGCTGTGGTTCCGCGACCAGGCGTATTTCGACGTCCCGTGGCGCGGCAAGTGGGACGTCGAGGGCGGCGGCCCGACGATGGGCCACGGCATCCACCAGTTCGACCTGCTCCTGCACCTGTGGGGCCCATGGCGCGAGGTGACAGCCTTCGCCTCGAAGCTTGCCCGCCGCACCAACACGGAGGACGTCTCCGCCGCCGTCGTCCGCCTTGAAAGCGGCGCGCTCGTCACGGTGGTCAATTCGGTGATCTCGCCGCGCGAGTCCTCGGTGATCCGCCTCGACTACGAGAACGCGAGCATCGAGCTCGAGCACGTCTACGGCTACACGGACGCCGATTGGCGCCTGACCCCCGCGAAGGGGCACGACAAGCTCGCCCAGGAGTGGCCCGAGCTCGGCGAGCCGTCGCGGAGCAGCCACGCGGACCAGTATGCGGCGATCGTCGCGAGCCTCCGCTCGGGCGCCCCGGCCCCCGTGACGCTCGCGGAGGCGTCCGGGACGCTCGAGCTCGCGGCCGCGATCTACGCCTCGGCCCTGACCGGCAGGCCCATCACGAGGGGTGAGATCGCCTCGGGCAACCCCTTCTTCGAGCGCATGGACGGGCTCCTCGACCCGTGGTCGATCGACTCCGAGCCGGTCGCCGCGGATCCCGCCGCCGAGGTCGCCGCCGACGTCGCATCCGAGGAGGTCAGCGCATGAGCGCCGCACTCCCCACGTGGCGGCACGACGAAGAGGCCGGAACCGTGACCGTCACGCTCGACGGCACGGACGTGGCCGTCTACACGTACCGGGCCACGGATGCGCAGCGCGAGTCGCCGCGCCCTTACTTCCACCCGCTCCGCACCCGCGCGGGCGAGACCGTCACCGTGTTCCGCCCCCACGATCACCTGTGGCACAAAGGGCTCGCGTGGTCTCTCCCCCACGTGAGCGGCGAGAACTTCTGGGGCGGACCCACGTTCCGCCGCGACGAGGGCTACGTCCAGCTCAACAACAACGGCCGCATGGAACACACCGCGTTCACGGCGCTCGGGACGGCGGAGGACGGCCGGTTCGTCCTGATCCACGAGCTCGCATGGAGCAGACAGGACGGCACGCCAGTCGTCGCCGAGACGCGCACGGTCAGCGTTCTGCCGGCCGAGGATCCGAGTTCGTGGACGCTCGTGTTCGAGACCGACATGGAGAACATCTCGGGCGAAGACCTCCGCATCGGGTCTCCCACTACCGAGGGACGCCCGAATGCCGGCTACGGAGGCCTGTTCTGGCGCGGCCCGCGCTCGTTCACGGGCGGCACCATCGTGGGCCCGGGCGGCGCCACGGGCGAGGCCCTCCGAGGCACGCGGCACCCGTGGGCGGCCTTCGTGGGCCGGCACGACGAGACGGACGCGGCCTCGACGATCCTCATCGCGGACTATCCGGGCAACGGCCAGCACCCGCCCGAGTGGTTCGCCCGCAGCGAGCCGTTCGGATGCCTCGGACCCGCGCCGTTCTTCAGCGAGGAGGTCCCGTTCGGCGCGGGCGCGCACCTCGTCAATCGCTACGTCGTGGTGATTTCCGACGGCGCGGCGGATTCGCCGAGGCTCGAGGAACTCGCCTCCGCTGCCCAGGGCGCCTTCGACCGGACGACGGCGGCCGCGGCCTCGGGCGGGTCGGGCTCATGACCCACGGAACGCACGTCGGCTTCCCGGGTGGCACCGCGCTCACCCGAATCGACGTGTACGACTGGCCGGCGAAGGACGGCGCCGCGGGCGGAACGCCCCACCTCCACACCGCGTCGACCGAGGCCTACCTCGTGATCGGCGGGCGGGGTCGCGTCGAGACCCTCCGGCTGTCCGGCTACGAGGAGCACGAGCTCGAGCCCGGGGACCTCCTGTGGTTCAGCCCGGGAACGATCCACCGGCTCGTCAACCTCCACGAGCTCCAGCTCCTCGTCGTCATGACGAACGCGGGGCTTCCCGAGGCCGGGGACGCTGTCATGACGTTCGCCGCGAGCGACGTGGCCGACCCAGCACGGTATGCGAAGGCCGCGGCCCTCGACCCCGCCGACCCCGAGGGCTCCGCCCAACGACGGCGGGACGCGGCGCTCGCGGAATACGGCGTCCTCAAGGCGGCCGCGCGGAAGGGCGACTTCGGGCCGCTGCGAGAGTTCCAGGCGGGCGCCGCGAGGCTCGTCGCGCCGCGAGTTCCGCATTGGAAGGAGCTGTGGGAGCAGACGGTGCTCGCCGACGCCGAACGCACGCGGGGCTGGCTCGACGGCCTCGCCGAGGGCGGCGTCGAGCATTTCGCGAACGCGGCCGTGGTCCGCGCCGAACCGCGCGCGGCGCGCGGCCGCGGGATGTGCGGGCTGCTCCAGACGTGGAGCGACGGCCGGCAGGGCTGAGGCGCGCGTGCTGCCTTCCGTGCCGGCCCCGTCCGAGGGCGCGGCACGGAAGGCAGCATGATTAGATCGGGAGAACCGTCCGGGCAGAGAGCGAGGGTCAGAAGGTGAGCCAGGCCAGCGGCCCCACCCCCGCACACGCGTCCAAGCCGCCCACCATCTACGAGGTCGCGCGGCTCGCGGGCGTTTCGCACCAGACCGTGTCCCGCTACCTCAAGGGCAATGGCGGGCTCAAGCCCGCGACCGTGGTCAAGGTCGAGGGCGCCATGGCGGAGCTCAACTACTCGCCCAATCCCGCCGCCCGCGCCCTGCGCAGCAAGCAGGCGTACCGCGTGCTCGTCGTGGTCCCCGAGGGCACCCAGACCGTGCCCCCGCGCATGCTCCGGGGTGCCATGACCGCGGCCCAGGAGGCGGGCTACGTGCCCGACGTCGTGGCCGTAGAGAGCGCGACAGCGAGCCGCGTCCACCGCCTCCTCGCCCTCATCGCGAGCGAACGGCTGGCCGGCATCTTCTCGCTCGTGCCCCTCGGCGCCGCCGAGAAGCAGATCAACGCCGCCCACCCCGAGCTCCCGCTCGTCGTCGCCGGCGACTACGACGACGCGATGCACGCCCGCGGATCCCTCGCCGACGGGAGCGCCGCCGAGGAGATGCTCGAATACCTCGCCTCCCTCGGGCACCGCTCGTTCTACCACGTGGCGGGCCCCCGGCTGTGGACGTCTGCCGTCAACCGGCGCAAGAGCTACGAGAAGACGATCGCGCGGCTCGGACTGCACTCCGCGGGGACCGCGGCGGGCGACTGGTCCATGGCGTCCGGGTACAAGCTCGGGCTCAGGATCCCGCTCGACGACGGACCCGTCACGGCGATCTTCGCCGCCAGCGACCAGCTCGCAATCGGCGTGATCCGGGCGCTTCACGAGCGCGGCAAGCGGGTGCCGGACGATGTGAGCGTGTTCGGCTGGGACGACCTCGACGCCGGCAAGTACCTCGTCCCCTCGCTCTCGACCGTGAGCATGGACCTCGAGGCGCCGGGCCGCAACGGCATGCACGAGCTCATCTCCCGCATCCGCAACGAACCGAGCGAGGCGCAGCACTACGAGGTGCTCCCCATGAGGCTCGTTCTGAGGGAGTCGACGGCGCCGCCGCCGGCGCCCTCCGCGCGCTAGGGCTGCGCTTCGGCGCCGCGGCTACGGCGGCGATGCAAGAGGACGACGACGAGCCGCAGCACCGCCCCGAGGACGATCAGCGCGATCCCAAGAACGATCATGCCCCCGAACACGTGGGTCAGGTCCAGCGCCGCCGAGTGGCACGCGGCGGCCACGTCGGACGCGGGCGGGGTCACCTGGCCCACCGCCACTGGCCCGTAGGCGGTCGGGAACGCGGGACCGCAGCCTGTACCCGCAGGAAGTGTGAACCCGAGCGCTGCCCCGGCCAGCACGAGGCCGAGCCCCACCCAGGAATGCCAACGCGGGTGGTACCTGCGGATCGCCACCAGACCTCCAGGCTGTGCAGTTGTCAATGCCGGAATCATCATCCGCCCGGTAGAGCCGCTATGGCGAGCGCGGCGCCCGGGTCCAGAGGATTCCGCGGGTCACAGTAACGGCACAGCTTCGCGCTAATCCGAGCACATGCCGGGCCGGGAAAGTCATACACATGACGCTCACCGACCGCACCGGCTCCTATCCGGATCCAGCCTTCGAGGCCGAGGCTCTCGAAACCGGCGAGCCGTCCGCTCAGGCGGGTGGCGCCGTCGTCCTTTCGCTCGACCCGACCACCTCGACATCGCTTGAGGCCACCCACCCAACCCTCACCGACACCCCCACGCATCGCCCCGGGACCGCCCTCGACCTCGCGGCATTCCGCCGGGCCGGGATCCCGGTCCTCGACGTCACGATCCCCGTCTACAACGAGGAGAAGGACCTCGAGCCGTGCGTCCGCCGGCTCGACGCGTACCTCGAGACCCAGTTCCCGCACACGTTCCGCATCACCATCGCGGACAACGCCTCCACCGATTCGACTCTGCGCGTCGCCGAGCGTCTGGCGCGGGAGCTCGAGAGCGTGCGCGCCGTGCACCTCGAGGAGAAGGGCCGCGGCAACGCCCTGCGCCGCGTGTGGCTCGCATCCGATTCGCCCGTGCTCGCCTACATGGACGTGGACCTCTCGACCGACCTCAACGCCCTCGCCCCGCTCGTGGCCCCGCTCCTCTCAGGCCACTCGGACCTCGCGATCGGCACGCGGCTCTCGCGCTCCTCGCGCGTGGTGCGCGGGCCCAAGCGGGAATTCGTGTCCCGCTCCTACAACTTCCTGCTCCAGTCGCTCATGGGGGCGCGCTTCAGCGATGCCCAGTGCGGCTTCAAGGCCATCCGCTCCGACGTGGCCCAGCAGCTCCTCCCCCACACGCTCGACAAGGCGTGGTTCTTCGACACCGAGCTCCTCGTCCTCGCCGAGCGCTGCGGGCTCCGCTGCGCCGAGGTCCCCGTGGACTGGACGGACGATCCGAACTCGAAGGTCGACATCATGCGCACGGCGCTCGAGGACCTGCGCGGCATGTACCGCCTGACCACGGACACGGCCCGGGGGCGGATCCCCGTCGCGCAGCTCCAGGCGGCGCTCGCGCGCGGCCCGCTCCCGGCCGGCCTGCGCCCCGAGGAGGCCGGCCGCAAGGGGAGCCTGTTCGGACAGCTCGTGCGCTTCGGCGCGATCGGCGTCGCCTCGACGCTCGCGTACGCGGCGCTGTTCATCCTGGGCCGCACGTTCATGGACGCGCAGACCGCGAACTTCGTCGCGCTGCTCATCACCGCGATCGCCAACACGGCGGCCAACCGGCGCTTCACGTTCGGCGTCCTGGGGCGCGAGCGCCTCACGCAGCACCATCTCGAGGGGCTCATCGTCTTCGGGATCGGCTGGGCCCTCACGGCCGGGGCGCTCCTGTGGATGAATTCGATCCCGAACCCGGGACAGTGGATCGAGCTGACCGTTCTGACGATCGCGAACCTCGCCGCGACCGCCGTCAAGTTCCTCCTGTTCCGCCTGTGGGTGTTCCGCCGCAGGGCGTGACTCCCCCGCGGGATCGCGCCCACCCGACCCAGACTTCCCGTTGCGACCGAAAGGCCACCACTCCCATGACTACGTCCCTCGCCCCCGACGCCACTGCGGACCCTTCGTCCCTACCCTCCCGCCCGGGCACAGACTCCGACGCCCGCCGTCGCTCGCGCTCCGGCGGTGACTCCTCCGGAAGCCGGTGGCAGCGCCTCGCGTTCGGAGTGGACCAGCCGCGCTGGGTCCGCCCCTCCGCGTTCGGCCTCGTCGTCGCGAGCGCGTTCCTCTACCTGTGGAACCTCACGAACTCCGGGTACGCGAACTCCTTCTACGCCGCCGCGATCCAGGCCGGCAGCAAGAACTGGGTCGCCTGGTTCTTCGGCTCGATGGACGCCGGCAACGCGATCACGGTGGACAAGCCGCCGGCCGCGTTCTGGCTCCCGGGCCTCCTGGGCCGGATCTTCGGCTTCAACTCCTTCACGATGCTCCTGCCCGAGGCGCTCATGGGCGTCGCCGCCGTCGCCCTCATGTACGCAGCGGTCAAGCGCGTGAGCGGACCCGTCGCGGGCCTGCTCGCCGGCGGCGCGCTCGCCGCGACCCCGGTCGCGGCGCTCATGTTCCGGTTCAACAACCCGGACGCGATGCTCACGTTCTGCCTCGTCCTCGCCGCCTACTGCACGGTCCGCGCGATCGAGAAGGCCGGCTGGAAGTGGCTTGTCGCCGCGGGCGCGGTGATCGGCCTCGCGTTCCTCACCAAGATGCTCCAGGGCGTCATCATCGTCCCGGCCCTCGGGCTCGCGTACGTCTGGGCCGCGCCCACCACGCTGCGCCGGCGCCTCGTCCACCTGCTCGGCGCCCTCGGCGGCATCATCGCTGTAGCCGGCGCGTACATCCTCGCGTTCACGCTCACCCCAACGAGCATTCGCCCCTACATGGCCGGCTCGCAGACCAACAGCTTCCTCGAGCTCACGTTCGGCTACAACGGCCTCGCCCGCATCTTCGGCAACCGCGGCGGCGGCACCCCTAGCGGCGCCCCGGGCGGAGCGGCCGACGTCGGTGCTGCCGCGGGGCAGAGCGCGTTCGGCAACTTCGCGGGCGGTGGCGGCAACGGCGGCCCCGGCGGCGGGTCCATGTTCGGCGGCTCGGCGGGCATCCTCCGCATGTTCGGCTCGAGCTTCGGCACCGAGATCTCGTGGCTGCTCCCGGCGGCGCTCATCCTGCTCGTGGCCGGACTCTGGTTCACGCGCCGCGCCATCCGCACCGACCGCGTCCGCGCCTCGCTGATCATCTGGGGCGGCTGGACGCTCCTCACCGCCGCCGTCTTCAGCTTCATGACCGGCACCGTCCACCCGTACTACGCGATCGCGCTCGCCCCCGGCATCGCAGGAGTGATCGGCATCGGCGGCGCCGAGCTGTGGCGCGGCCGGGGCTACTGGCCCTCGCGCATCGTGCTCGCCGTGACCATTCTCGCGACGAGCATCTGGACGGCCGTGCTCTTGGGCCGCGACTCGTCGTGGCTCCCGTGGCTCAAGTTCGTGATCGTGGTCCTCGGTGTGCTCGCTGCGATCGGCCTCGTGGTCCGGTTCGACCGGCTGCGCCTGGGTGCGGTCTCGGTGGCCGTCGCCGCGCTCCTCGCGGGCGGGCTCGGCTCGACCGCCTTCACCATCGCGACCGCGTCGCAGGGTCACACCGGCGCGATCCCGACCTCGGGCCCGTCCGCCCAGGGCGGCTTCGGCAGCGGGGGCAACGGCGCCGGCTTCGGCGGATTCCGCGACCGCAACGGCTCCTCGACCGAGGGCCTGCCGGGCGGCACAACGGGCCTCCCGAACGGCACGACGGGCACCCCTGGCGGCACCATCGGCAGTGGCACCACCGGGGCTCCGGGCGGCACCACCGGCAGTGGCACCATCGGGGCCCCGGGCGGCACCCAGGCCGGCGGCCCCGGCGGCGAGACGAGCGCGTCGAGCGAGCTCGTGGCGCTCCTCAAGCAGACCACCACCAAGTGGTCCGCGGCGACGAACGGCTCGAACTCCGCGGCCAGCCTCGAGCTCGCCTCGGACACGAACGTCATCGCGATGGGCGGCTTCACCGGAAGCGACCCGTACCCGAGCCTCGACCAGTTCAAGGCCCTCGTGGCCAGCGGTCAGGTGACGTATTACATCGCGGGCGGCGGCATGGGTGGCGGCTTCGGCGGGCGCGGCGGCGCGAGCGACACCTCGTCCATCGCGACCTGGGTCCAGCAGAACTTCCAGGCCACCACGGTGGGCAACACGACCGTCTACAAGCTGGTGAAGTGATGACGGCGACGCAGTCTCAACCGGTGGTTGGCGCCGGCACCGGGGCGCCGTCAGAGGCCGTCGTCGCCTCCGACGGCTCCACGGCCGACGGCTCCGGCCGCTGGGCTCCTTCGTCGCCCTCTGACGCGGCTCTGCGCCGTCGCCCGCTCCGCAGCCTCGGTGCGCGCGGCACCCGAGCTGCGGCCGGAGCAGTGCGCCAGCGGGTTGAGCTGGCCGTGCTGTTGGTGGGCGTGGGGGTTCTGTATGTGTGGAACCTCGCCGCGAGCGGCTGGGCCAACGCGTTCTACAGCGCGGCGGCCCAGGCCGGGAGCCAGAACTGGGAGGCGTTCTTCTTCGGCTCCTCGGACGCCGCGAACGCCATCACGGTGGACAAGCCCCCGGCCGCCCTCTGGATCATGGACCTCTCGGTCCGGATCTTCGGCCTCAGCTCGTGGTCGATCCTCGTCCCCGAGGCCCTCATGGGCGTCGGCGCGGCATGGATCCTCTACCTCGCCGTCCGCCGGGCCGTGCGCCCCGCGACCGGGAGCGAGCGGGCCGCCCACGGAGCGGGCCTCGTCGCCGCCGCCGCGCTCGCACTCACCCCGATCGCGGCGCTCATGTTCCGCTTCAACAACCCTGACGCGCTGCTCGTACTCCTCATGACCGCGGCCGGCTACGCGACCGTCCGCTCGGTCCAGAGCGGCAAGGCCCGCTGGATCCTCTTCGCCGGCGTGCTCCTGGGCCTCGGCTTCCTCACGAAGCAGCTCCAGGTGTTCCTCGTGGTCCCGGGCTTCGCCGCCGCCTACCTGTGGGCTGCGCCGCACCGCCTGGGCCGGCGCCTCCTGCACCTGCTCGGCGCCCTTGGCGCGATGGCGGTCTCCGCTGGCTGGTGGATCGTGGCGGTCATGCTCACCCCCGCGGCCGACCGCCCGTTCATCGGCGGCTCGCAGACCAACTCGATCCTCGAGCTCACGTTCGGCTACAACGGCTTCGGCCGGCTCAGCGGCGACGAGGTCGGCTCCGTGGGCGGCGGCAACGGCTGGGGCCAGCCTGGCCTGTTCCGGTTGTTCTCCTCGACGTTCGGCGGCCAGATCGCGTGGCTCCTGCCCGCCTCGCTCATCCTCGGCGCCGCCCTCCTCTGGGTGGGGCGGCGGGCGCCGCGCACGGACGCCGTGCGCGCCTCCGTGGTGGCGTGGGGCGGCTGGGTGCTCGTCACGGGGCTGACGTTCAGCCTCATGCACGGGATCATCCACGAGTACTACTCCGTGGCGCTCGCCCCCGGCATCGCGGCCCTCGCGGGCCTCGGCGGCGGGATCCTGTGGCACCGGCGGAAGTACCCGGTCGAGGCCTCCGTGCTCGCCGCGGCGGTCGCGGCCGCGGGAATCATGGGCGTGGTTCTGCTCAACCGGGCGTCCGGGTTCGTCCCGTGGCTCGCGTGGGTCGTCGCCATCGCCGCGCTCGTGGCGGCCGCGGCGATCGTCGCGGGCGGCTTCGGCGTGCGGCTCCCCCGGCTCGCGGGACCGACGACGGCGGCGCTCGCCCTCGTCGCGGCCCTCGCCGGCCCGTTCGCGTTCACGCTCAACACCGTCTCGACCGCTCACTCGGGCGCAATCGTCTCGGCGGGCCCGTCCTCCGGTTTCGGCGGACGCGGCGGCTTCGGAGGCCCGGGCGGACAGGGCAACGGCCAGGGCTTCCTCGGCTTCTCTCAGACCGGGACGGGCACGGCTCAGGGCTTCGGCCAGACCGGCACCCAAAGCGGCCAGCCGGCGCCGTCCGCGGGTGGCCTCGGCACGGGTGGCCAGGGCACGAGCGGCCAGGGCAGTACAGGCGGCCCGGCCGGTGGCTTCGGCGGTGGACGCGGAGGCGCGGGTGGCCTCTTAGGCGCCACGACGCCGTCGTCCGCTCTGGTGACCGCGCTGCAGACTGACGCCTCGAAGTACACGTGGGCGGCCGCCGTCGTCGGTTCGAACAACGCCGCAGGCTACCA
This sequence comes from Sinomonas sp. P47F7, assembly GCF_049332655.1. Taxonomy (GTDB): domain Bacteria; phylum Actinomycetota; class Actinomycetes; order Actinomycetales; family Micrococcaceae; genus Sinomonas. The sequence goes on along the minus strand of NZ_CP186327.1, from coordinate 757,926 downwards.
GCTCGCCACGCAGCTCCCGGTCATGGCCATCGGCGGCTTCAACGGCACGGACCCCGCGCCCACGCTCGCGCAGTTCCAGCAGCTCGTGAAGGAGGGGAAGATCCACTACTTCATTGCGGCGAGCCTCATGCAGGGCTCCACGGGCTCGAACGACGCGCAGCAGATCGAGCAGTGGGTCGAGGCCAACTTCCAGGCGCAGACCATCGGCAACGCGACGGTCTACGCGCTGGGGTAGCCAGCTCGGGCAGCTAGACGTATTGAAGTCCCCTTCTCGCTCGAGAAGTTCCCCCGAAGAGAACTCCCCGAACGAGAAGGGGACTGCTCCTTACGCGTTCTGCTTGTACGGCATGTACTGCACGGCCCACTTGTTGCCGTCGGGGTCCGTGAAGTAGACGAAGTGTCCCCAGTCCTGGATGTCGATCTCGCTGCAGTCCACGCCGTTGCCCTTGAGGTGGTCGTAGGCGGCCTGGATGTCGTTGACCACGAGCTGGAGGCTCGGAGCCGTTCCGGGAGGGGCGTCGTTGAGCCCCTCGCCGATCGCGATCGAGCACCCCGAGCCGGGCGGCGTGAGCTGGACGAAGCGCAGATTCTCGTTGACGCGCTCGTCGTAGTCGGCGTTGAAGCCCACCTTGTTGACGTAGAAGTCCTTGGCCCGATCGACGTCGGACACGGGCACGAATACCAGTTCAAGCTTCCATTCCATGGCCCCAACGCTAGAAGCGGACGGGGCTGGCGGGTAGGCCTCACGGACCCCCTGCGGACAGGTTGTGTCCGCAGCAAAAGTGCCGGAAGAAAGAGCCAGAAAAAAATTCGTGCCTCCCGCGTGACTTTCCTCGAAGGCGGGTCGGTTAAGGCGACGTAGGGCCGACCGCGGCGGTCCTCCCAACCACTTCGACCCTTCCTGAGGAGCTCTCCATGTCCGTCTTCAGTGTTCTCGCTTCCAGCAAGCTTGCCGCGAGCGCGATCGCCGTCGGCGCCATCGCCGTTGGCGGTGCCGGCACGGCTGCTTACGCCAACGCCCTCCCCACGCCGGTCCAGCAGGCCGCGCACAACATGATCGGCGCCCCGTCCCCCAACGTGGACTCCACGGTGGCCAACGGCACCGCGACGGCTCAGAAGGCGGCCGGCCAGGCTGCCTCGGCCGCTCCGTCCACGCCGGCCCTTCCGTCCGCCCCGGCCGCCGCGCTCCCGAGCACGCCGGACCTGAGCGCCGCGAACCTCGCGAACCTGTGCCAGACGTTCGTCAAGGGCGGTCTGACCGCCGGCTCGGTGGACCTCAAGAACCTCACGGCCGCCGCGCACGGTGACGCCAACGTCTCGTCGTTCTGCTCAACCACGCTGTCCGCGGCCGGTGCCAACGGCTCCGCTCAGGCCGGCGCGAACGTCTCCGCCGGCGCCGACGGCTCCGCGACCCTCCCGTCGCTGCCCTCGGTTCCGGCCGTCCCGGCGCTGCCGTCCACCCCGGCCCTCCCGTCGACCCCGGCCCTCCCGGGTGCGGCTTCGGGCCTCACGGACCAGGCCACCAACGCGGTGCGCCCGTAACACCCTCGCCGCCAAACTGAGGTAGGCTGGCAAGTCGTTTCTGGGGGCCCGGCCCACTCCGGGCCCCCACCGGCCAGCACGAGACCGGCGGCTGCACGCCCTGACGAGGGCACGGTGCGCCGGACAGAATGCCAGAAAGGTAGACCGCTTGGAGCAGCAAGAGGAGACCTTCCGCGAGAACCCCTCTGTGGATTCTGGCGATCAGGCCGAACTCTTCACCGCCGCCTACCGAGCGTATTCACCGTCTGTGCTCGGCTATCTGCGTGCCCGGGGCGTCGACGACCCCGAGGCCATCACGCAGGACGTTTTCCTCTCGCTCTATTCGCGCCTCTCCCCCCAGAGCACCGGGCCCGGCCTCAGGGGCGGGCTCGACGGCGCCAAGGCTCTCCTCTTCACGATCGCCCACTCCCGAACGGTCGATCATTACCGCCGCCGCGAGCGCACCCCCACGCTCGTCCCCCACGATCCGGAGTCTGATCCCCGGACCACCTCGCTCACGGCGGAAGAGGCAGCCCTCGCCGGAACCGGAGTCCTGAGCCTGCTCGACGGGCTCACCGAAGATCACCGCGAAGTCCTGCTCCTGCGGGTTGTGGCGGATCTATCCATCGAACAGTCCGCCGACGTCATGGGCCGGACCACGGGCGCCATCAAACAGCTTCAGCGGCGCGCCTTGGACGCGCTCCGAAGCCAAGCTCTCATCACAGAACAGAGCCACTCATGAACCCGACACCCGATCCCGAAGATCTCCTGGTGATCGAGCAGCTCCTCGCGGACACCGAGCCTGAGGACGCCGAGGACCTGCGTCCCCTGCTCGAGGACCTCCGTTCGTTCGCGCACGCCGGTCCCGTCGAGCCGAGCCCTGCCGTCGCGGCACTCCTCCTTTCCGGCCCCGGGGCCGCCGAACCCGCTGCCGCGCCGACCGAAGCCCTGACCGCCGTGCACAGCGTCGCCGAGGCCGGCCAGGCGAAGACCATTTCTCTCGACGCCGTCCGCGCCTCGCGCGCCGCCGATCAGGGCGCCCGGCGCAGCGCGGGCCGCCCGGCGCGCCCCGGACGACGCCGGTCACTCGCCGTCGCGCTGGCCCTCACCGGCGCGATCGGCGCCGGAACCGCCGCCGCGGCTGCCGCGGACGAGGGCTTCCGCTCGTCGCTCAACGAGGGCGTCTCGACGGTCCTCGGTGTCCTCACCGGCCATGTCCCTGCCCCGGCCCAGCGGACCCCGCGGCCCCGGCCGTGCCCGCGCAGCAGCCTGCGGCGCCGTCGAACGTCCAGCAGCCCGCGGAGCCGAGCCACGCGGCGACGCCCGCCCCGCCACGACCCAGCAGGCCCCCGCACCGGCGGACCCCGCGCCCACCTCCTCGCAGAAGGCCCTCCCGCTGCCGAGCCTCGGCGCTCCGTCCCTGCCGGTGCCGCTTCCGCAGCTGCCCACGAGCCTCCCCAGCCCCTCAACCCGCTAACACCGCTGCACTAGGGGCCGGCTCGACCGTCCGTTTCCTCGGCCCAACCGTCCCCTCAAGGCACGACCGTCCGTGAAAGCAGACGGCCATGCCTCGTACAGACGGTTCAACGATGGTGAGGGACGGTTGAGTGGCCGGGTCGCCGCTCCAAGCCGATCAGCAACGAAACTGTGCGGTATTCACCCCTCCCGGACCGGCATCGACCGGGCGTAGGGTCCTGTTCACTGCCAGTCGAGCTGAGGAGAGAGCCATGACGCTTCAGGTGACGGAAGTATCGACCTGTTCCGTTGACAACTGCGCGTTCAACCACGAGCACGAATGCAACGCCTACGCCATCACGGTCGCGGGCACCGCGGACCACGCGAGCTGCGGGACCTTCATCGACACTTCCGCGCTCGGTGGCCTGCCGAAGGTGCTCGCGCACGTCGGAGCCTGCCAGCGCAGCGAGTGCGTGCACAATGAGCACCTCATGTGCAATGCGCACGACGTGCGGGTGGGCCCCGGCGCGGACGCCGCGGACTGCCTCAGCTACGAGCACCCCTGAGCGCCTAGCTGTACCCGGCCAGGACGTTGGTAGCGGCGAGCCTGTTGAACGAGGGAGAACCTCCGAGTGGGATGTGGCTTGTCTAAGGCCCACTCCGACTCGGAGGTTCTCATGTCCCACGGTAGTGCCCGGCTGACCGTCCATGGTCGCCGGTTGATCGTCGAACGTCATCAGGCGGGCTGGGCGCAGGCCCACATCGCCGCTGCGATGGGTGTGTCCCGGAAGTGCGTGAAGACCTGGATCGACCGCTATGCCGCCGAAGGCGAGGCAGGCCTGGCCACACGCTCGTCGCGGCCGCACACGATGCCGACCAGGACCGGCGGGGAGGTCGAGCAGAGAGTGCTGGCTGCCCGCGCCGAGCACCGCGAGGGCCCCGACGTGCTCGGGCCGAGGTCGGGTCCCGCCGGACGGTCTCACGCATCCTGCGCCGCCACGGCGTGCCGTACCTGCGCCAGTGCGATCCGATGACCGGTGAGGTGATCCGTTCATCGAAGCAGACCGCGGTCCGCTACGAACGGCAGCGGCCCGGCGAGCTGGTGCACATGGACGTGAAGAAGATCGGCCGCATCCCCGACGGCGGGGCTGGCGGGCGCTGGGCAGGGAGGCGACCGTGGACCACAAGCACAAGAAGGCCCCGATCGGCTACGACTACGTCCACTCGCTGGTCGATGACCACTCCCGTCTCGCCTACAGCGAGATCCTGCCGACGAGAAGGGCCCCAGCTGCGCGGGCTTCCTCGAACGCGCGATCGCTTACTTCGCCGCCCACGGGATCACCCGGATCGAGCGACTGATGACCGACAACGCGTGGGCCTACCGGTACTCCCTGCGGGCGCCGTGCGCCGAGCACGGCATCATCCAGAAGTTCATCAGGCCCCACTGCCCCTGGCAGAACGGCAAGGCCGAAAGGCTGAACCGTACCCTCGCCGCCGAGTGGGCCTACCGCCGGGCCTACACCAGCAATGACCAACGAACAGCCGCCCTTGCGCCATGGCTCGAGCACTACAACACTGAACGCTGCCACAGCGCACTCGGAGGAAAACCCCCGATCAGCCGACTGCGACCAACCTGATGGCCGGGTACACCTAGCCCGCGGTGGGCGGGACGATCCGCCCGCCGCGAGCCGCCGAAGACTACTTGTCTGACCGGGTCTGCGCGAGCGCCACGATTCGAGTACAGGCAAGTGTGGCAGCCGATCGCCAAGGCTTGGGAGAGTTGATCCACCGGCGCCCCCGGACGGGGGCGCCGTGTGGGTGATGGCGGCGATTGGAGCTGGCATGTATCTCTCCCTTTCGGACTGGCGCAGCCGCAGGGTCGAGCCCGGCAAGGGTGCCGCTCCCCCGTTCAAGCTGGCCCCGGTGATCCTCGCTCTGGGCGTGGTGAGCCTGCTGACCGACGTCTCCTCCGAGTCGGTGGCCTCGATCCTTCCCCTGTACGTCACGGCGTCCCTGGGGTTGTCGACGATCGCCTACGGGTTCGTGGACGGGCTCTATCAAGGCATCAGCGCCACGGTCCGGATCGCCGCGGGGTGGACGGCCGACCGCGTGGGCAGCCAGAAATGGGTCGCGTTCGCCGGCTACGGCCTCTCCGCCGTGGCGAGGATCGCCCTGCTCGTTGCTGACGGCTTCGGCTCGCTGGCCTCGGTCATCGCCGTCGACCGCTTCGGCAAGGGCATCCGCACCGCGCCGCGGGACGCCCTCATCAGGTTCGCCGCGCAGCCCGAGCACATCGGCCGCTCGTTCGGGGTGCACCGCATGCTGGACACCGTCGGCGCCGCGCTCGGGCCGGTGCTCGCGTTCGTGATCCTCCTCGCGATCCCCAACGGCTACCGGGTGGTCTTCATCGCCTCGCTCGCCTTCGCGATCATCGGCGTCGCGGTCCTGGGCCTCTTCGTGCCCAACGAACGACGGCGGCATCCGGACACCGTGCCGAACACCGCGCGACCCAGCGCTGCGGCCCAGCCAGGCGCCGCGCCGCAGTCCCGCCCCCGCTGGCGGGACGTGAACACGCCGGAGATGCGGCGGCTGCTCCTCGTGGCCGGGGTGCTCGGCCTGCTCACGGTCGGCGACGGCTTCCTGTATCTCGTGCTGCAGTCCCGGACGGCCTTCGCGGCGGAATGGTTCCCGCTGCTCTACGTCGGGACCAACGTGGCCTATCTGCTCCTGGCCATCCCGATGGGTCGGCTCGCCGACAGGTGGGGCCGGACCCGCGTCTTCCTCGCCGGGCACGGTGCGCTGCTCGCCGCATATGTCTGCGCCGTCCTGCCCTGGGCGGGGCTGCCGGCCACGGTGGGCACGCTCGTGCTCCTGGGCGTCTTCTACGCGGCCACTGACGGGGTGCTCGCCGCCCTCGCCGGCCTGCTCTCGCCGCATCAGTCTGCGGCGAGCGGCATCGCGGCCGCGCAGACCGTCGTCGCCGTCGCCCGCCTCATCGCCTCGACTGGCTTCGGCCTGCTCTGGTACGCGATGGGCAGCCAGGCGGCCCTGTGGCTCGTCGCCGCCGGGCTCGCGCTCGCCCTGCCCTTCGCGGTCGTGCTGCTCCGGACGGCCCAGAAGGTCACCGCGTGACCACCAAGACCCGGAGCATCGTGCTCGTCGTCGTGATCCTCCTGGCCCTCGGCGGGGCGGGCGGCTACGGGGTCTGGGCCTATGCCCGGTACCAGGAGCAGTCCCGCGCCCCGTCCGAGGTCCCGGTCGCCTCCGCGGCGCCGGCGGGTCCGGTGATCTTCTTCCGCAACACGGCCTCCGGGCAGGGCCAGGGCATGGTGGCCACGGTCCCCGCGAGCAGCCCCCGCGGATCGCGGACCCTGACCGCCCAGGCCTGCGACCGCGTCGACGTCGCGGCCGGCCGGCGAATCTGCCTGCACGCCCAGATCGGCCTCGGCAACGGCACCGACGAGGAAATCCTGGACGCGGACTGGCACCTGCTGCGCACCCGGACCCTCGCCGGGGCGCCCAGCAGGGCGCGGCTTTCCTCCGACGGAACCCTGGCCGCCTCCACCGTGTTCGTCACGGGCCGCGCCTACTCGAGCGCGTTCTCGACCGCGACGGAGATCTCCGCCACCGACGGCTCGAGCCTCGGGAACCTCGAGAACTTCACCATCGACGTCCCCGGCACCACGCTGGCACCCCAGGAACGCAACGTGTGGGGCGTGACGTTCGCCAAGGATGGGGACACGTTCTACGCGACCGTTGGCTCCGCCGACCGGAACTGGCTCGTTCGCGGCAGCATCAAGCAGCGGACGCTCACCGCCATCCACTCCGGGGTCGAATGCCCGTCACTCTCGCCCGATGGCACCCGGATCGCCTTCAAGATCAAGTCGCCCGACCCGAATCAGCCCCTCGTCAGGCTCCTCGCCGTCCTGGACCTCACGACCGACCAGGTCACGCGCCTCGCGGAGGCCCGCAACGTCGACGACCAGGCCGAGTGGCTCGACGATTCGACCATCCTCTACGGGCTGGCCCGCGGCGCCCCGATAGGAGACAGCGACGTCTGGTCCCTCCCCGCGGACGGCAGCGGCGCGCCCACGCTGTTCATCGAGCACGCGTGGTCCCCGGCCGTCGTCCGCCAGTAGTCCGGCCGGGGCCGGGGAGGCAGGCCGGGGAGACTGGCCGGGAGCGCGGATCGGTCCACTTTGCGCAAGCGCTTGCGGTGCCGACCCCGTGCTCGTTAGGCTCGTCACATGTCCGTTTCGGTCCAGAGCGTTGCCGAGCGCGCCGGAGTCTCGATTTCCACCGTTTCCCGCGCCCTCCGCGGCGTAGCGGGGATCTCGGAGGCGACCCGCAAGCGCGTGCGAGATGCTGCCGACGAACTCGGCTACGTGACCTCGCCGAGCGCCTCCCGCCTCGCGACGGGCCGCACAAGCACCGTCGCCATCATCGTCCCGCTCCTCGCAAAGTGGTTCTTCGCCGAGGTGATCGCCGCAGCCGGGCGGGTCCTGAACCGCGAGGGCTACGACGTCCTCCTCACGGAGCTGCCCACCACCCAGGCGCGGGCGGAGTTCTTCACCGCGCCGCGCCTGCACGGGCGCTCCGACGGCGCCCTCGTCGTCGCCCTCCAGCTTGAGCCCGGTGAGCTCGCGGCGCTCGAGGCTCAGGGCCAGGCAGTCGCGCTCGTCGGCTCCGAGCGCGGAGGGACGTCCTCGGTTCGCGTCGATGACCGGGGCGGCGGCCGCGCCGCGACGCGCCACCTGATCAACCTCGGCCATGAGCGCATCGCGTTCATGGGCATGCGCACCGCCCCCGGCTCGACCCTCGGCGGCGTCCCGCCGGCGGAGCGGCTGCTCGGCTTCCGCGAGGCCCTCGCCGAGGCCGGGTTGCCTCAAGACCCGGCGCTCGAGCTCGAGGTCGAGAACACGGTCGACGACGGCGCAGCCGCCATGGCCTGCCTTCTCACCGCGGCGGAACCGCCGACGGCGCTCGTCGCCTCGTCGGACGAGCTCGCCTTCGGGGCACTCGCCACGCTGCGCCGCGCGGGCCTCGACGTCCCGCGGGACTTCTCCGTGGTCGGCTACGACAACCACGAACTCGCCGGCGCCGTCGGCCTCACCACGATGGACCACGGAGTGACCGATCAGGGCCGGCTCGCCGCGGAGTCCCTCGTCGCAGCTCTTTCGGGGTCCCCCGCAGCCGTCGGCCGGATCGACCCCTGCCTCGTGGTGCGCGGCTCGACCGCCCCGCCGCGCCGCCTCCGCGCGGGCACCTCCTGACTTCTACACCTGACCAACGAAGGGAATCCCATGGAATACCGCAAGCTCGGAAACTCCGGCATGTACGTGAGCGAGATCGCGTACGGCAACTGGATCACGCATGGCGAGCAGGTGGACCAGGACGCCGCGACCGCGTGCGTCCGCGCCGCGCTCGACCTCGGCATCACCACGTTCGATACAGCCGACGCCTACGCAGGCACCCGCGCCGAGACCGCGCTCGGCGAGGCCCTCGACGGCGTCCGCCGCGAGGGTCTGGAGATCTTCACCAAGGTCTTCTTCCCCACGGGCGAGGGCAAGAACGACCGCGGGCTGTCCCGCAAGCACATCATGGAGTCGATCAACGGCTCGCTGCGCCGGCTCCGCACCGACTACGTGGACCTCTACCAGGCCCACCGCTACGACTACGAGACCCCGCTCGAGGAGACCATGCAGGCCTTCGCGGACATCGTCCATGCCGGCAAGGCCCACTACATCGGCGTCTCCGAGTGGACCGTGGACGAGATCCGCCGCGCGGCCGCGCTCGCGAAGGAGCTCGGCATCGGGCTCGTCTCGAACCAGCCGCAGTACAACATGCTCTGGCGCGTCATCGAGCCCGAGGTCGTCCCGGTGAGCGAGGAGCTCGGGCTCGGGCAGATCGTCTGGTCCCCGATTGCCCAGGGCGTCCTGACCGGCAAGTACGCGCCCGGCGCAGGGGCCCCCGCCGCGTCGCGGTTCTCCACCGCGGACGGCGGGACCAAGACCGAGCACCGCTATATGCAGCCCTCCGTCCTCGAGCGCGTCCAGGACCTCCGCCCGCTCGCCGACGAGGCCGGCCTCTCGATGGCCGCGTTCGCCGTCGCTTGGGTCCTCCAGAACACGAACGTCTCCGCGGCGATCGTGGGCGCCTCCCGGCCCGAGCAGCTCAAGGACAACGCGACCGCGGCCGGCGTGGTCCTCGACCCGGGAATCCTGGCCAAGGTCGACGCGGTCCTGGCCGACGTCGTCGTGCGGGACCCGGCCAGGGTCGAGTCCTTCCTCAAGCGCCCCTGAGCCGTCCCTCGGTCGGCCCGTCGCCGCCAGCCGTCGTCCCGGAGTGGCACCAAGGCGGCGACGGGCCTCAGAGCACCGCCGCGAGCAGGAATCCCGCCCAGGCCGCGAGCAGGGCCGTGCCCAGGGTGCCGAGCGCGTTCAGGGCCGCGGTTCCCGGCCTCTTGGCCTGGACGAGGCGGATGGTTTCAACGCTCGCGGTGCTGAACGTCGTGTAGCCGCCGAGGAACCCGGTGCCCGCGATGGCGAGCAGCCCGGAGGGCGCCCCGCGCAGGGTCGCCCCGGCGAGGAGGCCGAGCAGGAACGAGCCGGAGACGTTGATCAGAATGGTCCCTACGGGCAGCGCCGTGCGCGCCCTGGCGCGGACGAGTCCGTCCACGACGAAGCGCGCGGCGGCCCCGACGCCTCCGGCAACGCCGAGGAAGATCACGGTCAGCAGGGTCACCGGGCGCTCCTGGCGTGATGGTAGGCCGCCGCCCAGATGCCCAGGGTGCTGGCCAGCAGACCGCCGAGCACGGTCGCGGCGAGGTAGCCCAGGCCCTCGGGGCCGCGGCCCGCGTCAAAGAGCTTCACGGCCTCGACGGCGAACGTGCTGTACGTGGTGAACGCCCCGATGAACCCGGTCCCGATGAGCAGGCGCAGGATTCTCAGGCCGCCCTCGTCGGGGCCGCGGCGGGCGAGGGCCTCGAGCAGGATCCCGAGGGCGAAGGCCCCCGCGAGATTGATCACGAGGGTGGGCAGCGGCCAGCCGCCGGGGGCGGCAATCGCCAGACCGAGCCAGTACCTGGCCAGGGCCCCCGGGATCCCACCGGCGATCACCACGAGGATGTATCCGGGATGCAGGTGAAGCGGCCGGCGCCGGCGGGGCGCGCCGAGGGTCCCGGCGTCAGGGTCGACGTTCAGCTGGCCCGGATTCCGTGGCTCGGACTCCATCTAGCTGTCCCCGCGCAGTCGACGTCGGCGATGCGCGAGCGGGACGACGACCAACGGGAGGTCCTGGCTGTGGCCCAGGCGCGCCGCCACGGAGCCGGCGATCCGCTCCTCGAACCGGTGCGCGAGACTGTCCTCGTGCGTGCCCACGACGATGAGGGAGGCCCCCACTTCCCGGGCGCAGGAGGCCAGGGCGTGGGCGGGTTCACCCGACAGCGCAGCGAAGCTCCACGTGATCCCAGCATCCGAGAGTTCGCCGCGGAGGCCGTCGAGGAGGTCGGCGCGAATCTGAGCCGCGTCGTCGTCCACCGCGTCCGGATCGATCGAGAGCAGCTCCACCCGTCCGCCGGGTTCGTCCTCGCTGATGACGGTCGGGTCGGCGTAGGCGCACACGAGCCCGACCCCGAGGCCGTGGGCAAGATCCACGGCCCGGTGCAGAACCGCGAGTCCCTGCCCCGGGACCACCCCTGCCAGTACCGGTCCCTCCAGCCGTCGGGGCCGGTACCCGGTTTCGGGCTGAGGATCCGTCTGGCCCTCGATGTCAGGCAAGATCTCCTCCTCTGGTGGGCCGCCGCCGTCGTCTGTGGGGTGAAGCGCTACTTGGCGAGGCCGTAGAGGCGATCGCCCGCGTCGCCGAGGCCCGGCACAATGTAGGCCTTCTCGTTGAGCCGCTCGTCGATCGAGGCGAGGACAATCTTGACGTTCGCGTCGCCGAGCCCGGCCTCGAGCCGCGCGAGGCCCTCCGGCGCGGCGAGCAGGCAGATGCACGTGACGTCGCTCGCGCCGCGGCGGAACAGGAACTTGATGGCCTCGCTCAGCGTCCCGCCGGTCGCGAGCATGGGGTCGAGCACGAACACCTGCCGCCCCGTGAGGTCCTCGGGGAGCCGCTCGGCGTACGTGACGATGTCGAAGGTCTCCTCGTCGCGCGCCATGCCCAGGAAGCCGACCTCCGCCGTCGGCACGAGCTTCGTCATGCCCTCGAGCATGCCGAGGCCCGCGCGCAGGATCGGCACGACGAGGGGCGTCGGCTTCGTGAAGGCGGTCCCGACGGTCGTGGCGATGGGGGTCTCGATCGTCACGGGCTGGGTGCGTACCTCCCGCGTCGCCTCGTAGGCCAGGAGCGTCACGAGCTCCTCGGCGAGCTGCCGGAACACGGGGCTGGACGTGTTCTTGTCCCGCAGGACCGTCAACTTGTGGGCGACGAGCGGGTGGTCGACGACGAGTGTGCGCATGGCTGCCAAACTACCATTTGGCGGTGACGGCAGGGCCCCCGGCCCGGCCCAGATCAAGCCCTCCCGGGCCCTCACCTGAAACCGGCGTCATGCGCGTGCCCCGGCCGTCTCTTCCTCAGTATCGGCGGGGGGTCATTGCGAGAAAGGCCCGGGCTTGTTCGACCATGAAGTGGGTGGCGCCCTGCGCTACCTCGCACGCGGCCTCGGCGTGCGGATCGTCGGCGCGCCCGGAAGCGGGCGGACCACCGTCGCCAAACGGCTTGTCGAGGAGCTCGAACAGCGCGGATCCTCCGTGTACAGCGTCTTCGCGGTTCCCTCGCTCCAGGCCGTGCCGTTCGCGGGCATCCTCACGCTCGGGCTCGACCTGCGCTCGCGCGCCGTCGGCATCCTCGGAGTCTCCGACCTCCTGTCCGAGCACCTCTCGCGGCCCGGCTCGCGGGTGATCGTGCTCGACGACGTCGACAATCTGGACCGCGAATCGCTCAGCGTGGTCGATATCGTGCACAAGCGCACGAACGTCCCGATCGTCGTCACGACCGGGGACGTGCCGTTCCGCACCTCGACGCCGGCCACGGCGGCCCTGGGCCGCTGGCCGCAGGCCACGATCGCGATCCCGCCGCTGCGCTACGAGCAAGTCAACGGCCTCGTGGCGGAGATGCTCGGCGCCCCGGCCGATGTGGACGTCGCGGCGCGCATCCTCGCCTCGTCGGGCGGCAATCTGCGGCTCGCGGTGCGCATCATCGAGACGGCGGTGCTCGGCGAGCGCCTCGTGCTGCGGGACGGCCGGTGGTGCCTCAACGGCAGCACGCTCATGAGTGTGCATCTCCACAGCACGGTCGAGGCTCTCCTCGACGGGCTCAGCGACGAGGAGTTCCGGGCGCTCAACACGATGGCGCTCCTCGGCCCGGGCCCCCTCGAGCGGCTCATCGCGACGATCGGCCCCGACCTCTTGGACCGGCTCGAACACCGCGGCCTCGTGTCCGTGGTTCCGGGTCAGGAAGGCGCGCTTCTCGTTTCGGTGTTCCCTCCCGTCGTCGAGGACTATCTCAAGGGCCACATCGGCACTACGAGGAAGATCTTCCGGAGCGCGATCACGGACGCCTTCGCGGCCTCGGCGTTCGACCTCGCCCCACCCGCGGCAGCGGATTCCTCGGCGGCGATCGCCATGCTCCGGGCCGAGATGAACGGCAATCACTCGGCCACGGCCCAGTACTTCCACAGCCGCGTCGAGGACCTCGGGCGGCTCTACTTCGACGCGTGGGACGCGGACCGCAGCATGTGCAACGCCGTCGCGTTCCTCCGCGTGTATTGGGGCGCTCCCATCGACCGGAAGCGCATCGAGGAGGTCTTCGCCCACACCGATCCCACGAACAGCGAACCCGGGGATCGCCTGTTCTTCACGATCACGCACGCGCTGTGGGTGGCCCTCACCGCCGAGAACCTCGAGGACGCGACCCTGCTCATGGCGGAGTTCGCGGAGGCCGAACCGGGCTGGGCCGTCGAGGCGGAGGCCTGGGCGCTCCTCCTCGAGGCCTCCTACCACCGGGTCCCCGCGGACCTCGACGACGCGTTCGCGCGCTGGACCAACCGGAACCCCGCAAGCGGCGTGGTCCCGGCGGTGCGCGGGCTCCTCGAGCTGTTCCGCTTCCGCCCGGAGGAGGCGCTCCTGATCGCGGACACCGCGACGGGGTTCGAGAGCCTGCCCCGCTTCGACTCGCTCATTCGCGGGTTCGCGCTGTTCGCGAGCGGGCGCGTCGACGAGGCGATCGTCTTCTCGCTCGAGCGGCGCCGGGACGCGCAGCTCGGCGTCGACCAGTTCAGCCTCGTGACCCAGAGCTACGTGGCCGCCGTCGCCCTCTTCTCCCGCGGTCTGTTCGACGAGGCCGAATACGTCATGGGCACCACGTTTGCGCTGGGCCGGCCCGGCTTCCTCGTGGAGTCGCTGTACAACGCGATGGTGCGCCTCTCGTCGCTTCGGCATCCGTCGTCTCCGGGCGCGCATGCGGGCACGTCAGCACGGGACGTCGGCGCCCTCCCGGGCACCGGCAAGGGGGTCTACGACCTCGTCCGAAAGCAGCCAGCGAGCGCTGAGAAGTTCGACGACGCCGCGAGCCGGCTCATCGACGAACAGCTCCTCCACGGCTACGTGCTCGAGGCGACATATACCGGACTTTTCACGCTCTGCCTGCTCCCTGGGCCGCGGGTCAAGGCGCGCCTCCAGGGCATCCTGGACGAGCGCGGCGTGGCCCGTCACCGCCAGCTGCTGGCGATCGCGGACGCCGTGATCGGCGTCGACCTTCCGCATCTCGCGCAGCTCCTCGACGGCTACGTTCCGGACGAGGACACCTACCAGATCACCATGCTCCTGCGCGGCGCGACGCAGCGGTACCGGCTCGGCGGCGAGGCGACGGAAGCGATCGCGAGCCTCGAGCGGGTCACAAAGGCCTTCGCGGCCCGTTTCCCCACGGAGGGCCAGTTCATGTCCATCGAGCCGAGCGGCGCGGCCCCTCTGCTCACGGCACGCGAGGCCGAAGTGGCGCTCCTCGCTGAGGAGCGCAGCAATCAGGACATCGCGGCCCTGCTCAAGCTGAGCATCCGGACGGTCGAAAGCCACATCTCCAACGGCCTCCGCAAGACCGGCACGGCGACCCGTCAGCAGCTCGCCGAGGTCGCCCGCCGCGCGTCGGGCGTCCGCGCCCAATCATCCTCGCGGAGGATAGAGACCTAAGACCCTTGGGCCGTACACTGAGCCCCATCCTCGGTAAGGAGGTGAGGCGTCATGAAGACGCTCATGGTCTCCTTGCTCGCATACTCCACCGCAGCGACTGGGGCGCTGTTGGGTACGTGGTTGGCAGCGAAATGGCCGAACCCACGGTGGAGCTCATTCCTGGTGTCGTCGGGGGTGATCGTGGCGACCGTTGCCGTGTGGGCACAGGTGATCTGACGGACGCACCGCGTCGTTCGCCCGGGGCCCACGCCCCGGGCGTCGCCGCGGCGTCCCTATCATGGAGCCATGGCCGCCCCCGATCCGCAGCATGAGACGTGGATGCGCCATGCCCTTGCGGCGGCCCGGGATGCGCTCCCCACAGGAGATGTGCCCATCGGCGCTGTCGTCGTGGGCCCCTTCGGCGACGTGATCGCCGTCGGCCGCAACGAGCGTGAGGCGCTCGGCGACCCGACTGCGCACGCGGAGATGATCGCCATCCGCACGGCCGCCGCGGCTCTTCAAGCGCACGACGGCGGGGACGGCTGGCGGCTCGAAGACTGCACGCTGGTGGTCACCCTCGAGCCGTGCGCGATGTGCGCGGGGGCGATCGTGCTGGCCCGGATCCCGCGCGTCGTCTTCGGCGCGTGGGACGAGAAGGCGGGCGCCGCAGGGAGCGTGTTCGATGTCCTGCGTGAGCGCCGGCTCAACCACCGCGCCGAGGTGTACGGGGGCGTCCTCGCGGACGAATGCGCCGAGCTCCTGCGGCAGTTCTTCGCGGCCCATCGCTGACGGTTCGCTACCGCCCTGCATCCTAGGCCCCTCGCAGGCGCGGCCGGCCCCGCGTGATCAAATGGTTTCATGCGCCATACCGAGGCGGACACGGTTCTGGGGCCCCTCACGCTCGTCGCGGAGGGGGACGCGCTCACGGCGATCTACTTCCCCGCGCACTGGACGCTGCCCAAGCAGGCCTCGTTCGGCGAGCGGGTTGAGGGCGATCCAACCTTCGACGACGCCGCGGCGCAGCTCCGCGAGTATCTCGCCGGCGGGCGCCGCACCTTTCAGCTGACGACGGCGCCGCGCGGCACCGACTTTCAACTCGCCGTATGGCACCTGCTCACCGAGATCCCCTACGGCGAGACGACGACGTACGGGGCGCTCGCCGATCGGATGGGCGGGCGTGGCCTGTCGCAGCTCGTGGGCCAGGCCGTGGGCCACAATCCGCTGAGCATCGTCGTCCCGTGCCACCGGGTGATCGGGAGCGATGGGAGCCTCACGGGCTACGCGGGCGGGCTCGACCGGAAGCGGTTCCTGCTCGAGCTCGAGGAGCCGCCGGAGGCCAAGGCCGCGCGCTTGTTCTGATTCCGACCTCACACTTCCGGTCCCCGTGGCGTCTACTCAGTGATGGACATGAAACAGCCCTTCGAAAAGCTCGTCGATCTTCACGGCGCCACCGTGCTGCGCGTGTGTCGCGCCGTCGTGGGCCCCACCGACGCCGAGGACGTGTGGCAGGAGACGTTCCTCGCCGCACTGCGGGCGTATCCGGAGCTGCCGCCAGACGCGAACACGGAGGCGTGGCTCGTGACCATCGCGCATCGGAAGAGCATCGACTCCATCCGGTCGACGGGGCGGCTGCCCCTTCCGGTTGCCGAGGTGCCTGAGGCGGGCTCACCCGAGGCGGCACCCCACGCTCCGCCGGCCGGACTCGGAGACCCCGCCGCCGGCGCGCCCGGAGACGGCATCTGGGACCGCGTCGCGCGTCTGCCCGACAAGCAACGGCGCGTCATCGCGTACCGGTATCTCGCCGACCTTCCGTACAACGAGATCGCCGCGATCCTCGGCGGCTCCCCTGCCGCGGCGCGGCGCGCGGCCACAGACGGCATCAAGTCACTCCGAGCGGCCCTCTCCGCCGCCTCATCCGAAGGAGAAAGCGCATGACCTCCAACGCCACGGGCATCGGCCCCGTCGACCTCGCCCTGTCCCCCGAACTCATCACTATCGAACCGGGCGCCCTCAACCGCCTCCACGCCGCTCTCGCCGAGCGGGCCTCGCACGAAGGGCTTCTGGACGTCGCCTATCGCGTCGTCGAGACGCCGGTCGGGAAGCTCCTCCTGGCAGCCACCGAGCGTGGCCTCGTCCGGGTCGCCTACGAGCGCGAAGGCCACGAGGCCGTGCTCGAGAAGCTCGCCGAGCGCCTGAGCCCCCGCATCCTCGAATCGCCCGGGCGGCTCGGAGAGGCGGCCCGTCAGGTGGAGGAGTATTTCGCCGGCCGGCGCACGGGCTTCGATCTCCCGCTCGACCTGAGCCTCTCGAACGGCTTCCGCCGCACCGTGATCCAGCACCTCACGGCCATCGGATTCGGCCACACGGAGAGCTACGCGGAGGTCGCGCGGGCGGTGGGCAATCCGCGCGCGGTCCGCGCCGTCGGGACGGCGTGCGCCACGAATCCGCTTCCGGTCGTCGTTCCGTGCCACCGCGTGCTGCGCTCGGACGGGAGCCTCGGCGGGTACGTGGGCGGGATCGAGGCCAAGACGTCGCTCCTGCGGCTCGAGGCGGTCGCGGCGTGACGGCGCTGGTCGGCGACGACCTCATGTCACGGCCTCGGCGCGAACTCGCGCCGGGAGCCGTGCATGTTCCTGGCTGGCTCACCCTCGAGCAGCAGGCCTGGATCTCAGCCCGGTTCCGCGAGTGGGCGGCAGGGCCGGTTCCCCTTCGAGGCGCGAGCGTCCGCGGCCACGAGATGTCCGTCAAGACCGTGTGCCTCGGGTGGCACTGGCAGCCGTACAAGTACACGCGCGAGGCCACGGACGTGAACGGCCGCCGGGTGCTGCCGTTCCCCGACTGGATGGTGCGCGTGGGCCGGCTCGCGGTCGCCGAGGCCCACGGCCGGGATGCGGCCGAGTACACCCCGGACACGGCGCTCGTGAACTACTACGACGACGACGCGCGCATGGGGATGCACCAGGATCGCGACGAGGTCTCGCTCGAGCCCGTCGTCTCCCTCTCAATCGGCGAGAGCTGCATGTTCCGCTTCGGGAACGCGGAGGGGCGCGGACGCCCGTACACAGACGTGGTGCTTGAATCGGGCGACCTGTTCGTGTTCGGCGGCCCGTCCCGTCTCGCGTTCCACGGCGTCACGAAGATCCTCCCGGGCACCGCGCCCGGGGGCTGCGGGGTTGCCGAGGGCAGGATTAACATCACGCTGCGCGTTACAGGATTGAGCGATGCGGAAGTGAACGCATCACCGAGGGAAAGGACGTGAGGGCATGAGATTCCCTAGGTCAACCTCAGGCGGCGATTTGCATGGCGCCTCCGTGCAGTTCGGGGTTGTAGGCGGTGTTGTCTTGCCAGCAGCGCCAGATCACGCGGACCCAGGCGCGGGCGAGGATGCGCACGGCGTGGGGGTGCCGTTTGCCCCTGCTGATGGCGTCGTTGTAGACCTTCGCTGCCCACGGGCTGACGTGGCGGGAGTCGTCGGCGAAGTCGATGAGTGCATTGCGGAGCTTCTTGTCTGCGGCCCATCGAAAGCCGACGGCGTGGTACTTCCCGGATGCGCGGGTCACGGGCGCGACACCGGCCAGCGCGGCGAGGGATTCCTCGTCGGGGAAGCGGGCGCGGACGTCTCCGATCTCGGCGAGCAGCGCTGCTGCGCGCACGCCGTGGCCGGCCTTGGGCAGGCTGGTGAAGATGTGTGCGTCGGCGTGGGTGTGGAGGCGTTCGATGATCTCGGCCTCGAGCTCGCGTTCTTGGTTGCGGACGGTCTCGACGGCCTTGAGCAGGGCCAGGACGCACGCGGCGTGGCCGTCGGCTTCGTCGGCGGACAGGCCCGCGGGCGGGGCTTCGGACACTCGGGCGAAGAGCTCTTCGAGGGGTTTGCGGCCGCAGTAGGCGATGCGTCGCAGGAACGCGGCAAACCTTGCCTGGGTCAGCCGGGCGGCGGCGTGTTGGGTCGGGTAGCGGCGCAGGAACGCGATCGTCACGTCGCTGTCCAGGCGGGCGAACAGCCCGATCGCGCCGGGGAAGCAGCGCTCCAGCTCGGCGCGGAGCTGGTTGACCAGTCCGACGCGGGCCTCGACCAGCTGCTTGCGGGTGCGGGACAGGGAACGCAGTACCTGGGTGGCGTCACCGTCCTGGGTCAGCGGGGTGAGCCGGTGGCCGTCGGTGCGGAGCACGTCGGCCAAGAGGTAGGCATCCCCGGCGTCGGACTTGGCTCCCGATCCGCTGTAGCGGGTGCGCAGGCCCTTGACCTGACGCGGGGTGATCACGAAGACCCGCAGGCAAGCGTCGAGCAGTGCTTCGACCAGCGGGCCGTCACAGCGCTCGATCGCAACGCCCTCGACGCCGAGCTTGGTCAGTCGTGTGACCAGGCCGTTGAACGTCTTGCGGGTGTTGGGGATCTCGAAGCGGATCCTGATCGCGCCGCGATCGTCGACCACGCAGATCGCGTGGGTCTTGCTGGCCCAGTCGATGCCAGCGAAGAGCTGGCCCTGATGTGTGGACACGTCTCTGGTCCTTCCGGTGATGATGGAACTGGCACCGTCGGTGTCGAGAAGCCGGCCCGGATGCTCATTGCGTGGCGGTCCAACCCGCATATCCCTAGCGCCGGTGGTGGCTTCCCGGCCCGGCGGCTGCCGCAGATCTCATGCTGGTCCTCGACGAACGAGCGAGCGGGGCGGTCAGCCACCGGCCGGCGATTCAACAGGAAGCCTCATCCCGCGCATACCTACCTGGCTACTACTGAAGGAATGGTGCACCAATGAGCGAGGCGCCACTGGCAGGCGGAACGATCATTGGGGAGGACGGGCTCGCGCGGCCCACGTGGGCGAGCACGGACACGCTCCTGCGCGACTACTACGACACCGAATGGGGCATGCCCGTGCGCGACGAGCAGGGCCTCTTCGAGCGGATCAGCCTCGAGGGGTTCCAGGCCGGGCTCTCGTGGTCCACGATCCTCCGTAAGCGTCCGGCGTTCCGCGAGGCGTTCCTCGATTTCGATCCGGACAGGGTCGCCGCCCTCACGGAGGACGACGTCGAGCTGCTCATGATCAACGAGGGCATCATCCGGAACCGTGCCAAGATCCGCGCGACCATCCGCAACGCCCAGGCGACCATCGCGCTCCGCGATGAGGGAGGGCTCGTCGACTTCGTGTGGTCGTTCCAGCCCGAATCCACGCCGTCGCCCAAGACGCTTTCTGAGATTCCCACGACGTCGCCGGAATCCGTGGCGCTCTCGAAGGCCCTGCGGAAGAAGGGCTTCTCCTTCGTGGGCCCGACCACGATGTTCGCGCTCATGGAGGCCGTCGGGATCATCGACACCCACCTCGTGGACAGCCACCGGCGCGGCACGTCCGGCGTGTGGGCGTGACCGAAGCCGCGGTGGCCTCCCTGCGCCTCGAGACCCCAGGCGGCCTGGAACCGGAGGCGATCCTCGGGAGTCTCGCCGCGCACACTCTGCCCGGCGCCGAACGGACCGGCGCCGAAGAACGGACGCACACGCGGCTCGTCCGGGGCCCGCGGGGGCACCGCGCCCTCACCCTGCGCTTCGACGCTTTCGGCGTCGACCTCGACATCAGCACCGGCACCGGCACCGGCACCCAAGACGAGTCTGAGCTTCTGGCCCTCGGGGAGATCGTCCGGAGCTGGTTTGATCTCGACGCCGACCTCGAGGCGATGCGCCGGTCGTTGAGCGCCGACTCCCTGCTCGGCCCGCTGCTCGCGGCTCGCCCGAGCCTCCGCGTGATCGGCACCCCCGATCGTTTCCAGACGGCGGTGACCACGGTCCTCGGCCAGCAGGTGTCCCTCGCCGCGGGCCGCACGTTCTCGGGTCGGCTCATCGCGGCCTACGGCGGGGACGAGTTCGATGGCCTGCGGAGCTTCCCCGAGCCGGCGACGCTCGTGGGCGCCGACGCCGAGGAGCTGCGCAGTGCCGTGGGCCTCACCGCCGCGCGCGCCCGGACCGTGCAAGCCCTCGCCGCGGTCTGGCTCGACGCTCGCGGTGCGCCAACGAGGAGCGAGCTCCTCGCTGTGCCCGGTGTGGGCCCGTGGACCGTGGACTATCTCGGCGTCCGCTACGGCGACCGCGATGCGTTCACGCCTGGCGACCTCGTGCTGCGCAAGGCCCTCGGCGGCATCACGGCACGCGAGGCAGAGGCCCGCTCCGAGGCCTGGCGCCCCTTCCGGGCCTACGCCCTCATGCACCTGTGGACCCACACGGCCTACACGAAGGGGTCCTGAATGACAGTGGGTCACCTCAACCTGCGGTGGTACACTTCAAGGGTGCCGACGTCCTTGCCTCGCACCCAAGTCACCCACACTGCCTTAGTCCGCCACGCACTCGACGTGGCGGCGAAGCGATGGCCGGGCGAGAAGAACGGCGCCCTCCTCGTACACCTGATCGAGGAAGGAGCCCGGGCGGTCGAAGGCAGCACACAGGCATCCGAGCTGGACCGCCGCGACCGCCTTCGCGGTCTTGCGGAGAAATTCGCAGAGTTCTACGGCCCGGATTACCTCGACGAGATCCGCGAAGGTTGGAACGAGTGATCGTTTTGGACGCCGGCATCCTCATCGGGTTGCTTTCGCCTACTGACGCCCACCACACGGCCGCCCTGAACCTTCTAGCCCCGAGCTCTGAGCCTTTCGTGGTTCACACGCTCACCTTGGCGGAGGTGCTTGTCGGCCCCGCAAAATCAGGGCGGGAAGGCGCTGTGCGGGATGATCTAGCGGATATCGGGCTGGAGACGGCAAGCCTGGGGCCCAACGAAGCGCTGCTCCTAGCGCGAACTCGAGCCAATCACGCCCTGAAAATGCCCGACGCCTGCGTGCTGGCCACCGCGATCCACCTTCAAGCACCCCTCGCCACCTTCGACGCCAAGCTCGCCGCCGCTGCACGCGGTCTCGGCCTCCTCTGCACAGAAGGGCCATGGAGCTGATCAAGGCTTGCCCTGGCCTGTGGTTGAGGGGTCTAAGGGGCCGGTTTGGACACCCGGCGTCCTCCCGGTAAAGTAGTTGCCTGCTGGTGGTGTGTCCGAGCGGCCGAAGGTGCATCACTCGAAATGATGTTTGGTGTAAAAGCCAACGGGGGTTCAAATCCCTCCACCACCGCCCAGCACGAAGGGCCTCGGAACCGCTGAATCAAGCGGATCCGGGGCCCTTTGCCGTTGCTACAAAGCGGCCTTTGGGCGCATTTTGGGCGCAACCCTCCGGCCGCCAGCCATCGAGGCGGTGCAGGAATGGACCCCAGAAACGACCTTCGCGGCCGTCTACGGCGAAACCACCATTGAGTTTCCGATCGCCGGCGAACATACGTCGTCGACGGCACGTGCCGAGACAGAATTACTCCTGCGAAAGCTCGTTCAGATCCTCGAGCGGCGAGGACACTGACCAGGCTCCGGCCGGCCCCCCAATCGAAGGTCCCCGACTCCGCCACGGGAGTCGGGGACCTTCGGCATCTAAAGGCTCAACGCGAGTTGGCGACCAACTGCGCAGCCCGCTGGTACGAGACGTGCAGCAGGGCACCGATGTCTCGCACGGTCGCCCCTTCGGCCTTGAGTGCCCGAGCACCTTCGCGGCGCTCTTCCGCCGCCTTGGCTCGCAGTTCGTCGGCCTCAGTCGACAGCCGATTAGCGTCTAGCAGTAAGCGCGCCACCCCTGGCATGTCGAGTTCGACCTCTACCTCGAAGTCGGATGCTCGGCCTCCCACACGCATAGCGGCCTGGTCTGCGACCATGTCTGGGACCTCGGCGACCGTACGGCCCTGAGTGATGAGGCCCGGAATCTCGGGAACGGAGACGAACCAGAACTTGCCGTCCCGACGGACCTTGGCCGTGAGCTTCATTTGTCCTCTCCTCCTTTGGCTTGTTTCATGATCTCCTCGGCGAGAATCTCGCCGATCTCCTTGTGGCGGGGTACGAAGGTGACGTTGTCGCCGACGGTTACCTTAGTGTGACGGCTGCCCTCGGTCGTCTGATATGCGACTTGGGCATCCCTCGCGAGGCGCTTGAGCGACTTCATCAGGTCTCGCCGCTTCATCATCATTGTACAAGTCTAGCCCCCTCTAGACAAGAATGTCTAGGGAGGGCTAGACAAAATCGGCCGATCGGCCCCCTGCAGCACCCCGAGGGGAGCCCGAGGCGTGGAGACGTGGGCCCACTTTGGGCACACTCCCCAGTGAAGCACCGTGAATTGACGTGATCGACGTGATCGACGTGAGGCAAAATTCGCGAGATTCCGGGGAAGTCGCGCGGCAACAGGCGTTCGAATAGGGTTCAAATCCCTCCACCACCGCTCAGCACGAAGGCCCCGAGATCCACGGAATTCCAACGATCTCGGGGCCTTCGTCATGTCGTCGCCAAGGCCACGCCCACCCCGTCGCCTGAGGCTCTCACCGGCACACGCGTCCGCGTACCGCCGATGCTCTGGCCAAGCAGCGCCGTCGCCCGCTGACCGAGGTTGTCAGCCCTTGTGGTTTTCGTCCGTCCGTCGCGGGCGCGGACGACGGCGGGGCCACCGCAAGCCGGGCAGCGCACCGAGCCTCAGCTCGACTGGCTCCGGCAGCCTCCACCCGCGGCGGCGCGCGATGAGGCTCACGGCCGAGCCCGTCACGATCGCCAGCGCGAAGCCCAACGTTCCCAGACCCAGCGGATACAGCACGGCCATCTCTACGCTGCCGATCAGGGCGCCGGTGGCGTACAGGGTATTGCCGCCGAAGATTGCCGGCAGGCGTCCGACCGCGATGTCCCTCACCATTCCGCCGCCGACGGCGGTCAGCAGGCCGAGAAGCAGTGCCGGAAGCCATCCCAGGCCCACCTCGAGCGCCTTGGCCGTGCCCGTTGCGGACCAGCAACCCAGCGAGAGTGAGTCGGCGACGAGCAAGACCCTTGTCGCCCAGATCCCGTCGAGGCGCACCACGAAGGCCACGGCCGCCCCGACCATGGCGATGAGAAGGTAGGCGGGATTGGTGAGAGCCACCGGAAATCCGTGCTGAAGCAGGGTGTCGCGCATCATCCCACCCCCGAGCGCCGAAAGCACCGCCAGCACGAGGAACCCGATGGGGTCGAACCGAAGCTGCCTGGCGACCGCGCCCCCGAGTAGACCGTTCGTCAGGACGCCGACCAGATCCACCGTGTCGAACACCGCAGTGGCTCCGAACTCCACGCTCACCTCTCTCGCCCCAGCCGTTCGCCGCGGGGCCAGGATCAATGCCGCGGGCCCGCCTTGCCCGACGATACTCTGCGCAGCGGAGGCAGAGGCAGAGGCTCTGCTCCCCCGCCCGTCCGCCTCGTCAGACTCCCGAGCCGAGGGTCCCGCGGAGGGCGGGCTGGCCGCGGTCCGCGAGGCGCGGAGCCCCGGTGAGGCCCTCGGCGACCGCCCACAGAGTTTCCGCGTAGTTGGGGCCGCGCCGCGCGCTGCGAGGTATGGCCGCTCGCTTCGTGGGACCGGTGAGACCGTTTCTCGGCCCATAGTAGGCACCCTGCTCCGCGTTTGGATCGGCCGCCGCGAAGAGGAGCGGCTCCGCGCCCTGCTCGACGCCCTGCGACGGCAGGATCGTCCACTGGATTGCGGGCTTGGCGTCCTCGGCACGGCGGGCCAGATTCGCCCCTGCGGTCTGGAGGTTGGTCCGGGTATAGCCAGGATGGGCGATCGTGCTGACGAGTGGCCACCCGTTCTCCTCCGCGACTTGGGCTAGATGGAGGCCCATGAGCATGTCTGCGAGTTTGGATTGCCCGTAGGCGAGGAAGCCCCGATACGAGGTGCGCCACTGAAGGTCGGCGAAGCGGATCGATGCCATATTGGCGACCCCGCTCGACATCGTGGCAACGCGACCCGAGCCGGATTCGAGCAGACGCGGCAGGAGGAGATTGGTCAGGAGAAACGGCCCGAGGAAGTTGCTCCCGAACTGCAGCTCAAACCCGTCGACGGTCTCGATCCTCTTCGGAGGGCGCATGACGCCCGCGTTGTTCACGAGGGTATGGAGCGGCAGGTCAGTTCCAAGGAGCTCGTCCGCGAAGGAGCGAACGCTCGACAGGTCGGCGAGGTCGATGTGACGTACCTCGAGGCGCGCGTCCGGCACCGCCTTCTCGATCTCGGCGCGAGCCGCGTTTCCCTTCTCGAGCGAGCGCACGGCCATCACCAAGGTCGCGCCCGCTGCGGCGAGACGCTTTGTCGCTTCCTTCCCCGTGCCGCTATTGGCGCCGGTCACGACGATTCGGCGACCTGTCTGGTCCGGAACCTGGTACATGCGTGCTCCTGAGATAGATTATTAGACCAACGTTCTGTTGCCCGACCGTAACAGACCGATGTTCTGTAAACAAGGATGGGGATGCGCAAGCAATTTCAGCGGGCCAGGAGCGACGACGAGCGCCAGGAGAGGCGCGAGGCGATCGAAAGGGTCGCCGTCGGCCTCCTCGACGAGGTTCGAGTTCACGACCTCACGCTCACGGAGCTGGCCCGGCGGGCCGGACTCGCGAAGTCGAATGTGCTCCGTTATGTAGGGTCCCGCGAAGCGCTCCTGCTGGACATCTACGACCGCGAATACCGCTCGTGGCTCGAGGAGCTGAGGCACGAGCTGGCCCACGCCGAGCCGTCCACCATCGAGTCGGTCGCGCTGGCGATCGCCGATACGCTCATTCGTCGACCTCGCCTGTGCGAACTCGCCGCGAATGCGCCGGGCGTGCTCGAACAGAACGTCTCCGGCGAGGTTGCCGCACGCTACAAGACGGCGTCGATCGCGAACGCGCGCACCCTCGCCGAGATCATCGGCGCTCGGCTCGGCGCCTTCAGCGAAGCCGCCGGAATCGCGCTCGTGAGCGCGGTAAACCTCGGAATCGGAGGGATCTGGGCGGCCACCCAGCCGTCCCCCGGGATGGCCGCAGCCTACGCCTCGCATCCGGAACTCGGAGCGCTCCGCCTTGACCTCCGCATCGCTCTGCGCGAGTTTGTTGCGACCATCCTCACGGGGCTCGCCCATCGCGAACCGACGCTGCCCTTCGAGCGGCGGGCCTAGGAGACTGCTGAAGAAGTCGGGCGGGCGGGGCGCGCCTCCCTGCTTCGGGCCGGGGAGGGTTAAGACTGGCTTCATGCAGGGTCGCGACGATGGACAGCGTGAGTTCCTTGACGTTGAGGCGCTGGCCGGGCATCTGCTGGTTCCGGGCAGCGTCTTCGCCTTCCTGGCCGGGCATCGGCTGAAGCTGTTCCCGGCGGAGATGTTCGAGGATCTCTTTCCCTCGGGCCGGGGCCGGCCCTCGGTCCCGCCCGAGGTGGTCGCCACGGTCCTGGTGCTGCAGGCGTTGAACGGGCTTTCGGATCGCGAGGCTGCCGAGGCGGTGACCTTCGACCTGCGGTGGAAGGCCGCCTGCGGCTTCGCGGTCGCGGACCGGGCGTTCCATCCGACCACCCTGACCTACTGGCGGCGCCGGCTCGCGGCCAGCGCCCGGCCGCAGCGGATCTTCGAGGCGGTCCGGGACGTGGTGGCCGCGACCGGCGCGGTGGGCGGGGGGACGCGGCGGGCGCTTGACTCCACGGTGCTGGACGACGCGGTTGCCCGGCAGGACACGGTCACCCAGCTGGTCGCCTCGATCCGGCGGGTCGGCCGGGAGGTCTCCGGCGCGGAGGCGGTGATCGCCGCCGAGTGCACCCGGCTGGCCGGGCTGACCGGGCAGGACTACGCCTCGGCCGGGAAGCCGCGGATCGTGTGGGACGATGCGGCCGCGCGCGACGGCCTGGTCACAGCCCTGGTCAACGACGCGCTCGCGCTGCTCGCGGCGCTGGACGTCGATGCCGCCCAGGCCGCGGGCGGGAGGCCTGCGGAGGCGGTGGCGCTGCTGGCGCTGGTGGCCGGGCAGGACGTCGAGCCCGCGGAGGACTCCGACGGCAGCGACGGGCGGTGGCGGATCGCCCGCAGCGTCGCACCGGACCGGATGATCTCCACCGTCGACCCGGAGACCCGGCACGCGCACAAGACCCGGGAGCGCCGGCAGGACGGGTTCAAGGCCCATGTGGTGGTCGAGCCGGAGACCGGGCTGACCACCGCGGTGAAGCTGACCAAGGCCAACGGCCCGGAGAACTCCGACGCATCCGTCGGCAAGGACCTGGTCGCCGCCGACCCGACGATCGCCGGGCAGGAGGCCGTCGAGGTGCTCGGCGACTCGGCCTACGGGTCCGGGGAGATGCTGCACGCCCTGGACCAGCGGAAGTGGACCCCGATTATCAAGCCGTGGCCGCTGCGGCCCGCGGTCGAGGGCGGGTTCACCATCGACGACTTCGCCCACGACGGCGAGGCAGGGACCCTGACCTGCCCGGCCGGGCACACCCGCCGGCTCACCAAGACCCGCAAGGCCGTGTTCGGCGCCGTCTGCGCCCACTGCCCGCTGCGATCGCAGTGCACCACGGCCAGAGACGGTCGCAAGATCGAGGTGCATCCCCACGACCTGCTCCAGCGCGCACACCGCAGGCGGGCCACCGCGGAAGGCTTCCAGACCACCTATCGGGCCAAGCGGCCGATGGTCGAGAGATCGATCGCGTGGCTGACCCGGGGCAACCGCCGCGTCCCCTACCGGGGCGTGGAGAAGAACAACAGCTGGCTCCACCACCGGGTCGCCGCCCTGAACCTCAGGCGACTGCTCGCACTCGGCCTCAGCTTCGACAACGGAACCTGGCAGCTGGCCTGATCGCGCCGCAGGCCCCCAGAAGACAGCCTCGAACCCAACGCCAGGGGCACCACGACGCCCTGCACAGGCGGGACGGACCCATGCTGCACCCAGAGCCGACCAAAACCCGCCGTTCGACTGGCCAAGGCGGCACCGATCACGCCACCAGCCAACCTGCGAAGGGAGCTTGTTCAGCAGTCTCCTAGCCGAGACGGCTGGGCAACTACTACGCCCCAGCCACCCGGATGTAGCCCATCATTCCGTTGTCCTCGTGGGCGGCAATGTGGCAGTGGAACATCCAGTTCCCGGGGTAGTCGGTGAAAGCCTGGCGAATCACCACCTTGCCGGGAGTGCCGTTGACGGCGTGGGGGATGACCACGGTGTCCTGGCGGCGCGGGGCCGCGAGCGGAGCCCCGTTGACGCTGAGCACCTGGAAGGCATTGGTGTGCATGTGGAAGGGATGGTCCTCCCCCGAGGTGTTCAAGATCGTCCACTCCTCGACGGTGCCGAGCTTCGCGGCAAGATCGAAGGTGGGCTGGTCCATCGAGAACCGCCGGCCGTTGATGTAGAAGGCCGTGCCCGAGGAATCTTCGGAGAGCGCGAGCGTGCGGCGTTGCGCAACGGGGGCCCCGCTGAGGTCCGGCGAAGCGCCACGGAGCGGGGTGCCCACGGGTACGGAGCTCGGAACGCCGCTGGAAGCGGGGCCCGAGACGTCCACGTTCATGAGCGGGGTGTCCGGATACATGTCGCCCTGGGGCCCGTTGCTGTAGCTGAGCGTTCGTAGCCACGTCGAGGTCGGAGTCGCAGGGGCGGTGACCAGCACGTCGAAGCGCTTCCCCGGCGGAAGAAGCAGCTCGGCGGCCCCCGTGGCCTGAGGATATTCGTTGCCGTCCTCCGCGAGCACGGTGAACGTGTAGCCGTCGAGCTGCAGCCGGTAGAAGATGTCCGCGCCGATGTTGGCAAGCCGCCACAGCTGCGTCTCACCGGGGCGCATGGACAGAGCAGGGCGGAGCTGGCCGTCGACGAGCCGCACGGTGGGGGCGTTGGAGTCGATCGATGCGCCAGCCGTGCCCTGCACGATCTTCCCCGCGGAATCGACCTGCGCATCCTTGAGCGCGATCGTGTGGACGGGAATATCGCGGAGCGAATCGGGAAGGGAACTGCGGCTGTCGCCGACCACCATCGCCCCCGAGAGGCCCGCGAAAATCTGGTTCTCAACATCACCCGGGGTGAAGGGCGCCGAGGACATCGAGTGGGTGTGCCCGTCGCCGCCGGTTCCAGACGGAGCCGGGCACGAGGTACCCATCGCGTGGCTGTGGTACCAGAAGGTCCCCTGCTGGTGGTCACTGGGGATCGTGAGCCGGTATGTGTACGAAGCTCCCGGCGGGACGCACACGAACGGGTTGTCCGAGCTCCCCTCGGGCGAGGTGTGGAGGCCATGGAAGTGCAGGTTGGTCGCGACGGGCAGCCGGTTGTGGAGGGTGATGGTGGCGGCCTTCCCCGGCTCGAGATGCAGGGTCGGGGCGACGAGCGAGCCGTTGTACACCTGGCCCCAGATCTCCTTCCCGGAGACGGAGACGCGGGCCTTGGTCGCGTCAAGAGTGAGCTCCGCCTGGTCGGCGTCCGCGACGGCGGGCTCGGCAAGCGGGGCCCCGGGGGTCATCCCCTGCTCCTGCTGAGCCGTGCTGGGTGGGTTCTGGGTAGTGGCGACGGCGGCGATCGCCCCCGTCGTGACGAGGACGGCCGCCGCGAGGGCGGCGAGCGTGATCCGGACGCGACGGCGGAGATCGCTGAGAGACATGGCTGGGCGCATGGGGGTGCTCCAAGAAGGCGTGTGAACGGGGTGCGCGGGGTCGGACTACTTAGGCGAGCCTAATCACGGCTCCGAGGATTGGGCAAACAAACTCTTACGTAATTAGAGTTGGACCGCAGGATCACAGGCCCACCGGGCGTCGTCGCCCTCCACTGCGGTTACCCCCAACACACGCAGACGAAAGGACCGATCCATGGCCACCGAGACCACGAGACCGGATTCCCCCAGCAACGCGCAACGAACGTCCGCCCGTGGCCGCCTCACGGGCATCGATATGGCCCGAGGAGCAGCCCTCCTCACGATGATGGCCACCCACCTCTTGCCAGTGATCTCGCCGGATGCCACGGGTCACCCGGAACCGACGTGGATCGGCCTCGTGATCTCAGGCCGCGCCGCTGCACTCTTCGCGGTCCTTGCGGGCGTGTCCCTCTCGCTCGGCCGCGTCCCCGCAGCCGAGAACCGTCTGGGGCTCGCTCTCCGAGCCGCGGTGATTGCCGCCGTCGGCCTTTCTCTGGGGAGTCTCAACGTCGACATCTCGATCATCCTCGTGGACTATGGGGCACTGTTCCTGTGCGCCATCCCCGTTCTGAAGCTCGGCCAACGCGCCCTCGGCGCGCTGGCCGTCTTGTGGATCCTCCTCGCGCCGCTCGCCGCCTATGGGCTGCGTACCGTGCTCAGAGATGGCTCGCGCCCACTGCGTCTTGGGCACAACCCAGCGTGGCTCGACCTGATGGATCCGGCGCGGTTCGCGGCTGACATCGCTGCCACCGGGATCTATCCCGTGATCGTTTGGTTCGGCTACATCCTCGCGGGGCTATGGATCGGCAGGCTCCCGTTGCGGCGCCTGGGCGTTCAGATCGGCCTGCTCGCCGGCGGCGTGGCGGCGGCTGTGCTCGCGAAGTGCACCGAGTGGGTTCTGCTTGGCCCGCTCGGCGGCCGCGACGCACTGCTTGCCACCCCGCAGGCGCGCGACGGTCAGCTCGACGCGCTGCTCCGCGCCGACCTCTCCGAAGTCGACCAGACCGGCAGCGTGTGGTGGCTCCTGACGGCCGCACCACATTCGGGCACAACTCTTGACCTCGTCCACACGTGCGGGACCTCAGCGGCGGTGCTCGCGGGATTCCTCCTCGTCGCGCGGATCCGGGTGATCGACCGAACCCGTGTGCTCCTCCCCCTCGCAGGCGCCGGCGGCATGACCCTCACGCTCTACACGGGGCACGTCGCTGAGATTGCATGGTCCCAAAAGGCCGGGTCCGAGTTCGACGGCGGCGGCCTCCTCGCAGCGCACGTCCTCGTTGCGCTTGCCGCTGGCCTCGTGTTCCGCCTCAACGGGTGGCGCGGTCCGCTCGAGCGGGTCACCCATGCCGCCTACCAGCTCGCGGCGGAGCTTCGGGCACCGCACGCCTGACTCGGCAAGATTTGCGGTTGTTCATCGGGTGTTTGAGTGGACTTCGTCGCATGAAAGTTGTACATGGCTAAGCTGCGGCGAGGGCCCAGGTGCTTGGCGTCGCGGGATCTCGCGGACGGGCATTCCGATGCGCCCATCCAATGGGTGGTGAAGGTCAGGCTGGTCATCATGGCTTGCCTGAAGTTCAGGAGCAGAGATTGTCCAGCAAGCGATCTTCGTCGGCGTCGCGTCTGGCCCAGGCGATCCCCACAGTGCCGGCGTCTACCCCGGCGGTTGAAGTGGACGGCATGTTCCGCATGAGCCCTGACCTCCGCGGGGTCGCCGTCCTCGACGCCCTGAACGGGCCTGCGCTCCTGACGCGGAACGCCACCGAGCTGCACCTCTCCGGACGGCTGGGCTACGGCCGGGCCCTCCACTCCAGGAGCACTGCGGGCCAACTGTTGCCCGAGTCGTCACTGGTCCTCACCGACGAGACCACCCTCGACGAAGCCGCAGACCTCGCCCTCGGGCGCGAGGAAGCGAGCCGTTACGACGACCTGCTCCTCCTCGGCGAAACCGGACCGCATCTGGTCACAGTCTCGCAGCTCTTCGAGCAGCTTTCGGCGTCGTTCCGGCATGCGGCGTGGCACGACCAGCTCACCGGTCTGGTGAACCGGCGCTGGCTCGCGGACCGCGGGCCTTCGATACTGGCCCGCACCGATCCGGGCCAGACGGCGATCCTGTACCTGGACCTGGACAACTTCAAGACCGTGAACGACACCTTCGGCCACGAAGCCGGCGACGCGGTGCTCGCCGAGTTCGGCCGGCGCCTGTCCGCGTGCTTGCGGGACGGCGACACTGCCGTGCGGCTCGGCGGGGACGAATTCGCTGCGGTCTTGCTCGGTGCTACTGGCCCGGGTGCCGAAGCCGCGGCGGCCCGAATCCTCGACGCGGCCACGCGGCCCTTCGAGCACGGCGGGCATCCGCTGCGGCTTTCCGCCACGATCGGGGTGGCCATCGCCTCGGATGTCTCCTTGGACGACGCGCTGAGCCCGCTCGATGCCCTGCTCAGGTACGCCGACGGGGCCATGCTCGCCGGAAAGCGGACGGGCAAACGCCGTGTCCAGACCGTAGCCTCCGGCGACGCGGATCCCTTCGCGAGGAAGGCGAAGGTCCAACGAGAGCTCCTCACCGCCCTTGAAGAAGACGCCTTCGACCTGAGATACGAACCGGTTCTCAAAATTGACGACGGCGGCGAGGCGGCTTTGCTGTCGTCGCTCCATTGGGAGATCCCCGGCTTGGGCGCCATCACCCCGGAGGAGCTCCTTCCCGTGGCCGAGCGAAGCCATCAGCTCGGCGAGATCGGCCGGTGGGAGCTCGAACGCCTCTGCCGGAAGGCCGCACAGATCGCCGCTGCGGAGGGACCGGACCGTCCAGTAGTCCTGAGGGCATCGTCGGCATGGCTCGCGGAGGGATCCCCCGCCGAAGAGGTGGCGGCCACCCTCGCGGGGCACGGACTCCCCGGTTCGGCGCTCCGCCTTGTCTTCACCGGGCCGATTCCGTCGGTTCGGATTCAACACGCCCAGACCCAACTCCGCGGGCTGGACCTGCAGGGGGTGCAGACTGGCCTCGACGACTTTGGCGGCTGCCACCCGCGACTGCTTGATCTGCGTTCGCTCCCGTTCTCGATGCTCTACGTCTCCCAAGCCCTCACCGAAGACATCGATACCGATGATGCTGCTGCAGGCTTGGCAGCCTCGCTTGCACAGACGGCGCGAGCGCTCGGGATGAGTGTGGCCGCGACCGGGGTGGAACGTCACGGGCAACTCGAGGTCCTCCGCGAGTTGGGGTATCGGGAAGCCTCGGGCCCGCTTGTTTCCGCACTGCTAAAGCCCGAAGCCCGCTTGATTACTGAAGGGACTTGATGAGCTGGACCGACAGTGGGACTTCCAAGATGGACCTGTCTCGGCTCCTCCCCGAGATCGACGAGGCGCAGGCTGTTGCCACGCGCGAGAGTGCGAGCGCGCCCTCGCTGCTCTTGGTCGACCTCCCATCGCTCAGCGGCCTTTCTCTCAATTCGTCGTACCGAGTGACTGCCGCCGTGATCGCACGGCTCCACGACGCGGTCGCACCCTCCGGAAACATCGCGGTAGTGGGCGAGGGCCGGCTAGCCGTTCTCGTCCCCGGGACGGGTCCACGCAGGGCCGCTGCCCTGGCCCGCCGGGTCGAGCGGTGCATTGAAGACCTGCACAACTCGGAGAATGTACCCTTCAGCGGCCCCGCTAGCGTCCGGATCCATCAGCTCGATCCGGGGGCCAGCGCTCAGGATGCGCTCGCTCTGGCGGGCGTCGCGCTCGATGCCGTCGCAGAGCACGCTCTCCCTGTCTGGCCCACGCGGGCCGAGATCTTCGACTCCCCTCGGCCGCGCGTCGCGCTCGCGGACGACCTCGACGAGGCGGTACACGCCGGCCGCATAGGCCTTGCTTACCAGCCCATCGTGGGCCTGCAGACCGGGCGAATCATCGGGGTCGAGGTGCTCGCACGCTGGCAGCATCCATCGTTAGGCGATATTCCGCCTCTCGAGTTCGTGCCGCTCGCCCACGAAATCGGGGTCGCGGGAGAGCTCGGCCGATTGGTTCTCGAGAGTGCACTCACCCAGCTCACGGGCTGGAGGAACAGCCGCGCGATCGGCTCGGACTTCGTCCTCTCCGTGAACACGAGCGCCGACCAGCTCCGCGCGCTGGTCGGGCGTGGCCAGCTTCAGGGCCTCCTCTCGGCTACCGGCACAGACCCTCAGAACCTCGCTCTCGAGCTCACGGAGGAATCCTTCGTGGCCGGCGCCGAGCAGGACGTCGACGTCTTCACGCAGCTGCACGGGCTGGGAGTTGGCCTGCACATCGACGATTTCGGAACTGGCTACTCCTCGATCGGCTACTTGCGCCGCCTTCCGGCCGCTTTGGTCAAGATTGACCGGACCCTGCTCGGGGATCTCGCCGGAGATCCACGGGAGCAGCGGTTCATCCGGGCGATCCTGGACATGGTCGGCGCCCTGGATCTTGGCGCCGTTTTTGAAGGCGTCGAGACACGTAGCCAAGCCCGGGAGCTCTCCCGCCTGGGTGCGGCGATGGCCCAGGGGTATCACTTCAGCCGTCCACTCCCGGCCGCAACCATGACCGCGCTCCTCGGTAATTGGAATCAGACATAGGCCGAAGCGTGGAAATCGCACTCGAAGTTGGATTCCCGGCCAAGGCAGGGAGCAGCCCCACGCCGGGCGCCCCGGCGGCGGAGGTGATGGAACGGGACACAACCTTCGGCCTGCCCGGTCGCCCCAGGGGCAGGCACAGGCGGTCCACCTTGAGGGACCTGCGCAGGGCCGGGCTGGCGGGTTGGGTGGCAAACCTCGATGCGCCCGGGCCGGAGGATCGGTGGGCCCGCCGCATGGCGCACGTCGGCGGCGTCGGGGCGGCAGTGGCACTGACCTTGTACCTGATCTGGCGCGCCGCCTTCACTCTCCCGTCGGGGCCCTCAGACCAAATAGCAGCCTGGGGCATGCTCGCCTTCGAGGTGCTGCCACTGCCGGGCATGGTTCTGAACGCAATCACGTGGTGGAAC
Organism: Sinomonas sp. P47F7; assembly: GCF_049332655.1. Taxonomy (GTDB): domain Bacteria; phylum Actinomycetota; class Actinomycetes; order Actinomycetales; family Micrococcaceae; genus Sinomonas. The sequence continues at coordinate 724,329 of NZ_CP186327.1, read as the reverse complement.
CTCGACGCGTCCCCGGCACCGCGCCACCAGACCGCCGCCCCGCCGCGCGTCGTGCTCCTCATTCCTACCTACAACGAGCCTGCCGAGGTGCTCGCACCGACCGTTGCGGCAGCGTGCGCACTGACGCCAGCCCATGAAACCTGGGTCCTGGACGACGGCGACCGAGACTGGGCGGCCGAGCTGTGCGCGACGTACGAAGCGCGGTACGTCCGCCGGAGCGAGCACGACCATGCCAAGGCGGGCAATATCAACCATGCACTCGCCCTCATGGAGAGCGAGGAGGCCATGGGTGCCCCCGGCTTCGACGTCTTGGCAGTCCTGGACTGCGACCACGTGCCCCTCCCAGCGTTTCTGACTTCGACGCTCGGGTGGTTTGCCGATCCACGGGTGGCACTGGTTCAGGCCCCCCAAACCTTCTACAACGGCGGGGCGTTCGACGACGACGGCATCACCGGGGAACAGGGCATGTTCTTCAACGTGCAGATGAGGGCGCGAAACACGGCTGGCGCGGGGCCGTTCTGGTGCGGGTCCACGTCGCTTCTCCGGCTCGAGGCGCTCCGCCAGGTGGGCGGTGTGGCTGTCGAGACGATCACCGAGGATATGCACACCACGCTCAAGCTCATCAAACGAGGCTGGCGCACCGTCTACCACCACCAGACCCTGGCCCTTGGCCTCGCGCCCGCGACCCCAGAGCAGTATCTCCTGCAGCGCCGCCGCTGGGGAATGGGCGCCATGCAGATCCTCACCCACGAACGGCTGTGGGCCGCGAAGCGCTGGATGTCCTGGCGCAATTTCCACGAATACCTCAACGGCACCCTCTGGTGGCTCGAGGGCGTCGGCACTCTCCTTGCCTTCCTCATCCCCGCCCTGGCTCTCGCTTCCGGTGCACAGACTTCGACCGCGGACCCTGTGGTGTTCACGGCGGTCTTCGGTACCACGTTCGCGGTCCGCCTCTGGGGTGCCAAGCAGCTCATGCGGCGCCAGATTCATTGGCCCACCGCGTTCGCCCTCAGGGTATTCAGGATCCCGGTGGGAATCGCCTGCCTCTGGTGGCTCATCAGCCGCAAGGCCCTCAGGTTCGAGGTCACGCCCAAGGGGGCCGCCGACCGCCGCGCCCGCGGCACTCTCCCACGCATCCTCCTCGTCCTCGCGCTCATCGTTGTGGCCGACGTCGCCTACTCGGCCGCGGGCGTCCTCGGCCTCGTCCCGTGGCGCGCGAACCCGTCCTCGACGCTCACCGCGGGATCCTGGCTCTTGCTCTCGGCCGCCGTGCTCGGGCTAGGGATCGTACGGATCCGCTCCGAGAGATATGCGACGTCGCGGCGGAATTCTCACCGGGTCATGGTCGCCGCGCCCGTAACGGTCTCAGGGGTTCGCGGGGAGCTCATGGACATCTCGGTGGGCGGAGTCAGGGTCCGGCTCCCCCACGCCGCCCTCCCCCGGTCCGGAACTGCGGTGCTCACGCTTCCCGGGGCCCCGGCGGTCCAGCTCGAGATCGTCCACACCACGGCTGGACACGACGGTGAGCAGACGGTTTCCCTTCGCGTCCGGGCCGGAGACTGGGCAAGCCACCGAGTCCTCTCCCTGTGGCTCTTCCATACCCCGCTGGATGCCGTGCCAGCCCTCGGCCACGGAGTCCCGGCGGTAGCGGTCACCGCCCGCGCCACCGGACCGGCCTCCCGATAGCTCGGTTCATGACCGCGTAGGGGCCAAACTCGCGTCATGTGCAAGACTGACTCCGCTCTACCTCCACGGCGCGAACCAGCGCCTCCGCGACCCCAGATCATTGGAGCCCCATCATGTCCGAAAGCACTGTCACCGAATTCGACGGCAAGTGCGCGTTCGCGCTCAGCGTCGGCCCCGCCGCGAAGGCCCCCGAGGGTAAGCCCGAGCACATCCTGGTCCGCGACGGCAAGACGTACGTCTTCTCCGCTGCCGTCCCGAAGTGGCTCTTCCAGATCATCCCGGGCAGCGCCGACCGTGCCCAGAAGAACTGGGCCTCGAACTAACTAGCGAGCCGGTGCGCCGTACGGGGCCGGAACCGGCCTCGTACGGAGCACCTGGATCGCCCGCATCACCACCCACAGCTCGAGGATCAGCCCGACGAACTGGGGCGACCCTCCCTCCAAGATCGCACCCACCAAGCCGATGAGACCCAGCAGAAGGGCCAGTCCGCTGAAGACGAGGCTGGAGACCATGGGGGCCGCCGCCGTCGTCCGCCTCGTGGCGAGGGACCAGATCCCGAGGCCCAGATAGATCACCCCGGCGACCGCTGAGACGATCACGGAACCGTTGCTGCTGGCGAGCACCACGGCGAAGAGCGCGGCGGCGGCGAAGTTGAAGATCGCCAGCACGAGCGAGATCCACCCGATCTGCGTGCGCCTGCTCCGGGATCGGTCCGCATCCCTCAGGGTCAGCCCGAGGGGCCCCTCCCCCGGATAGAGCACAGGCTGGCCCGCCGGCCACGGCGCGGGCGTGTTGCCCAGAGGCGATTGAACTTTGCCAATCGCGCAAGCCGGCCCGGGCTGTGGAGCGATTTACGCGGCGTCGGCCAGCCGCTCGCGCAGGGCCGTGAGGTCCACGGAGAGGGCCGTCAGGAGCGCCGCGGCCGGGTCGGTCTCGCTCTGGTCGATGAGGGCCAGCAGCATGTGGCGCGACGTGATGCTTCGTGCCTTCTCCACGGTCGCGTAGCGAAGGGTCTGCCCCATCACGGCCTTGGCGCCGGACGTCATGAGGGCGTGACGTCCCAGGGCGATGGGACCGCCCCGCTGGAAGCCCTCGATCTCGAGCCCGATTGCGGCAAGGGCCTTGCGGTCTAGCTCGTCGGCCGCTCGGTGCGCAGCCGCGGCGTCGGACCCGACGACGCGGGCCAGCTCCGCGTCCTGGAGCAGGGCGAGCAGCAGGTGCTCGGTGCCGATCCTGCGGTCGCCGCGGCGTGCTGCCTCGTTTCGGGCTTCCTCGACGGCGGTCCTCGCGGACCGCGCGAACCTCTCAAACATCGCTTTCCTTCTTTCCGTACTTGGCGTGCACCGACTGGCGGGAGACGCCCAGGGCGTCGCCGATCTGCTCCCAGGACCACCCTGCGCGCCGCGCTTCGGCCACATGCACCGCCTCCACCTGCTCGGCGAGCCGACGGAGTGCGCCAACGGCGCGCAGACCGGCGGCGGGATCCGTGACTCTCAGCTGCCCGCGCAGTTCCCAAGATTCCATGTCTGTCAGTCTGCATTGACAACGCAGCTGTGTCAATCCAGACTGACGGAATGAAGACAGCGGGAATGAAGACACACCGCGAATCCGCCGACCCGTGGGACGTGGTCGTTGTCGGCGCGGGGCCCACGGGTCTGCTGCTGGCCGGCGAACTTGCCGCGCAGGGGCTACGCGTCGCCGTGCTCGAGCGGGACCTGGAACGGGACCCAACGCCCAAGGGAAACGGGATTGTGGGCCGCGCCTCGGTCGAGCTCGCGAAGCGGGGCGTCTTCGCCGGCACCGACTTCAAGGCCATCAGGCCGCCTCGGTTTCAGTTCGGGCCGATCCCTCTGAGGCTCGGCTTGTGGCCGGCGAGCCCCCTGCACATCCTGCCGATACCGCAACGGCGGCTTGAGGAGCTGCTCGAGCGCCGCGCGGTGCAGCGCGGCGCGGACCTGCGCCGCGGGCACGTTGTCCTGGGCATCCAGCAGACCGAATCGCGGGTTGAAGCAGAGGTCCTCGGCGGCGACAGGCCGCACCGAATGCTGGCTCGCTACGTGCTCCGTGCGAGCCTGCATCGCGTCCTCGGTGCCGACTTGCCCTTCACCGACGCCACCGCGATGCGCACCACGGTCGGCAACAGCCGGATTGCCAGCACCTACAGAGCCGGCCGGGTGCTGCTCGCCGGGGACGCCGCGCACATCTTCAACACAGGGGGCTCCTCGCTCAACGCGGGCCTGCTCGACGCGCTCGAGCTCGCGAGCCACCTCACCGCGGCACTGCGCGGCGGAAGCCCTGAGGACATCGACGCCTACGAGAAGGCACGCCGGCCAGCGGGCCTGCGCACCCTCTCGCACACCCGGGTCCAGGCGGCACTGAGCCGCGACGACGGCAACGCCACGGCCCTGCGCGAGATCATGGGCCACCTGGTCGCCACTCGCGGTGCCGCGAGGCGACTCGCGGGGCTCATCGAGAATCCCTAGCAGCGACTTCCCAGCCGAGCGCGCCGGGAGTAGAACATTCTCGTCACCATCCGCACACTCGCATCAGGACCCCGCCATGGCCGATGGGAATGAGATGACCAAGGCCATCTTCGTCATGCTCGAAAGCCCCAAAACCCCGAGCAGAATCCGCTCCTTCCTCAGGCACACCGAGGACGACCCCCTGGAGGAGAAGGCCTGGCGGCTCGAGGAGGCCGTCCGGACGCTCCCACCAGGGACGTTCGAGCAGTACAGCGAGGTCGAGCGATCGCAGATCACGGTGGGCCTCAGCGAGGCCAAGCTCCTCGGCTACTGAACGCTACTGAGCCCCCACCGAGCCTGTGCCCTTAAACGCGAGAGCCCGGCTGTATCAAGGGGGATAGATACAGCCGGGCGGTTACTCGCACCCACCGCGGGAATCGGGGGATCCGCGGCTACGTTCAGAATCTACTTGATGGGTTGACCACGTAGACGCAGTCTTTATGACTCCTTAGCGCCCAATTTTGCCCGCACAGCGCGAGGCCCGTCCGGGTCACCCGGGGATGGCGCCCGCGATGGCCTTGCCGATGATCTGGGCCGCATCCTTGGTGGGCCGCACGCCGTCGAACGTCATGCCCGGCGCGTAGACGTCGCCGACCCGAACCCCGGCGGCGGAATCGATGAACGCCCACTGGCGCTGAGCAGCGAGCCGCTGGAGCGAGGCGTTGAATGCGGCCGTCGGCCGAGGATCGACGTCCCGGGGCGGAATCGCCGAGACCACGACGCGCCTCGCCCCGACCGTGGTGACGATGCGGTCAAGATTGGTGGTCGTCTGCGTGAAGGCGACGCCCTGCGTGATGTCGTTCGTCCCCGCCACGATCACGAGCACGTCGACGTCGAGCTGCTTGACGTTCGCGGCGATCTTGGCCGTGGTCGCGCCCGCGCCGGCCCAGCCGCCGGAGAAGACGAGGTTCGGGCTCGCCGCGTACGTCACCCAGGACGTCGAGCCGGTCTGCCCGTCCGCGAAGTCCGTACTGTCGGCCAGGGTGATCGCGTCGCCCACCGCGGCGAAGCGGTACGTCGCCGCGGTGGGAGTCGGTGTGGGGCTTGCGCTCGAGGGCGTGGGAACGGACGACGGCGCGGGCGTCCCGCTCGCTGTCGGCGCCACGACCGCGGTGCCCCCCTGGGCACCCTGAGCTGTCGCGCGCTCCATGGCCGGCTTCATGACGGCGGCCACGACGAGCAATGCTGTCGCAGCGGCCAATAAGGCAACGCCAATCAATTTGATGCGCGTGCGCACCGGACCCCCTCCTGTCCCCTGGATGGATCAAGCAGGCCACGGCGGCCCCCACTAGTTTGACACGTAAAACGCAGCGTCAGCGCCAGCAACGTTGCCGAGGCGTCTCCAGGCGAGCCAGCGCCTCTTACCCCTGGAGATTCCACACAAGAGGCTCGACGCCTCAACGAGGCGACAAAGCTGTCAAGCGATTAACAGCGTCCGCGTCTCCGAGGGCAACGAGGCCAGACTGGTCCGACAGGCCACTAGATATGATGACATCTATTTTTTATACGGCATGCGATCATCAAAAGTGATCCATTCAAAGACGCCTCGACCCGGCGGCCTTATTAGCCGCCGGGTCGAAGCGTTACTGACAATTAGGCGTTTCGACGCTGACTAGGCGTTCCGACGCTGCCGACGAACGAAGGTCAGGGTGCCGACGATGGCGACACCCAGGACGAGTGCACCCGCACCAATCCAGATCATGAGCATCGGCAGCGTGGCACCGGTGTTTGCAAGCGCCGCGCCACCGCTGGTGTTGGCAAGCGAGGCGTTGCCGGCGCTAGCCGGAACAGTCGTAATCGAGGCAGTACCGACATTGCCGGAGGTAAGGCCGGTTGCAGTCAGCGTGTAGGTACCGGTTGCGTTGGACGGAAGAGTGACGTTCACCGAGAACGAGCCGGACGCGGAGGCCGACTTCGTGAACGTAGTCAGGACGGCCGCCTTGACGGCTGAGAGCGTGACGGCGGTGTCGCCGTTCACAGAAACGGACACAGTCTCATTCGCCGCGAATGAGCCGGCAGCGAACCCGACGGTTACCGTTCCGCCCGGAGTGGCGTTCCCCGAAACCGTCACGTTACCGCTCGGCACATAGCCCGCTGCGTTCGCAGCGGCCGGAGCGGCCACGAGCGCAAGAAGGGCGAAGGACAGCACGGCGAGGGCTTTTTTCAACATTACAAGATCCCCAGTCTTAGATTGATAGCTGAATATCGGGCTTGCGACAGCCCCCAACCAGCACTATACGGACACGTTAGCGTACAACATCATCACACGAAAGTGAGTATTTGGAGAACTTGAGACTATTAACAGTTGGTGTCGAGATCAAGTCAGGCTGCTGACCAGCTTGGGGGGCGCCTAGGAACTGGAATCGAAGCACAGTCGACTGCCCCGGTGCCAACTGAACGTTCGTCTGCGCAACTGGGTACCCAGAATCCATATCGCGATGGACATCGAGGGGCGCCGAGTCCTTCCACGCGGCGGTGTAGATCGACGACGCTGGAGCGTAGACGTTCACCTGCGTCTTCACGTCGCCCGGCTTCACGCCGTACTCGCCGCCGCCTGTCACGTACTCAGGAAGCGAGGTTGCCGCATCTGCGGGAGCAACATTCGTGAGTGTGACCTCTAGCTCCCACGTCTGCCTGTCGTCAGACCTGCACATTGCCCCACCGATTCGATAGGACTCTCGGAGGTAGTAGTCCATCTTTGCGCCTGTAGCGTCGTTCAAGTACACGCCGAAAACGCCATGCTCTGGGGTTTGGGCAGGAAGGTCTCCCGAGATCCCCGCTGACTGAAGAGCGTCTTGTTCCATCCGCTGCGAGCTCCATCCGAGGAGGCGCCGCTCCTTCACTGCCTGTCCCAGCGCGTCGAGCATCGGCTTGGGCTGAAAACTCCCGTTCGCGAGCTTCGTGAATACAGCAGAGGCGGCCGTGGAAAAGAAGTCGTCCTTGTTCGCGCCGTGATATTTCGAGTAGGCGTCGCTCAGGAGCATGCGCGCGGCATTCGAGGAGTCCATCGTCTCCCCCGTGGGAAGCGACACCGGACCCGTGGCCTGGAGCAAGTAGCCGAGAGCAATGGGATCGATCGAGAACACCCCATCGACCTGGACACCAAATTGCCGCTTCCACATTTCGGCCGCGAGGCGGGCCGTGAGGGGAAACTGCGGGACGAGGTTGACGTCCTGGAAGTACTGCCCTGTGATCGGCCCATACAGTCCCTTGGTCTGATCCGCCAGCGGTAGGACGGGGTTCGGGTACCTCGGAAAGTCCTTTGCCGCCGTCTGGCGCCCCAGAGTGATGTGGCCATGGTCAACGCGCAGTTCCGCAGCGGCCCCTGGAATCCCTCCCGTTGCGCGTAGTTCGGCATTGTTCTGGAACAGCACCAGGTAGGTCCTCGGCGTAGAATCTCCGAGCATCGCTGGAAGCACCATCGTGGCGGTGTCGGCGGCGGAAGCCTCCCGAGCCGCTTGAGCGAGAAGGGACTTGAGTCTTTCGACGCTCGCCTGAAGCTGCGGCATGGATCCGAAACCGGGGCGAACAAGAGCTACCTTCTGATACGCGTCTTCCAGGACTCCCGTTGCCTGGGTCACAGCTGGACGCACCTTCGCGATCGGGCCGATGTCCAAGGCGCCGCCCACCGGCTTCAGTGCTGATGGGTTGATATTTGCAGACACCTCGGAAAGCGGGATCACGGCGCGATGGACCACGTCGGAGAGGATGCCGGCCAACTGCGTCGTCGTCGCAAAATTAGTGCCGACGATCGGGAGAAGACTTGCCACTTGCCAGATCGGATCACTCACGAATCCGCGCGCGGCGTCAACGTGCGCGGACAGACGCTGCGCCCCGTCGCGAGCCTGATTGGCGCGCCCTTGAGCAATGTCGGACTGCACCGTCTTGGCCAAAGCTTCCGACTCAGCGAGCTCCTTCTGGGCGAGGTAACCCCGAACCCCCAGCCACACAGCGCACGATGCGACCAGAAGCAGGGCAAATGCACCGACTACCCAAAGTCGTTTACGGCCGGTCAGCTCAACGAGCCTCGAGCCGAGCCGAAGTCGTGATCTCAAATGCCGATTCATCGATACACATCAGGGACCAAATGACGGCTTGCGGCCCGCAGCCGGAACGGACCATCAATGCGGACTTCATGGGTCATTAACGTCGTCGACACTTGCCCTTCCCCTCTGGGCTACAACTTCTTGCGCAGGACAACCCCTGCGTGATCGTCAATGCGGACCTCACTCGGCCGACGACGACCACTGATCGCCCTCATCATACGAGACATCAGTACTGCACGACCGCCACTGAATAGTTGCGAAGACGTCACGTAGATTTGTTACACAGCCTACAGCCACGATGTTGACCGGGTACGATATGCGGTTCGCCGTCAGGTGATAACGTTCAGTCGTGATTCGGCCTGTCCGGAGGGGGGACACTCGTGTGGGGCTACGTGCCTGAGAGGAATTACATCGGGGTCAGGTGCCTGACGATGGATCCGCGCCGCGGACAATGCTGGGGCCGCACCGAACCTCGGTCATCCTTCATGGGATCGGAACTTGCGTCGTGAGCCCCGCTGAGCTGGGATTGCGGCCTACGGTCGACCCGGGCCGGACCGATTGGCGTCAAGGGCTAAGTCGAGGCCTGATCTTCACTGATCTCCTCGTCTTGGTATGGGTCGTCTTCGGCGTTCAGATTGCATGGTTCGGCTTTGACAGCGCGCACGTCGCCTTCCAAGGCTCACTGGACGATCTCGCTGTGAGCTACTCCGCCGTCTCAGTGATTCTCATTCTCGCCTGGATGCTGATTCTCAAGATCTACGACACCCGCGAGGCACGAATCATCGGCGCTGGGCCAACGGAGTACCGGCTGATTGCAGACGCCTCCCTACGGCTGTTCGGCCTCGTCGCAATCATCTCGTTCCTGTTCCAGATCAACTTGGCGCGCGGCTACATCCTCGTGGCGCTGCCCACAGGCGTCGCGGTCCTCGTGCTGTCCCGTTGGCTTTGGCGCCAGTGGCTAGGGGTCAAGCGGCAGACTGGCGATTATTCTGCGCGCGTCCTGCTGGTCGGTTCGGAGAATTCCGTGAAGCACCTTCGGACAGAGCTGGCACGCCATCCCGAGGAGGGGTATCACGTTGTCGGCGAATGCTGGGTGGGGCCGGCTAGAGGACCGGCGTCTCACCGCTCTGTGCCGGTGTACCTTCACCTCGATACGGTGGAACGAGCCATGGTCGAGACTCGCGCAGACACGTTGGTGATCACGAGCGGTGACGAGCTCACGCCCGGCAACATACGACGTCTGAGCTGGATGCTGGACGGCGAACGACATCAGCTCATTGTCGGGGCAAGCCTGACCGATGTCGCGGGGCCCCGCATCCACACGAGACCAGTAGCAGGCCTCCCGCTCATCCACGTCGAGGTACCTCGGTATGACGGCCCCAAGCATGTCGGCAAACGCGTTTTCGACATCGTGGGAGCGGCCGTCCTCATCGTTCTCCTTTCGCCGCTGCTCCTGGCTCTTGCCGTGGCCGTCAAGGCCAGCAGCCGAGGCCCGATCATCTACCAGCAGGAGCGCATCGGACTCAATGCCCAGTCGTTCATGATGTACAAGTTCCGCTCAATGCGCGTCAATGCTGACGACGAGTTGAACGCCCTCCTTGCACAGCAGGGCAAGGGCGAACTGCCACTCTTCAAAGTCGACAACGACCCGCGAATAACGCGACTGGGTCGCTTCCTCCGGAAGCACTCTCTCGACGAGTTCCCGCAGCTCTTCAATGTCTTTACTGGCAGCATGAGCCTAGTGGGTCCCCGCCCTCAGCGACTTGGCGAAGTCAAACTTTATGACGACGCGGCGAAGCGGCGACTGCTCGTCAAACCAGGCATGAGCGGCATGTGGCAGGTAGGCGGACGTTCATCGCTTTCATGGGAAGACTCGCTCCGACTGGACCTCTTCTACGTCGAGAATTGGTCATTGATCGGCGACATCATCATCCTCTGGCAAACTGTCAAAGCAGTCGCTGCGCCCGGCGATGGCGCGAAGTAAGGATGAGGTGATGAGCTCGCACACCCCTGGAACTGAAAGACCGGGCTCCCGGCTTACAAGTCTCGCTGCCGCCAAAAGGACCACGCACTGATGTTCTCAGTACTAGGAATGCTCGCGCTCCTTCTCCGATACCGAACACTCACCTCCGGAATGGTGGCCGTAGGACTGCTCGCGCTCCCGACCTTCGGATTTCTTCTCCTCGAGAATGAAAACGGAACAGTTGAGGGAGACTGGCTTGTCCAGATTTCTCCCCTGCTGGTCGGCGCGGGAATGATGATTCATTCCCGCCGTCGTGTTCTGAGCAAGGAAGACCCCGAGCTGAACTCAGCACGCTTTGACAACCTCCTGCTCGCTGGCAAAGTCATTGCATTGCCGAGATTTCTCAACGGCTGCCTGTGGCTCTTGGCCATTCTGGCCGTCCTGCACTTCGCGATCGGCGGAATCCCCGTCTTCACCGCCGATGTCGAGACCCAACGCTTCGGTCTAGGTAACAGCGGACTGGGTGGATTACCAAGCAGGGCGGTCCTGTACTGCATCCCGGCCGTCGCCCTTATCTCCCTGGCTACCGTATCGACGCGAACCCGCCGAGTCACGATGTCGATATGGCTTCTCTACGCGATCAGCCAACTCGGCCTCGGGTTCAAGGGGGCGCTTCTCGAGGTGGGGACAACCGCCATGATCGGGTATCTGATCAGAGTCAGGAAGCCTAAATTTGCAGTTCTCGTATGCATGGCAGCCGCACTTCTCGCCGGAGGACTGTATGTCGATTTCATTCGAACCCTCTACACAACCACCGCCAGCGGTTCGGGCGGTTTCGACTACCTAATCCGGCGGTCAACCGTCGATGCCATCCAGTCTGGCTACCTCGCCCTCCACAACTTCCCCGGACAGTCAATTAGCTACTCTGTCTTCGCCCACGATTTTGATGTGCTTATGCACCGATATCTGGGAATTGGTTCGACAGACGACTACACGTTCGACATGCTCATGTCCTCGATTACCACTGGAACGCCCCTAGGGGCAGGAAACTTTATCGTTCCAGTCACAGTCGGGGGATCAGTCTACCTACTCTTCAGCATGCCGGAACTATTCGCTGTTCTGTTTCTCATACTCATCGGCTGGTTGTGGTACCAGGCGGTCGACTGGCTAAGAAGCGTCTCCAGTCTCACGATGATTATTATCGGAGCCCTAATAATATTGGGAATACAAACATTCTTGCTAAACGGAAACGGGGCTTACCTAATCATCAATTTGGCATTTTCAGGAGCCATGCTCCTGATTATCGGCCTCATCACTATTCGAAGTCCTGCTCGGAAGCTGGACACGCTGCCCAGAAATTACAGGGCTGGGGCATCGAATGTCAATTGACACTACCGCACGGGTAAGCCTCAAGAACGCATCGGAGTTTCTGTACTACCAGTCGGGACCGCTTGCTGTCCTCTTGACCTCCCTATTTGTTTGGCCAACACTCGGCCGGATCATGGACCGGAATCAGGTTGGAGAGCTTTCAATGCAGCTCGCGACATCCAGTTTGCTTGCTCCAGCGCTCAGCCTTGGACTCAGTCACTACCTGGCCAACCGTCTATCACTAAGTTCAAACCAATCCCGGTCGGCTGAACTACGCACGACCGGCCTTGTGGCCCACATTCTCTACGCAATGTCTCTTGCAGCCACTGCCATGGGCTTCATGACACATGAGTCAATCTTGAGCGTTTCCATATCGATATCTACGAGCACGGCAGTGTTTCTCTTGTGCTCAAGTCTACTTCGAGGCCTGAACTTTCCTAAAACATTCGCAACAGTAACGCTATACATACAGGTATTTGCACTGTTATGCATGGGCGTAGCGGCTACTGAACATGGCCTACTCGTCGGCACAGCAGTATATGTCGGCCTATCCGCCGCACCGGTTCTAGTTGTCCACCTCCTGACCCACACCCACAAGAGCTTCGCCACCAAATCAGAAGTATCGCGTGTATTAACTCTTGCGATCTCGCTCGTGCCGCACCTCGTGATGGCAGTCGCAACGATGCTTCTCATGAGGGTTCTAGTAGGGTTCAGCCTCGGAACGGCAGCCGCCGCCAACTATATGTTCGCCTCTCTGCTGATTGGCGGCGCCCTAACTGTCGGAGCCTCGCTCGACGCGCACTGGTCGACCAGGGCCCAGGTAGCCTCGACCTCAGGACTGCTCTCACAAATCCTTGTGCGGAATCAGGCAAGAATACAGGTGGCGTTGCTTCTGGTTTCGCTCGCCGTCACCCTCTTTATCTTCCTAGCGCTAGATACATGGCTTCCATCCACTTACGATCGTCAAGGTGTCGTCGGCGCAGTAGCCATGGGGCTTCCAGCGGCCGCTCTTCAGGCAGCAGCCGATGGTCGGAGCGCATTGCTCATGTGGCTCGGAAGAACGTTGCAGATATCTGTTGCAACCGCGACAGGAGGATTGACTACCTTGGCGCTCGCGCTCGTGTTGCTCCCCAGTTACGGATGGCAAACAGCCGGGCTGTGCATCACCGCCGGAATGGCAGCTCGAGCCATCTTGGCCACTCTCTTCTCGTTCAAGGCCGCTGGTTTTCGAAGATTTGATCTATACGTTGGCATCACCCTAGGGCTTCAAGCTGCCCTAGGCGCGGCACTGTTCTTCAAATAGCGCAAGGAAACAGATCTGGACATGAAAATTCTAATGCTAAGCAACAATTATGTCGACAAATCGCGAGGCGGGGTCGAGTTGCATGTCTACAATCTCGCACGAGAGTTGTCCGCCCGTGGACACGATGTCCATGTCGTCAGGACTTCGCCGGGCGCAAGCCTATATGACGATCTCGGTACGGTACCAATGACCGCCGTCATCGGCCATAGAAGTTCTCGATCCTTTGTCCGGCTTCGAAGGATCTTTCCGATTCCTGCAGTCCGATTTGTGGCCAACTTTTTGGCAAGGGTTCTCAACGCAATTCATGCAGCCCGCGAGCTGAAAAGCCTTCGCGACCGGTACGAATTTGATATTATCCACCATCATGATTTTGTGACAAGTGTGCTGCTTGGGATCATGCTGAAGGGACTTCCCGCCAGGCATGTGTGGACTAACCATTTGGGCGAGTTTCTGTATCTGCGAAAGACTCCGCTGATTGGACGGCAACTGACTCGATTAATGACGAAGGTGTTCACACAAGGTATGGCACCCTCGAAAGAGCTCGTGGACCAGGAATATGCCTCCTGTCCAATGACATACATACCGAATGGCGTCGACGTCGAGAGATTCCATCCTGCAACGCTTCGGGAACGTGATGAGATTCGACTCAAATGGAATTTTGTGGGAGAGCGAATCGTTGTAATCCCGCGACGTTGGGCTCCAACCAAGGGAGTGATATATGCAGCTCAGGCAATACTAACTTCGAGCTGGCCAGGGCAAAGCCTCGCCGTCTTTGCCGGGGCATCTGAGTCGGACTTTCCTGAGTACAGCGCCGAAATTCGCGGCCTATTGGAAGACGACGAACATAGTTCTGTCCTCGAAACGTTGTCTGCTGACGAAATGTCCGAAGTGCTTCGGGCGGCAGATGTATGCGTTATTCCATCCCTGATGGAGGCTACGAGCTTGTCCGCCCTTGAAGCGATGGCGTCCGCCATCCCCATTGTTGGAACCACAGTCGGCGGGCTCCCTGAGCTGCTATCCAATCGTCCGGATTGCAGGCTTGTCAGGCCAAGAGATCCGCAAGAACTGGCGACTGCGGTCGCTGAACTGTGCAATCTGAGCCAGCCCGACCGTGACAGTTTCGGCCTCGAGACGCGAAACTTTGTCGTCCAGAACTATTCCTGGGCGCACATCGCGTCCGAAGCAGAGAACGTCTACAAGGCGGCCCTCAATTGAAAATAGCTTACGTGTCGCACGTCGACAGCCGTTGGATCAAGCAGCGTCCGCACTTCCTGGCACAGTCGCTCGCACGCTCCGAGGTGTCAGTTACCTTCGTCTGTTCCTCTTTGGTTAGGACTGCCAAGCTCATCAGCGGGCAACGGCTCAGCGTGCCCGTACTGCGCGTACCTCTGATGCCACAGCGCTTACGACGCCGCTTTGCTATTCTTGATCCGCTTCTTTCCTGGATCTCGGCGATTGCCATCGTGTTGGTGTGCCGGCCGGATGTTGCCATTATGACTCACAGCCGCCATAGGCGACTAGCAGGCGCCTTGAGGAGCATGGGCGTAAAAATATCTTACGATTGCATGGACCTGAACAATCTTTTCGACGATGCGTTGCCGACAGATCAGTCCGATGAGAGGGCGCTGGTCGACTCTTCATCGGCCGTGTTCTGTTCGAGCGCTTTGATAGCAGAACATATCCGCGGGTTGTCGCCCGAGCGAGACATCGTGATTGTCCCCAACGCGCTGGACCCCGAAGCCTTCCACTTCCCACCATCAGGCGGCGAAGTATCTGTGGCCAAAGGAACGGTGGGATACATTGGCGCCATATCCAAATGGTTTGACTTCGAAGCTGTGCTTAATCTCCTAGCCGTGAACGAGAGTGTCCGAGTTAATCTTTGGGGACCGTGTGACGTCGCCATTCCGGAACACCCGAGACTCACTTATCACGGCATTGCGGACCATCCTTCTGCAATCGGGGCCATGCGAGGGAATGAAGTTTTGGTTCTCCCTTTTGTCGTCACCGATCTGATACGCGCTGTCGACCCGGTAAAATTGTACGAATATATTGCCGCCGGACGCCCGGTGGTAGCCAGCGACTACCCGCAACTAGATCACTTTGGAGATTTCATCTCCAGATATAGAAACCAAGATCAGTTTGCAGAGAAGGTGCGCCACGCGATGACCACCGGTCACGCACCTGCACCAGATGTGATCCGCGAATTCGTGCACGCAAATTCGTGGCGCTCTAGAGCTGATACGATGCTTGGCAAGTTTGAGGCGATCCGGTGATTGTTGTCGTCGTGGTTGTCTACAAAGCGTTCTCTGATCTTAATACCTGTTTGCGATCACTGCGCGCCGGGCCTGCGTCGCGTGTTGTTGTGGTCGACAATTCATTTCATTCGGCTGGTAGCTGCGTTGACCACGTGGCGAATTGGGATAGCGATCGTTTTGTGCACGTCGTGCCACATGACAATCTTGGGTACGCCCGCGGGAATAATCTGGGCATCCAGCACGCGCTCGACCTCGGGGCAGATTTCGTCATCGTCTGCAATCCGGATGTCATTATCATGCCGCCTGTCATCGACCGCCTGGTGAGCGAGATCGAACGTGGATCGTACGGGCTGATCTCACCCTTCCTAGTGGAAGGCACCCTGGGCTCAACAGAACGTCCGCCTAGCCTGTCTCGGCCCGGCTGGGACCTTGCTCTCGGTCGGGGAGTGATTTCAACGAATGCGAGCGAGTGGGCGAGCAGACTCTACCCGACATTCTTTGGTGCCTGCTTCATAGTCAAATCCGACGTCGTTCGTCATGTGGGCGGCCTGTGCGAGGATTTCTTTCTGTATTGCGAAGAGGCTGACTATTGCCAACGGCTGGCCCAACACGAGATCCGATGGGCGATTTCCCCGGAAGTCGGAGTCGAACACAACCGTGGCGCGAGCATCTCCGATGGGTCTACCCGCGGCAAGTCGCTGATTGGGCTGCATCATGCGGCGCGATCGATGGTGATTCTGGGAAGAAGATACTGGCCATCGCGTTCCGTCGTTTGGACAGTGTTGCGCATCGCTCTCTCAATCCTCTACCTGGCTCGTGGACGACCCGACAGTGCACGCGCGATCTTAACCGGCTTGCTGAGTGGATGGCGAGCAGACGTCTCGAAACGCATCGCTCCACGCTTTTCCTGATCTAGCTTCAAATTCGTCGATATTCGCTGATACCTCTGAAGGGAACTGATCATGGCAGTAGTGATGCCGATTTATGGGACCCGTCCGGAAGCCATCAAGATGGCTCCAATCGTTCAGGCCTTGGGGAAGGAGCGGGATATCTCTTGTTTTGTCACCGTGACAGGCCAACACCGAGAAATGCTTGATCAGGTTAATTCCCTTTTTGGAATAGACCCGGATGTTGACCTAAATATCTTGCGGCCTGGGCAATCGCTCAGCGGGATCCTCAGTCGAACCGTTGACGGACTCGATGAGCTTTTTGGTCGAATTCAACCCGACGTCGTATTGGTCCAGGGAGATACCACATCTGCCGCCGCCGGAGCCTTGACGGCCTTTTACCATAAAATTCCGGTGGTCCATGTCGAAGCCGGACTCCGGAGCGGAAATCTGCTTTCGCCATTTCCGGAGGAAGCCAACAGGAAGCTGATCTCACAGATTGCGCAGCTCCATCTTGCACCCACACACTCGAGCAAGCGAAATCTCCTCGAAGAGGGGATCTCGGATGTCGATATCGCCGTAACTGGAAACACCGTTATCGACGCGCTGCTTCAAGCCGTGGAGATGGACCTACCTGTCGCGGATCCACGCATTGAGGAGGCGGTCCAGAGTGGACAGACGATAGTCCTCGCGACGACCCATCGCCGCGAAAACCAAGGTGGCTCTATGGAGGCAATCGGTCGGGCCTTAGCCCGAATCGCCGAAGCTGACAACGATTCTATCGTAATCCTGCCAGCTCATCGCAACCCGGTGGTCCGGGAGGCGGTCCTTCCTTGGCTCGCCAACGTCCCGAATGTTCTAGTTTGCGAGCCGCTCTCGTACCACGAGTTTGCCCGGGTGATGCGGGCCTCCAGGATTGTCGTTACTGATTCTGGCGGCGTCCAGGAAGAGGCCCCGAGTCTGGGCAAGCCGGTGCTTGTGATGAGACAGAACACCGAACGCCCCGAGGCCGTTACTGCCGGGACTGTAAAGTTGATCGGAACCGACGAGGACCGAATAGTCCACGAAGCATTGAAGCTCCTTCAGGTTCCGTCTGAATACGAAGCCATGGCGAATGCCGTCAATCCGTACGGCGATGGCCGTGCGGCCGAAAGGTCCATTTCAGCCATTCTTCACCTGCTGGGTCGCGGCCGTAGACTACCCGACTTTGCACCAATAATCGGATAGCCCGCGCTTCCATCCGGTAAACGGATTTGCATCACCCGGTCGCGCGCTCGGGGGGAGAGGGTCACCGGATCGGAGACCCTCTTCATATTGTCCGTTGCACATTCGGCGCACCACGGAATCGTCCCAATTCGAGTAGCGTTTCGTCAGTTTCCTTCGGGGGTTGCGCCGCGACGGGTCGGTGTCAGATTCGGAGTGGATGATGGGGACGACGGCGAAGAGAATGTTGGAATCGGCCCAGGCGACCCTTGGACGTTCGGATGGGCCTGCATGAATGCCGCAGCGACCAGAACCGCATCAAGAACCACGAGGAGGACGATGCCCGCAATCGCCCAAGACCGTGCCCGTCTCGCCTTGGCTCTAGGAACCTTCATTGTCCGGCTACGTCCATTCGGAGTCCATCGACGATGACTGCAACTTCCACGTCAAGCCTCGCCCCGACGGCCTCGTAGATCTCGATCGGCTGCCGATACGGGTCCTCGATGTCGTCGTGCTCGGGGTCCTCGGGCGGAGCGACATGTCCCCGAACCGCCCGGACGGCGTCCACGAGCGCCGATGGGTCTTCGAGCGACACCCGTTCGTGCTCCGGCACCGCACTCAGGAGCCGAGCAAACTCGCAGACGGTAAAGGTCTTCCTCGACATCCGCGGAAGCAGTTGAACCACAGCACCGCGGTGTGCCCGGGTCGCCGTCAACACGAGATCCGCTTCCCTCAGGCGAAACTCCGTGAGCATCCTCGCACGATGCCCGTCAGGCTCGCCGCCGTAACGGCGCGACACCGTCGCAGCCTCCTCTGTCATCGGGGTGCCCTCCTCCGCGATGACGCCTGCGCTGGAAACGGTAATCGGGTAGTTCGCCATCCTGGTGCGCAGAAGCTGTTCCGCGATGGGCGACCGGCAGATGTTGCCCGAGCAAACGAAGAGGATGCTGAACATTGAGCCAACCACGGTCTACCCTGCGAGCCCTCGAGCCCGGCGACGGTCCATCCTCGACGCCTTGCCGACCGTCACGTCGTCCTGCGCGTATACGGGACCATACCCATAACTCTGATAGCCGTACTTGTGCGGCCCCTAGACCGGAAGCATCGTCAGCACGAAGCCGTAGAGTCTCGCTCCCACGTTGTCGAGAGCTGTTACCGCAGCACTGAGCTGGGCTCGGTGAGTCTTGCCGGCGGCGACCGCGACGATCGCCCCGCCCGCGCTCTTGCTGAGCACGGCCGCGTCGGTGACGGGGAGCAGCGGGGGAGCGTCGAACAACACATAGTCGAATTCGTCCTCGAGCCGCCGAACGAGCGAGTGCATGGCCGCAGATCCAAGAAGCTCGCTCGGGTTGGGCGGCACGCTCCCGGCCGGGAGGACGTGCAGACCGCCACGACCCCACTGCTGAACGGCGTCCTCCATGTCAGCGCGGCCGATGAGAAGGTCTGTGAGGCCGACGGCGCCTTCAATGCCCATGTATTGCGCGAGCTTGGGTCGCCGCAGGTCCGCGTCGACCACGATCACCTTGTGGCCGGCGTTGTCGAGCGCGATCGCAAGGTTGGACGCCGTACTACTCTTGCCCTCGCTCTCAATGGCTGACGTCACCACGAAGCTGCGGGCCCCGCCACCGGCGTCGATGAACTGCAGATTCGTGCGGAGGGTTCGGAAGGCCTCGGCGCGGGGACTGCGCGGATCGTCTTGGACGATGAGCGGTCGCTTCGGCGCCTTCGAGTCGAACGCGATCCCGCCGAGGACCGGGGCCGGACTGATCGCCTCAACGTCCCGCTCACTGCGCACGCGGTTGTCGAGTGCGTGGCGCAGAAGCGCTACTCCGATTCCGATTACCAGCCCTGCGACAAGCCCGATCGCGACGTTGATCGGCACGTTGGGGGTCACCGGATTTGAGGAAACGTCAGCCTGCTTGACCCTGGTCAACTTGACTGTGGCAGACTGCGACCCCGTCGATTCGATGTTCTGCACAACGTTGGTGAGGCTCTCGGAGATCCCGTTCGCTATATCCGCGGCCCTGATTGGATCCGGCGACGTAGCCGAGATGTCGATGAGCGTCGTGTCGAGCGGAGCCGTCGCGGCAACCGTCTTGGCGAGCTCATCGGCCGTCATCGAAAGATGCAAATTGGAGATGACCGGCAGAAGAACAATGGGCGTCGTGACAAGCCCTGCATAGGTCTTCACACGCTGCTGAGTGAACGTGCTCCCCTGCACGAGGTCGGTGACCGTCCCCCCAGACTGCGTGGAGACGAAGACTTTCGCCGAAGCCTTGAACTCGGGCTTGCTCAGGATCGAGAACGCCGCCGCAGCAGCCACGCCCAGCAAGGCCATCACCACGATCAGGACCCAGCCAGTGCGTAGGATGCGAATGTATTCCCTGAGCTCCAAAGGGCCCTCCCCCTCATGTTGCACGGCTGTAATCCGTGTCCCCACATATGTTGCCACACGTCAACATCCATTACGGTCCTAGTAGAGAAGATGGAACTCATCACAGGCGTTAGGAAAATGCGGCTCGCATGGGCCGTTCTAGGCATCATTGCGGCCCTGACCTGCGGTTGGGCTGTCCAAAGCGTTTCGGCGCAGCTTGGATACTCGCCATTTCTCGGCGCGGCGGCGTACTTGGCCGCGTGGATCCCCTTCCTTGCAGCACTCGCAGTGAGCTTCTGGGGCGAAGGCTTCGTCCGCGCACTTGCCGAACTCGGGCTGCGTTTCCGTCCCCTCGACCTCCTGTGGGGCCTCGGCATCGGCTGTCTGGTGCGGGCCATCGACGCGATCGTCCGGCTCGTCGTCACCGGATCCACGGGTTTGGTCCAACAGCCCACTCTGAGCGCGATCGGGTCCCCGCCCCTCGATACCATCGCTTGGGGCATCGTCGCCCCCGTCATCGTGGCCCCCCTGCTCGAGGAGATCTATTTCAGGGGGTTGCTCCAGCGCGCGCTCGCTGACACTTTCGCAACGTTCGGGAAGATCGCGAAGTGGGTCACCGCTGTCGTCCTCACCTCGGTGGTGTTCGCGGCAGTCCACGCCCTCCTCCTGCTCCCCACGCCGGGCGACGCGCTCCTCGCCGGGATCGCGACGTTCGTCTTCGCGCTCGCCGCGGGAACCACGGCTGCGGCCACGGGACGGCTGGGCGGGGCGATCGTGGGGCATGTGGTGTTCAACGGGCTCGGCGTGCTGCTCACGTGGCCCGCGTGAGAGCCCCGGTTATGGAGCTCCTCGGCCTGCGGTGTGGCGTGTTGATGCTCAATGATTGGTTCCGTTCGGCAACCGTGGCCTACTCGATGACAAGAGCGCGACAAATGTGCATCCTTCTCGAAATGACTATGACGGCGTCTCTCACCGTGAGGAGAATGCCCCATGTACGCATGCAGATGACCTTGCCGTGGTGCCGGCGCGACGGCGCTGCAGAGTGGAGTCGCCCGAGTCGTACACCGAGTCTTCAGCGAGTGTCCCTGCGAAACTTCTATGTCTCGTCGCGGTCCCAATGCTGTGGATCCGGCGACGCTGAGGTAGTGGTCGAGGCGTCCAAAGAGGAAGGCGGTTCAAGCTCATGGTTCCTGTTCCGCACGAATGACTAGACACAACTCTTGGAGCGTGATACAGGTACAATGCCTGTTTCTTCCGAGGCGAAACCCGGAATGCGTACCACAGCCGACGCCGCACTCTGCACTGATATAGGACCAGGCCGCTAGCAATCGCTGCACAGGGAACAGGTAAGAACACGCCTCCAACAGGAGGGCAGTCCTACGTCGTAGACTGTTGGAGCCGTCGCAATTTTGAGGAATCTCATGACACAACGACTAATACCCGAGATTGTGAACGGCACACCCGCAGGGCCACGCACTCGACGCGATATCCAAGGTCTACGCGCAATAGCCGTGTGTGCAGTTCTTGTATACCACGCCAATCCTCTCTGGCTACCCGGTGGATACGTAGGAGTCGACGTATTCTTCGTAATCTCGGGTTTTCTTATCACCCTCCAGCTACTCAGGCGTCAAGAGCGGACAAATTCACAATCGCTACGTGATTTCTATGCCCGGAGAATCCGTCGATTGCTTCCCGTTGCGGTTTTCGTCCTCCTCGCATCTTTGGTCGCTGCAAAACTGCTCCTCCCGCCGTTGATGCTCATTGATGTTGGAGACGACGCAAGGGCCACCGCGCTCTATCTATCTAATATGTGGTTTGCCTTCAATGGAACCGACTATCTCGCCAATCAATCACCGTCGCTCTTCCAACACTATTGGTCATTGGCGGTCGAAGAGCAATTCTACCTACTATGGCCTCTTCTGCTGTTACTGTTGAAGGGAAAAAATAGGCTGACGCTTGCGACGGTTGTGGTTTTAACAGTGGCATCCTTCATTGGGTGTTCCTTGCTCACGTTCGGCCACAAACCTTACGCCTTCTTCTCATTGCCATCCCGTGCTTGGGAATTCGGCGTTGGGGCAATGGTCGCTATGTTAGTCCCGAAACTGACGACGGTTCCAAAGATCTTGGCCCTGTTCCTTGGGTGGATCGGGCTCGGCGGAATCGCCGCCTCGCTGTTCCTTTTCTCCGATCTCACAGCGTTTCCCGGTTGGGTGGCTAGTATTCCGGTGGCCGCCACCGCTTTGGTCGTAGCCACAGGGGTCTCACCCCACGGCCGTTCCGGGGTCGAAGTCCTTCTTGGACTCAAACCCCTTCAAGTTCTGGGAAATATTTCCTACTCTCTATATCTTTGGCACTGGCCGGTCTTCCTCATTGCAGGGTTTATTACGAATCATTCGGCAGATCCGGCCGTGGCCATCGCTCTGATTGCAGGGTCCCTAATTCTGGCGCTCCTCAGTTTCACCTTCATAGAACAACCCTTCAGGGACATGTCTTTTCTGAAGGAGCGCACCTATCGCAGCTATGGGTTTAGCGCCGTCGCGACAGTTGTTGCCCTTGCAGCGAGTTTCGTGTTCGGCACACCCGGCCGCCTAGACACTGGGCGGCCCGCCGAATCGATCTCTGAATTCTCCGCAAGAGACGAATTGCCAATCTCGTCATTCGTCCCCAGCAACATGAAGCCGAGCCTTATGGAGGCTCGGAATTCGGTGGCAGCCGTGTTTAATGATGGATGCCATGTAGCTGTCGCCCCAGTCTCGTCACCGACCTGCTCGTACGGCGCCCCAAATTCTTCGCAGACAATAGTCCTTTTTGGTGACTCTCATGCTGCCCAGTGGTTTACACCCTTGGCGGCGTCTGCGGAGGCGAGCGGTCGGCACCTAATCAGCCTTACTAAGTCTGCCTGCCCCTCTGTGTCGATGACCACCACTAATGAGAACCTGGGTGCTGAATACTTCCAATGCGATGCATGGCGGATAAACGCTATCGAGCGAATACGGCGTATTCGACCTCAAGTTGTTGTAGTGGCGAACTGGGCGAACCACTACCGACAGTCAGGTGTATATGAGGGTGATTTTGTCAAAGCTTGGGAGTCGGGTCTGCAAAAACTCTCTGACGAGCTTCCAAGCGGCACGAAAATGATCATAATTGGCGACAACCCAACATGGACCACTGCACCGAACCTGTGTCTGTCGGCGCACCTTGAGGATGTCGGAGTTTGCTCCCTGCTTCCGCACACAATTGAGAGAGACATATACGCCGTCGAGCGCACGGCCGCCCGGCAAAAGGGCGGTGTCTTCCTGCCAGTTGCCGACTGGCTATGCCCAAATCGTTGCGGCCTCGTATTCGGGAATGTCCTGGCCTATCGCGATGATCACCACATTACGAATAGTCTCGCGCAGGCACTCCAGCCCAGATTAGATGAGGCGCTTGCCCAGACCTTGGGGACGAAATAGGGACTGCGAAGCGAGCCCGAGATTTCGGTTGCCCCCGCATGCGGCATTTGTAATCCTCGGAATGTGGACAAGTGGCGTTATATGGTGGAGGGCTCGCAGCCATGCTGGACGACTGGCGTTAAGTCGGCCGGGTTCCTCTTTGGGGGTCCCCCCATTTGACGTCGGCAGCCATCGCCTACGGCGGCTATGGGAACTGGATCGGAAAGATTGCGTCTTTCGGGCTTGGCGTCGTGGCCGGCGGAGGAGATCCCTACTCCAAACCGCGTGCTTCGGGCGGACCGGGTTGAGGGGAATCGGCGTTCTACGGGGGGTGGAGAGTAGAGCCTCGGCTACCCGACCGGAGCAGTCTGGCCGATGAGGCAGGCGCCCGTGCTGATCGGCGCGGCGAGCTCGACGGAGACGCTCGCGTCCTGGCGTACGAATTGCCCCACGAGGCACGTGCCGTTGAGCCGCACCGAGACCGTCAGCGTGGGTGCCTGCAGGTTGGCGCTCGTCTGATCCGCGGTGCGCTGCATGGCCCCCGCGCCGAAGCCGGCGGCAGCGAGCGCGTCGGTCAGGGTCTTCGCCGAGACCTGCTGTGAGGGCACGGACTGCGCCGCCTTGGTGAGCGCGGTTCCGAACAGGGCGAGGTTATCGGTGTCTGGCCCGGCGGGGTCGAAGCGCGCGAGCACCGGCTTCGTCGGGGTGGGCGAGGCGGCCGCCGTGGTCCGCGTGGCCGAGGCCGAGGGGCTTGCTGCGGGTCCGGCACCGTCCTGGCGTGGGGGCGCGAACAGCCCACCGACCACCGCCGCGACCGCCCCTAGGACCACTAGCGCTGCGACCACGGTCACCAGGACGGCGACGCCCCTCCGTGACGCACGACGGCGGCCCTCGGGTTCCGCGCGCAACTCGCCTTCCTTGACCTCGCTCATGACGCCCCGACCGTTCCCCGGTCGTCGACGAACGTCACGGCCATCCACGGGAAGACCCAGAGGTCCAAGGCCACGAGGACCGCGGCCACGAGAACGAGCAGGATCACGACCCGCACAGCGACGGGTCCCGGCAGGATCCTCCACAGGGCTCTGTACACGCTAGCCATCCTTCGCGAGCAGTGGGGCCAGCTCCGCTGGCGGCGCGGTGTCGAAGCCCGCGAACGTCCCATACGCCGCGACGCGTTCGAGCGGCGGGAAGACGGCCGGGTAGCACGTGGTCAGGGTGATGAAGCGGTCGGCGCCGGCGCTGCGCGAGACGGTGGGGACGGCGTCGAGCACGTTGATCGCGTCGGGCTGCACGAACTGGAAGTTCCGGAACGCGTACGTGTACCAGCCCTGGGCGGTCTGGATGTAGATCTTGTCCCCGAGGCGCAGCTTGCTCAGGTTGAGAAAGCTGTTGCCGTACCCGATATCGTGCGCGGCGACCGCGAAGTTGCCCACTGCGCCCGGCATGGCCGTCCCGGTGTAATGGCCCACGCCCGCGGTGACGCTGTTGAGCACGCGGTCCGTGTCCACGGACTCGCGCAGGATCCGGCGCCAGTCGGCGCCGAGGCGAGGAACGTAGATGACGCCGATCGTGTCCGCGACCCGGGCGGGCTCGGCCATGACCGGCACGGTGGCGGCCTTCGGAGCGGCGGGTGCCGAGGGCTGGGCGGTCGAGGGCTGGGAGGCCGGAGCGGACGGTTGGCCCGGCGAAGGCGAGGTTGGCGCGGTGGTGGGCGGCGCCGTCGTCCGCGTCTGTGACTGAAGCTCGCGCATGAGTTGCCGGCTCTGGTCCGCGGCGCCCTGCGCCTGCTGCAACCCGACGACCCACGGGTTGAAGAACGCGTACCAGAGCACGAAGAGGCCAATGATCACGGCGCCCGTGATGAGCAGTTCCCCGAGAATCCCGAAGGCCCTCACACACCCAGGCCGCGTAGCCACACCCCGGCTCGACTGCACGTTCCTCCCCCAAAAAAGATAGCTGCCTAGTACCGGCCCCTACGAGAATACAGCGGCGAGCCCGCGTCCCGCCCACGTTGCGCCGCGCCGCGATCGGCGGTGCAGGGACCGTCACGAAGGTGCAAAGAGTACCCATTTTGCCCGGCCACTACTTGGCTGCCCGAACGGCTCACTACGCAACCCGGGACTAACGGCCCCGGGACCAATCACTCGAATTTGGGCTTGCGAAGACGCTATTCCGCCTGACCGTCTTTACCCGCTTTCGGCGCCTCAAGACCGTGAAATTACCCGCCGGAATCCAGCCGGCACCAACCCAAGGTCTCCCGATGGCACCGGTCTCAGCCTTCAGGCGCATGGCAATCTTGTCTACCTCGACAGTGGTCGGGGCTCTCCTCGTGGTCGCGGGATCGTCCGTGGCCTTCCCCGTGGCTTCCCCGCCCGAGGGGACGGTCGCGGCGCAGGCGGGCGCCGCCGTCGTCCTCGATCCGCTCGCGGAGCACGCCCAACTCGCCCAGATGGCGCGGGACGCCGCGCGAGAGCAGACGGTCCTTGCCGCCCAGCAGGCCCAAGCGCAAGCCCAAGCTGCGGCCGACGCCGCGCGGAAGGCCGAGGCGGATCGCCAGGCGGCCGCGCAGGCCGCGGCTGCTCAAGCGGCAGCGCAGGCGGCAGCCGCGCAGGCCGCCGCCGAGGCGGCGCAAGCGACGCAAGCCCAAGCTGCTGCCGCACCGGCGCCGGCCGCGGCACCCCAGCCGCCTGCCCCCGCCGCCCCTCCCGCTCCCCCGAGCACTTACATTCCCGTGGTCGGCGCGGGCGGGCAAGCCGCCGTGGACGCGTGCCAGGGCCCGGTGCGCTTCACGCCCGTCACGGTCTCGGTCAGCATCGCCGAGCACGATCTCTGCGGCGGGTGGAACCGCATGAGCTGGATTCAGCCGGGCACGGTCGTGACGGTTCAGGGCTACGGAACGTACACGGCCTTCCAACGCATGGTCGTCTCGAAGGGCGCCTCGGAATACGTAGTGGGCGGTTTTGCCGGCGGCTACCCGCCGATCTTCCTCCAGACGTGCATTCCGGGCACCGACCAGATGCTGCTCATCGGGCTGCACTGACCTGGCCGCATGGCAACGGCTCGCCCGGTTCCGCGCTCGGCTGAGTCGAGTATGCAGCTCTCGGGGTGCCGCGGCGTATGATCCGCAACGTAATGCCGATCCTCGGGACGAAAGGGGCCCATCATGCCCGTGAAGTGGCTCGACGAACCGGAAGAGCACGACTACCCGGCCGCCGCCTCCTACCTAGCGCTCCTCGCCACGCCAGACGAGGTCAAGGCCATCGTCAAGGCCCTCAAGAAGGCGCCCGTGACGGTGCAGAAGGCCAAGGACATCCTGCGCGCGTCCCGTCTGGACCTGCTCGAGGAGACCAACGCCCACGTGCGCTCCGACCTCGTCAAGGTCCATAAGGGCGAGAAGCTCTCCCCGATCCTCCTGGTCCGCGGGAACCTCACGAACGGCGATGCGCTCCAGATCGCCGACGGCTACCACCGCGTCTGCGCGAGCTACTACACGGATGAGAACACGGACATCCCGGTCAAGCTCGCCGACTTCCCGCCGAAGGCCGAGTAACCGCGCGTGAGCTTCGTCGAGCTGTCCCTCATCTGCCTCGTCGCCCTCGTGGGGCCGCTTCTCGCGGCGAGGCGGAACTGGCACCTGCCGCTCGTCCTCGGCGAGCTCCTGGCAGGCGTCATCGTGGGCCGCTCACTCCTCGGCTGGGTCAACGCCGACAACGAGACGCTCAAGTTCCTCGCGGACATGGGCTTCGCGCTCATGATGTTCGTCTCGGGCACCCATGTCCCGGTACGCGACAAGACCATCCGCGCCGCAATCGGCAAGGGTGCCCTGCGCGTGGTCGTCACGGCCGTCGTCGCGATCGCCCTCGGCGTGGCCGTCGCCCTGCTGTTCGCGTCCGCGAACGCGCCGCTCTACGCGGTGCTCATGGCGTCGTCGTCGGCCGCTCTCGTGCTGCCCATCATCGAGTCCCTCAAGTTCAAGGGCACGTCCGTCCTCGAGCTCACCGCCCAGGTGGCGTTCGCGGACGTCGCGGCGATCGTCGCGCTGCCCCTCGCGATCGACCCCGCCCACGCCGGCCCCAAGGCCATCGGCGCGTTCACGGTGGCGGTGGGCGCCGTCGTCGTCTGGTGGCTCCTGCGGAGCGTCGAGGCCAGCGGCGCGCGGCACCGGCTCCACACCTTTTCGGAGAACCGCAAGTTCGCGCTCGAGCTCCGGATCCAGCTCACGGTCCTGTTCGCCCTCGCCGGGCTCGCGCTCGCGTTCAACGTCTCGATCATGCTCGCGGGCTTCGCGTTCGGCCTCGCCGTCTCCGCGGTCGGCGAGCCGCGGCGCCTGGCGCGGCAGCTGTTCGCGCTCAACGACGGCTTCCTGGGGCCCGTGTTCTTCGTGTGGCTCGGCTCGTCGATCGACCTGCGCCAGCTCGGCGGCCACCCCCAGATGATCCTCCTCGGCGTCCTGCTCGGCGCGGGCGCCGTGGTGGCCCACGCCGCGTCGCGGCTCACCGGCCTGCCGCTGCCGTTCGCGGCGGCCTCCGCCGCCCAGCTCGGGGTGCCGGTCGCGGCCGCGACGATCGGCCGGAGCCTCGGCGTGCTCGCCCCCGGCGAGGACGCGGCCATGCTCCTCGGCGCCCTCGTGACCATCGGGGCGACGACGGCGGCGGCGAGCTTGGCCGCGCGTCGTCCGCCCGCGAACACGCAGGTGGGCGACGACGCCCCGCCCGAGGCGCCCAGCGGGGGGACCGGCGCGCCCCACCAGAAGCCGGCCCCGGGCGCCTGACGCACCCGCCTCGAGGGCGCCCCGGCATTGTGCGCCGTGCCGGGCGCGCCCACACTGGCTGCATGCGAGCCAAAATCACATCCCAGCACCGGCCGCAGCACCATCCGGCCGCGCCCGCGCCAACCACTGCCCCGGCCGCGACGACGGCCGCCACGCTTCCCGAGAGCCCCACGACCGGGCCCATCACGCGCGAGGAACTGCGCCTCGCCGGCCGCAACCACGAGGCCCCGCTTGAGGCGCTCCGCTGGCCGATCACTCCCCCGGGAATGCACTACATCCTGACCCATTTCGACGTCCCGGACCTCGACCCCGTCGAGTGGCGCCTGCGGATCGGGGGCGCCGTGACGCATCTGCTCGAGCTCACGCTGAGCGACCTCATGCGGCGGCCGCGCGAGACTGTGACCGTGACGCTCGAATGCGCGGGCAACGGCCGCTCGCGCCTCGACCCGCGGCCTATCAGCCAGCCGTGGGATCTGGGCGGCTTCGGCACGGCCGAATGGACCGGCACGCCGCTCGCGCCGATCCTTGCGGAGGCGGAGCTCGGGGAGGACGTGGTCGAACTCGTGTTCACGGGGAACGATCGCGGCATCCAGGGCGGCATCGAGCAGGACTACGCGCGCAGCCTCACCGTCGAGGAGGCCACCGCCTACGGCGTGCTGCTCGCGTACGAGATGAACGGCCGGCCGCTCCCGCCCCAGCACGGCTTCCCCGTGCGCCTCCTGGTCCCCGGGTGGTACGGGATGACGAGCGTCAAATGGCTCCGCTCGATCGAGGCCGTCACCGAGCCGTTCACGGGCTACCAGCAGGCCGTCGCCTACGTGTATCAGAAGGACGCGGACGACGCCGGCACACCGGTCCGGCGGATCAGGGTCCGCTCGCTCATGGTTCCGCCGGGCATCCCCGACTTCCTCTCGCGGCAGCGCACGCTCGGGGCCGGCCCGACGATGCTCCGCGGGCGGGCGTGGTCCGGGGAGGGCGCGATCGCCGGGGTCGAGGTGGGGATCGACGGCGTGTGGCTCGCGGCGCACCTCGACCCGCCCGTGGGGCCGAACGCGTGGCAGGAGTGGCAGTTCCCCTGGGTTGCGACCCCGGGGCACCATGAGCTCGCGTGCCGCGCGACGGACGCCGCCGGCAACGTCCAGCCCCTCGAGGCCGAGTGGAACCTGCACGGCTTGGGAAACAACAGCGTGCAGACCGTCGAGGTGGAGGTGCGGCCCGCCGGCACCTAGGCTCGCCGGCCAAGCGCCGTTATCTAACGGTTAGCGCGGCGGCTCGCGCCGATACTTGACGCTGGTGTGGCTGGAGTGAATTCTGAGACTATGACCCGCCATCTGCGTCTTCCGGTCCTCGCCTCGGCGCTGCTCGTCGCCGCCCTGGGCCTTTCCGCGTGCGGCAACAACTCCGCGAGCCAGGCCAGCTCAAGCCCAGCGCCGTCGTCGTCCGCGCCGACCAGCGCCTCGGCGAGCCCCTCCCCCTCAGCTTCGCCGAGCTCGAGCGCCACGACCCCGCCGCCCACCGGATCCAACGCCGCTGGCCTCGCGCGGTGCGTCTCGACGCAGCTCAGCGCGTCCCTCGCTCCGGGCGCCGGGGGCGCGGCCGGCCACGTCTACACCAAGATCGTGCTCAAGAACACCGGCAGCGCACCGTGCCTGCTGAGCGGATTCGCGGGCGTCTCGCTCACGAACGGCCCGGACGGCGCTCCGATCGGCGCCCCCGCCGACCGCGACGGGTCCATGCCGGTTGTCGACATCACCCTCAACCCCGGCCAGTCCGGCGCGGCCGACTTCGGCTACACGCAGGCCGGCCTCTACGGCGGAAGCTGCACCCAGGTGCAGGCCGCGGGCATCCGGATCTACCCGCCGGAGGACTACGGCTCGCTCTTCATCCCCGACCAGCAGACCGGGTGCAGCGAGGCCGGCCTCCACCTGCTCACGCTCAAGGCATTCCAGCCGATGTAACGCTTGCCCCGCTCAGGGCACAGGGCCTCCCCGCCACGCTGGCGGGGAGGCCTTCGTCTGCCCGGACCCGCCGCAGACAGACCCGGTGTGCGGTGAGCGGAGCCGAGCTTGCCGCGGAGCGAAGGGGGTCACCGCGGAGGAATGTCCCGGCCTAACTGCGACTTTGGGCGGGACATTTCTCCGGGAGGGGAGGTCGCCAACACACCCGAAACTGTCGGTTTCACCACTTGCGCGTCAAGCCATATGCGATTCCGTCATATGCAATTCCCTCATGGGTGATTCCGTTGACAGCCGATTAATCATCTTGTTTGACTAATCGGGAGCGCCGCAGATAGCACCATTCGCGACGCGACAAATCGAATGCAAGGGGGATTGCATGTTCATGAAGAACCTAGCCAAGGGCTTCTGTGCGGCTGCAGCTGCGGTCGCGATCGCTGCATCGTCAGACGGGCTCGGAGTCGCTCAAGGGGGCCGGGAACCGGCCTCACACAGGGCAACTGCGGTGAGCGCTGCCTCCGTCGGTTCGCCTCACGGGATCGGCAAGGAGTCTGTCAACGATCCGAAAGGCAAGCCGGTCAAGCGGGCGATAGCCGATGCCAAGGCTGCTGACCCAGCAGGTCTTGAACGGCGGATCGCCCTATTAAAGTCCAGCCCCGAATTCATGTCATTCCTGGAAGAGAATGCCGGTGCGGCGGAAGAGACTGGCCTCGAGGGTCTCGCAGCGTCGATCACCGAAGCTCAGGCGAGAGCTTTTGTCCAGTCCATCAGCGGCAAGAAGTTCCTTGTATCCGCAGACAAGCAAGGTCAGCCGGTGGTGCAGCTCGTTCAAGCCGCTGAGCGCCCAGCCACGTCTGCCGCCAACGTCACCGTTGCCCTCGAGCGCCGCACCGGCGCTAAGGCCCAGACCGCCGGTTGGAACGGTCCTTCGTGTTGGCAGGGCTGGTTCGCTGCTGCGGGTTACTCGGCCGCTACTGGAGCGATCTGCGGGGCCGTTGGTGCCATGAGCTTTGGCCTCGTCGGCGCGGCGTGCGGAGCCGCAGCTTGGGCAGGCGGGATGGGTATTAACTGGAATGACGCCTGCTGAAGGGAACCCCAACCATGAGCCTGCGTGAGGCCAAGACTCCCGGAACCTTCGCTGGCCGCGCCTACACCTATCTAGCGTTCGTCGGCGGACTGTGGTCAGCGCAATGGCTTCTGTGGTTTGCCACGGGTCATTGGTCGTTGCGTCCAGACCCCTTTGGCTTGGCCCTACTTGCAATCGTCTTCCTCTTCTGGTTCTTCATGCCGCAGAGATACTGGTTCCGCAGGGGAACACCGCCGAAGGACTGACCGGCGCAGCCCGTGAGTTACCCTCGGGCCTCCAGAAGTGTCAGTGCGGTGCGGGATGATGGTTCCGTGATGGCCAGGAACCCGCGCGGGGACTCGGATGGCCGCCGCGCCGAGCAGGGCGGGGCGGTTCTCGACCGTTTTGGCGTGGCCACGCGCGAGTGGTTCCGCGGCGCGTTCCGCGAGCCCACGCCCGCACAGACGGGCGCGTGGGAGGCCATTTCCTCGGGCCGGCACGCGCTCGTCGTCGCGCCGACGGGCTCCGGCAAGACCCTCGCGGCGTTCCTGTGGTCCCTCGACCGGCTGATGAGGCTCGACGGCGGCGGCGCGGTTGCTTCGGCTGGCCTCCCCGCGACGGACGACGGCGGCGCCCTCCCAGGCCTGTCCCGTGCCGACGTCGCAGCCCAGGAGAGCACCGCCCAAGCCGGGGCTACCGCGGGAGGCGGGCGGCGCCGTCGTACGCCCAAGAACCACACCAAGGTCCTCTACATCTCGCCGCTCAAGGCGCTCGGCGTCGACGTGGAACGCAACCTCCGCGCGCCGCTCATCGGCATCTCGCAGACCGCGCGGCGGCTCGGGCTCGCCGCGCCGGACGTGAGCGTGGGCGTGCGCTCCGGGGACACGACCGCGGCGGACCGCCGCGCGCTCCTGGCCCACCCGCCGGACATCCTCATCACGACGCCCGAATCGCTCTACCTCATGCTCACGTCGCAGGCGCGCGAGACGCTCGCGGGGGTCGAGACCGTGATCGTCGACGAGGTCCACGCGGTCGCCGGGACGAAGCGCGGCGCGCACCTCGCGGTCTCGCTCGAACGGCTCGACGCGCTCCTGCCCAAGCCGGCGCAGCGGATCGGCCTCTCGGCGACGGTCGAGCCGCGCGAGCTCGTGGCCCAGTTCCTTGCGGGCCAGGCGCCGTGCGAGATCGTCGCGCCGCCCGCCTCCAAGACGTGGGTGCTCACCGTCACGGTGCCCGTGGAGGACATGAGCGATCTCCAGGGCGCCGCCGCCGCGCACGACATGGGGCCGGCCTCGGGGCTCCAGCCGCAGGCCTCGATCTGGCCGCACGTCGAGGAGAAGATCGTGGACCTCGTGCTCGCGAACCGCTCCACGATCGTGTTCTCGAACTCGCGCCGCCTCGCCGAGCGGCTCACGGGCCGGCTCAACGAGATCTACGCCGAGCGGCTGCAGCCGAGCGTGTGGGACGAGCCCGTCCTCGAGCCCGAGCCCGCGGGCGGGGCCCGGGCGGCGGGGCCGCCTGCCCCTGCGGCGACCAAGGCACCCACGCGGACGCCCGCGGAGATGATG
This sequence comes from Sinomonas sp. P47F7, assembly GCF_049332655.1. Classification (GTDB taxonomy): domain Bacteria; phylum Actinomycetota; class Actinomycetes; order Actinomycetales; family Micrococcaceae; genus Sinomonas. Next base: position 691,931 of record NZ_CP186327.1, on the reverse strand, counting down.
GCGCAGGCGGGGCAGACGGCGGGCGCGGACCCCGTGCTCGCGCGCGCCCACCACGGATCGGTCTCGAAGGAGCAGCGCGCCCAGATCGAGGACGATCTCAAGTCCGGCCGGCTCCGCTGCGTCGTCGCGACGAGCAGCCTCGAGCTCGGCATCGACATGGGGCTCGTGGACTTGGTGATCCAGGTCGAATCGCCGCCGTCGGTCGCGTCGGGCCTCCAGCGTGTGGGCCGCGCGGGCCACCAGGTCGGCGAGGTCAGCCAAGGCGTGCTGTTCCCGAAGCACCGCGCGGACCTCGTCCACACGGCCATCACCGTGGAGCGCATGCTCTCTGGCCAGATCGAGGCGCTCCACGTCCCCGCGAACCCGCTCGACATCCTCGCCCAGCAGACCGTCGCGGCCACGGCGCTCGGGCCGATCGACGTCGAGGAGTGGTTCGACGTGGTCCGGCGGTCCGCGCCGTTCGCCACGCTGCCGCGCTCCGCGTTCGACGCGACGCTCGACCTCCTCTCCGGCAAGTACCCGAGCGACGAGTTCGCCGAGCTCCGCCCGCGCATCGTGTGGGACCGCACGGAGGGCACCATCGAGGGGCGCCCCGGCGCGCAACGGCTCGCCGTCACGTCCGGCGGGACGATCCCGGACCGCGGGCTCTTCGGCGTCTACATCGTGGGCACCGAGGCCGAAGGGACGAGCGCGGCCCAGGCCGCGCGCGGCGGGCGCCGGGTCGGCGAGCTCGATGAGGAGATGGTGTACGAATCCCGGGTCGGGGACGTGTTCGCGCTCGGCGCCACGAGCTGGAAGATCGAGGACATCACGCACGACCGCGTGCTCGTCTCCCCCGCGTTCGGCCAGCCGGGCAAGCTCCCGTTCTGGAAGGGCGACGGGGTGGGGCGGCCCGTCGAGCTGGGCCGCGCCCTGGGCGCGTTCCAGCGCGAGGTCTCCGGGGCGGACCGCGAGCGCGCGCTTTCCCGCATCGAGGCCGCCGGGCTGGACCCGTTCGCCGCCGGGAACCTGCTCCAGTACCTCGACGAGCAGAAGCAGGCCACCGAGGTGGTCCCGAGCGACCGGACGCTCGTGGTCGAGCGCTTCCAGGACGAGCTCGGCGACTGGCGCGTGGTGCTGCACTCGCCGTTCGGCATGCCGGTGCACGCGCCGTGGGCCCTCGCGGTGGGGCAGCGGCTGAGCCAGCGCTACGGGATCGACGGCTCCGCGATGGCGGGCGACGACGGGATCGTGCTGCGCGTGCCCATGATGGAGGACGAGCCGCCGGGCGCCGAGCTGTTCGTGTTCGAGCCGGAGGAGCTCGAGAGCATCGTGACGGAGGAGGTGGGCGGCTCCGCCCTGTTCGCCGCGAGGTTCCGGGAGTGCGCCGCCCGCGCGCTCCTCCTGCCGCGGCAGAACCCGGCCAAGCGGCAGCCCCTGTGGCAGCAGCGCCAGCGTGCGTCGCAGCTGCTCGACGTCGCCAAGAAGTTCCCGCAGTTCCCGATCATCCTCGAGGCCGTACGCGAATGCCTCCAGGACGTCTACGACCTCCCGGCGCTCAAGGACGTGGCGGGGGCGATGCAGCGCCGCGAGCTCCGGCTCGTCGAGACCACCACGCAGCAGCCCTCGCCGTTCGCGCGCTCGCTCCTGTTCGGGTATGTGGCGCAGTTCCTGTACGAGGGCGATTCCCCGCTCGCAGAGCGCCGCGCCGCCGCGCTCTCGCTGGACTCGACACTCCTCAACGAGCTCCTGGGCCGCGCGGAGCTGAGCGAGCTCCTCGACGCACGCATCATCGAGCAGACCGAGCGCGAGCTGCAGCGCCTCGCCGAGGACCGCCAGTTGGCTGGGATCGAGGGCGCCGCGGACCTGCTGCGGCTCCTCGGGCCGCTCACGGTCGCCGAGGTCGCCGCGCGGCTTCGGGTCGCGGACGGCGGCGGGGATCACCTCGCGACGACGGCGGCGAGCCTCGACGAGCTCGTGGCGAGCAAGCGTGCGCTCGCGGTCTCGATCGCCGGCGCCGAGCGGTACGCCGCGATCGAGGACGCGTCCCGGCTGCGCGACGCGCTCGGGGTTCCGCTGCCCATCGGCGTTCCGCTCGCGTTCATCGAGCCCGTCGCGGATCCGCTCGGCGATCTCGTCGGGCGGTACGCGCGCACGCACGGGCCGTTCACCGCCGGAGAGGCGGCGGCCCGCCTGGGACTGGGAGTCGCCGTCGTCCACGGGACGCTCAAGCGGCTCGCGGCGGACGGCCGCGTCATCGAGGGGACGTTCCGGCCCGCGAGCGGCGAGGCGCCCGCCGCGGGCGGGCCCGGGAGCCCCGGCGAGTGGTGCGACGCGAGCGTCCTGCGGAAGATCAGGCGCCGCTCGCTCGCCGCGCTGCGCGCCGACGTCGAGCCCGTGGACCAGCCGGCCTTCGCGCGCTTCCTCGCGGCGTGGCAGCACGTGGGCCCCGCGGACGGGCAGCGCGGCTCGGGGCTGCGGGGGCACGACGGCGTCCTCACGGTCGTCGACCAGCTGGGCGGCGTGCCGATCCCCGCGAGCGCGTGGGAGTCCCTCGTGCTGCGCAGTCGCGTGTCCAACTACACGCCCGCGCTGCTCGACGAGCTCATGGCCAACGGCGAGGTGCTCTGGACCGGGGCCGGAGCGCTCCCCGGCAACGACGGCTGGATCAGCCTGCACGTGGGAGATTCTGCTGCCCTCACGCTCGCGCCCAATCCCGAGTTCGAGCCGGACGCGGCCCAACAGCGCATCCTCGACTTCCTCGGCGGTGGCGGCGGGTACTTCTTCCGGCAAGTCGCGGAGGCGGCCGGCGGCATGGACAGCGTGCTGAGCGACGAGGCCGCCGTCCACGCCCTCTGGGACCTCGCGTGGGCCGGCCGGGTCACGGGCGACACGTTCGCCCCCGTCCGCGCGATGCTCGACGCCGGGCACACCGCGCACCGCCAACCCGCCCGGACCCCGCGCACCCGTTCGTACAGCGCCTACCGCGGCCCACACGCGCTGCGCGGCGGGCGTGTGCCCCGGCTCGGGCGGCTCGGCGCGATCGGGCACGGTTTCGACGCGCCCTCGGCGGCGGCCCCGCCGCTCGCGGTCGGGCGCTGGTCCGCAGTGCCGCGCGTCGAGCTCGACGCGACGATCAAGGCGCACGCCCTCGCCGAGCTCCTCATGGACCGCTACGGCGTGCTCACGCGTGGCTCGGTCATGGCCGAGGACGTGCCCGGCGGCTTCGGGCTGCTCTACAAGGTGCTCTCGCGGCTCGAGGAGTCCGGGAAGTGCCGGCGCGGCTACTTCGTAGACCGGCTCGGCGCGGCCCAGTTCGCCGTGCCCGCGACCGTGGACCGGCTGCGCTCGTTCGTGCGTGACGAGACGGGCGGCGCGGGAGCGGCAGGCGGCGGGCTCGAGCCCGAGCCCCCGGGCGAGGCCCTCGCGCTCGCCGCGACGGACCCCGCCAACCCCTATGGCGCCGCGCTCGCGTGGCCCGAGGTCCCCGACGCCGCGACCGGTCACCGGCCGGGGCGCAAGGCGGGCGCGCTCGTCGTCACGGTCGACGGCGCTCTCGTCCTCTACGTCGAACGCGGCGGCAAGACGCTGCTCGCCTTCTCCGACGATCTGCGCGTGCTGGCTCCCGCCGCGGCCGCGCTCGTGGGCGTGGTCCGCTCGGGCGCGATCGACAAGCTCGTCATGGAGAAGGTCAACGGGCGGGATCTCCTCGATACCGATCTCGCCCGTGCCCTCACCACGGCGGGCGCCTACTCAACGCCGCGCGGGGTGCGGATCCGTGCCTGACCACGCGGGCGGAGCCGGCGGCCGCGAGGAGTCCCGTGCCTGAGGGCGACGACGTCTGGCGGGCGGCAGCCCGGCTGCACACCGCCCTCGCGGGGAAGCGGCTCGCCGCGAGCGATTTCCGCGTGCCCGCGTTCGCGACGCTCGACCTGTCCGGCTGGACCGTTCTCGAGGTTGTGTCCCGCGGGAAGCACCTCCTTCACCGGCTCGCGCCTCCTCCGAGCCAGCACAGCGACCGGCTCAGCATCCACACCCATCTCAAGATGGAGGGGAGCTGGCAGGTCTACGCCGCCGGCGAGCGCTGGCGGAAGCCAGCCCACACCGCAAGGATCGTGCTGAGGGCCGAGGACGGGACGAGTGCCGTGGGGTTCTCGCTCGGCGTCGTCGAGGTGCTTCCGACAGCGGAGGAGGGCCGCGCCGTCGGCCATTTGGGGCCCGACCTCCTCGGGCCGGACTGGGACGCGGCCCGCGCCGAGGCGAACCTCCTGGCTCGGCCGGAGCGGGCCATCGGCCTCGCGCTCCTCGACCAACGCAACCTCGCGGGGATCGGCAACATCTACCGGAACGAACTGTGCTTCCTCGCCGGCGTTCACCCGGCGCAACCGGCCGCCGTCGTCCGCGATCTCCCGCGCCTCGTGGCGACCGCGCGCGGCCTCCTCGAGGCGAATCGCGCCCGGCCGTCGCGGAACACGACCGGTGGCTTCGGGCCCCGCGGCGACTACTGGGTCTACGGCCGGGCCGGGCAGGCATGCAAGCGCTGCCGAACCCGGATCGTGCACGCGACACTCGGCGAGGCGGCCGAGTCCGCGCCCGGAACCTGGCCGGTCGCCCAGCACGAGCGGGACATCTACTTCTGCCCGAGCTGCCAGCCCGCTCCCCCATCGGTTTGATGCCTCTTCGGCCCGATTGCGCTCCGCGTCGCGGGCCTGTTAGCCTTTCGGCGATCGTGATCTATTAGCAGGAGGTGAGACCCATGTACGCAGTATCCGCAATGGGTGCTCCCCCGCAGTCCACGATCCGCGACTGAGCTAGTCGCCACTGGGAGCGCCCCCTCAGGCACATCGCGAAAGGCGACTCCCATGAACACAACACCTTCTTCAACACCCCACGACAACTCGCGCGAGCGAGCCCTGGTCGTCGCCGGCGGAGGCGCGGCGGGCAATGCGTGGGCTCTCGGCCTCATCGCCGGGCTCTCCGCTGCCGGGGTCGACGTCACCGACGCTGATCTCATCGTCGGGACGTCGTCCGGATCGACGGTTGCGGCCCAGGTCACGAGTGGCACACGGCCGGCCGAGCTGTACGCGGCCATCGTCGCCGAGGCGCCTCAACCGAGGGCCGGAAACGCCGCTCCGGGCAGGGGCCTCGCTCCGAAGTTCTCGGGGCCGAGCTACCTGGAGTGGTCGGACGCCATCATCGCATCCGCCGAGGACGCCTCGGACATGCGCCGCCGGATGGGCGCCGCCGCGCTGGAAATGGATGCGTCCGACGGCGCAGACGGGGCCCGGTGGCGCGACGTCGTCGCGGCTCGGCTTCCCAGCCACGACTGGCCCGAACAGGCTGTGGTGATCGCGGCCGTCAACGCGCGGACCGGGGAGCCGGTAGCGTTCGACCGCGGCAGCGGAGTTGACCTGGTGGACGCCGTCGCCGCGAGCACCTCGGCGATGAATCCCTACCCCATCGGCGAGGACCGGTACCTCAACGGCGGCTACCGGCGCAGCGAAAACGCCGATCTCGCGGCCGGCTACGCGCGGGTGCTCGTGCTGTCGCCGTTCAGCGGCAGGACGCGGATGCCGCTGGAGTGGGGCATGGACCTCGCGACTCAGGTTGAGGAGCTCCGCGCCGGGGGCAGCAAGGTCGAGACCGTCTTTCCGGACGCCGGGGCGGGTGCCGTCTTCGATGCCAACGCCTTGGATCCGTCGACGCGGCGGCAGGCCGCGCGCGGAGGCTACGACCAGGGCCTGGCGCTCGCGGGGCTCATCGCCGAGCTATGGCGGTGATGAGCCCCGCCCGCTTCAGCGAGTCGGGTCGATCATCGTCATGCCCGCGACGCTGGCCCCGTCGAAGCGCGGGAGCAGGCTGGCGGCCTCCTCGAGTCCGATGACACGCTCGATGAGGCTTTGCGGCTCGAACACGCCGGTTTCGATGAGGGCGAGCATGTCCGGGTAATCGGCGGCGGCCATGCCGTGGCTGCCGAAAACGTCGAGTTCCCAGGCAATGACGCGCGACATCGGCACGCGCGGGTGGCCCTCGACGGGCGGCAGGAGGCCGATCTGAACGTGCCGCCCGCGGCGGCGCAGGCTCAGGATCGCGTCGGCGCTCGTCTGCTCGCTGCCCACGGCGTCCACGGCAACGTGGGCGCCGCCGGTCAGCGCGTGGACCTGGGCCGGGATGTCGGAGCCATCCGCGAGCAGCACGTGGTCGGCGCCGAGTTGGGCGGCCGCCTCGAGGGCCGTGGCGTTGCGGTCGACGGCGATGACCTTGCCACCGAGCGCCTTCGCGATCATGACGGCGCTGAGCCCCACGCCGCCGGCGCCGACTACCGTGACCCATTCGCCGGCGCGGAGCCGGGCCCGGCTCGTGAGCGCACGGTACGCCGTCGCGAAGCGGCAGCCCAGGCTCGCCGCCGCCTCGAAGCTGACGCCCGCGGGAATCGCCACGAGGTTCGTGTCCGCCGCGTGGACCACCACCCGCTCGGCGAACGAGCCCCAATGCGTGAAGCCGGGCTGTTGCTGCTGAGGGCAGACCTGGGCGTTGCCGGACAGGCACCACTCGCACGCCCCGCAGCCCTCGACGAAAGGAGCGGTGACTCGATCGCCAGCCGACCACTTCGTCACGCCGGGCCCCACCTCGGCGATGATGCCCGCGAACTCGTGGCCGGGAACGTGCGGAAGCGCGATGTCGTCGTGGCCGGCCCACGCGTGCCAGTCGCTGCGGCACAGCCCGGTGGCGACGACGGTGATCACTACGCCGCCGTCCGGGACCCCGGGCTCCTCGACGTCGCGGACCTCGAGAGGCCCACCGATCTGGTCCATGACCATCGCGCGCATCAGGCGTACATGTCCTCGAGCCACGCCGTCCACGCGGCCGTGTTCTGCTCGCCGCGGACCTCGCGCTCGGCGTCGGTCGCGGTGTCGAGGGAGAAGTCGTGGACCGTGAGGCCCACGCGGTCGCCGAACGCGTTGCGCCCGAACACCCGGATGAGCGCGTCCGGGGTGCGGAGGCCCAGGAAGTTCTCGTTCCGGAAGTCCATCGTCGCGGAGACCTTGCCGATCACCGGGAGCTCGAGCTCGCGGACCTCGCCGATCACGGCATCCGAGAGCCCGAGGTATGCCACGAACTTTGCGAACGCGTCCGCCGCCTCGGACGCGTCCGGTCCGCGGACGTCGCTGAACGCCACCGCGCGGCCATCGAAGCGCGTGAGGTACTCGCCGAGCGTGTGGAGGTAGAAGACCGTGTGCTTCGCGGCGCCGTCGTACTGCTGCTCCCAGTCGTCCGTCATGACGCCCGAGTGGACGTAGTGGAGATGAGTGCCGTCCGGGCCGGGCGTGAGCACATGCTCGAGCTGGTTGTACCAGCCGTCGGGCCCTTCCATGCGGGACACGATGTGGGTCGGGTACTCGTCGACGGTCCGGACAGCGGGCCACTGGGCGGTGGGGAACATCCACGCGGGCGTGTCCTCGGTGACGGCCTTCCAGATCTGTTCCGGCGTGGCCTGAATGACGACGTCCTGGACGATTTCGAATTCGTGGTTCATGGCTGAATCTCCTGGTGCGGTTCGGTTGCTGACGCGGAATCTTTGGCTTCTTTGAGGCTGGTCTCCTTGCGGCCGGGCGCCTGGAGGCTGGGCTCCTTGAGGCTGGGGTGCAGTGCGACGACGAGCCGGTGCTTGCGACCGCCCGGTGCCTGCGCGTCGTGGTACTTCGCCGCGAGCCGCGCCACCTCGGCGCCCAGCTCCTCGGCGAACGCCGCCCGCGAGGCCGCGGACGCGAAGGTGATTTCGCCGTCGACCGCGTACGTGGCGAGCTGCTCCTGGGAGGCCGCCGCGCCGACGAGGAGCCGGCCCACCTCGTGGACCATGCGCGAGGCCAGGGCCAGGAGCCAGTATGCGCTGAAGCGGTCTCGGAAGCGCGCCGGGTCGGGCTCAACGGCCGCAAGGGCGACCGGAGAGATGACGTACGCGGCCGCCGTGGCCTGCACGATCCGCTCCATGACGTTGCCCTTGCGCCGCTCCTCGACGAGCTCCACGAGGCCGTGGTCCTCGAGCGAGCGCAGGTGGTAGTTGACCTTCTGGCGCGGGAGCCCCACCCTCGCGGCGAGGCCCGCCGCCGAGGACGGCGTGGCCAGCTCGCGCAGGAGGCTCGCCCGGAGCGGGTCCAGGCTTGCGGCCGCGGCGGCCGCATCCTCGATCACAACGACGTCTTGCATGCCTCCAGTGTGGCCACCGACAAACTTTTTTGTCAAGGATGTTTTTGGCTTCGGTCGCTCTGGTCCGGTTCTTGGTTGGCGAAATCGATGTCGGGGCAGACGCGCCGGGTTGGCAACCGATCGGCAAAGAACAACCGGACAGGAGCGAGTGGGCCGCGGGCGAGAGTGGGCCGCGGGCGAGAGTGGTGCCGAAGGCCGGTCCGGGATCGGCGTGCCGGGGCGGGGCGGGGCGGGTGCCGAACGCCGGGCCGGTGGCCGGGGCGGGTGGACGGATGGAAATGGGCGGGCCGCAACCCATGTTGCGCCGTCACGTCCGCAGGGTGCGCACCCTGCGGACGTGACGGCGCAACGAGTACGGGGGCGCCGGGCGGGTGGCCGGGCGGGGCGGGTGGCCGGGCGGGGCGCAGGCCCGGGGGCCGAGGGGGCGCAGGCGAGTCAGGCCAAAGTCTCGCCGAAGGCCAGGAGCTGCCGCTCCACGAGGTCGATCGCGCGCATGCTGTGCTCGGCGCGGGCGAAGACGAGCGCCCCTTCGGTTGATGCGAAGAGCATCCACGCGAAGTCGGACGCCCTCGACGACTCGACACCGGCACCCTCGAGAAGGGCGATGAGGTCATCGATCCACCGCTCGAACACGTTCCTCGCAGCCTCTCGGGATTCCTCCGACTCGCCGCTCACGGTCACGCCGGCGGTCGCGCAGCCCGCCGCAAAGTCGCTCCGAAGCAGGACCCCGCGCCAGAGATCGATGAAGCCGGTCACGATCCCCGCGACGTCGGATCCCTCGAGCGCCCGGAGAGGGGCTCGCGCATCGGTCGCCATGTACTCCATGGCGGCGCCAACCATCTCTTCCTTCCCACCCGGGAAGTGGTGATAGACGGACCCTCGGGGCGCGCCGCTGCGTTCGAGGACGTCGGAGATCGACGTGCCGCCGACCCCACGCTCAGCGATCAGGTTGAGCGCACTCAGCACCATGCGGCGCCTTACATCACCAGCCAAGAATTCACCTCGTCAGCGCTTGCATTCCCTCCGCTCTATGTTAGTTTGCATAGTAGCTATGACGATCGTCATAGTCGACTCTCACAGCGCGGAGGCCACCATGCCGATGATCGATGTCTACGCCGCAGCCGGGACCTTCCCCGACACGTCCAAGCTGGCCCAGGACCTCGCCGCCACCGTCATGACCGTTGAGGGCGTGCCGAACATCCCCATGTTCCGCAAGAACACGGCCGCGTTCGTCCATGAACTGCCAGCCTCGAGCTTGGCCAACGTGGACGGCGACAGCACATACGTCCGCGTGCAGGTCCTGACGAACGCGGGAGCGCTCGACCGCGACAAGCAGCTCGCCGTGGTCGCCCAGCTCACCGAACTCGTTGCCGCCGCGGCAGGGGACCCGACGCTCGCCGAGCGCACGTGGGTCCTCCTGACCGAGGCGCCCGAGGGCGGCTGGGGCCTGTGGGGCCACGCCCACCTCAACGAGGAGCTCGTGGCCGCCGCTCGAGCCGAGATCGCCAAGCTCCAGCAGCAGTAACCCTCTGGCTAGTCTCCCAGCGCCTGCTTGAGGTCCCGATACAGCTCCGGCGTGATCTCGCCGCTCGCGAGCCGCTCGTCGAGGATCTGCTGCGCGCGGCTCACACCGGCTGGCGAGGCCTCGGCCTTTGCCGGCGGCACCGGCCCGGGCGGCACCGGCCGGGCGGCGCCGGCCGGGCGGCATCGGCCCGGGCGCATGGCCCGGCATCGGCGGCATGTGGCCCGGCTGCGGAGGCTGCCCCGGCGCCCCCGGCTGCCCGGCCACCCAGGCGCCGTACGGCCCGTAGGGGCCCGGCACCTTGCCCTGCTGATGCGAGTGCCACTGCTGCATCGTGAACACCCGGACGGTGATCACCACGAGCAGGGCAATGATGATGAGCGCCAGCAGGAGGACGAGCCACAGCGGGCCCATTCCAACTCCACCCCAGCGAACCATCGCAACCTCCAGTCACGGAATGTGGCGGCCACGGCCCCCTCGCCGCCATACGGCCAGCGTACGGCGGGCAGCCGTGAACTGCCTGTGACAAGATCACGAAATATGTGGGCATGGGCCCTAAAGTCCCTAGCCACGCGCTGCCCGTCGGCCCAGAATGTACCAACCAATCGTGAGAGTAAATCGAGTCGAGCAATAGGACAGACGGAGGGATGCCGTGCAGCAGGCCACGCGACATGACGGGGAGCATGAGCGGCCGCGAGAGGGGAATGGCGCGGCCCGCGTACGTGTGTTCATCCTCGACGACCACGAGCTGGTGCGTCGAGGGCTCCAGGAATTGCTCGAGGACGAGGGCTTCGAGGTCGTGGGAACGTCGGGCAGCGCCGCGGAGGCGGCCCGCCGCATCCCCGCCTTGCACCCGGACGTCGCCGTGCTCGACGTCCGGCTCCCGGACGGCACGGGGATCGAAGTGTGCCGCGACGTCCACGCCGTGGATCCGTCGCTGCGCTGCGTCATGCTCACGAGCTACGACGACGAGCAGTCCCTCCGGGGCGCGGTCCTCGCCGGCGCGAGCGGCTACGTGCTCAAGGAGATCCGCGGGACCGAGCTCGTGACGGCACTGCGCCGGGCCGCGGCCGGTGAATCGCTCTTCGATCCGGTGGCGAAGGCCAGGATCCTCGAGGGCCTCACCCCGACCCAGCCTGCCCTCGAGACCGATCCGCGACTCCAGCTCCTGAGCCCGCAGGAACGGCGCGTCCTTGAGCTCATCGGGCACGGGCTCACGAACCGCGAGATCGCGGAGAAGCTCTTCCTCGCGGAGAAGACAGTCAAGAATTACGTCTCGTCCCTTCTCGCGAAGCTCGGCTACGAGCGGCGCACGCAGGCGGCGCTGTTCATCGCGAGGACCCGAACGGCCCGCTGAACCACCCGCCGTCGGGCGTTGCCGACGCGAGGTCAGGAGCTCCGGAGCGGCACCGCCCAGCGAAGCCGCGTGCCGCCGTCGCCCCCTGGGCCCACCTCGAAGGCGCCGCCGAGCGCGGCCGCGCGCTCCTGGACGTTCTTGAGCCCGCTGCGGCGGGTGGTGGGGCCGAGGCCCTTACCGTCGTCCTCGACGACGAGTTCGAATCTGCCATTCGCCACGCCGGCCGTGACCCACACGGACTCCGCGTCCGCGTGCCGAACCGCGTTGGAGACGCCCTCGGTGAGGACGGCGAGGGCCTGGTCGGCGACCTCGGGCGGGACGGCCGTGTCGATCGGACCGAGCAGTTCGACGCGCGGCGCCGAGGGCAGCGAGCCTGTCCCCTCCTGCACCACCCGGACGAGCCGCACGCTCAGGCTGTCCTGCTTCCGCGCCTCGTTGAGCGAGTAGATGGTGCTGCGGAGGGCCGCGATCGTGTCGTCCAGCTCGGACGTGATCTGCCCGACCTTCTCCTGCGCCCCGCCGTGCGGCAGGAACCGCAGGAGCCCCTGAAGGCTGAGCCCCGCGGCGAAGAGCCGCTGGATGACCACGTCGTGGAGGTCCCGGGCGATCCGGTCGCGGTCGGTGAAGACGAGCAGCTCCTCGCGGAGCCGGTGCGAGCGCGCCACCTGCAGCGCAAGCGACGCGTACGAGCAGTAGACCGGCGCCATCTCGAGGTCCACGGCGTGGAACGCGGCCGTCCCGGCGCGCCGCGCGAGCAGGAGCGCACCCTGATCCTGCCCGCCGTGCCCGAACGGCATGAGCAGGACGTCCCGGAAACGGTCGTTCCCGAACACGTCCGCGCCTTGCGCGACGAGCATCTTGCCCGAGGCGGCCACCCCGGTGGCGAGGTCGACGACGGCGGCCCGCCCGGCGTCGTCGACCGCGGCGCGCGCGTCCCCCACCACGGCGCCCCATTCGAGCTCCGAGCCCGTGCCCCACGGCTTGATGATGGCGGCGAGGTGGGCGTGCGAAAGCGCGAGGGCGCGCTCGGCGACTCCCTCGACGCCGAAGTCCAGATCGTCGACGTCGAGGAGCGCGCCCGCGACCTCCATGCTCGACTCGAGCCAACGCTGCCGGCGCGCGGTGTCGTCGAAGAGCCGCGCGTTCTCGATCGCGACTCCGGCGGCTGCGGCGAGCGCGACGACGAGGTCCTCGTCCTCGGCATTGAAGTCCTCACCGTCGATCTTCTCGGTCAGGTAGAGGTTCCCGAAGACCTCGTCGCGCACCCTGATCGGAACGCCGAGGAACGTCTTCATGGGCGGATGGTGCTCGGGGAAGCCGGCCGAGTCAGGGTGGGTGCCGAGATCGTGGAGCCGGATCGCATGCGGATCCCGGATGAGCAGTCCGAGCACGCCGAGCCCTGTGGGCCGCGGGCCGATCTCGAGCGTGAGCTCGTCCGACATCCCGACCGTCACGAAGTGGCTCAGCGCCGTGCCCTCGGGCGCGAGGACGCCGAGCGCGGCGTATTTCGCGCGCACCAGCTCGCGCGCAGAGGTCACCACGCGGTCCAGAACAGCCTCGAGATCAAGGTCCTCCGCGAGGGAGACCACCGCGGAGAGCAATCCCCGCATGCGTTCCTGGGTCTCGAGCAGCTCGTGGGCGCGACCCACGAATTGGCGTAATAGGTCCTCGATCCGGCTCGCGGCCGAATCGGGGAAGATGGATCCTTTGTCTCCGTCGCCGAGGGCTTCCACATGTCCTCCCGGTGCCCAGTATGCCAACGCCCCCTGCGGCTGTCAGCACCGTCGGACAGAAATCAAGCGCGAATGACGTTGATTTTGGTGGATTGGGGCGGAGGCGCGGCCTGCGGCGGGATCGGAACGCGAACCTCGAGGACGCCGTCCTTGTACGTCGCGGTGACGTCGTCCTGCGTGGTGCCCTCCGGCATCGGCAGCGAGCGGGAGAACGAACCGTAGCGGAATTCGGAGCGATAGCTGCCCCGTTCCTTGTATTCGATCTTCTCCTCGCGCCGGGCCTTGATGTGCAGGGAACCCTCCGAGATGCTCACGTCGACGTCCCGCTCGGGGTCGATGCCCGGCAGTTCGGCGCGGACCACGAGCGCCTCGCCGTCGATCACCTGCTCGACCCTGATCTCCGCGCCCGAAGCCTCGCCCTGGAAGAGCCGGTCGAGGAGCTCGAACGGGCTCCGCCGCTGGTCGAACCACTTCGTCAGGTCAGACATGGCTGCCCTCCCTCTCCCGTCAAACGCTAGGGGCGGGCTGATGATGCGGACCGCCCGCTACGGTCCGCCTACACCAGTCCGCCATCTCCAGCTTGACCGCGGCCGAAGGGGACAGCAAGAGGCCAGACGGCCAAGGTCAGCCCGTGTTGCGGAGGCCCGCCGCGACGCCGTTGATCGTGATGAGCAGCGCGCGCTGGAGGCGCTCGTCGACCTCGGCGCCCGTGATGCTCGCCTCGCGGATGCGACGCAGGAGCTCGACCTGGAGGTAGCTGATCGGGTCGAGGTACTGGTCTCGGATCTCGAGCGTGCGCTTGAGCGTCGGGGAGGCGTCGAGGAGCTCGGACTCCCCCGTGAGCCGCTGGATCTCGATGACCGTGAGCTCGTACTCGGCGCGGATCGTCTCGAAGATGCGGTGCAGCTCGGCCGGCACGAGGCTCGAGACGTAATGCGAGGCGATGTCGAGGTCCGTCTTGGCGATCGTCATCTCGACGTTGGAGATGACCGAGCGGAAGAACGGCCACCGCTCCTGCAGCTCGCGCAGCTCCGCGTCCTTCCCGGCCTCGCGCGCGGCCCGCAGGCCCGAGCCCACGCCGAACCAGCCCGGGATGATCTGCCGCGACTGGGTCCAGCCGAACACCCACGGGATTGCGCGCAGGCCCTCGAGGCCCGCGCCGGAGTCGGGCCGCTTGGACGGGCGCGAGCCGATGTTGAGCTGGCCGAGCTGCTCGACCGGGGTCGAGGCCACGAAGTACGCGGGCAGGTCTGGATCGTCGATGAGTTTCCGGTACCGCGCGAACGCGGCGTCGGAGATGAGGTCCATGAGCTCGGCGTAGCGCTCGCGCTCATCGTCCGTGGTGCGGGGCGCGCGGTGCAGCGCGGTGCCGCGCATGACGGCGGCGAGGGAGAGTTCGAGGTTCTCCCGCGCGAGCTCTGGCAGCGAGTACTTGTCGCTGATGACCTCGCCCTGCTCGGTGAACTTGATCTCGCCCTCGAGCACGCCGTTCGGCTGCGCCATGATCGCCTCATACGTCGGGCCGCCGCCGCGGCCCACCGAGCCGCCGCGCCCGTGGAACAGGCGGAGCCGCACGCCGTGCCGCGCGGCCACGTCGCGGAGCTTGCGCTGCGTCTTGTGGATCTCCCACTGGCTCGTGAGGACGCCGGACTCCTTGTTCGAGTCGGAGTAGCCGAGCATGACTTCCTGGACGTCGCCGCGCAGCCGCACGATCTCGCGGTACGCGGGCTCGGAGAGCAGCTGATCGATGATCTCGGCCGAGGCGCGGAGCTCCTCGACCGTCTCGAGGAGCGGCGCGAAGCCGATATGCGCGTACGGCGCCTCCCCGTACAGCCTCACGAGGCCGGCCTCCCGGGCCAGGAGCGCGGGGGCGAGGACGTCGTCCGCGCCGCGGGTCATGGACACGATGTACGTCTCGATGACGTCCGGCCCGTACACGCGGCGGGCCTGGCGGATCACGCGCATCGTCTCGTACACGCGCGCCGCGTGGCCCGGCAGCTCGACCGGGTGGCCCGAGAGCGGGCGGCGGCTCCCGAGCTCGAGGGCGAGCACGCGGCGGCGCTCGGCACGCGGCAGCTCGAGGTACGGGCGGGAGAGCTCGCCGAGCGGGTCGAGCAGGAGGCCGACGGCCTCGTGGTGGTAGTCGGCGTGCTCGCGGATGTCGACCGTCGCGAGGTGCAGCCCGAACGAGGCGACGACGCGGCGCGCGGTGGCCAGCACGCCGTCGGCCGCCAGCTGGGCCGCGTGCTCGCGGAGGGAGCGCTCGAGCACGGCGAGGTCCTCGGCAAGCTGCGAGGTCGCGGCGTAGTCGCGGCCCGGCTCGTGGGCCGTGCCCGCGGCGATGCGGCGGCCCGTGTTGAGCAGCTTCGCCTTGATGCACGTGAGCTTGAGCCGGTACGGCTCCTGCGCGTTGAGCTCGAGGACGCGCTTGTCGAGGCCGGGCAGCTTCGCGAGGTCGGTCCCGATCGAGTCGAGGAGCTCCTGCTCGACGCCCGCGAGCGCGGTCGAGTTCGAGAGCATGCTGATGAGCTCGTCGACGAGCTGCACCGCAATCCGCACGGCCTGCTGGCCCTGGAGGCCGAGGATCTCGCGCGTGACCTCGGGCGTGACGTTGGGGTTCCCGTCGCGGTCGCCGCCGATCCACGAGCCGAAGCGCAGCGGCGACGTGCTCGCGGGCAGCTTCACGCCGTGCTCGGCGAGCAGGCCCGCGAGCTCGTCGAGCACCTCGGGGAGCGGCCCCGCGAGGATCTGCCCGAGGTAGTAGACCGCGTTCCGGGCCTCGTCCACGGGGCTCGGGCGCACCTGCCGGAGCTCGTCCGTCTGCCACATCTGGTCGATGATCTCGGCGAGGTGGCGGTCCTGGCGCCGGCGCAGCGTCGTGCCGTCCGCGGACGGGACGGAAAGGATGTTCGAGATCGCGTGGAGCTTGTCGAGCACGGAGCGGCGCGATGCCTCCGTGGGGTGAGCCGTGAACACGGGCCGCACGTCGAGCGCGTCGGCGACGTCCTGCAGCACGCCCGGCCCGGCCTGCTCGGCGATGTCGCGCACGGCCGCGGCGAGCCAGCCCTCGTCCTCGGGACGCTGCCCGAGCTCGCGCACGCGGTGCAGCTGCTCGGCGGCGTTCGCAAGGTGGAAGTAGAACGCGAAGGCGCGCACGAGCTCGGTCGCCTCGTCGAGCGGCAGGGAGGCGAGGAGCTCGCGGACCTGGGCGGCGACGTCGGCCGCGTTCCACGGGCCCAGCGCGCCCGCGCCGCCGCGGGCCGCCTCCTTGGACTCCTTGGTGAGGAGGCGCACCTCCTCGACGAGGCGAAGGAGCTCGGGCCCGTGCTGGCGCACGAGCGATTCGCCGAGCAGAGTGGAGACCCGGCGGACGTCCGCGCGGAGTTCGGCCGCCGGGCCGTTGGGGGCCGCGGCGAGGTCGCCGTGGTCGGTCGGGGAAAACGGGGGCATGCGGGCACTCCAGACGGATCGGGGCTCGTACGCGACGCCGGATACTCTGAGCCTGGGAGACTTACTCAGCGCCAGACACTACCCGAGCCTGAGCCGCGGACGCTTCGCATGTCCGCATGCTGGCTGCGCGCCCTAACCCTTTCTCACCCACCCACCCTCCTTCTCACCCACCCACCCTTACCCTTAACAAGTGATGAAATCCCCCCTCCCCGTGCGCGACGGCGTCAACGCGACGCGCCTGCGCCTTCCCGAGGAGGGGCCATGGGTGACCGCGCTCGACTACATGCTGCACCGTTGGGGGCACATCGATCCCGAGGGGATCCTTCAAAGGTTCGACGACGGCGAGATCGTCGCGGCGGACGGCTCGCCGCTGGACCGGGTCACCCCGCTCGCGGAGCACACGTTCATCTGGTATTACCGGACGCTCCCGGCCGAGGAGCGGCTCCCCGTCGAGCTGCGCGTCCTGCACCGCGACGAGCACGTGGTCGTGGTGGACAAGCCGCATTTCCTCCCCACGACTCCCGGCGGCACGTACATCCAGGAGTCGGCGCTCGTGCGGCTCCGCAACGAGCTCGACCTCCCCGACCTCGTGCCGATCCACCGCCTGGACCGCATGACGGCGGGCGTTCTGCTCTTCGCCGTCGACCCGGAGACCCGCGGAAAGTACCAGGTGCTGTTCGAGCGGCGGAAGGTGCGGAAGGAGTACGAGTGCGTCTCGCTCGTCCGCGATCCCGAGCGTTTCGGCTCGCCCGTCACGGTGCGGAACCGCATGGTCAAGTCCCGCGACTATCTGCTCGCCGAGGTGATCGAGGGCGCGCCGAACGCCGAGACGCGCGTCGAGCTCGTGCGGGCCGCGGCAACGGACGACGGCGCCGATGGTCACCCCGCGTTCAAGGCCCTGTTTCGCTTGGAGCCGCACACGGGCAAGACCCATCAGCTACGCGTCCACATGGCCGGGCTCGGCGCCGGGATCCTCAACGACCCGTTCTATCCCGTGCTCCTCGACAAGGCGCCGGACGACTACGCGCGTCCGCTCCAACTCCTCGCGCGGGCGATCCGGTTCCGTGACCCGATCAGCGGCCGCGAGACCGAGTTCCGGAGCAGCCTCGAGTTGCAGGACGCGCCAAGCAGCTGAGCTTGTCGAACTATTGACAATTTCTGTCAATGCCATCAACTTCGTGTCATGACTCTCAGCGAAGCCGTTGGCGAGGCCATTGGCTGGCTCCCCCTTGTGAGCCACACTGGTCCCATGAAGATCGACATCGTCACGGGTGACATCACCACCCGCCACGTCGACGCGATCGTCAACGCCGCCAACAGCTCGCTCCTGGGCGGCGGCGGTGTGGACGGCGCCATCCACCGGGCCGCCGGGCCCGAACTGCTCGCCGCCTGCGAAGAGCTGCGGCGCGGCGACTACCGAGACGGGCTCGCCGTGGGGCAGGCCGTCGCGACCCCGGGCTTCCGGCTGCCCGCCCGGTGGGTCATCCACACCGTGGGCCCCAACTGGCACGCGGGAGAGCGCAGCCAGGACCTGCTCCGATCGGCGTTCGCGGAGAGCCTCGCGGTGGCCGACCGCCTCGGGGCGCGA
Organism: Sinomonas sp. P47F7; assembly: GCF_049332655.1. Lineage (GTDB taxonomy): Bacteria > Actinomycetota > Actinomycetes > Actinomycetales > Micrococcaceae > Sinomonas. The sequence goes on along the minus strand of NZ_CP186327.1, from coordinate 674,094 downwards.
TCCGTCGCGTTCCCCGCGATCTCCGCAGGCGTTTTCGGCTGGGACCCGCGCGTCGTGGCCCGCACGGCCATCGATGCCATGCACGCCGCCGAGACCAAGGCCGTGGAGCTCGTGGAGTTCGTGCTGTTCACGCGGGACCTCGAGGACGTGTTCGTCGCGGCCGCGGCCTAGCGCGCCAGACGACCCTCCGCCTCACCCGCCCGACTCACGCGCGCACCTCCGGCTAAGGGGCAACACTGCCTTGCCCGCCCCATGAGGGAGCACCGGAACGCGCCGTCGTTCGTCTTGACCACGATGGCGGTGACGGCCATGACGCGGAGGGTGGCAGGCCGCGCGTGGGCTCTTGGCGACAGCGATTAAGTGTCCGGGCCGCGCGCTAGGGTGGCGACCATGCAGGTCGGGATTTACATCGACGGATTCAACCTCTATTACGGGGGCCTTGCTCACTTCGGCAATGCGCAGGGGTGGAAATGGATTGACCTGCGCGCTCTCGCATCTCGGTACGCGGTCTGGCAAGGCGCGGAGGTTCATCGAGTCGTCTACTGCACTGCGCGCCTAAACGACCCCGCCGACCCAGGTCAGACGCAGCGGCAGGATTTCTACTTGCGCGCGCTTAAAGAGCAAGGGTCAGTTGATGTGATCGAGGAGGGCTACTACACATCCTGGGCCAAAGAATCAGTGATGACGGTTGAAGCCGCCGGGACCAAGGCGCCGACCACACTCCTGGACGCCCAAAACAGGCACCACTGGTCTACTGGCCTCAGGATCCGACGCAATGGTGACGGCGCGATGTTCGCGACAGTGCGAAAACGCGAAGAAAAAGGGTCCGACGTGAATGTCGCTACGCACCTACTTGCTGACGTGCTGCAGAAGCAGGTTGACGCAGCGATCATCATCTCGAATGACTCAGATCTCGCACTCCCGATCCGCATCGCCCGAAACCATGTGCCAGTTGGCGTCATCAACCCAGGGACGAAGCCGCTTGCCGGCGCCCTCAAGGGTCATCCACATGACGGGGTCGGTCGGCATTGGTGGCGACGCCTCGATCCTCAAGACCTGAAGCTATGCCAACTGCCGAACCCAGTTGCGGGAATCTCCAGACCCTCCAGTTGGTGACCGCCAGAAGGCACCTGTGTTACTGTTGCTACACCAACCCGCTCCTCCACGTGAGGGCGGGTCTTTTTTTCGGTCGGCGACGGGCTCCTTGAAATGCGACGGCAGCGGCAACGATCGCAGCGATGATCCCGACAGTGAAGTTGGCGAGCGCCCATGACCGGCCAAGCCTCCGCCCGCAGCGGAAAGGGGTTGGCGGAGCGCGGCGGGACTGGCAGCCTGCTCGTGTGAAGCTACTGGTGTTGGGCGGGACTGGATGGCTCGGCCGCGAGATTGCCGCGAGGGCCGTCGGCGACGGTCACCACGTGACCTGCGTGGCCCGCAGGAGCCGCGTGCCCAGCGGCGCAGCTTCCTTCCGGGCAAACCGTGACGACGACGCGGCGCTCCTGCCCCTCGCGGCAGAACGCTGGGATGCCGTGATCGACGTCGCGCGCGAGCCGGGACACGTGCGGCGCGCGGTCCGCGACCTGGCGCCGGTGGCCAGCCGCTATCTGTTCGTCTCCACCGTGAGCGTGTACGCGCCGCACGCGTCCCCCGGCGCCGACGAATCCGCCGAACGGGTGCCGCCGCTCGAGGCAGACACCATGAGCGGGCCCGAGGAGTACGGACCAGCCAAGGTCGCGTGCGAGGACGCCGTCCTGGCAGGATTCGGGCCGGAACGCTCGTGCATCGTCCGGCCCGGCCTGATCGCCGGCCCGGGAGACCCGACCGGCCGCACCGACTATTGGCCGTGGCGCTTCGCCCACCCGGCACGGCCGGGGGAGGTCCTCGTTCCGGACGCGCCCGAGCTTCCCGCGGCCGTGATCGACGTCCGCGATCTGGCCGGCTGGATCGTGGGATGCGCGGAACGCCAGACGAGCGGCATCTTCAACGCCGCGGGCCCGTCGGCGCCGTTCCCCGATCACCTCGAGTCAGCCCGGCAGGCCGCGGCGAGCGACGCGGCGCCGGTGGCGGCACCTGAGGACTGGCTGCTCGCGCGCGGCGTGGGCGAGTGGGCGGGACCCCGCTCTATGCCCCTCTGGTTCGCTGACCACTCGATGTACGGCTCGCGCACGCCCTCGACGGAGCGTGCCCGCGCCGCCGGCCTCTCGTTCCGCCCGCTTCCTCAGACCCTCCGGGACAGCCTGAGATGGCTCGAAGCGCAGGGCGACGGCGGCCACAGCGGTGCTGGCCTGACCGATGCCGACGAGCGCGAGCTCCTCGCGCTGCTCGCGGGCCAGGCGGGCCGCTAGAACCCGATCGGGACCCAGCGTCCGCGGCGCTGCCGGAGGACGCGCAGGGTGCCGGTCGTCGCGACGCCCTCGACGGCGTCGTGCATCGCGAGCGCCGATTCGCGCGCGGCGGCGGCTTCGTCGTCGTCGGACGCGGCCTCGACCAGAAAGCGCAGGGTGATCTCGGGGATCCCGCGCACCACGTCGAGCCGGGTCGCCTCGATGAGGTGCCGCGACGCGAGAGCCTCCTCCGCCGCTTGAAGGACCCGCTCGGGCGGCTGGCCCGGACGGAGCCCCGTGATCTGCAGGACGGCGCGGAAACTCGGCATAGCGCCACGGTACCGTTGAAAGGTGACGCTCCAGGATTCACTGCTCGGCTTCGCCGCGCTCGCCGCCCTCATCACGATCATCCCGGGCACCGATACGGCGCTCGTGCTCCGCTACACCCTGAGCCAGGGCCGGCGGCACGCGTACGCGGCGGCGCTCGGCATGATCTCGGGCGCGTTCGTGTGGGGCGCGGCCGCGGCGACGGGCGTCTCGGCCCTCCTGACTGTCTCGACCGTCGCCTACGACGTGGTCCGCTTCGCCGGCGCGGCCTACATGGTGTGGCTCGGCGTGAGCCTCTGGCGCGCCTCCTTCCGCAAGGGCGCCGGAACGGACGACGGCGGCCAACCAGTCCGCGGGCTTCCGCACCTGAGCTATGAGCCGCTGGGCCGCACGTGGGTGAAGGGCCTCTTCTCGAACCTGCTCAACCCGAAGTACGGCATGTTCTGCATCGCCGTGATCCCGCAGTTCCTCGTGCCCGGCGTCCCGCCCGTGTGGATGGGGCTCATGCTGACCGTGGTGAGCAACGTCGAGGCGGTCGTGTGGTTCATCGCGATCGTCGCGGCCGCTCACTTCTTCCGGAATTGGCTTGAGGGGCCGAAGTTCCGCACGTGGATCGACCGCGTGACGGGCACGGTGCTCGGGGCGTTCGGCGTGGCCGCGGTCCTCGAGACGCGCCACGCGTAGCCGGCTGCCCGCTGGGCGTCGCGCGGGGCCCGCGGGCGCCGGGCCCTAGAAGAGGATCACCTGACGCAGGGCCGTGCCGTCCGCGAGGGCGTCCATTCCCTCGTTCACCTGGTCGAGGCCGATCCGGCCCGAGACGAGCCGCTCGAGGGGAAGACGACCCTCGCGCCACATCGACTCGAAGACGGGGATGTCCCGTTCGGGAACGGCGGAACCGAGGTAGCTCCCGACCACGGCACGTGCACCCGCCGTCAGCGCGAGCGGCTCGATCTGGGACGTGGCGCCGGGGGCGGGCAGCCCCACCGTGACGAGCGTCCCGCCGACCCCGACGAGGCGATAGGCGGTCTCGAAGGCCCTCGGATGGCCCGCGGCCTCCAGGACGAGGTCGGCCTGGACGCCCTGTTCTTCGGCCTCGGCGGGCGCCAGGCAATCGTGGGCGCCCCACGCCGCCGCGAGCTCGAGCTTGTGGGGCGCGGAGTCGACCGCGACGACGCGGCGGCAGCCGATCGCGAGAGCGGTCAGCAGGCCTGCCATGCCGACTCCCCCGAGGCCCACGACGGCGACCGACGCCTCCGGGGTCGCGTGGCCGGGGTTGAGGAGCGCGCCGCCTCCGGTGAGCACAGCGCATCCGAGGAGCGCCGCGATCTCGGGCGGGACGTCGCTCCCTACGGGGACGAGCGAGCGGCGGTCCACGACGGCGTGTGCTGCGAACCCGGAGACGCCGAGGTGATGGGCCACCGGTGTGCCGTGAGACGAAAGGCGCGTGCCGCCGCTGAGAAGAGTTCCCGCTGCGTTGCTCTGGGATCCGCGGGAGCATGGCAGCCGCCCCTCGGTCCGGCACTCCCGGCATTCGCCACAGCGGGGCAAGAAGGTCAGGACGACCCGCTGGCCGAGTTCGAGGCCTTCCACGCCGGGCCCGCACTCGACGACTCGGCCGGCCGCCTCGTGCCCGAGGAGCATCGGCACCGGACGCGGCCGGGTCCCGTCGACGACCGAGAGATCGGAGTGGCAGATCCCCGCGGCCTCGATCTTCAGGAGGACCTCTCCCGGGCCAGGCGCCTCGAGGTCGAGCTCGCGCACGGCGATCGGTCTGCTGGTCGCATAGGGGCGTTCCCCGCCGATGCGCTCGAGCACCGCTCCCCGCACCTTCCGGACGGCTGCTTCCTGCGGCTGGACGGGGGACGCGCTCACTGTTCCTCCTCGGGAAGCGGGCCGGGACTCTCTGCGCCACCCTAGTACGCCGCTGGTAGTACGCCGCTGGGCGCGGCCCTTTCGGCGCTCGGGCACGGTTGCCGCCCGACAAGATCTGGGCATACGCGGCCCGTCACGGCATGCTTGGGTGCATGACTGAGACGATCGCCGAAGGTGCCGACAAGGACGCCCAGCTGCTCGCCCGCTGGCAGCGTTTCCGTGACAACCGCAATGCTGCCCTGGCCGAGGATCACGGCTGGCTGACTCTGACCTCGTTCCAGTGGCTCGAGCCCACGCCGTCGCCGGTTGAGCTCGTCCCTGGGCTGTGGTCCACGTCGGAATCTGTGGGACTCGAGGCCGCGGTGCTCACGGCCCACGCGGACGAGGGGCTCGTGTTCGACGAGGAGGGCGATCCCGTCGACGGGACGTTCAGCGCTCACCTGACCGAGGACGAGTCGCTCAACTGGGTACGCTACGGGAGCATCGTCGTCGAGCTCGCGATGCGGGGCGGCCGGTACGCGATCCGCACGCGCGATTCGCAGTCCCCCACGCTCACGGAGTTCCACGGCGTTCCCGTGTTCGACTACGCGCCCGAATGGGTCATCGAGGCCCACTGGGAGCCGTACCCCGCCCCGCGCGACGTGCCCATCTCGACCGCGAACCCGCTCGTGGAGGGCGTCCACCGCACGGCGGGCGAGGTCGTGTTCCACCGTCACGGCCATGAGTACCGGCTCCAGGCCGAGCAGGGCAAGCTCGGCGACCTGACCATCACGTTCCACGACGAGACCAACGGCTCCACGACGGACGACTGGCGCAAGGTCACGACCACCAAGCCCCGCCCCGACGGCAGCGTGGTCCTCGACTTCAACCGGGCCATCAACTATCCGAGCGCGTTCACGGCGTACGGGACGTGCCCCATGCCAGTCAAGGACAACTCGCTCGACCTCGCCATCGAGGCCGGGGAGAAGATGCCCGAGTCCACGGACTGAGTCGCCTCGCGTTGCGCCGTCACGTCCGCGGGGTGCGCACCCCGCGGACGTGACGGCGCAACGGGGCTCGCGTCAGCGGATCGCCGAGACCCCCCGTGGTGTCGCGGCCCAGCCAAGAACCGCTCGTGGCGGACGTGACCTTCCCGGCCGCTATGACGCGGAATGCTCGAGCGCCGGGAGCACGGCGGGGACGACGGCTGGAACGGGCTTCCGTTCGAGGCGGTTCTGAAGATGCGTGGCGAGCGCCGTGAGGCTCCCGCTCACCGCCAAGTACACGAGCGTGATGACGATGTACGTCGGAATCAGCTGGTTGAGATACGCCGTGAGGAGCTGCCCACGGTAGAGCAGGTCTGTGTACGCGACGATGTAGCCGAGAGTTGTGTCCTTCAGAAGGCTCACGAATTGCGTGAGGAGCGACGGCGAGACGTTCCGCGCGGCCTGGGGCAGGATCACGAAGCGCATGGCTTGCCCTCGGCTGAGGCCAAGGCTGAGAGCCGCCTCCATCTGCCCGGAGGGGAGGCTCGTGATCCCTGCGCGGAGGATCTCAGCGAACACCGCGGAGGTGGTGAACGTGAGGGGGATCGCCATCTTCCAGAGCGTGGGCGCGTTGATGCCTAGCTGGGGAAGGCCGAACAGCATGAGGTAGATCAGCAGCAGGACCGGCACCGTCCGCGCGACCTCGACGTAGAGCGAGCTGACCCAGCGGATCGGCGTGGACCGGCTCATCCTCCCGAACGCGAGGAACAGGCCAAGAACCCCTCCCAGCACGGCCACAACTGCGGCGGACTGGAGGGTGCCGAGCAGGCCAGCGCCGAGATAGGCCCAGACGGCTCCCGAAAGAAATGGAGCCCATTTTGCCGGGTCCAGCTGGCCATGGGCGGCGAACTGCACCGTCCCGGCAATCACGAGCACGGCGAGGGCCAGGAGGCTGGCAGCCGAACCGATCCTCATGTTCCGTCTGGTCTTCGGACCGGGCTCGTCGTAGATCCGGACGATGCTGTTGGCCGGGCGAGCGGTGTTCTTCCTGGTCTTCATCGGACGATCGCCAGCTTCCGTTCGAGGCGGCCGGCAAGCAGGCCGATGATAAGTGCGATGCCCATGTAGACGAGGCCTCCGGTGGTGTAGAGCAGGACCGGCTGCGCGTAGACCAGGTTGACCTTGTTCACGTGGGCCGTGAGCTCGACGACGCCGACGACGGCCGCGAGCGAGGTGTTCATGGTGAGCGCGATCATGATGTTGCCGAGCGGCTGGATCACTGCGCGGAACGCCTGGGGGACGATCACGAGGCGGAGCGACTGGCCGAAGGTGAGTCCGAGCGCTCGCGCGGCCTCGATCTGCCCCTGGGGCACGGTGTTGACGCCGCTTCGGACCGCCTCCGCGACGTAGGCCGACTCGTACGTGGTCAGGACGATGATTGCGGTCGGCACGATCGGCAGGATGAATCCCGCCGCGGGCAGCGCGAACACCGCGAGGATCAACAGCGCCAGCAGAGGGACGTTGATGAAGAACTGCACGTAGACGAAGGCTGCTCCCCGCAGGACGCGCAGCGGGCTGATCCGCGCCACGGCCACCAGGGCGCCCACGAGGATCGATCCCACTCCGGCCGCAAGCAGCATGAGCAGCGTCATGGCGAGGCCGTCGGCCAAGGATCCGAGGTCTTCGAAGAATGCGTTCATCTGGTCACTCCGCTGGCGCTGTCGGCGTATTCGGGTCAGGATCCGGGGACGGAACCGATGGACGGCGCGGTGGGCATCGGCGTGTCGCCGACCGAACCGAGGCTGTTCTTCCAGACCTGGCCCCAGAGGCCCTGCTTCTCGATCGTGGTGAGCCAATTGTTGACAAAGGTCTTGAACGCGGCGTCGCCGTGCTTGAGGCCGATACCGTACGGCTCGGTGGTGAACGGGGCGCCGACCACCTTGATGTCCTTGTTCTTGGACGACTGGCTCGCGAGCAGGACGTAGTCCTGGACGTAGGCGTCGCCACGGCCCTGCGTGAGCGCCTGGACGCCTTCAGGGGTGGTCGCGAACGGCATGAGCTTGGCGGTCGGCTGCTTCTGCGGGACCTCGGCGACCGAGGGCGTGCCGGTCTGGACGATGACGTTCTTGCCGCCCAGGTCGTCAATCCCCTTGATCGTCGTGTTGTCCGACTTGACCGCGACGGCGAGTCCGGACATGAAGTACGGGCCCGCGAAGGCGATCTGCTCGGCGCGCTTCGTCGTAATGGTGTACGTCGAGAAGACCACATCAACCGTGCCGTTCGAGAGGAGCGCCTCACGGCTCTCGGAGGCCGAGGGAACCCACTCGACTGTCGGCTTGCCGAGGATATAGATCGCGAGGAGCTTCGCGAGGTCGGCATCGAAGCCGTTGACGTTCTGGGGGTTCGCGGGGTCCTGCTGTGACACGAGCGGGGCGTCGAGCGCGGTCGCGACCACGAGCTTCCCCCGCTTCTTGATGGTGTCCATTGTCGAGCCCGAGAGGATGAGGCTCGCATCGGCAATGGGTGCGTTCTTGAACACCGAGTCGTTTGCCGCACCTGACGTCGACGAAGCACCGGGAAGGGTCACGGAGTCGGTCGAGCAAGCGGTCAGCGCGGCGGAAATTCCGGTTACGACGGCACCGGCGAGAACCGACCGGCGCGTGATGGGGTTGGTGAACATGGCCACCTTTCGGGTTGGGGTTCAGAGAGGGGTGGTGAACAGGGGGATGAGCGGCTAGTGCGTGAGGACCGACGCGAGGAAGGATCGCGCGCGGTCCGTCTGTGGGGCATCGAAGAAGGCCTCGGGTACGCCTTCTTCGACGATCTGGCCGTGGTCCATGAAGACCACGCGGTCTGCGGCACGGCGGGCGAAGCCCATCTCGTGGGTCACGACCACCATGGTCATGCCCTCGGCGGCGAGCGAGGTCATCACGCCGAGTACCTCGTTGACCATTTCCGGGTCGAGGGCGGACGTGGGCTCGTCGAAGAGCATGACCTTGGGGTGCATGGCGAGGGCCCGGGCGATGGCCGCCCTCTGCTGCTGCCCGCCGGAGAGCTCGGCGGGACGGCTGTGCGCCTTGTTGGCGATGCCGACGCGCTCCAGGAGCCGCATGGCCTCTTCCTCGGCCTGCTTCCGATCGATCCCCCGGACCTTCGTCGGAGCAAGGGTGAGGTTGTCGAGGATCGTCCGGTGCGCAAAGAGATTGAATGATTGGAAGACCATGCCGACGTCGGCACGGAGTTTGGCCAGATCCTTCCCCTCGGCCGGGACTTCCTGGCCGTCAATGCGGATCTCCCCCGAGTCGATGGCCTCGAGGCGATTGATGGTTCGGCACAGCGTGGACTTCCCCGAGCCCGAGGGACCGACGACCACGATGACTTCCCCGGGAAGGACGGTTAGGTCGATGTCGCGGAGGACGTGCAGCTCTCCGAAATGCTTGTTGACTGAACGTAGCGATACGCGAGGGATGGTCATGATGCCTCCTGCGACGGGGACGCGGTCTCGTCCGCTTGCGGATGCGGAGTGCGCTCAAGGTAGGAGCGGTCCTCCCAGAGCTTCATGCGGTCGATCCCCTTCTGGCCCGACGCGCGAAGGACGGCCTCCACGAGCACTTCGACGAGGACCATGAGGGGTGCAAAAGAGTCGAACGGAATCCCGCCGACGGGGACCGCGAGCACCACGTCGGCCTTGTCGGTGATGGGCGAAAGCTCCTCGTCGGTGATCACGATGAGCGAAGCGCCCTCACGCTTGGCCAGGGCTGCGACCTGAGAAGCCTCGAGCTGATAGCGCCGCAAGTCGAAGATCACCACGACGGTGTTCCGTTTCGCTCCGTAGAACTTGCCGACGTTGTAGCCCAGAGGGTCCGGGAGGAAATCGATGTTGGGGATGATCTGGTCGAGCTGCCGCGCAAGGATCTCTGCGAGGAAGCGCGAGTAGTAGCCACCCGAGATGAGGACCGCCTTGGGCTCGCTCGCCAGGAGCTGCGCGGCCCGTTCGATCTCGGAGCCGGACACAGTCGAGCCGAGCCGGTCGAGGAGATCGCGACGCTCGGCGAGGGAACGGCCGACGTCGGTGCGTTCCTCCCGGGACGCCTCGCCCTCCGCGCGGTGCACCGGGGCATTCAGGTCGTGCATGATCTCGTCGCGCAGGTGCTTCTGGAACTCGGCATAGCTGCCGAGACCAAGCCTCGCGACGAGACGGAGCACGGTGGGTGCACTCGTCCCGGCGGACCTCGCGAGCTGCCCCGTGCTCCCGAGCCCGCTGCTCGGGTAGTCGGCGAGCAGAGCACGCGCGACTTTCCGCTCCGAAGGAGACAGCTCCTCCATGCGGTCGAAGATCTCCTTCTTGATCCTGATCACGGTGGGCCCTCAGGTGAGCGTGACGATCGCGCCGTCGCGCTCGTACGCGGCGAACATCGAGGTCGAATTGTGGGCGACGACGATCCCGCCGTCCGCGCCGACGGCGATCACGCCGCCGTCGGCCGCGCGCGGGTCGAGCTCGTCGACGATCGTGCCGCGGACAGCCTCGGCGAGGGATGCGCCGCCGTACCGCAGGCGGGCGTAGATCTCGTGGGAGACGACGCCCTCCATGAACGCCTCTCCGATGCCCGTGCAGGAGACGGCGACGATGCCATCGCGGGCGTAGTTGCCGGCCCCGATGATCGGGGTGTCTCCGATGCGGCCCTCGTGCTGCCCCACGATCCCGCCCGTCGAAGTGGCCGCGGCGAGGTGCCCGGCTGCGTCCCGTGCCACGGCGCCGACGGTTCCGTGACGGGTCGGCTCGAGCCGTCCGGCAAGCACCGTCTCGAGTTGGCGCCTCCGCGCATCGGTGATGAAGTACTCCGGGTCGACGACCTGGAGGCCCCACTCTGCCATCACTTCGGAAGACGGCGCCACGAGCAGGACATGCGGGGTGTTCTCCATGACGTGTCGCGCTGCGAAGACGGGGTTCTTGGCCCGGCGGACCGCCGCGACGGCGCCCGCCCTGCCCGTTCCGGCCATGATCGATGCATCGAGCTCGGCTTCGCCCTGTGCGTTCAGCGCGGCCCCACGGCCAGCATTGAAGAGCGGCGAGTCTTCGAGCTGCTCGACCGCCGCGCAGACGGCGTCCAACGCGGACCCCTGCGCGTCGAGGACGGCCCGGCCCGCTCGGTACGCGACCTCAAGTCCCGCGGCATACTCCCTGTGCTCGCCGGGGGTGAGCTCGGCAGTGCGTCCACCCGCTCCCCCGTGCAGAACGATCGCCGTTCCGTCAGCAGAAGGAGTGATGTCGATGACATGCATGTGATCATGGCCTCTCGCTTTGTGATGCGTCTCACGCTAGACGCAATCATTACGAGAAGCAACAGATTTGGCGTTTTTTGTTATGAATGCTTCGGTTGCCAGAGGTGTTGGCCGCCCTACCGGATCGCCGAGACCCCCGTGATGTCGCGGCCCGCGATGAGCGTGTTGACCTCGAACGTGCCCTCGTACGTGTAGACAGCCTCGGCGTCGGCGAAGATCTTGGCCATGCGGTAATCGGTCACGATCCCGTTGCCGCCGAGGATCCCGCGGCCCAGCGCGACCGTCTCCCGCATCCGCGCCGTCGCCCACGCCTTGGCGAGGGCGACGCGCGGCATGCTCGCCTCCCCCTCGTCCTGGAGCCGCGCGAGCTGCGCGAGCATGGCCATCGACGCCGTCGCATTGCCGAGCATCTCCGTCAACTGCCCCTGGATGAGCTGGAACGAGGCAATAGGCCGCCCGAACTGCTCACGCTCCACGGCGTACTGGCGGGCGACGTCGAAGGCCGCGAGCTGCTGCCCCACGGCCTGCCACGCGACGAGGAGGCGCGAGCCGAGGAGCATCGTCCGGGCGTCGTCGAACGTCGAGATGCCGGGGAACCTGTCCGCCTCGGCGACCCGCACGCCGCTGAACGTCAGGTCCGCGTTCTGCACCGTCCGGAGCGCGATCTTGTGCTCGATCCTGGTCCGCTTGAGCCCCGGCGAATCGCCCGCGACGACGAAGCCGCGCAGGGCCTGCCGCGGATCCGCCGCGGAGGTGTCGCGGGCCCACACGAGCACGTGGTCCGCGAACGTCCCGTTGCCGATCCAGCGTTTGGCGCCGTCGAGCACCCAGACCGCGTCGGCGCCGTCGCCCTCTCGGCGCGCGGTCAGCGAGAGCCCGCCCGCCACGTCGGAGCCATGCTCGGGCTCCGTGAGCGCGAAGGCCCCCGTAGTGCGCAGGGCCGAGGCGTCGGCGAGGTAGCGCTCGCGCTGCTCGGGGCTGCCGAACTCGCACAGGCCCTCGACGAAGAGATCGTGGTGGACCATGAAGAACGTCGCGATCGACGTGTCCGCGCGCGTGAGCTCCGCGATCACGAGGCCCTGGAAGAGGCGCGAGTACGCGGGGCGGTGCGGGAGCGACCGGTGCGGCGTGGACAGGCCGAGCGCGCCGAGCTTCGGCACGAGATCGAACGGGAACTCCTCGCGGTCCCACCAGCCCTGCGCGTGAGGCGCGACCTCGGCGGCGAGGAACTCGCGCAGCTCGGCGAGCTTGGCGCGCTCGCGGGGGTAGAGGAGCGCCTCGACGTCGTAATAGTCGGCGGACGGGAGGCCGGCGGACCCACTCACGGTCAACGGGGTGCCATTCGGATGGCACCGTCGAGGCGGATCGTCTCGCCGTTGAGCATCGCGTTGTCCACGATGTGGGCCACGAGGTTCGCGTACTCGGCGGGGCGCCCGAGCCGGGCGGGGTGCGGGACCTGCTTGCCGAGCGAGTCTTGGGCCTCCTGGGAGAGCCCGGCCATCATCGGCGTCTCGAAAATGCCGGGAGCGATCGTCACGACGCGGATCAGCGAGCGCGCGAGCTCGCGCGCGATCGGTAGGGTCATGGCATGCACGGCGCCCTTCGACGCCGAGTACGCGGGCTGGCCGATCTGCCCATCGAACGCGGCAACCGAGGCCGTGTTCACGATCACGCCGCGCTCCGGACCGCCGAGCTCGGTGCTCACGGGCTCGGTCTCGACCATCGCCGCCGCGGCGAGGCGGATCACGTTGAATGTGCCGACGAGATTCACCCGGATCACGCGCTCGAACTGCTCGAGCGGCAGCACGCCTTCGCGGCCCAAGACCTTGCCGGGGGTGGCGATTCCGGCGCAGTTGACCACGGCGCGGAGCGGCCCGAGCTGGGACGCGCGGTCGACGGCGGCGCTCACCTGAGCCTCGTCCGTCACATCGGCGGGCGCGAACACCGTGGGCGCGCCCGCCGCCGCGAGTTCCTTGGCGAGGCGACGCCCCGCCTCCTCGCTGCGGCCCCCGGGAAGGTCCACGAGGACGATCGCGGCCCCTCCCTCGTGCAGCCGCCGCGCCGTTGCGGCGCCCAACCCCGATGCGCCGCCGGTGATCAAAGCCGTCGCGCCACTGAGCTCCATTGCCCCTCCAGTTAATGTCGGCTAACTGAGGCCCATCTTAGCGACCACGGCCGTGCGCGTCACCGCCCGATTGCCTCGGCGGCCGCCGGATCTCCACGGCGTCCGTCGGATCTTCACCAGCTTTGAACCGCGACGCACGGCGCGTCGGCGGGGACACGCCGTCGTCCGTCGGTGGTGACCCGTGAAAGCTGGTGAGATTCCCGCGCCTGGCCGCTACCGTAATCCCGTGAGCAGCGACCCTTGGGCTGTGCGCGCAGCCACCGTTGCGGAGCAAGTCGGCGGCACCTACGGACATCGCCTCGCAGGATTGCCCGGAACGTGGATCGGACGGATCGATCTCCCCGGCGCCCGGCCGCGGCCGCCGTGGGGCGAGTGGAACTACTGGTGGCAGGCCCAGTTCGTGGACTGCCTCGTCGACGCGGCGCGGCGCGAATGGCACCTTGCGAGCGAGCCGCCCAGCGCGCCGCCCAGGTGGCTCTCCCTCGCGCAGCGGGTCATCCGGACCATACGGCTACGGAACTTCGGGCGCTTCGAGAACCTGTTCTTCGACGACATGGCGTGGCTCGCCCTCGCCGCCTCCCGCGCCGAGCGCCTTTCGCGCGAGATCGGCTCAGCCGGACTTCCGCCCGCGGCGCGCGCGGCCGAGGTGCTTGGCCGGAGGCTCGTTTCCGGGGACACGCTCGACCTCGGCGGCGGCATGTTCTGGAACACGAAACGCCAGTACAAGAACACGGCCGCGACCGGTCCCGCCGCGCTCTGCTTCGCCCGCTCCGACGATCCGCGCGCGCGGCGCCGCGCCCAGGCGCTCGTCGACTGGCTCTTCGAGAATCTGCTCGACCCCTCGAGCGGACTGTTCCTCGACGGGATCGACCTCCGCCGCGACAAGTCCGGGTACCTCACCACGACCGTCAACCACGACGTCTGGACTTACAACCAGGGCCCGATCCTCGGCGCCCTGCTCGAACTCGGGGGCGATCCCGGGACCGAGCCGGGGGCGTCGAACCTCGAGCGCGCGGGGCGGCTCATCGAGGCGATCGCGGCTGGGCTCACGACGGCGGGGCTCACGACGGCGGGGGCTTCCGACGGCGGCGCTTCCGGCGGCGATACTTGGGCCGGCGACGGCGGCGCTTCAGGGAGCCGGGCGCTCCGCTCGGACGGCGACGGCGGCGACCACGGACTGTTCCGCGGGATCCTTGCCCGTTACCTCGCGCTCGCGGCGGTCAGCCCTCAGCTCCCCGCCCACGCCCGCCAGACGGCGAAGGCGCTCGTGCTCGCCACCGCCGAGGAGGTCTGGGCGAGGGAAGCATCTGTACCCGAGACGGGTGGGCGGCGCGAGACGGCTGGGCGGCGCGAGACGGGTGGGCGGCGCGAGACGGCTGGGCGGCGCGAGACGGCGTCACCCGCGACACAGCTCTCGAGCCGCCTTCAGGCCTGGATGGTGCTCGAGGCGGCGGCAGTGGCCGCCGAGGCCGCGCCGCCCGCGGAACCCGGCGGGGCGCCCGACGCGGAGGACGAGACCGAGGGCGCCTCGGGCAGGTGACCAATTACGTAACGATAAAATTGCGTAATTGAAGTGATTTGCGCCACAATTAGGCCAGAATCGCGCCGGGGTTAGGTGTGGCTAACCTACAGTCGTTCACGGAGGCTCCCGTTCCTGCCCTCAAGGCATGAGCGCTGCCCCTCGACGTCGAAGCCACATCGCACCCTCGGGCCGGCCCCCGCGCCGGCCCTCATCAGCTACGAAAGGACCTTCTGTGAAGATCCGTTCCAAGGCCCTCGCGGGCGTCGCGCTGGCCGCGGTCGCCGCGCTCAGCCTCTCCGCGTGCGGCGGCGGTGCCGGCAGCTCGTCGTCGTCGGGCTCGGCAACATCGGAAGGCGCGGCCGGCACGGCCGCCGCCGGGGACACCATCACCGTCTACAACGCCCAGCACCAGGAGCTCACGCAGACGTGGGTCGACGCGTTTACGAAGGCGACCGGGATCAAGGTCAACCTCCGCAACGGCGACGACACCGAGATGGCCCAGCAGCTCATCCAAGAGGGCAAGAACTCCCCCGCGGACGTCTTCCTCACCGAGAACTCCCCCGCGATGAGCGCGGTCGAGAACGCGGGCCTCTTCGCCGACCCGGGGACCGACGCGAAGAACAACGTGCCCGAGGCCTACCGCCCGTCGTCCGGCAAGTGGGTCGGCATCGCCGCCCGCTCGACCGTCCTCGTCTACAACAAGGCCAAGCTCAAGGAGAGCGACCTCCCGAAGTCCCTCATGGACCTCTCGGACTCGGCCTGGAAGGGCCGGTGGGCCGCGTCGCCCTCGGGCGCTGACTTCCAGGCGATCGTCTCGGCGATGCTCGAGCTCAAGGGCGAAAGCGCCACCCTCGACTGGCTCAAGGCCATGAAGGACAATTCGAAGGCCTACAAGGGCAACAGCACGGCCATGAAGGCCGTCAACGCCGGCGAGGTCGACATGGCGGTCATCTACCACTACTACTACTTCGGCGACCAGGCGAAGACGGGCGAGAACTCGAAGAACGTGGGCCTCCACTACTTCAAGAACCAGGACCCGGGCGCGTTCGTCTCGGTCTCGGGCGGCGGCGTCCTGGCCTCGAGCAAGCACCAGGCCGCGGCGCAGAAGTTCCTCGCGTTCGTCACGGGGGCCGACGGCCAGAAGGTCCTCCAGACGGGCTCGTCCTTCGAATACCCTGTGGGGTCCGGCGTCGCCGCCAACCCCAAGCTCGTCCCGCTGAGCGACCTCCAGGCCCCGGCCGTGGACGCCGCGAAGCTCAACTCGAAGAAGGTCTCGGACCTCATGACACAGGCAGGACTGCTCTAACCCTTGCCACTCAGGACCAAGCAGACTCCACGGTTCCACGCGGCGCGGCCGGGCTCAGGCTCGGCGTCCGCCGGCACCGAAGTGACGGCGCCCCGGCAGGATTCCCCTGCCGGGGCCGCCGGCGTCTCGGCAGGCGCGGCCGTGGCGTCGGGCGGACCGGGCGGTGGCGCCCGCCGCTGGCTCCAGCTGCGCTCTGTCCGCACGCGCATCCCCCTGCCGGTCCTGGTCCTGAGCATCGCGGTCGGCGCGATATCGCTCGTCCCCCTCGGCTTCGTCGTCGCCATGACGATCGCGACCGGGTGGGACACCGCCGTCGCCCTCGTCTTCCGGCCACGCGTCCTCGAACTGCTCGGCAACACGGTGTGGCTCGTGGTCATCAGCGTCCCGCTGTGCCTCGTGATCGGCGTTGGCGGCGCGTGGCTCGTGGAGCGAACCACGCTCTTCGGGCACCGGATCTGGGCCGTGCTGCTCGCGGCGCCGCTCGCCATCCCGGCGTTCGTGAACTCGTACGCGTGGGTCTCCGTGGTGCCGTCGATGGCGGGGCTCGGCTCGGGCGTGCTGCTCGCGACCCTCTCGTACTACCCGCTCGTCTACATCCCCACGGCGGCAACGCTCGCGCGGCTCGACCCCGCGCTCGAGCAGTCAGCGGCGTCGCTCGGGCTCGGGCCGTGGAAGGTGTTCTTCCGCGTCGTGCTCCCCCAGCTGCGCATCGCCGTCGCGGGCGGCGCGCTCCTCGTGGGGCTGCATCTGCTCTCCGAGTACGGCGCGTTCGCCATGATCCGCTTCGACACGTTCACCACCGCGATCATGGCGCAGTACCGCTCGACGTTCAACGGGGCCGCCGGCAACATGCTCGCGAGCGTCCTCGTGGTGCTGTGCCTCGTGATGCTCGCGATCGAGGCCCGCGCCCGCGGCAACGCGCGCTACGCGAAGCTCGGCTCGGGCGCCCAGGCGGCGCCGACGCGCCTGGGTCTGGGCGGCTTCCAGGTTCCGTCGCAGCTCGCGCTCGTGGCCGTCGCGGTGCTCGCGTTCGGCGTTCCCGTGTGGGTGATCGGGCGCTGGCTCATCGCCGGCGGCGCCAAGATCTGGGAGGACGACGCTTTCACCGCCCTCTCGACGGCCCTCGGCCAGAGCCTGTGGCTCGGCCTCCTCGGAGCGCTCGCGACTGTCGTCGCCGCGTTCCCGCTCACGTGGCTCGTGGTCCGGTTCCCGGGCTGGCTCAGCAAGACGCTCGAACTCGCGAACTACGTCACGAGCTCGATGCCGGGCATCGTCCTCGCGCTCGCGTTCGTCACGGTCGCGCTGCATGCGATCCCGGACATCTACCAGACCACGCTCCTGCTCGTCGCCGCGTACGTCCTGCTGTTCCTCCCGCGCGCGCTCGTGAGCCTGCGCGCTGGTCTCGCCCAGGCGCCGAAGGAGCTCGAGGAGGCGGCCCGCGCGCTCGGACGCCGCCCCGTCGCCGCGTTCTTCCGCGTGACCCTCCGCTTGGCCGCCCCCGCGGCGGCCGGCGGCGCAGCGCTCGTGTTCCTCGCCGTCGTCAATGAACTCACGGCGACGCTCCTGCTCTCGCCGACCGGGACCTCAACGCTCGCCACCGAGTTCTGGAACCTCTCGAACGGCATCGACTACGCGGGCGCGGCCCCCTACGCGCTCCTCATGATCCTGCTCTCCGCACCCATGACCTACCTTTTGTTCCAGCAGTCCAAGAAGGCAGCCGGCCAGTGACCGAACAGAGCCCCACCCCCAACTTCGCGTCCCGCCTCCCCGAGCCGCGAGTGGCCCGGTCCATCGCGGACACCGCGGACCACCACCTCGAGATCGAGGAGGTCACCAAGACGTTCGGGCGCCGCGGCGCGACGAATTCCGTGCTAAAGGGCATCAACCTGCACGTCGCGCGGGGCGGCACGACCGCGATCGTCGGGCCCTCGGGGTCCGGCAAGACGACGCTCCTGCGGCTCATCGCGGGCTTCGAATCACCCGACTCGGGGCGGATCGTGCTCGACGGCGAGACCGTGGCCGGGGACGCGTGGGTGCCCGCGCACCGGCGCAACATCGGCTACGTCGCGCAGGACGGCGCCCTCTTCCCGCACCTGTCCGTGGGCCAGAACATCGCGTTCGGGCTCGACACCGGCCGCTTCGGGGACTCGAAGTACCGCGGCCGGAAGGCGGTCGCGACGCGCATCGAGGAGCTCCTCGAGATGGTCGCGCTCGACGGATCGTACGCGAAGCGCCGCCCGCACGAGCTCTCCGGCGGCCAGCAGCAGCGCATCGCCCTGGCCCGCGCGATGGCCCGCGAGCCCGAGGTCATGCTGCTCGACGAGCCGTTCTCCGCGCTCGACGCCGGGCTCCGCGTCGCCACCCGCCGCGCCGTCGCGAAGGTGCTCGCGAAGGCCGGGGTGACCACGATCCTCGTGACCCACGACCAGGCCGAGGCGCTCAGCTTCGCCGACCAGGTCGCCGTCATGCGCGGCGGCAAACTCGCGCAGATCGGCAACCCCTTCGTCGTGTACACGCGCCCCGCGGACCGGGCGACGGCGGAGTTCCTGGGCGACGCCGTCATCCTCGATGCCTGGCTCGAGGGCAGCCTCGCCATGTGCTCGCTCGGCCCGATCCCCGTGCGCCACCCCACGACGCAGGGCCACGTGCAGATCATGCTGCGGCCCGAGCAGATCCGGATCGCGAGCGAATCGCCCATCCACGGGACCGTGCTCGACTGGGACTACTTCGGGCCCGAGTCCTCGGTGCGCATCAAGCTCTCCGATCGGCCTGAGGGCCAGCCCCTCGATCCGCGCATCCGGGGCGGCGGCGAGGTCATCACGATCCGCCACTGGAACGCCGCGATGGCGCGCCGCGGCATGGACCTCGCGCTCAAGGTCATCGGCGAGGGCGTCGCGTTCCCGATCGCGGACTAGCCGTCGCGGACTAGTCTGGGGCCATGTGGGTCACCAGCTCCGCCCTGACGCGCTACCGGCTCGCGCCGAACCCCGGGCCGATGAGCCTCGACGGGACGAACTCGTACGTCATCTCGGCTCGAGACGTCTCGGGCGAGGACGCCGCGAACGCGAGCGTGCCCGTCGTCGTCGTCGATCCAGGACCGCGGGACGCGACGCATCTCGCTGAGCTCGCCGCGGCGGGGCGGGTCGAGCTCGTGCTCATCACGCACCACCATCCCGACCACACCGAGGGTGCCGCGGACTTCCACCGGCTCACGGGTGCGCCCGTGCGTGCGCTCGACGCGGCGCTGTGCCTCGGCGGGCCCGCCGTCGTGGACGGCGAGGTCATCGAGGCCGCTGGCGCGCGAATCGAGGTGCTCGCCACGCCCGGGCACACCGCGGATTCGATCTCCCTCCTTCTCGCGGACGACGGCGACCACGGCTCCGTGCTGACCGGCGACACGATCCTGGGGCGCGGCACGACCGTCATCTCGTATCCCGACGGGCGGCTCGGCGACTACCTCGCCTCGATGCGGCGGCTCGAGGGCCTTGCGCTCGCGGCCTCCGGTCCCATGACCGTGCTCCCCGCGCACGGGCCGGTCCTGCCGGACCTCGCCGCCGTGGCCCGCGCGTATCTCGCGCACCGCGAGGAGCGGCTCGATCAGATCCGCGAGGCGCTCGCCGAGCTCGGCGACGACGCGTCGGTGGGCGCCGTCGCGGATCTCGTGTACGCGGACGTCGACCCGTCGGTGCGCCGCGCCGCCGAGAACTCCGTGGCCGCGCAGCTCGACTACCTCCGCGGCTGGGCCTAGCCGGCGCTCACCAGAGCGAAAAGCGCCTGAATTCCCCCGTCGCGGGCCCGATGGTCGCCTCGATGCCCTCGACCCGCCCGGGCGTGTCTCCGGACTGGAGCCACTTGAGGAGCTGTTCGACGTCGTCCAGATTCCCCTCCGCCACGATCTCGACCGTGCCGTCGAGGCGGTTGCCCGCGCTCCCCACGAGGCCGAGCCGATCCGCCTCGCCCCGCGTCCAGTAGCGGAAGCCCACGCCTTGGACCATCCCCTTCACCGTCGCGTGCAGCCGCGCCTCGGGAGTGTCCTGTGACATGGGTCCAGTCTGCTACGGCTGCGTCGTCTCTGCTACGGCACGCGCTTCTGCGGGTGGATGGTCTCGTGCCGGGCGAGCATTGCCACGAAGTCGGCGATCTTCCGGGCCCGCGTCTCGGGCTTCTTGGCGGATTCCGTGCGGTAGATGAGGGCGTAGCGGTTCACGGCGGTGAGCACGTTGAACATTGCCTGCGCCTCGGGGTTCGCCGCAATCGCGTCGGCGAGATCCTGCGGGACCTCGGCTGAGGCCTGCCCCGCGTACGCGGCCTCCCAGCGCCCGTCCTCCTTGGCGGAATTGACGACGGCGCGGCCCGCCTCCGTCATGAGGCCCGCCTCCTCGAGGCGCTCGACGTTCGCGACGTTGAGCTTGGACCATTTGCTCTTCGGTCCCCGCGGCGTGAACCGCGTGACGTAGCTGCCGTCGTCGCGGCGGCCGATCTGGCCGTCAACCCACCCGAAGCACAGCGCGCCGTCGAGCGCTTGCTCGAAGGCGAGGTTCGTGACTGCGCCGCCCTTCTTGTGGAGCACGAGCCACACGCCCGAGCTCGTGGCATGGTTCTCGGCGAGCCACGCGCGCCACGCGTCGGAGTCGGGCACGAGCAGCTCAGGAAGGTCCACGGCCATGAGCCAAAGGGTACCGGCCGCCCCTCCCCGGCGGACGCACCCTGTTCGCGGGCATGACGCCCCGAGGCCACATGTTGTAGAACATAACCATGGCAGTGCGCACCCCCGACCCGTATCCAGGCTGGCTGTCCCCCGAGGACCTGTATGAGGCCCGGAACCGCCTGCCCATGCTCTACGTCGAGGCGGTCCCGGTCCGCCTCGACCCTCTCGGGTACGTCAACGAGGTGGGCCTCCTGCTCCAGGCGGACGACGACGGCAACATGATGCGCACGCTCGTCTCGGGCCGTGTGCTCTACAAGGAGACGATCCGTGCTGCCCTGCTCCGGCACCTCGAGAAGGACCTCGGGCCCCTCGCGCTCCCGCAGCTTCCCGTGAGCCCCGTGCCGTTCACGGTCGTCGAATACTTCCCCTCGCCCTCGCAGACCGGCTTTACCGACGAGCGGCAGCACGCCGTGGCCCTCGCGTACGTGATTCCGGTGGCGGGCGAGTGCCAGCCGCGCCAGGACGCGCTCGAGCTGACCTGGATGTCCCCCGCCGACGTGCTGAGCGGCCCGGTCCAGGCCGAGTTCATGGGCGGCCGCGGCGAGCTCGTGCGCCAGGCGCTCGCGTTCGCGGGCATCCCCGGCTGAGTCCGCTCGGGGCGCACCCTTCACAGGCGCCGCCTTGGCGCGCCTCCGGCACGGCCGTTACCGCTTCTTTATAGACTGGCGACGGACCGACAGCTACTTGAAGGACTCCGCATGCAGTACAGCCCAGACACCGAGCCGAGCGGGTCGATGCCCTCTGGAGCCGAAAGGCTACTGGAGATCGAAGCCTCCGAACTAAGCCCGGGCCAGCGGCTCGTGCTCCCGGACGGAGAGACCACGGCAAACGTCCTCGACGTGGACGCGGTGCTGGACGACTACGAGCAGCCCGCGCTCTACTTCGCTGCGCTCGACAATCACGTGAACCTCCGCGTCGCGCACGGAACGGTGGTCCGGATCGTCGTTCCCAAGCCGGCCCGGCCCGCGGACCTCCTCTTCGCGGGACCGAAGGCGCCAGACGCCGGGGACGCCGCGAGCGAGCCCGAGACCCCCTCGCCCAAGCGCGAGGGAAGCCGGGCCGATCTGCTGCGGCGGGCGCTGGGCCTCGCGAACCCCCGCGACAACGAGGTGCCGAGTGACGGCGCCGAGGCCCCCTTGAACGCGACCGAGTCACCCAAGCTTGCTGCGGCTCCCGCAACGGACGACGGCGGCGAGGCCCAGGGCGCGTCCGGCACGAGTGCTTCTCCCGAAGCACAGTCCGCCTCGCTGGCCGAGGCCCCCGCCCCCGAGTCGGGCCACGAGAGGCCGCGCCACGACGACGCGGGCGGAACCTCCTTCCTCGACGACGCGGCGTTCGACGCCGACTCGCACGACGACGAGCGCCCGCCCACCAGGATCACGCTCGACACGGGGGACGTCGTCGTCGTTCCCGGGAAGTCACGCAGCGAGGCGACCGGGCCCACGGCTGCCCAGCTTGGCCTCATCCCACCGCTCGAGGGCAATCCCGAGGACCTCATCCGGCACATCGACGCGACCCACCCCGGACGGCACGCCGTCCACGAGCTCTCGGAGCGGCTCGCGAGGGGCGTCAACATGAAGTCGGGCGCGTGCCTCAAGGACCTCCGCGATCTTTCGTTCGAGCTCTACCTCGGGCAGCGCGACGCCGACTACTCGCTCAAGGTCGCCGACATCCTCGCGGTCGTTCCGTTCGACGGCAACCCGGGCCGCTGGTCGTCGGTCGAGTCCGCGCTCGCCCTCGCGGCGCACCTTGCCCGCGAACGCAACGAAGAGGGGCGCGCCGAGGTGTACTGCGAGCTCCTGCGAGCGCCCGAGACGGCCGAGACGGATCCGTTCAGGGCCCAGATGGCGGCCCGCGTCCGGCAGCGCACGCTCAACGAGCCGAACCTGTACGACAAAGAGGCGACGCGCGCCGCGAACGCCGGGGACGAGGCCGAGGAGCGCAGCTGGCGCATCCTCCGCCTCGACACGCTCCTGCATCTCCGTGCGCACGGCGGCTCCGAGGTCTACGACGACGACGAACTCGACCGTCGAATCCGGATCGAACTCGACGCCGTCGCCCGTTAAGGCAAGCCAGCGCCGTCGCCCGTCACCCCACACCGTCTCGAGTACACCAACGCCCCTCACACCGTCTCGGGTACAGATCATCTGTACCCGAGACGGGTGGGTGGCTAGGCGACCGGCGGCGGGCCACCCGGCCTGACGAACCGCTCCGCCTTCTCGAGCTGAACCACCTTGGGATCCGTCTCGTCGGCGCCGAAATCGGAGGGACGCGTGAGGTCCTTGCCCTGCGGCACCTTGAGCGCGCGGAACACGAGCGTGAGCACGACCGCGACAATCAGGTTGAGCGCGAACGCCGTCACCGCGATGTACACGTTGATGTCCGTCCCCGGGATCGGCGAGAGCGATCCGCCGAAGTGGGCCTTCGTGGTCGGGTTGACCACGTTGTACGCCGAGATCGTTCCGAAGACGATGCCCACGGCCCATCCGATGAGCAGGGCCCACCGGTCGAACCAGCGCGTGTACAGGCCCGCAACGACCGCGGGGAACGTCTGGAGGATCCAGATGCCGCCGAGGAGCTGCAGGTTGATCGCGGTGGTCTGGTCCATCGCGATGACGAACACGAGCGCGCCGACCTTCACGAGGAGCGAGACGACCTTCGAGACGTTCGCCTCAGTCTTCGGGTCCGCGTCCGGCTTGAAGAAGTCGCGGTAGATGTTGCGCGTGAACATGTTCGCGGCCGCGATCGACATGATCGCCGCGGGCACGAGCGCGCCGATCGCGATCGCCGCGAGCGCGATCCCCGCGAACCAGGACGGGAAGGCGTCCAGGAACAGCTGCGGGACCACGAGCTGCGGGTTGGCGGACCCGTCGAGGTCGATCGGCTTGGTCCCGGCCTTGATCGCCACGAAGCCGAGGAGCGCAAGGAACCCCAGCATGAGCGAGTACAGCGGCAGGATGGCTGCGTTGCGGCGAATCGTGTTCCGGCCCTTCGACGCGAGGACGCCCGTGATCGAGTGCGGGTACATGAACAGGGCCATCGCCGAGCCGAGAGCGAGTGTCCAGTAGGACGCGAAGTTCGTGGGGCTCGTGATGAAGACGCCGGCGGGCTTGCCGGTAGCCTGGTTCACGGTGCCGAGCTTGGCCTGCGCCGCGTTGAAGATCGTGTCCCAGCCGCCGAGCTTGATCGGCAGATAGATGACCGCGACGATGATCGCGAGATAGATCAGGATGTCCTTCACGAATGCGATCATCGCCGGCGCGCGCAGGCCCGAGGTGTACGTGTACGCGGCGAGGACCACGAACGCGAGGATGAGCGGGAGGTCGGTCAGAAGCATGTTGCTCGAGCTGCCGAGGCCGAGCACGGTGAGGACCGACTTGATCCCCACGAGCTGGAGCGCGATGTACGGCATGGTCGCGACGATGCCGGTGAGGGCGATCGCGAGCGAAAGCCACCGGCTCCCGTAGCGCCCGCCCACGAAGTCGGCGGCGGTGACGTAGCCGTGCCGGTGGGACACCGACCAGAGTCGGCTCATGATGATGAAGATGATCGGGTACAGCACGATCGTGTACGGCACCGCGAAGAAGCCGCTCACGGCGCCCGTGGCATACATGGCGGCGGGCACCGCGACGAACGTGTACGCCGTGTACAGGTCGCCGCCGAGCAGGAACCACGTGATCCACGTGCCGAAGCCGCGGCCGCCGAGGCCCCATTCGTCGAGGCTGTGCAGCCCCGTGGCTTCCTTCGAGCGCCGCCAATTCGACGCCATGAAGCCCATGATGGCGACGACGACGAACAGCACGATGACGATGGCGAGTGCCACCCAGTTGACTTCGCGGGTCATGCCGCATCACCGCCCTTGGGCGCCGCAGCCGAACCGGCCCCGCGAACTGCCGCCCGCCGTCGTCGGTCCTCCGAGACGGTGAGCCAATAGGCGATGCCGCTCAGGGTCGCCGAGATGGGGACCCACAGGAGCTGGTACCAGTAGAAGAAGGGCATGCCGCCCCATCGCGGCTGATCGAACGAATAGAGCGACGGCACGAGCGGCAGGACGATCGCGGCCGCGAGCAGGATCCCTGCGATGACGTAGGGCAGGGGCCGTGCGGGGCCGCGGGTTGGCGTGTCGCGGGTGAGCCCGCCGGGCGAAGCTTCGGGGTTGGGGCGCTGGTCGGGCGCTGGCGTGTCATGACCGGACATCAGGACCTCCTTGTCGGCCGTCCGGCCGCCACCCAGGTGCAAGAGCGACGGCAGGGCGAAGGGCGCGTAATCCCCCGCCGTCTTTGTATCGCAGTTTGACGCAGCCCGGAAGGGGCCACACCGGATCTAGCCCGCGATGCCCGCGAGGGCTCCCTCGAGCTGCTTGAAGAGGATGGCCGGGCCGTTGGGGTTCGGCAGCTGCGTGTTGATGAGGATCGCGGCCGTCATGCCCGTGGAGGGCTGGTACATCGTGAGGGATTCGTAGCCGAGGCCCGTCCCAGTGTGGCCCCACCAGCCGTCGATCTCGCCCGCGGCGAGGCCGTAGGCGTCGTAGTCCGGGCTGCCAGGGTCCGTGCTGGGCTGCGAGACGGCGGTGAGCCGCTGCCGCTCGACGGATGCGGGTAGGAGCGCCCCCGAGCCGAGCGCGTGGCCCCACCGCAGGAGGTCGCCGATGTCGCCGAACAGCCCGCCCGACGCGCCGTACAGGGACGGGCTCACCTGGGCGAGGCTCTCGAGGTTCGAGTTGCTATCGATCTCGTACGGCGTCGCGACGGGCCGCGACGGGTCGCTGCTCGAGGGGTCGCCGGCCCCCGAGTACCCCACCGAGCCAAGCCCGAGCGGCGTCAGGATGCGCCGCTGGACCTCGTGGTCCCACGAGTTGCCCGTGACGGCCTGGACCACTTTGCCGAGGAGCACGAAGTTCGTGTTGCTGTACTCGTAGGCGCTCCCCGGCGCGAAGTCGAGCGGCTGCGCGAACGCGTAGCCGAGGAGCTGATCGTCCGTGAACGATCCCGTGTAGTCGGTGCTGAGCTGGTCCGAGAAGTCCTGCGTGCCCGAGAACTCGGCGAGGCCCGAACGCATCTCGAGGGCCATGCGCACCGTGATCTGGCTCCCCGCGTCCGCGCCGTTGTACTGCACCGAGGCCAGGTCGGGCGCGTAGCGCGAGATCGGGTCGTCGAGGCTCAGCTTGCCCTCCGCGACGAGCTGCAGCACGACCGTCCCCACGAAGCTCTTCGTGATGCTGCGGAACGCCGAGCGCGTGTCCGCCGACCACACGACGCCGTCCGACGCGTCCCCGACCGTCGCGAGGTACTGGTTCTGCCCCGCGGACACCGCGACGGCGACGCCCGCCGCGCCTTGGTCTGAGACGAACTGGGAGACGACGTCCTGCGCCGCGGCCGGCAGCGCCTGCCACGGCTCGCCGGAGCTTGATTGGCTCGCACCCGCTTGGCCAGCGCCGGATTGACCAGCGCCGGATTGACCAGCGGACGACGGCGGCGCGCTGGCTTGGCCGGACCCCGCCCCTTGAGAGGGCTGCGGCGAGCTCTTCGCCGCGCCCGAGCGTGCGGGAACCGGGGTGACGGCCGACGGCGGCGGCGTGGGCACGCGCCCCGTTCCGGCCGCGCGGACCGCGCCTGCGGTCAGACCCGCCATGCTGACCGTCCCGGCGGCGACCAGAAGCACTGCGCCGAAGGCAAGGAGGGTGAGCCGCCGCCGTCGTACGCGCGCCGTCCGCCCGAGGATCCGCTCGAACGGAAGCCGCCGGCGCCGCCTGGCGCCTCCCCCATGCCTCATGGACCCTCCTCTTGCTCTGGGATGAGATTAGGGGACGACGCTGTGCCCGGACTGTGCGGCGCGCTGATGCGTAAATCGGTACGGCACACTTGGATGGTGCCTTCCGACCATCCGCGCCAGTCCGAGTTCGCCTTCCGCGTCGACGCGCGCCTCACGGGCGATCCCGGCAAGGGCAGAGGCGGGGACGTAACGCTCGGCCGGACCGGCACGATCACGACGCCGCACGGCGAGATCCAGACGCCCGCGTTCATCGCGGTCGGCACGAAGGCCACGGTCAAGGCCGTCCTGCCGGAGTCGGTCCGCGACCTCGGGGCGCAGGCCGTGCTCGCGAACGCGTACCATCTGTACCTCCAGCCGGGGCCGGAGATCCTCGACGAGGCCGGCGGGCTCGGGAAGTTCATGAACTGGGCCGGGCCCACGTTCACGGACTCGGGCGGGTTCCAGGTCATGAGCCTCGGCTCGGGCTTCAAGAAGGTCATCGAGATGAGCGTCGCCGCGAGCGCGCCAGCCGGGGCGGACGACGCCGTGGCCCCCGGCAAGGAGCGGCTCGCCCACGTCGACGAGGACGGTGTGTGGTTCACGAGCCACCTCAACGGCGACCGGCACCGCTTCTCCCCCGAGATCTCGATGAACGTCCAGCACAAGATCGGCGCGGACATCATGTTCGCGTTCGACGAGCTCACCACGCTGCAGAACTCGCGCGGCTACCAGGAGGAGTCGCTCGAACGCACGCGCCGCTGGGCCGAGCGCTGCGTCGCCGAACACTTCCGCCTCACGGACGAGCGCGCGGGCAAGCCGTACCAGGCCCTGTTCGGCGTGATCCAGGGCGCCCAGTACGAGGACCTCCGCCGCAAGGCGTGCCGGGACCTCGGCGCCATGCCGTTCGACGGTTTCGGCATTGGCGGCGCGCTCGAGAAGGAGAACCTCGGCACGATTGTGGGCTGGTGCTCCGAGGAGCTGCCCGAGGACAAGCCCCGGCACCTGCTCGGAATCTCCGAGCCGGACGACATCTTCGTGTCGATCGAGGCGGGCGCCGACACTTTCGACTGCGTCTCCCCGACGCGCGTGGCCCGCAACTCGGCGTTCTACACAGCCGAGGGCCGGCTCAACCTCGCGGGCGCCAAGTACCGCCGAGACTGGGGTCCCCTCCAGGACGGCTGCGACTGCTACACGTGCCAGAACTACTCGCGCGCCTACATCCGGCACCTCTACAAGGCGAAGGAACTCCTCTCCCACACGCTCATTTCGATCCACAACGAGCGCTTCGTAGTGCGCATGGTCGACGACGCGCGAAAGGCGATCGAGGACGGCACCTTCTGGGAGTTCAAGGCGGAGACGCTCGGGCGGTACTACGGGGCGCGGGTGTAGTCGAACGCGTGGCCGAGCTCGTCGTCGAGCGGGGTCGGCTTCTTCTTGCTCGGCAGGAAGAAGATGTAGACGACGAGCGAGATCACGATCGTGACCGTCACGTACGTGAAGAGCCACTCCTTGTGGCCCGAGCTCGAGAGCCACTCGCCGATGAACGGAACGGTGCCGCCGAAGAGCGAGTTCGCGACCGCGTACCCCAGACCCACACCGAGTGCCCGGATGGAGGACGGGAACAGCTCGGCCTTCACGAGCGCGCTGATCGACGTGTAGTTCACCACGATCACAAGACCAGCGAGCATGAGCACGAACGCGACGATGGGGTCCTTGACGCCGGCCAGCGTCGCCATGATGGGCCACGTGAAGATCGCGCCGAGCACGCCGAACACGATGAGCTGTGGGCGGCGGCCGATCTTGTCGGAGAGCAGGCCGAAGACCGGCTGCAGGAGCATGAACACGAAGAGGGCCCAGAAGTTGATGACCGACGTCTGCGTCTTCGAGATGTGGGAGACGTTGTTCATGAAGCTCAGGATGTACGTCGTGTACAGGTAGAACGCGCACGTCCCGCCCATCGTCAGAAGGACGACGACGACGAACGCCTTCCAGTGCTTCGTGAAGAGCAGCTTGAGCGTGCCGGGCTCGGCGCTCGCCTGGTTCTCGGCAACGTGAGCCTCCGCCGCGCGGACCTGCGCCTGGGGAATGGTCTCGTCCATCGTGCGGCGCAGCCAGAGGACCACGAGGGCCGCGACGGCGCCAATCGCGAACGGGATGCGCCAGCCCCACGCCTTGAGGTCCCCCTCGCCCAGGACCGATTGCAGGATGACGAGCGTGAGCAGCGCGAGCACCTGCCCGCCCACGAGCGTGACGTACTGGAAGCTCGAGAAGAAGCCCCGGCGCTTCGCCGTCGCGACCTCACTCATGTAGGTGGCGCTCGTGCCGTACTCGCCGCCTACGGAGAAGCCCTGGAGGAGCCGCGACGCGTACATGAGGACGGTCGACCACACGCCGATCTGGGCGATGCCCGGGAGGACTGCGACGAGCAGCGAGCCGACGCCCATGAGGCTCACGCTCACGGTGAGGGCGGCCCGGCGTCCTCGACGGTCGGCGAACCGGCCGAAGTACCAGCTGCCCACAGGGCGCATAAGGAAAGTGAGGGCGAACGTCAGATAGGCGTCGATCTGCGCCTGGACCGGGTCCTTGCCGTTGAAGAAGTAGGTCGCAAAGTAGGAGGAGAACGCCGAGTAGACGTACAGGTCGTACCACTCGATGAGGTTTCCGGCCGAGCCCTTGAGCGTATTGGCAATGGCGCGCCGAGTTACCGCGGCCGGCGTGCTGCTGAGTGCAGTCGTCATGGTGCGTTCGAGACCTTTCCGCCAGGCGCCCCGCTGCGCCCCGGCCGCGGGCCACGATACTTCGTGCCCGGGCCTCCGCGGGGGTTTAGGTCATATTGGTCACGCGACTTGTCAAACGTTGCGGGGTCGCGTCCCCCACGTTGCGGGGTCCCGTCCCCCACGTTGCGGGGTCGATGTCAGGACAAAGACCCCACAACGGGGCGCCAGAGACCCCGCAACCGCCGGGGACCGGGGGGTCAGGCGCCCGAGTGGGCCTCGAGGAACGCGTAGACCTCGGTCTCGTCAACGCCCGGAAAGGCGCCCGGCGGCATGGCCGCCAGGAGATGGGAGTGGGCGCGCGCGGAGGGCCACGCGCTGCCTGCCCAGTGCTCGCTCAGCTCGCCGGGCGGCCGGCGGCAGCACGAGGGGTCGGGGCAGCGCGAGGTGGCACGCGCCGTCGTCTCTCGCCCGCGGAACCATTTGACGTGCTGGTAGGGCACCCCGACGCTCAGGGAGAACTCGCCGCTCGCGCTGCGCTCGGTCCGCGCGGTGCACCAGAACGTGCCGTTGACCGTGTCGGTGTATTGGCTGTACGAGCTGAACTTGTCCGGCACGCCGAACACCACGCGGCTCGTCCATGCCTTGCACGCGGGCTGCCCCTCGATGGCGCCGGTGTGGTCCATGGGGAAGTTCACGCCGTCGTTCTCGTAGGCCTTGTAGATGATGCCGCTCTGATGCGTCTTCTGGAAGTGCGTCGTGATGCCGAGGTGCTGCGTCGCGAGGTTCGTAAATCGATGCGCGGCGGTCTCGTAGCTCACGGCGAAGGAATCCCGGAGGTCCTCGACGGATATCTCCTTGCGGGCCTTGGCCTGTTGGAGGAACTCGACGGTCGTGTGCTCGGGGAGGAGGAGGGCCGCGGCGAAATAGTTCGTGGCCACGCGCTGGGCGAGGAAGTCGCCGTAGCTGCTCGGCGTCTCGTGGCCCAAAACGTAGTGGCCCAGGGCCTGGAGGAGCACGGAACGGGGGTCGTGGTCGGAGCGCTGGTTGTGCGTGAGATAAATCCGGCGATTCTTCAGATCGGTCACCGACCGCGTCGAATGGGGCAGATCGCCCACGTGCTGCAGGGTGAAGCCGAGGTGCGTCGCGATGTCGGAGATGAGGTGCTGGCTGAGCGGACCGCCCGCATAGCCGACGGCCTTGAGCACCTTCTGCGCCTCGGCCTCGTACTCGGGGAAATAGTTTCCACGCTCGCGCATCATGAGCCGCAGCTCGCCATTCGCGCGGCGCGCCTCCTCTGGCGTCGCAACCTGCTCGTTGAGCTTGCGCTCGAGCTCCCGCAGCAGGCCGAGCTGGGACTCGAGAACGTCGACCGGCGTCCGTGAGCTGATGCGGATCTTGGGCAGGTTGAGGGACTCGTAGAGCGGGCTGCGCTGATACCGCTCTAGCTCAATCTCGAGCGCGGCGCGACGGCTCGGCGGCTCCGCGCCGAGCAGGGCGTCCACGCCGACGCCGAGGGCGCTCGCGAGCTGCTGGAGGAGCCCGAGCTTCGGCTCGCGCTTGCCGTTCTCGATGAGGCTCAGCTGGCTCGCGGCCGCGCCGACCGCGGTGCCGAGCTCGTCGAGCGTGAGGCCCGCGGCCTTGCGCAGGTGGCGGACGCGGCGGCCGAGGCTGATGACATCGACGCCGGCACCTGGGACGGTCTCGACGCCCTTCCGGGCAGCGGACGACGGCGTGGGGCGGCTCCAGGACGTGGTGGGGGCCGTGGCGGGGCTCGTGCGCGACATTTCTTGAGAATACGTGAAGATCTGCGTTTCTTTCCAGCACTTTTCTCTGGTCGAGGGGTTGCAGACCCGGAAAAGTTGATGTCACGAGGAATTCAGGTCAGTGAATTCACGTCAGTGATCAGTCGAAGGAGACAGCGATGACCGCGCAGCCCGAGCAGCCCCAGACCCCCCAACAGCAGGCCGAGGCCCTCACGCTCGAGTGGGCCGCGAACCCCCGCTGGGACGGCGTCACGCGCGACTACACGGCGGAGGATGTCGTCAAGCTCCGGGGCCGCGTCTCCGAGGAGCACACTCTGGCCCGCCGCGGCGCGGAGAAGCTGTGGAAGTCCGTGACCGAAGGCCGCGCCGACGGCGCCGGCTACATCAACGCCCTCGGCGCCCTCACCGGCAACCAGGCGGTCCAGCAGGTCAAGGCCGGCCTCAAGGCCATCTACCTCTCAGGCTGGCAGGTCGCCGCGGACGCGAACCTCTCGGGGCACACCTACCCCGACCAGTCCCTCTACCCCGCCAACTCGGTGCCCGCCGTCGTGCGCCGGATCAACAACGCGCTGCTCCGCGCGGACCAGATCGAGTTCTCCGAGGGCAAGCAGAGCGTCGAGGACTGGCTCGTGCCGATCGTCGCGGACGCCGAGGCGGGCTTCGGCGGCCCGCTCAACGCGTACGAGCTCATGAAGTCCATGATCCAGTCGGGCGCCGCGGGCGTTCACTGGGAGGACCAGCTCGCGAGCGAGAAGAAGTGCGGCCACCTCGGCGGCAAGGTGCTCATCCCGACGCAGCAGCACATCCGCACCCTCAACGCTGCCCGGCTCGCGGCCGACGTCGCCGGCGTGCCGAGCGTCATCATCGCGCGCACGGACGCCGAGGCGGCGACGCTCATCACGAGCGACGTCGACGAGCGGGACCAGGAGTTCATCCTCCGAGAAGACGGCAAGCCCGTGCGCACGCCGGAGGGCTTCTACAAGGTGCGCAACGGCGTCGAGCCCTGCATCGCCCGCGCCAAGGCGTACGCCCCGTACTCGGACCTCATCTGGATGGAGACCGGTACCCCGGACCTCGAGCTCGCCCGCAAGTTCGCCGAAGCCGTCAAGGCCGAGTTCCCGGACCAGATGCTCGCGTACAACTGCTCGCCCTCGTTCAACTGGAAGAAGCACCTCGACGACGCCACGATTGCCAAGTTCCAGCGCGAGCTCGGCGCCATGGGCTTCAAGTTCCAGTTCATCACCCTCGCGGGCTTCCACGCCCTCAACTACTCGATGTTCGACCTCGCCCACGGCTACGCCCGCAACGGCATGAGCGCGTACGTCGAGCTCCAGGAGCGCGAATTCGCCTCCGAGGACCGCGGCTACACCGCGACCAAGCACCAGCGCGAAGTGGGCACCGGCTACTTCGACCTGGTCTCCACGGCGCTGAACCCGAACGCCAGCACCCTTGCCCTGGTGGGATCCACCGAAGAGGGCCAGTTCCACTGATCGAACGGACGACGGCGGGCGGCGAGCTGTTCTGCCCGCCTCGCCTCCCGCCGTCGTACTTCACGCACTTCAGGAGACCTTCCATGAACACCTTCCCCCGCCCTGATGATGTGACCATCAACGGCATCACCCTCACCGCCCAGCCGCTGGCCCGTCAGCATGAGATCGCGACCTCGGGTGCGCTCGAGTTCGTGGCGAAACTCCACCGCGCCACGGCCAGCCGTCGGCAGGAACTGCTCGAGGCCCGGCACGAGCGCCGCGCCGCGATCCGCAAGGGCCAGGACCCCCGGTTCCTGCCCGAAACCGCGGAGATCCGCAACGACCCGACGTGGCGCGTGGCCCCGCCCGCCCCCGGGCTCGAGGACCGTCGCGTCGAGATCACGGGCCCCGTGGAGCGCAAGATGACCATCAACGCGCTCAACTCGGGGGCCAAGATCTGGCTTGCCGACCTCGAGGACTCGCTCACGCCGTCGTGGCGCAACGTGATCCAGGGGCAGATCAACCTCATCGACGCGCTCACGGACCGGATCGACTTCGTCTCCCCCGAGGGCAAGGAGTACCGCCTCCGCCCCGCCGAGGAGCGCCCGACGATCGTGGTCCGACCGCGTGCGTGGCACCTGCCCGAGAAGAACATGCTCGTCGACGGCAAGCCGATCGCGGGCGGGATCGTGGACTTCGGCCTCTTCTTCTACCACAACGCGAAGCGGCTCATCGCGGACGGCAAGGGCCCGTACTTCTACCTCCCGAAGATCGAGAACCGGCTCGAGGCGCGCCTCTGGAACGACGTGTTCGTGCTCGCGCAGGATCTGCTCGGCATCCCGCAGGGCACCATCCGCGCCACCGTGCTCATCGAGACCATCACGGCCGCGTTCGAGATGGAAGAGATCCTGTACGAGCTCCGCGACCACGCCGCCGGGCTCAACGCGGGCCGCTGGGACTACATCTTCTCGATCATCAAGAACTTCCGCACCCGCGGCCCGCGCTTCGTGCTCCCCGACCGCGGCCAGGTGACCATGACGCAGCCGTTCATGCGCGCGTACACCGAGCAGCTGGTCCGCGCATGCCACCGCCGCGGCGCGATGGCGATCGGCGGAATGGCCGCGTTCGTGCCGAACCGGAAGGACCCGGAGGCCAACGCGATCGCGTTCGAGAAGGTCCGCGCCGACAAGACGCGCGAGGCCACTGACGGCTTCGACGGCTCGTGGGTGGCCCACCCCGACCTCGTTCCAGTGGCCCGCGAGGTGTTCGACTCGGTGCTCGGCGACCGGCCGAACCAGCTCGACCGCCTCCGCGAGGACGTGACCCCGGAGGACCGCGCGCTCATCGACGTGGCCTCGTGCACGGGGACGATCACGGAGGCCGGCATCCGCAACAACATCGAGGTGGGCGTCCGGTACATCGAGGCGTGGCTCCGTGGCAGTGGCGCCGTCGCGATCCACAACCTCATGGAGGACGCCGCAACCGCGGAGATCTCCCGTTCGCAGATCTGGCAGTGGATCTACTCGCACGCCATCACGGACGAAGGCGAAGTGATCACGCGCGAATGGGTCAAGGAGCTCTTCGAGGAGGAGTTCGCGAAGCTCGAGCGCTTCGACGGCGACCGCTTCCAGGACGCTCACGAGATCTTCGAGGAAGTCGCCCTCGCGCCCGAGTTCCCGACCTTCCTGACCCTCCCGGCCTACGCGCGGTACCTGTGCGAAGACGCCGGCAAGGAGGACGAGTACGAGGCCGGACTGCCCGAGCCCGCACGGACGGTGTCAGCGGCGTAGTCGGGGCAAACTTCCCGACGCCGGCAGCGGAATCGCAACACGCACCCCGAAGGTCGGGGGCCGGCGATCGGGAACAAAGTTGAGGGGTCGGACCGCGTAGTGGTGCTGCGCGGTCCGGCCCCTCGACGTCCCCCGTGCCCTAGTCCCCTACGAGCATTCGCCCCACGATGAGCCGCATGATCTCATTCGTCCCCTCGAGGATCTGGTGGACCCGGAGGTCGCGAGCGATCTTCTCGACCCCGTACTCGTGCAGATAGCCATAGCCGCCGTGAAGCTGGATCGCCTGGTTCGCCACCTCGAACCCCGCGTCCGTGGCTACACGCTTGGCCATTGCGCACAGCCGCACGGTGTCTGGGTCGTTCCGGTCGAGGGCGTCGGCTGCGCGCATGAGCAGGCTGCGGGCGGCCTCGAGCTTCATCTCCATGTCGGCGAGCTCGAACACGAGCGCCTCCTTGTCGGCAAGCCGCCCGCCGAACGCCGTGCGCGTCTTGAGGTAGGCGACCGTCTTCTCCAGCGCGGCCTGGCCACCGCCGAGCGAGCACGCCCCCATGTTGACGCGCCCGCCGTTGAGCCCCTTCATCGCGATGCCGAACCCCGCGCCCTCCTCGCCGAGCCGATTCGAGGCGGGGACGCGCACGTTCTTGAAGACCACCTGACTCGTGGGCTGGGCGTTCCAGCCCATCTTCTTTTCGTTGAGGCCGAAGGAGAGGCCCGGCGATCCCGCAGGCACGAGGAAGGCCGTGATGCCGCGATGGCCCGTGTCTGCCGTGCGGGCCATGACGATGTACAGGGCTGAGGTCCCCGCCCCGGAGATGAATTGCTTGACGCCGTTGAGCACGTAGTCGTCGCCATCGCGCGTGGCCTTCGACGTGAGCGCCGCCGCGTCCGATCCCGCGCCCGGCTCCGTGAGGCAATAGCTGCCCAGGCCCTCCATCGAGACGAGCTGCGGGACCCACTCGGCGCGCTGGGCGTCGGAGCCGAACTGGTCTACCATCCACACGATCATGTTGTGGATCGAGATGTACGCCGCGATGGTCGGATCGGCCTTCGCCAACTCCTCGAAGATGAGCACCGCGTCCGC
The DNA here is from genome assembly GCF_049332655.1 of Sinomonas sp. P47F7. Lineage (GTDB taxonomy): Bacteria > Actinomycetota > Actinomycetes > Actinomycetales > Micrococcaceae > Sinomonas. The sequence continues at coordinate 639,091 of NZ_CP186327.1, read as the reverse complement.
CCGCAGGAGCCCGGCCCCGCCGTGTTCCTCCCCCACGTAGATGCCGCCGAGCCCGAGCTCGCCCGCCTCCCGGAGCACGTCGACGGGGAAATGCTTCTGCGCGTCCCATTCGAGGGCGTGGGGCGCGAGCCTCTCGGTGGCGAAGTCGTGGACGGTGTCGACGAGGGCGCGCTGGTCCTCCGTGAGTTCGAAAGTCACGGTGTCAGTCTGTCCCCAAGCCGGCCCCAACAACAGACTCATGCTCGGGGAATATCCCCTCGCGCCGAGAACTTGAAGGTTTCATGAACGTTGACATCTGGTCCGATATCGCCTGCCCGTGGTGCTTCATCGGGAAGCGCCGCTTCGAGAAGGCCCTTGCGGAGTTCCCGCACAAGGACCAGGTGACGGTCACGTGGCACAGCTTCCAGCTCGACCCGAGCCTCCCCGAGCACTACGACGGCACCGAGCTCGAGTACCTGAGCCAGCGCAAGGGCCTGCAGCCGGCCCGCGTCGAGCAGATGTTCGGGCACGTCGCCCAGGTGGCCGCGCGCGAGGGCCTCGCCTATGACTTCGGCAAGGTCGTCGTCGCCAATTCCTTCGCGGGACACGAGCTCATCCACCTCGCCAAGGCTGTGGACGCGGCGGGCGCCGGGACCGGCGCGGGTCCCAAGAACACGGCCGACGGCGTCAAAGAGGCGCTGCTCTCGGCTCACTTCGAGAAGGGCCAAGACATCGGAAGCCGGGAGGTTCTTGTCGAGGTGGGCGTCGCAGCTGGGCTCGCCGAGGCGGACATCACCGAAGCTCTCGACGCCGGGACGTACCGTGACGCCGTCCACGCGGATATCCGTGAGGCGCAGTCGCTCGGCATCCAGGGCGTGCCGTTCTTCGTGCTCGACAACAAGTACGGCGTCTCCGGCGCGCAGCCCACCGAGCTGTTCGCGCAGGCCCTCGACACCGCGTGGCGCGAGTCGAACCCTTTGGTGATGGTGGGCTCCGAGGAACTCAACGGCGAGGCGTGCGGCCCCGAGGGCTGCTGACCGAGCCCGCCCCCTGATTCCGACCGGGATTGACGGCCTCCGACGGCATCACCTCGGCGCGTTGCGGCCCGACACGGCTTGTTGACGTTTGAAGCCGGTCGGAATCCGTGGGCCGAGTTGTCCACAGAGGCCCGAGGCCGGCTGCGGGGCCGGTTGGCCGGGCCCGAGGATGGACCCATGGGGGATTCCGGCCGGTTGGGCCACGTCATGCGCATGTTCCACGGAGTCTGCCGCCTGCGCGACCTCCTCCAAAGGGGAGTCTCGGAGCGTGAGGTGCGCGCCGCCGTCGTACGCGGGGAACTTGTCCGCGTTCGCAAGGGGCTCTATGCGCTCCCGGACGCCGACCGGGCGTTCGTCGCGGCCCGGCGGACTCGGTCGCTGTTAACCTGCGCCTCGGCCGCGAGCTTCTACGGCCTGTGGACGCTCCCGCCGCCGGGCCAGAGGCCGAACCAGTTCCACCTCTTGCGGCAGACGGGGGCGGACGCGCCGAACGCGATCATCCACCGCGACAGCTGGGTGCCGCCTGATGAGCACGCGCCGGTCGCCGGGCTCGCCGATGTGGTGCTGCACGCGCTCCGCTGTCTGCCCGAGTTGGAGGCGCTCCTCGTAGCGGAGTCCGCCATGCATCGCGGCCTCTCCCTCGACTTCCTTCGCGAGCGCCTGCCAGGCAATCGGAACGCGCCGGCCCGCGCCGTCCTGGACCTCGTCGACACGGGTGCGGAATCGCCCATCGAGACGCTCGCGAGGACCCACCTTCGGCGAGCGGGCTTTCACGTCGAGGCTCAGGTCGAGATCGACGGCGTCGGTTGGGTCGATCAGCTCGTCGAGGGATGGCTGATCCTCGAACTCGACGGAAAGAGCCACGAGGAGCGGGGGCAGCGGGACAAGGACCGGCGCCGGGACAGGGCTGCTCAGCTCCGCGGGCACCCGGTCTTTCGCTACGGCTATGCCGAGGTGGTGCATCGGCCCGAGGCTTTCGTCGCCGAAGTCGCTCGGATGCTCCGGTTTCCGACCGGGATTGACTCGTAGCTGGGCCGGTCATCGGCGTGTCACCCCCGACACGCCGACGACGGCCTTTCGAACCTGGTCGGAATCCGGATAGCGGGCGATGAGGGTCGCGGCGTCAGGCGCTCGGCCGCTGCCTCCGGACGAAGGCACGCATCGCCACGAACGCGATCCCGAGGAAGAGCGCCCCGGCCCCGCCCCAGATCAACGGCAGCGGGAGCGTGGTGTCCGCGGCGGCGAGGCTCACCCGCGCCGGGTTCGGCGCCGCGTCCTGAGGCACCACGGTCGTTGCGGCCGTGCCGACGTTGCCGGAGGTGGCCCCCGTCGCGGTGACCGTCTGCGTTCCCGCGGCATCATGGGGCAGGGTCATCGCGACGTTAAGCGATCCGTCGGCCGACGCCGCCTTGCCGAAGGTCGGCGCCTCGGCCCCGACGGCGCCGAGCGTGATGCGCCGGCCGTTGGGACCGCCAAGGATGATCGTCACGCGTTCGCCCGGGCGGAATGAACCGGGCGCGAAGATGATGGTGATCGTTCCGCCCGGGATGGGCAGACCCGTGATCGCGATGCTGCCGCGGGGCACGTAGCCGCCGTGCCCGCCGCCCTCGTCCTGGCCCTGGTCGTCGCCTTGGCCGGAGCCCTGCCCTTGATCGCCCTGGCCGGACCCCTCGTCCTGCCCTTGGTCATCGTCCTGCGCGCGGTTCGCGGCTGGCCCGGATCCGACAGCGGGCAGTGGACCGGCCGCTGGCAGCGGTCCCGCGGCGCTCGCGGCGACGGGCTGTACCGCGACTAAGGCCGCAACGGACAAAGTCAGTATGGCGAATGCCTTCTTCAACATAGCTTGGTCCCCATTCTTCAAGCGATGGTTAGAAATCCGCCCAGCATCAGCGGGGCGGACAGGTGAGGCACGCTCAACCTATCCGGATTTAACCAACATGTGAAAGGGGAAAAATCAGATGTGTCACGATGTTTACAAGATAGTCATCACGCCGGGGATCACCGACCACATGGCGCGGGCTGGGCCCTCGACGACGAGCGTTACCAGCGCAGGAGCGCCGCGGCGACATCGCCGTCGAGCATCCCCGCCGGGTACAGCACGGTCTCCGCGCGGGTGAGCACGGCGGCCCGCAGGAGCGTCGCCGCGGTGCCGGCGAGGCCGAGCACGGGGGCGCCGATCGCGCCGTCCTCCGTCTCCGCAAGCCATGGCTCGGTGCCAAGGGCCACGAGCCGCTTCCCCTCCGCCGCGGAGGGGCAGAGCAGCAGCGTGTCGACCCGGCCCTCCTGGAGCGCGCGGAACGTCTCGGACCAGTCGCCCGCGGCCTGGCTGCCGAGCCCGGCGACGAGCCGCTCGAGCGTCTCGCGCTGCCGGCGCGCCGCAACGCCGGCGACGACGGCGCTCACCTCCTCCTCGAAGCGGGCGCGGCCCCCGCCGGGCGCGAGCGAGTTCATGTCGATCGTGAGCGTGAGCCGGAGGGCGCGCTCGCTCAGCGCGCCGCGGACCTTCGTGCGGGCCCGCTCGTCGCCCGCGAGCACCACGAGCTGGACGCCGCCGTCGTCGACGAGGCGATTGACCTCGGCGGCGACGTCCGCCCCGTTGCGGCGCCAGATCTCCTCCGTGCGGTGCTGGTACTTCCCCTGCGAATAGCCGCCGAGCGGCACCTTCGTGATGTTCTCGGTGATCCCGTGGACCTCGTGGCGGACGGCCGACCGCGCCGCCGACGCGCGGTGCCGACTGATTTCAGCGTCCGCGCGCTCGGCCTCCACCACGAGATAGTCGACGTCGGAGCCGCGAACCGCTGCGAGCGGGAGCAGGTCCGGAATGGGCGCGATCTCAACGAACGGCTGGGTGGGCGCGCCGGGCAGCACCTCATTGACGGCGACCTGGCCACCGTGGATCAGCACGAAGCGCGACGCCGGGCTCGCAGCCCCCTCCGCTGTCCAGTCGACGCCCTCCGCGGCCCGGGCGTCCGGATCGGCGGCCCCGGCCCTCGAGAGGGCGCGCGCGATCACCTGGCCGAGGGTGTCTGCGCGCCCGAGGGTCGCAACGCTTCCCGTGCTCACTTCCGCGTGGACCATGCACCAGGGACCGGGCCGGCGCAGGACCTCCATGAGGTCCCCGAGCGCGCGCACCGTCAGGTGCTCGCCTTCTCCACGACGAAGTCGCCGCCGGGGAAGACGACGGACTCGTGGCCATCGTCGAACCGGACCAGATAGGGCGGCTCGCCGTTGTCTCCGCGAACCTCGATGATCTCACCGTGCCGATCGTGGGACTCCACGGTTCGGCCTCGGATGACGATCCGATCGCCCTGTACTGCGTTCATGGCGGATCACCTCCTTGTGCTCCCGAGCGTACGTAGCGGCGTCCGCGCGCGGAAGGGGCCGAGCAGTGATGCACGGGGGCGCGCGGGGCGGGCGCGCGGGGCGGGCGCGCGGCGCCGGGTGCCGCGCGCAAAGGGCGCGTCAAAGGACGACGGCGGGGCGTTGGGATTCCGTCAAGGGCCCGTTCGCGGCGTCGCGCCGGTGTTGTCATGGTTCTGCGACCACTCGCGCCCCGCGGGCGGGTCCCGGGAGGACAGCCATGAACATCATCTCGAGCACAGTTCCCCTCGTCGTCCTCGACGACGCCGGGGTATTCCGGCGCTATCGCGACGTCGGGGCGCTCGTTGGGTCGGGCCAGCGGCCCGAGTCGACCCGCTGCGTCGTGGACAGGGACGGGCAGTACTTCCACCTCGAAACCGATCCGGCTGGAAACCTCCGGCTCAGCCGGCCCTTCGGCCCGATCGAGTTCCACTCCTTGCGGGGGCAGTTCGTGCGCGACCAGCATCGGCATCCCGAACTGCACCGCATCCTGCGCGTCTACCCGGACACGATGGGCGCGTTCCTCGA